>CAWGEZ010000071.1:0-104384 GCA_963821605.1 uncultured delta proteobacterium | reverse complement strand
GGGGATCCCTCGGCGCTGGGCGCCTCGGGATGACATCGTGGGGGCTTGCGCCCTCACGATGTCACTTCGCAATCCCCACTTCCCGGAACAGGAACGCGTAGTCGAACGCGGTCTCTTTCAAGCGGTCGTAGCGACCCGAGGAGCCCCCGTGCCCGGCGGCCATGTTGACCTTGAAGAGCAGCGGGTTCTCGTCGGTCTTCACGGTCCGCAACGGGCGACGTACTTGGCCGGCTCCCAGTACATGACCTGGCTGTCGTTGTAGCGAGGTCCGCACGAGCATCGCCGGGTACGCCTGGGCCTCGAGGTTGTCGTACGGGCTGTAGGACTGCATCTCACGCGGTACTCGTCCGGCGATCTTCGGGTTGCCCCACTCCTCGTACTCGCCGACGGTCAGCGGCAAGCGTCGCGTCGAGCATCGTGTTGATCACGTCGACGAACGGCACGTGGGCGAGCACCGCGCGGAAGAGGTCGGGCCGCATGTTGACGACCGCGCCCATCAGCAGGCCCCCGGCGCTGCCGCCCTCGATCGCGAGCGGTCCTTCGGCGTCGTAGCCTGTCGCCGACAGGAACTCGGCCGCGGCGATGAAGTCGGTGAAGGTGTTCGCTTGTTCGCCATCCGCCCGGCGTCGTGCCACGTCTTCCCGAGCTCGCCGCCGCCGCGGACGTGGGCGATCGCGATAGACGACGCCGCGGTCGAGCAGGCGAGCCGGTTCGAGTTGAACGTCGGCGTCGGACGGTGCGCCGTAGGAGCCGTAGCCGTAAGGAGCATCGGGGCGCTGCCGTCGCGCGGCGTAGCCCCTGCGGTAGACGAGCGAGATCGGGACCTTCGTGCCGTCGGGAGCGATCGCGTAGCGTCCGCTCCGACCGCGTAGACGCGACGGGTCGTATCCGCCGAGGCACCTCGGTGCTGCTTCAGGAGCTTGCGCGCCTTCGTCGCCAGGTCGTAGTCGTAGATGGACGGCGGCGTGGTCAAGGACTGGTAGCCGAAGCGCAGTCCGTCGCGTCGAACTCGGCGTTGCTCGTCAGGTAAACGTCGTAGATCGGCTCCGGAAAATCGATGCGGTACGAGGCGCTCGACGCGAGATTGATGACGCGCAGCCGCGGCAGGCCGTCTTCGCGCTCGGAGAAGATGCCGTAGTCGGCGAAGAGGCTGACGTCCTCGATCATGACGTCCTCGCGCGGGGCGTCATCTCCTTCCAGTTCGACTGCCCCGGGTCGGCCATCGGCGCCGTGACGACGCGGAAGTTGCGGCAGCCCTCGTTGGTCCGGATGTAGAAGAGATCGCCGCGGTGGTCGACGTCGTACTCGTGGTCCTTCTCTCGCGCGGAGACGAGACGCAGCCTCTCCGTCGGCTGGTCGGCCGGAATCCAGTACCACTCGCTCGACGTGAGCGTGCCCGGCCGACGAAGATGAACGCGCGACTCCGCGAGCGGCCGGTGAACACGCGGAACATCTCGTCCTTCTCCTCGTAGAGCAGGACGTCGGTCGACGGGTCCGCACCGAGTGTGTGGCGGTAGAGCCGGTAGGGGCGTTTGGCCATGTCGGTGACCGTGTAGAAGATCGTCTTGTTGTCGGCGGCCCAGGCCACCGAGGACGCGCGCGCGACCGTCTCCGGAAAGAGCTTTCCGGTCGCGAGGTCCTTGACGTGCAGCGTGTAGTCGCGGAAGCCCGTGTTGTCGGTCGTGTAGGCGAGCAGGTTGCCGCTGTCGCTGACGCTGCGCGCGCCGACCGCCATGAATTTCTCGCCCTTCGCGAGCGCGTTGACGTCGAGGTAGACCTCTTCGGGCGCCTCGAGGCTGCCCTTCTTACGGCAGTAGATCGGGTACTGCTGGCCCTTCTCGGTGCGCGAGTAGTAGAGCCAGCCGCCGTCGCGGTAGGGGCACGGAGAGGTCCGTCTCCTTGATGCGGCCGAGCATTTCGTCGTACAGGGTCTTCTGCGGGAAGCCTTCCGTCGGCTTCTTCCGAACGCTTCCGTGTACGCGTTTTCGGCCTCAGGAGGCGCGGACCTTCGGGTTGTCCTTCTCGCGCATCCAGAAGTAGTCGTCCTTCAGGGTCTCGCCGTTCAGTGTTTGCATGTGGGGCACCTTTTCGGCGGAGCGGGCGGCTCGGGATCCCCGGCGAGCGCGACGCCCGCCGGCAGGCCCGCCACCAGAATTGTTGCGAGAGCAGCGTGGAACAAGCCCGTCATCCCGAGCGAAGCGAGGGATCCCGGGCTCGATCGCCCGAGTCGCATGTCGGGTTCGGGGTTCCTCGTCGCAGAGCCTGCCCTGAGCGAAGCCGAAGGGCTCCTCGGGATGACGGCGCTCACGGTTTCGCCTTCGCGAAATCGCCCGCCTTGACGATCGTCATCTTCGCGGGATCCAGGTACTTGCGCATGGCCGCGAGGATCTGCTCGGCCGTCAGCGCCTCGACCTTCTTCTCGAGCGCGGCGTCCCAGGCGAGCGTGCGCTTGATGTAGAGGTCGGTCGCGAGCGTGCGCGCGAGCGGCGCATCCTGCGCGCGCGAGACCTGGCGCGACTGCAGCCAGCCAGACTTGGCCTCGGCGATCTCCCTGGCTTCGAAGCCGTCCTTGAGAACCCGGGCGATTTCTTCCTGGAACGCCACCTCGAGCTTGGCCTCATTCTTGGCGCGTAGATCGCGAACGTCGTGAACGAGCCGGCTTTGTCGAGCGGAGAAGCCTGGAACTGGGAGCCGACGCCGTACGAGAGGCCGTCCTTCTGTCGGATGCGGACCGCGAGTCGCGAGTTCAGGAAGCCGCCACCCAGCATGTAGTTGCCGAGCACGATTAATCACATACTTCACGTTCGATAAGATATCCGTATTACCAACGACGCGTGAGAAGTGATCCCCGGAGATACCATGCGGGCCGCCGCGCAGAAGCGCATTCAATGCCGCAAGCTTCCCTCGCTTGCGCTCGTAACCCATCCAAATCCGCTCCCGGGGATTCCATCGGCGCGGACGGTGAAAGAGGAAGAACGTGTCGCCTTTTACGCTTCCGTACTTTTCATTCAACTCCTCGATTCTCTTCTGGGCCAGCTCTCAACAGCGGCTCGTCCTCCGGCATCGTTTCCGCGTGAGCGTCCCGGAAATCAGTCAGCAGACCGAAGTGCAGGTTCTCGTCCCGATTTGCCAGAAACCGAACTTCAAGCGCCTCGACCAGATCCTCGACGTTTTGAGCGCTCGTGAGCATCGTCGGGATCACGGCCAGTGTGCGCGATTCAGGAGGAATTCCTTTGCAAAAGTCCATTCGCGGCAGCACGTGCGGCTCGGCCAGTAACGTCGCCAGCCAGTTCACCAGCGCCACCGCCATATGACTTGCGCAGAGCAGTGAGAGGATAGCCGGTCAGCGCGAGCAGCCAATCATGTAACCCGCTTCCATGCGTCTTCGCCAATAAGCTCCCGGTGAAAGTCAGCGTAATCAGCGTGATCGTGCCGAGATAGAGGAGCAAAGGAAACCGGCGGCTCATTCTCCGAAGAGCCCAGAGGCTGATCGGCGCACCTGCGCCATTCGTTCGAGCTGCGGTAACCCCTTGTCGATGAGGTAGAACCCAACATGTGCCGCTCGATCGTCGCTGCCTTTGTTGGCCGCGCCCTCGCGGGCCAACTGGATCGCTTTGCGTGCCACCTCGCTTTCGGATAGCCGGCTGCCCTTCGCTATCTTCTCCACAACATGACGGTATCTATCACGGGTGGCAAAATCCATCTTGCCGTAGACGCCGCCCGGATCCTCACGCAGGATCTGCTCGACAACGCTCATCGTCTCGACGAACTCGCGCCAGTCCATCGCCCCCAGAAATCGGAGGCTGCCGATGCTGTTGCTTATGGAAACCTGATCGGCGGCCTGTTGTTGGCTCTCCGACTGCACCAACTGCTCAATCGTCAGGCCGGACTCGGAGAGCCGCTGCTCAATCCAGGTGAGCGGCAATGCCAAAGCGGGACCCTGCCCCTGCAACCGGCGCGCAAGTTCCGCGACAAACGAACTCACCATCGGCGGGCTCGACCGCGCCATATCCGCGATCACCAGAATCAGGCTTTTCGGGTCTTTCTCCGCGATCTCCGTCATCTGGTCCGCCCAGTAGTCGGCGCGGTTTCGGTCGATCCTGTCGGCGGCGATCCGGGCTCCAACGCGTCGGAGATTCTCGATAAGTGCCAGACGCAGCATGATAGGGATTGCCCACAATTCGCCTAACTTCAGGGCGGTCACCGTCTGGTAGGCTGCCACGAAACTGCTGAGACTTTCCGGATCCACCCGTCCATCGCCGTGCGAGATCGTCTCCAGCGCGATGTCATACACGCGCGGAAGCCCGGCCGATGGGCCGTTCAGCAAGCGCGGCAGTTCCCGGCTGTACCCCTTTGGAAGGTGTCGCTTGGCCGTGCGAATCTGTTCTTCGATCAGATAGAAGTTGTCGAGCAGCCATTCTCCGGCCGGCGCAATCCGGCGATTCGCCTTGACCGCCGCCGTCAGCAGATTGCAGGCTCCAATCAGGACTTCTTCATTCTCAGCCAGCCGCGTCAGAAGCTGGTCCGGAGCGCGTCCCAAACCCACCTTGTGCGAGGCTGCCAGGGCCCTGCCATGCTGCTTCATCTGCTCGCTGCTGAACAGTTCCGATCGCAGCGGTGGCTCGGCGCCGGCGTACTTTTGTGCCAAGCCGTTTCCGCGGTGGCTCGCCCGCAAAAGGGGCAGGTGCGCGAGAATGGTCTTGATGCTCTCCTTCAAGTTTGAGGTCTCCTTCTTAGAAACGAAGTCTCAACGAATCGGTCTTCAAACAGGGTGGCAGCTTTTGAAGCATGCGTGGGGTCATGGCTTGAATAATCATATTTTTCCTCGCGCTGCATGAGCCTGTTACGGTGGCCCAAAGGAAGAAAAGAAAGAAGGGAAGAGAACCCGATAGCGCTACGGCGTAAGACCCAAGCCTCTGAAATATGACGCCTCTAATCTTACTCCGCGCTTACAGTTTACTCACAAAAGGGCCGTTATTGCAATCGAAAAGCGACAGGGCAAGGCGCGAGGATACGTGACGATCATATCAGGCACGATTTAAGAATAACGCTAAGTGTGGTACCATGATTTGGGGAGATCTCCCTTTGCCATCCTCAAAACCATAGACAATCATCCTCATGATTATCTTACTACCATAAGGAGAAGGGAATATGCCATCCAGTGAAAAAAAAGAACCGATGGAAGATTTAAAAGATAAGTTTCGTTCCCTCTTCGGTCCCCGGGACCCCCAGAAAAAGAAGGATGGCCTTGCCCCCCAAGGCTCATTTCAGCATCTGGTATTTCCTGATCGCCTTCCTTTTATTTACCTACCTGCAACAATACTTTCTTTCTCGAAAAGTGGAGACGATTCCTTACAGCCAATTTAAACAATACCTGGCCGAAGGCAACGTGGTTAAATTGACCATCGGCCCGGAAAATATCACCGGAACGCTGAAAGGAAAAGAGAAAAAGCCGGGCCAGCAGTTCACCACGATTCGGGTGGATGATCCCGACCTGGTCGAAAGAACTGGATGAGCACAAGGTCGATTATTCCGGACACTATGAGAGTAAATTCCTGAGCAGCATTCTCTCCTGGATCCTCCCCATCGGCATTATGTTCCTGATCTGGCGGTACGCCATGAAAAAGATGGGGCCGGGGATGGGGGTCATGTCTTTCAGCAAGAGCAAAGCCAAGCTTTTTGCCGAGAATGAGACGAAGGTCACTTTCGCCGATGTGGCCGGCATCGATGAGGCCAAAGAGGAGCTCCAGGAAGTAGTGGAGTTTTTGAAGAACTCCGGAGAAATTCCAGAAACTGGGAGGGAGGATTCCCAAAGGGGTGCTTCTGGTCGGCCCGCCGGGGACCGGCAAAACCCTTCTGGCCAAGGCCGTGGCCGGAGAGGCAAAAGTGCCTTTCTTCAGCATCAGCGGGTCCGAGTTTGTGGAGATGTTCGTCGGCGTGGGAGCAGCACGCGTTCGCGATCTTTTTTCTCAGGCCACCGGCCAGGCCCCCTGCATCATCTTCATCGATGAACTGGACGCGTTGGGGAAAGCCCGGGGAATCAATGTCATGGGCGGGCATGACGAACGGGAGCAAACGCTCAACCAGCTCCTGGTGGAGATGGATGGATTCGAATCGAATAAAGGGGTCATCATCATGGCCGCCACCAACCGGCCGGAAATCCTCGATCCCGCCCTGCTGCGTCCGGGGCGGTTTGATCGGCAGGTCCTGGTAGACCGTCCGGATATCAACGGGCGGGAAGCCATCCTGAAAATCCATTCCAGGAATGTCCTTTTAGGTCCCGATGTGGATCTCCGCAAGATCGCCGGCCGCACCCCGGGTTTTGTGGGAGCCGACCTGGCCAACCTCGTCAATGAGGCTGCCCTGCTGGCTGCCCGGAAAGATAAAGAAACGGTGGAGTCGGCGGATTTCGACGAGGCCATCGACCGGGTGGTGGGCGGGCTGGAGAAAAAGAACCGGGTGATGAATCCGCAGGAGAAAGAAATCGTTGCCTTTCATGAGTCCGGACATGCGATTGTGGCCGAATCGGTGAAGCATGCCGACCCGGTGCACAAAATCTCCATTATTCCCCGGGGGATTGCGGCCCTCGGCTATACCCAGCAGCAGCCCACGGAGGACCGCTACTTGATGACCCGCTCGGAGCTACTGGACCGGCTCGCCGTTCTTTTAGGAGGCAGGGTGGCGGAGGAACTGGTTTTCGGAGAAATCTCCACGGGGGCCCAAAACGACTTGCAGCGGGCAACAGACATTGCCCGGTCCATGGTCGCGGAATATGGCATGAGCGATCTCCTGGGACTGGTGACCTACGAGCGCGCCTCGTCAGCCCATGTTCCTCCCGGAAAGTTATGCTCCCGGTAAAACCTACAGTGAAGACAAAGGCCACCCAGATTGATGAGGAAATCTCCCGGGTGATCGAGAAGGCCCATCAAAGGGTGCGAGGAATCCTCTCCGAGCGGCGGAAGGTCCTGGATGATCTGGCCCATCTCCTTTCCGAGAAGGAAATCGTGCAGGGGGAGGAGCTCAGAAAGATGTTGTCGGAGGCCGCAGCAGGCATGGCAGCTTCATCGCCAGTGTAGCCATCGTGATTCGAGGATGTCCTCGCTTCACCACCCGTGGAAGAACGTCACGGGTACCCGGCGAAGCGCGAGACTTGACGAATGGAGGCGTACCTCGTGGTACGTCGCGGAACCAGTTGCTTTTGCGGGGTACCCGGGCGCTCCCGGACTTCTTTTCCCGGGTCGCCCGACAAAGCAGATGGACTTTTGACGCCGCGGCCCTCTAGCCTTCGATGACGATCTGCTTCGGCTTCACCTCTTCTTTCTTGGGCAGTTCAATTCGCAATATGCCATCCTTGGTTGAGGCCTTGATTCCTGAAGCGTCTACGGACTGCGTGAGCGAGAAGGAACGGGTAAAGGTTCCGTATCCTCTCTCCATTCTGAGATACTGCTCGCCCTCCGTACCCTGCTCCAGCTTTCTCTCCCCCGTGATGGTCAGCTCACTCCCCTCCATTCTGATGTCGATGCTTTCTTTGTCTACTTCCGGTATCTCCAGTTTGATGACGAACAGGTCCCCGGCTTCGAAGATATCCACCGGGGGCGTCCACTGGCTTGAGATGAAGTTCTGCGCCGTCCGTGTTCTGTCGATATCACGAAACATTCTGTCCAGCCTTTCCTGCAGGCTGGCCAATTCCCTGAATGGGTCCCAGCGAAAGGCCGCCATCATGAACCTCCAATAGCTTTTCTCTGTATTATAACCTCTTCCGGAATCGTGTCAAGTGAGAGACTGCGAGTCGTCTGAGATACTTCTCCTGTTCTCGATCGCACTCTTTATCGTTAGCGGATCAGTATAAACGAGGTCCCCACCAACCGGGATTCCTGAGGCAATCCGTGTAATCCTCACGTGGAGAGGCTTGGTTAGCTCGGCAATGTAGTGGGCAGTCGTATTTCCTTCTATGGTCGGGTTGGTTGCTATGATAAGTTCTGTAACGCCCTCTCTCTCGATGCGCTCCTTAAGCTCAGGGATACGGATGTCTTCCGGTCCTATGCCTTCTATGGGGTTAATCACACCGTGCAGGACATGGTACCGGTAGGTCCTGGGATTGGAGGACTCTATCATCATGATATGGGACGGTTCCTCTACGACGCAGATAATACCCCTGCCGCGATGCTCATCCCTGCAGTACTGGCACGGCTCAACATCCGTGATATTGAAGCAAATGCTGCAGAGGCGTATCTTCTCTTTCAGTTCGGCAATGCTTTTCGCGAGTTCGGCTATATAGGCATTGTTTGCGTGTAAGAGGAAGAAGGTGAGTCTTGTAGCTGTCTTCCTCCCAATCCCGGGAAGCCTCGTCAAATGCTCTATGAGCCGTTCTATAGGTTCAGGGTAGTACATTTACATGCCGAATGGTAGCTGGACCCCGCCGGTAATCTTGGCGAGTTCTTCTTTCCACATCTCTTTTGATTTTTCGAGGCCTTCGTTGATGGCCGCGACGATTAAATCCTCCAGCATCTCCTTGTCGCGCTCCTCCCACACATCGTTTGAAATGGTCAGGGAGATAACCTCCTGCTTGCCGTTGACGACGCAGGTCACCATGCCGCCGCCGGACTGCGCCTCCACCGTTTTTGCCTTCCATCTCCTGCTGGAGCTTCTGAAAGTTTTCCTGCATCTTTTTTGCCTGGTTCATGAGTTGCCCAAAGCCTTTTGTCATGCAGACCTCCTTTACACGTTGAATAAGGACTGTGCGTCTTTCACGTAGTCCTCAAGGGTATCTTCTTTGGGGTCGTTGGCATCAGAGAATTGCAGCCCGACTTCCTTGCCAAAAAACTGTGCCGCCAGTCTCTTCAGTTCATTTATTGTGCTGTTATCCTTTCCGACAAAACCATACTTCTTGTCAAGCAGAATAACGAGCTTTCCATCTTCAGCACGGATTTCCAGGCCCTGGAGCACGCTGCTGATAAACGGGCTTTCGCTCTTCAGATACTCAAGGAACTCCTGAGCCGTAGGGTTCCGTTCCGGCGGCTGGCTGACGAGTGACGGCGCCTCTGCGTGGATGGCAGTATCCGCCTTTTCCTGCTCTTGGCGCTGACGCTCCGGCTTGGCTTTGGCTCTCCGGCTTAGCTTGCAGCTTGGTTTCCTGGCAGCTGGCATCAAGGCCGGCATCAAGGCGCGGCACGTCTCGATGCTCCTCTTCGGGTCGGAGAGAGGAAGAGGTTATGCCGCCGAGAACGTGCTCCACATCTCTCAGGCGCGACAGGTTGTAAAGGTTGATGAACAGGATCTCCAGAGAGATCTTCGGAAAGGTGCCCCTCACAAGGTCCTCAGCCTGCAGGACGTAGTTGAGCATATTCTGTATCTCATAGTACTCCACAGGCTTGGCCAGCTCGACAAGCTGCGTGTACTCCGCGTCATCGATGAAGAGAAAGGGCGGTTTCCCTTCCCAGACCCTGATCATCAACATGTCTCTCAGGAACGAGACGAGAGCCTTGTACACCTGATACGCATCGTAACCTTGCTCCAGAGTGCGCTCGATGGCCGTCAGCCCGGCTCTCGCGTCTTGAGCGACCACTGCCTCTACGATGCGGTAGACGAGTTGTCGCTCAACTACCCCTATCACGTCGGTGACGTCTCTCTCCGAAATATGATCGCCGCTGTATGCGATGACCTGATCCAGAATCGACTCGGCATCGCGCATGCTCCCGTCAGCTTCTCTTACGATGTAGTTGAACACCTTTTCATCGAAGGCGATCCCTTCCTCAGTGCAGATGCGTTTCATCTGTTGAATAATTTCTGCCTCGGAGATCCTTCTGAAATCGAATCGCTGACACCTGGACATGATGGTATACGGGATCTTTTGCGGTTCTGTGGTTGCGAGGATGAAGATGTTGTGGCCGGGCGGTTCCTCCAGGGTCTTGAGCAATGCGTTAAACGCCTCGGTCGTGAGCATGTGGGCTTCGTCCATGATGTAGACCTTGTACTTGCCCTCCATAGGAAGGTACCGTACGGTCTCCCGCAGCTCCTTTATTTCGTTGATCCCACGGTTTGATGCAGCGTCGATCTCAATGACATCAACGTAGCCCCCACTGTCGATGCCGACACAACCGTCACAGATGTTGCAGGGCTCACCCTCTTTGACATGGGTGCAGTTGACCGCCTTTGCAAGGATGCGAGCGACTGAGGTTTTGCCGACGCCACGCGGACCGGAAAAGAGATAGGCGTGAGCCATCCTTCCCAGCCTCATGGCGTTCCTGATGGTTGTTACGATGTGGGGCTGGCCGATCACATCCTCGAAGGTCTTCGGCCGCCATCTGCGTGCAATAACGGTGTAGCTCATGAGTAGTAACCAGGGTCACGGGTGCAAGGGTCATGGGGCACGGGTCCTGTCAGGACAACGTACGAAGGCGGGTACGTATGTTTGCCGTCAGATAGCTGATCGCGATTCATTCGGCACTCAGATCTTTGGTATTTCATAGCAGTCTTCCTTTACCCATGACCCTTCACCCGTGACCCTTGTTTAATAAAGCCAGGCTACCTGCGGCACACGGAACGACTACTACCGCTGCTTCCTTCCGGACCTGACGGGGTTCATAGCTTTCACGTTGCGCAGGGCCCGGCTTTTGTAAATCACAGTGGTCAAGGGACAAGTGGTCAAGGGTACAGGGTAAGACCGATTCTTCTTCTGTTTTTCTTGACCCTTGCACCCATGACCACTTTGTTTCTTTCTGGCGGAGAGACAGGGATTTGAACCCTGGGTACGATTTCCCGTACACACGATTTCCAGTCGTGCTCCTTCAGCCGCTCGGACATCTCTCCTCGTGATTGTTATAGCATACCCGAGGGGGCTACTCAAGCGGTTCATCATGAGACCATGTTGCGAGTTCGGAGTTACGAGTTGCGGGTTCAACAAGCAGCCCTGGCGAAGCTCTGCTTCGAACTCGTAACGCGTAACTCGTAACACTACTATCAATGTATGCTAATTGGTATCAAGCCCGAGGTAGGCCTCGATGATTGCAGGATTACACTTGACGACATTCGACAGACCCTCCATGACCACTCTTCCCGTCTCGAGCACGTACGTCCTGTGACTGTGCTCCAGGGCTATATGGGCGTTCTGCTCCACGAGGATCATAGAGATGCCTTTTTCCGTGTTGATGTTCCTGATGAGGGAGAAGATTTCCTTCGTAATGATGGGCGAGAGGCCCATGGACGGCTCGTCCAGCAAGAGAAGCTGGGGGTTGCCCATCAGCGCCCGTCCCACCGCCAGCATCTGCTGTTCTCCTCCGGAGAGCGTACCAGCGTGTTGCGAGAGTCTCTCTTTTAATTTTGGAAATGTATGGAGAGTGAGGTCAAACAATTGTTGCCGCAGGCGTCGCCGGCTCACCGTGTACGCGCCCAGTTCAAGATTCTCCTTGACGCTGAGGTTCGGGAAGACGCGTCTTCCTTCCGGCACCATGCAGATGCCCATTTGAACGAGCCGGTCAGGCCTTTCCCTGTTTATGTTCCTTCCCCGGTAGCTGATATCACCGGACTCCGGACGCAGGAGCCCTGAAACCGTTTTCAGGAGCGTTGTCTTTCCTGCGCCGTTTGCCCCGATGATGGAGAGGATCTCTCCTTCATTCACCTCGAGGCTGACCCCGTGCAAAGCGCGTAGAGAGCCGTACCGCACGCAGAGATGAGAGATACGCATTAGCATGTTGTCAACTCGTCGCCCAGATAAGCTTCGATAACCTTCTTGTCTTTTCTGATCTCTGCCGGCGTGCCTTCTGCGATCTTTTCACCGAAATCCATGGCAAGCACCCGGTCCGACAGATTCATAACGAGGCCCATCTGATGCTCAATCATGACGATCGTGAGCCGGAAATGTTCTTTCACCTGTCTCAGCGTCTTGAGCAGGTCCCGTATTTCCCTGGGGTTCATGCCGGCGCCGGGCTCGTCGATAAGGAGAAGTCGCGGATTGGTGGAAAGAGCCCGGGCGAGTTCCAGTTTTCTTTGTTCGCCGTAGGGAAGACTATTGGCAGCGAGCTCCCCTTTACCGGAGAGCTGAAAGAATTCGAGGAGCATGCGCGCCTTCTCTTCGGCAGACCGCTCACGGTTGAAATAGTGGCGCCTTCTGAAGATGGCAGAGCTCAACCCATATCCTTCCATGCCGAGGATCGGGGCGGTAAGATTCTGCAAGACGGTGAGTCCGTTGAAGAGCCGTAGGTTCTGAAATGTCCTGGCTATGCCAAGGTGGGCAAGGCGGTACGCAGGCACGTGGTCAAGGCGCCGGCCAAAAAAAGTGACTTGTCCGGCGTCAGGGCTGTAAAGGCCGGTAATCAGGTTAAAGAGGGTTGTCTTGCCTGCGCCATTCGGGCCTATGATGCCAAGCGTCTCATACTCTTCAACGGAGAAGGCGAGGTCATCGACCGCCTGAACTCCTCCAAATCTTTTCTTGAGACCGCTAACTTCCAACGCTTTCATGCGCCTTTACCCAGACCGAGAAATTTCGACTCTTTTCTCGCCAGAAGCCCGAAGGGTTTCCACATCATCACTATGATGAGAAAAATTGGGATGAGGACCCATCTGAATTCAAGAGCCTGGGCGGGCAGGCCGATCCGCAACCCTTCTATGACGGCGACCCACAATAATCCTGCGTATATAGTGCCCGTGATGCTCCCCATGCCGCCCACGATCACGATAATGAGAAAATCTATCGACCTGAGAAAATCAAAATTTGACGGATGGAGAAAGGAGTAAAGATACGCGTACAGGGCCCCGCCGATGCCTGCCAGAAAGCAGCCATAGGTGAAGGCCATGAGCTTCATTCTGGCCGTATTGATGCCAAACGCTGTGGAAGCCAGTTCATCGTCCTTGATACACTGCCAGAAGAGCCCGTACCTTGAGAAAATAAGGTTTCGTGTTACCAGAATAAGAAAAACCATGGTGAAGAAGGCGATCTCCAGGTTTACGATCTTCGGTATGCCGATAAAACCGCGTGACCCGCCGAGTACCTCTGTAACTCTGTCTGAGTTGTCGAGGAGCACCCGCACCAGGATACCAAAGCCTAACGTGGCGATAGCGAGAAAGTCGTCTCTCAGCCGCAGGATCGGGACGCCGACAGCGTAACCCACGATTGCCGCGGCTGCACCTCCTAGAAAGAGTATTGGCAGGAACGAAAGAATGCCCTCCACCTTGAATACGGCGCCCAGGTACGCCGCGGTGTAAGCGCCGATGCCGTAGAAGCCTGCGTGGCCCAGTGAGAACTGGCCTGTGTAGCCGTAGATGACGTTAAGTCCCAATGAGGTCAGGATGGCGATGAAGGAGAAGAGGATTATCTGCTGGATATACTGGGTGAGAAAGCCGCTCAGAAAAAGCCCTTTAAGGATGAGATAGACGACGATCGAGCAGAGCAGGAATCTCTTTGCGCTGGTAAGGAAGCTCATACTTTGTCAATCCACTTGCCGAAAATGCCGCTCGGCTTCAGGAGCAGAACAAGAAAGAGGATGAAGAATATCACCCCGTCACGCAGCGTCGATGAAAGGAACGCGGAGACGAAGACCTCTGACACGCCTATTATCAACCCTCCCAACACAGCGCCATGGATGATGCCGATGCCTCCCAGAACCGCCGCTATAAACGATTTGATTCCCGGCATGATGCCCATGAAGACATTGATCTGAGGATAGGCGAAGCCGTAAAGTATGCCCCCGAGGCCTGCCAGAGCCGCTCCTACGATGAAGGTAAAGGAGATGATCCCATCCACGGGGATGCCCATGAGTGACGCCACTTCCCGGTCATGGGAGAGGGCGCGCATGGCCCGTCCGTACTTTGTGTAATAGATGAGCAGATACAGCAGGAACAGGGAGAGGGCGGTCACCGCGAAGATGATGAGCTGGACATTGGTGACGGTGAAAAGCGGAAGCTCATAGCCGGTCACCTCAAAGGGCCTCGGGAAACCGATGTAGTTCGGCGTAAAGAGACTGTTGAGGCTCAGGAAGTATTCGAGGAAGAGAGATACGCCCACAGCGGTGATGAGGAGTGAGATCTTTGGCGCCGACCTCAAGGGTTTATACGCTATTTTCTCGATGAGGAAGCCGAGAAGGGCTGTGACTGCCATCGTGATGGGAAAGACCAGGTAGATCGGCACATCCCATTTGGAGATGAGATAGTAAGCCGTAAAAGCGCCAAACATGAAGATGTCGCCATGCGCGAAGTTGATCAGCCTCAGCACCCCGTAAACCATGGTGTAGCCGAGGGCTATGAGCGCGTAGACAGCGCCGAGCTGAAGACCGTTGATGAACTGCTGAAGGATATAAGCTTAGGAAGTCCATAAATGCAAGATAGAGCAGGTGAGAGGTAATGAACGGCAAACCAAGCTGTAGAAGTCTATCCGAAACTATCCTGTCATAGCGGTCACTCCTTTATCAATAATCAAACTTCACCGCTATCTCTCACCTGCTTTTCGCTCTTACCTCAACCTTACGCTCTTGCTCCTTTCCTGTTTCTTACGGGTTTACCGTTGTCACATACTTGAAGCCGTCTTTTTCTACTTTCAAAATGACAGCCGATTTTACCGGATCGCCATTCTTGTCAAAGGATATGTTCCCGGTGACACCCTTGAAGTTCTTAAGATCGGTCAAGACCTTCATCACCTCTTCGGGTGTCGCCTTCTTCGCCTTATCGAGCGACTGGAGGTAGATCATCGTCGCATCGTAGGCCAGTGCTGCAAGCGCATCCGGAACCGCACCGTGCTTCTGCTTGTATTTTGAGATGAATGCTTCGGCGACCTTGTCCTTCCTTTCCGGGGAGTAATGGTTCGTGAAGTAGTTGCCGATGATAGCAGAACCGCCGATCTTGATCAGGTCAGGAGAATCCCAGCCGTCACCGCCCACCATAGCCGATTTCAGGCCCTTCTCACGCACCTGCCTTGCGATGAGCGCTGCCTTGTTGTAATAGTCCGGAATAAAGATGACATCCGGTTTCTTAACCCCTATCTTTGTTATGAGCGCTGAAAAGTCCACATCATCCTTCTGGTAGGATTCATACGCGAGGATAGTGCCTTTGCCCTTCTCGAACGTGGCTTTAAAGAATTCGGCCAGGCCCTTTGAGTAATCGTTACCCACATCGTAGAGCACGGCTGCTGTCTTTGCCTTCAAGTCCTTGAGCGCAAAGTTCGCAACGACGCTGCCCTGGAATGGGTCAGTGAAGCAGGACCTGAACACATACGGCTTCCGCTTGCCGTCGTACACCGTCACCTTTGTGCTGGTAGCAGCATTGCTGATCATAGGCACTTTGTTCTTGTCCGCTATCTCGCTCACGGGTATTGCAATCTTTGAGGTCAAGGGACCGATGATACCGACAACCTTGTCCTGGGTGATGAGCTTAAGGGCTGCGTTGGTTCCTTCGGTGGCATCATTTCTGTCATCAGCTATGACCGGGGAGATCTGGTATTTGCCCGTCTTCGAATAATCTTCTATTGCTATCAGGAACGCATTTTTTGACGACTCACCGAAGGTCTTTACGTCTCCGGTCAGGGGGGTAATCAAACCCAGCTTAATGGTCTCTTTTGCGGGCGCGTCGGTGACGACAAAGAGGAGGCCTAGTGCCAGCCCTCCAACCAGAATAAGTTTCTTCATGGGTAATCCTCCTGAATGTCCAATATTAAACAAGAAAAAGAGAAACCTTGTAAACAGATATTTGGGCGGTACTGCTGGATTCTCGAGGGTTCAGGGACAAGGGGCAGGGGTGCAGTTGAGAAGAAAGTAGATGAGTTCGAGTAGACTGCCACCCCCTATTTCTGCTAGGATTGGGCATGTTCACGACGTATGTGCTGGTCATTGAGAAGACGGGCTCGCCCCTCGTCCGGATGCGCAAGGAGTACCATTTGCATGGAAAAGGGTCTCTACCTTTATGTCGGCTCGGCGAAGAAAGGCCTGGAGCAAAGGCTGGCGCGTCACATGAAAAAGCGGAAGAACCGGTTCTGGCATATTGATTACATAACGAGTCGCAGGGATTCAGCCGTACAAGCCATATACCTTTCCCCGTCCCCGGAGTGCGAGACCCTCAGCACTGTCAGCCAATTAGGCAGACTCTTTGGCCGAAAACTCGGTTCCTCCGACTGCAAATGTCCGTCTCATTTTGTGAAGCTCAACCAGGTCGATATCGGGGGCTTGAGGAACCGGTTGACCCTGGAAGGTTTTGTTGAGTTTCCTGCACCCATGCCCCACGATAGCGATAGCGAAGCATCCCGAGCTCCCCGTGATAGGGCTCTTAGCGAGCATCCTGTAAGGATAGGGACCCTGCCCGCCTCTAGCTTTTCTTTTCTCTTCTACCTTTTTCCTTGTGCCTCGAGCCTCGTTCCGCTCTATTCCAGCCCTTGATTTTAGGGGGGTCCGGATGGTATGCTGCTTGTGCGCCACAACGAACATTTCTGCATCAGCAGGTGCATTATGAAACCCTTTAAGGTACTTGTCACGGATAACGTCGCTCCCGAAGGCCTCGACATTCTGACGCGAGACGACACGATAGAGGTAGACGTCAGGCCAGGCATAAAGAACCCTGAACTGGCACAGATCATCGGTGAGTACGACGCGATCATCACGCGCAGCGGCACGGCAGTCACGGCCGATCTGCTGGAGAAGCCAGGAAAGCTGAAAATTATAGGGCGGGCCGGCGTGGGTCTTGATAACATAGATATTGAGGCAGCGAGCAAGAAGGGGATCATTGTGATGAATGCGCCTACCGGCAATACGCTTGCTGCCACAGAGTTGACCCTGGGCATCATGCTTGCTGCCGCGCGAAAAATTCCTCTTGCCAGCGAATCCCTGAAATCAGGCAAGTGGGACCGCAAGAGATTCATGGGGATCCAGCTGTACAACAAGACGCTTGGTATTGTGGGCTTGGGCAGAATAGGAACGAACGTTGCTACACGGGCAAAGGGCTTCGGCATGCGCGTGATTGCGTTTGACCCGTATATCAAGAAGAGTAAAGCGGATGCCGTCGGTGTCACGCTCCGCGATACCCTTGAGGAGCTTCTCCGGGAAGCGGACGTGATCTCCTTTCACACCCCACTCACTCCCGAGACGAGAAATATGCTCACGAAGAGGGAGATCGAGCTCGCGAAGGATGGCGTGATCTTCATCAATTGCGCCAGGGGCGGCATCGTAAACGAGAACGACCTGTACGAGGCGCTGAAGTCGGGCAAGGTGTTTGCCGCGGGCGTGGACGTGTTTGAGCAAGAACCACCCCAGAGCAGTAAGTTGCTCGAACTGGAGAATGTTTTCGCGACACCGCACATCGGGGCCAACACGATGGAGGGACAGGAGGCGGTTGCGGTAATTATAGCTGAGCAGGTTTACAATGCCCTGCACGGCAAGCCTTATCAGAACGCCGTGAACATACCTTTCGTGAAGTCGACCCTGACGGAGAAGATGAGGCTCTATTTTGATCTGGCCGAGAAGATGGGGAAGCTTGCTGCGCAGATCACTCCCGGCAGGCCTGAGGAAATCAGGATTGTCATGGTCGGCAAGAACTTTGAAGAGGATCTCTGCGAGCGCAAATTTGATGTGCCTTTCAGTTACCAACCGTTTACGATCTCAGCCATGAAGGGCTTTCTTGGAGTAACCCTCAAAGAGACGGTCGGTTTTATCAATGCTCCCTACCTCGCAAAGGACAGGAACATCGATGTTGAGGAGTCCAAGACGGACCATTTCGATAAGTATAACGACCTGATCGTTTTCATAGTCAAAACGGACAAGACGGAGAACACGTTTGCGGGGACCGTCTTTGCGGACAACGTGGGCCGGGTGGTGCTCTATAACCGGTTCCGCCTCGACGTAGTTCCGGAAGGGACATTTCTCCACTTCAGGATATTTGACAGACCGGGTATCGTCGGGAAGGTCGGCACCATCCTTGGTAATAACCAGATCAACATAGC
The DNA here is from genome assembly GCA_963821605.1 of uncultured delta proteobacterium. Lineage (GTDB taxonomy): Bacteria > Desulfobacterota > Syntrophorhabdia > Syntrophorhabdales > WCHB1-27 > JADGQN01. The sequence continues at coordinate 86,473 of CAWGEZ010000071.1, read as the reverse complement.
CGGGTCTGGAGCTCTCCAGACAGACGACGGGCGAAGAGGCAGGCTTTGTGTCGGTGGATAGCCCCATTCCGGAGAAGGTGCTCGACGATATTCGAGCCATCGATGGCATGATCGAGGCGAGGATCATTAAACTGTAAGAAGACACAGTTACGAGTTACAAGTTACAGGTTACAGGATAATACCTGGTACAGGTTATGGGTTGCGAGTTGCGGGTTACAAGTAATTACAGATTACGAGTTACACGGTTACAGGTTAAGAAAGCGATAACTGGCGGTTGTAACGGTATGACTGACTCAGGGGCCGAGGAACGCAGACATGGAGAAGATAACCTCCCTACGAGGATTCAGAGACATCAGCGGCGAAGAGGCCGACAAGTTTGTCAGGATAGAACTGGTTTCAAGGGCCATCTTTGAGCTATCCGGGTTCCGGGAGATCAGCATTCCCATCCTTGAAAAGACCGAGCTCTTCAAGAGGAGCATCGGCGATACAACGGACATCGTTGAAAAAGAGATGTTCACCTTCATAGACCGGAACGGGGACTCGCTGACCTTGCGGCCTGAAGCGACGGCGGGTGTAGTGCGTCATTACCTTCAGGAGGTCCTGCACGCCAGGGAGAGGATAAGCAGACTTTTCACGATGGGTCCCATGTTCAGGCATGAGAGGCCGCAGAAGGGCAGATTCAGACAGTTTCACCAGGTGGACGTAGAGGTCTTCGGCGCGTCTCTTCCGATCGTGGACGCTGAGTTGCTCTGGATGATCACGCGTATGCTCGATCGGCTTGCCGTGAAGAATTACGCCATCGAGCTGAACAGCGTCGGCTGCAAGGCATGCCGGGAGCCTTTCAAAGAGAAGCTTGTCTCTTACTTTTCAGAGAAAAAGGAGTCCCTCTGCCCGGATTGCCAGAACAGGCTCTACAGAAACCCTCTGCGCATATTCGACTGCAAAAGCCAGGCGTGCATAGACCTGGGAAAAGAGTCGCCTCTGCTCTTCGATCACTTATGCGAAAATTGTCGTGTACACTTTGAAATGCTTACCCGGTACCTGGCTGAGTTTGGTGTTGATCCCGTGATCAACAAGAGACTGGTGCGGGGGCTTGATTACTACACCAGGACGGTTTTCGAAGTTACATCTGAAGAGCTTGGAGCGCAGAAGGCCTTCCTTGCAGGGGGTCGCTACGACAACCTCGTTGAGGAGATGGGCGGGCCGAGCGTACCCGGGATCGGGTTTGCCATAGGGATGGAGCGCCTGGCATTGCTGATGGGGCCTTCTCAGTTCCTGAAGAAGCCAGGGTATTTTCTTGCGCTCATCGGTGACAAGCCGCGTTGCCTACCGTATTCCCATCATAAAGGCCCTCACAGAGCGGGATCTACCTACCTCGTACTCGCCCGATCCTAAATCGCTCAAGTCGCAGATGAAGCATGCGGATAGCATCGGGGCAGATTATGTGATGATCCTGGGAGAGGGAGAGCTGGAGAAGGGGAGTCATCCTCGTGAGAAACATGCGGAGCGGGAAGCAGGCCGAGCTTCCTCTCGATACCGCGCGCCTTGCCGAGAGGCTCCAGGGGCTAGTCATCGGATAGATTTCCACAGGGCATGCTCGTGGAAATCTATCTAGCGAGCACGGCGAGCGGGAGGGGGAGGCTCCGGCGGGTGCTTTGCTGGCGGAGGGGGCGACGCGAGCCCCAAGTATAGTCGTGCCTTGTAAGCACAAAAAGTAAGGACGAATGCCAGTATCAGCCTCGCAATAACGAGAACCAGACCGTTTGCTCCTATGACGACGAAAATCAGCGTATCCTCAAAGATTGCGTGGCAGACGGAAAGGAAGAGCAGAATGAGAAAGGCCTCGCGCCTGCCGATATTGTGATCCTTGATCGAGTGTATGATCACACCCGCTCCATAGGTGAGGCCGATGACGATTCCCGTGATGAGCGGCAGAAGGCCGGCCCTCGTGATGCCCACGAAGAAGAAGGGCTTTGTGTGAGAGAAGAGCCCTCGCTCCTTCAGGAATTCGTAGGAAATGGTGAGCGGAAGGATGATCATAAGGAGCTTCACCGTCAGCCAAAGGGAATCGCGCAGGGCGTTAAGGATCATTTCCATAGCAGGTTCAGCACCACCCCGGAAAAAAGACTTAAGGCTATTCTCACGAACAGCAGGAGCCAGGCATTGGCGCCCGTCTTTTTCGTGATAGGCGTTTCGAGGGTCAGGCTGTGACAGATGCCGAGCATCAAGGCAACGACGGTTATATCCTTAGTGGGTAGGCCGAGAGGTGTCAGCACGGCAATGGCAGCGTACAGGTTGATGAAATATCCCGCAACAAGGCAGAGGGCAGCCTCGCCCGGGAGGCCGAAGATGCCCATGAAAGGCTTACAGACCCTGCCGATTATGTCTATCAATCCGAAATGCTTGATGATTTCGATGGCGATATAACAGGGCACGATCACCTTCACCATCATGAACGTGATGGAAAGGCCGTTCAACAGCCCTCTCTTTAGTGGTCCGCGTATCTCCATAGCACGGCGTATATTCTATATGATGATTTGAACAATTGGAATGAGAAACACCCCGAGGTAATCTAAACTACCGGAAGCCGTGAAAAACGTACGCAGACCGGAGCACTGTTTCTTCCGCTCGCCAACGTTCTGGGCCTCGGTCGGACTCCACCGTTCCCATCGCTCGCTCGGTGCTCCGCCTCTCACCCGGCTAAAGGCTCCCCCCGCTGGCCTGTGGAACTCGCGCACGCCCGCCACGGTGGCGGGCTTAGCGCTCAAACAATCCTCGGCCTGCGCCTCCCTCTGCGCACCGCTCCTTCCGCCTTAAGCCGGGTACCCGAGAGGCTCCCGCAAGGCTTCGCTCACGGGAACGGTTCCGTCCTCTATGGGTTATACCTATCCCATCCTCCAGCAAGGCAGAGTCCGTGAGCGCTGTTCCTGGAGTGAACATCGCGGAAGGTCTGGGGACCCGTAAGTGGAGAGGAGCGGTGCCGCGTTGCGGCACGATGCGCCGGACTCCGAGGCATGATCCTCCGGAACAGCGATGGTTTGCGAGCTGCCACAATGAGCAGCGATACACGAGAAGTTCGCACTCAAAAAGCATCGAGCGAGGCGGAACGTCCAACGGGTCCTTACAGGATGCTCCCTTACAGGATGCTGCGCTACCGCTAGTCAGACATGGAGCGCTAGAGAACGGAAGGAATAGTGCGAGCGGATGATTTTCCAGTAAACGATCGGTCAGCAGATCACGTCGTCATCGATCACATTCGTGTCATGTCTCCCGGGGAAGTGCCTGCCGAGTTCAGCCCCGCACTTTGCGATCACCGAGCAGAGCGCATCCAGGGCCTTGCCCTGACGGATGCCTTTCGTGACCTCTGTTACCAGAGAGCCCCAGTAATCGGGGTTAACTTTGTCGTTGATGCCACTGTCTCCCAGGATCCAGACTTTTCGTTCGAGTAGCGAAATGAATATCAGGATGCCTGTCCCGTGCTCGGTGCGGTGGAGTCCCCTTTCGTAAAAGGCGTGGATGGCCTCTTCGCTGACCTCGTGCATGGCATCCCGCTCACTTACCAGCGCAAGTTTCAGATGGGGAACTTTCCTGAAGAGATACCAGCAGGGGAAAAAGAGTACAAAAGTGGCCGGTATGTAAAACCAGACGGTAATGTGGTTGAGCAGCAGGGAAGCAACGAGCGCAAAAAGCCCGGAGAGAAGAACGCTGCCGAGTATTTCCGCGTCTCTGTAACGGTCACTCGCCTCAACTACCTTAACCGCTATCTCGCCGGTAGTATCTTTTTCCGCTTCTGACACGGCCTGTCTGATCTTCTCTTTTTCTGCCTTGCTGAAAAAGTCTTTTGCTCTTACCTTCATGTTGAGATCCCCCTGGAAATAGTTGATCGACCTCCAATCAGGCACCGTGGCGCGCAAGGTCAACCAGCAGTGCGAATCTTTGTCGCAGTGAATCGGTATTGAATGAGGCCTTTTCGATCGTGCACAGGAGCAGACCCGGCTTGTAGCCTAGTCCGATAGGTCTCGAAAGCAGTTTGGCGAGCAGTGGAGTCTCACGGGAGGTCAGGATCAAGGCGTAGAAACCCGGGATCTCCTGAATGGCCTCAATCTGGGCTCTAATCTCTGAAGGTACGAGAGACTGGTCGCTCCCGTGATAAAATCTGAAATTGTGTTTGATCGGATGCTCTAAGAGTAGGTAGGCGTGGGCAAGAGCGGAGCCTTTGACGTCGCCCGATGCCGTAAAGGCTAAGGGATAGCCTTCGATCCTTCCCTTTATGACAAATGTCCTCACGTAGAAGGTCACGTGCCAGGAATCGGGATCGCAAAGCGATGCGGCCGCAGTCGTGAAGACCCTTCTTAGTTTCGCGTGCCGCCCGATGAAGACCAGCCCAATAGAGAGAACAAGGATTGCAAGCACGCCGAGCAGGATCCATTCTACCATCAGCCTTTCCTGTCTTACTTAGTGTCAGGTTTGTCGGGCTTGTTCTCGTTCACCGGAGGATAAATAACCTGAGGACTATCCTCGTTCGTCTTCTTCTTCAGGTCCGCCATAAACGAGCAACTGCCAAGCGTATCGCCTATACCGAGAATAAGAGCGATGAGCAGCACTGCCACTGATTTTGCCCTAGTTCGTTCAGCCATTGACCGTGTGTCCCTCCTTAGTCACCTACACCATGGTTTATCGGCGCGACTCACAAGACCCGGCCGCCATTATGCACGTAAAAGCCGTTCGCGTCAAACGCATTTACACCCGGCACGCGCACACCGTAAACGTCTTCGATGGACTGGGGCAAAAGCCCCTTCACCGTGACCGTAAAACGCTCGCGATTGAGAATCCTCTTATAACTGGTCAGCAACTGTTTGAGACGAGCCTGCTTGACAGGGTTGGCAAATCCCACGATTTGATCAAAGTACTGCACATTGTTATTGGTGATCAGTAGCTCATACCGTATTTTACCTGAAGACGATTTCTGCTCGCCATCTTCCTCTGATGACATCGTGCCGTCAGGTCTGTGCTCTTCCGCTATTCTGCCGACCATGCCGAGTCTGAGCAGCATGCGCTGCAGAGCCTGCAGAAAATGGACGTCTTTCCGCGGAAGCCGAATACTTACCCCTTTTTTCTGGGTGCCCTGTACGGAGCCGTCGCAATCGAAGAGCCCTCTGAGGAATCCCCGGTAAAAGTCCGACGAGCATTTCTCCAGGGCCGGCGTTATACTCCTTTCCTTGGGGAGTATAGCCAGGCGCAGGGCCATCTCCTTGACGTGACCCAGGAACAGCCTCGACTCGTTCGGAGCAGGGGGCACTACCAGGCTCTCGGGTTGGCCTTTCTGATCTGGCGTTGCGCGTTTTGCCGGTTCGTCGACAAACAGTTGGCTGCCGGTAGGGACCCAGACCGAAGCCGCCGATGTATCTTGTTTGAATGTGCCCTCCCCGAGTAAAAGGCCGGTCAGATAGCCTTCGGCTTCTCCGTATTCACCCGGCCAGTTCCAGAAATGACGATGGTTGTGTAAAAGAAGCCTCTCTCCCGGCTTGACGTTTCCCGTTTCGGTCCATTCGGCACGGGCTCCGGAGCGCGCTGAGGATACAACTCTGAGCACGGGATGGTCCTCGGTGAGGCTGACCGCGAAGCCTTCCTCCGTTTCAAGCCTGAAAATCGGGCTTTTTCCGGTCTTGAAGAACCCTCTGCCCCTCGTCAGGAATGGCTTGCCGTCTACGATGAGCGTGACGGACTTGCCCAGTAGCTCGTATACTTGCCGCGGCCCCTGGGCTGTTAGTACAAAGGTATCCATCGCGACGCAATGGTTTGCCGGTGTGATCTTCCCCATGAGATCAGCCTTTCTTGAGAAGGATACACGTCCCTTTTGGGCTCACCTGGTATTTCTTCGATTTTACAAGCTCTTCTGCCAGTTTGCCCGTGCCGTCCCCGCTGATCAGCACAATCGTCCCTTCAGGCTTCAGATAGGCCGCTGCCCGCTTGATATATGCCTTTGTGACCTCGAGCACAGGCACCTTCTCCTCCCATATGTATGCGAGCCAGGGCTGAATGACGATCAGATCGAATGCATCATTAAGCAGGAGGGGAAACTCTATCTCCATGTGGAAAAAATCATGTCGTCGTGCCAGCTCTTTGGCCGATGCGAACCAGTCTTGCTCTCGCATGCTCTGCCACCTTGACTCCTCACTATCAAGAGCATGGAGGAGCTCCCTGATCTTTTTGTCGTCAGCCTTCTTGGTGAAAAAGGCTGCCGTCATCAAATCCAGGATATCCCGGAGGCGTTCCGTATACCGCTTCAGCTTGGTCTGAAGCTCACGTTTTGTCTCGATATCTTCCTTTATCTTGTCCGAAAGTGCGAAGTACGCCTTGTACAGATCCCTGAACTCCTGGATCATCCTTTACGGGAGGCTTTGAAAAAAGGTCTATCTGCTCCTTTCCGTCACTGCGGCCTGCCAGATCAGCCAGAGACATGCCGAGCAATGGATCGCCAAGTTGATAATGCCTGGCCTCCTCGCCGAACCGGTTTCGCACGTTGTTCTGGAGAATATCGAGAGCGAGATGGGATGTCTCGACGCCATAGAGGACGTTGTCCAGGATATATCTGTTGAGCGTCTGCTCGTTCTCCCATTCAGCTACAAAGGTATTTCGCTCGCGGTAAGGGAGCGCAAAAGCAAGGTAGATGAGCCCGTCCAGCAGTGCTGAAACGGCAGCGCCACATCCGGGTGTCATATCGAGTATTCTCAAGTCAAAGAGAGATTCTTTCGTGAGGGCATTCCGTGCTCCCTCAAGGATAATCTCTTCCACATCGAACGCAGCCTGTTCTTTTCTGGTCAGGAGATACGTGAAGATGTCGGAACCATCATACGGGTTGGCTGCGCCCGGACTGGGCTTGGCGCCAACCGGGGGCAGCACACTCCTCTCTTTCAAGTAGGCTTCGGTGAAAGGAAGTTTCCACTCAGGGAAGAGTTCATTACAGAAAGGCAACAGTCTTGGGTAGACCTCCGTCTTTTTATACACATTTTCCAGGGCTTTTGTGAGCTCTGTTTTTTTTTCTTTCAGGAGTCCGATCACGCTGGTACGTTCCTCGTCCATAAGGGCAGGAAGGCCACGTGCCAGCCCTTCGCAGGAGAAGAGATGGTAAAAGAGATGAAGGACTCCCTCGTCCGTTATTCCGTCTTCTTTTTCGAGGTCCAGCTCTATGAGTCGCTTTTCGAATGTAGTGGGCCTCTTGAAGAGGATCCAGTTTCTGCCATTCGTCAGTATGCCCCAGGGTGTCCCGGCCTTCTTGACGTGATAGAAGGTCTGGTATACGGGTATCCTGTTCTCGAAATCAAGGTAGAAACCGCTGATCCCCTCGCCAAGGTTTCTGCCATATCTCTTAACGGAGAGGACTCCGGCTGCATTTCGATAGAACTCTCTTGTGCCCCACCGCTTGGAGTTGGCGAGCCGCTCCTCTTCCGAGCAGAAAAGGGCGAAATCCGGCCCCTTGACATGATCCTCGAAGAACTTCGGCTTCGACTCAACTGAGTATCCCAGGGCCTTCAAAGCCGGTCTTACCAGCTGTGTCTCTGTCTGGATCTCGCTGGCGAAGGCTTTCGTCTGATGAAATCGAGTGAGAATATCGGTCAGAGCCGCATAGACTGTATCCTCTCTCGGAAGCGTAAATAGTTTTTCCAGGTAAACGGGCGAGAGAAGGCTATTCCTGACGATACAGCGGTGCATAGCTAATGATAAGCCGTTTGTTCTGTCTGAGTCAACACAGCAGTGAACAGTGAGCAGTGACTAGTGGCAGTGAATAGTGAATAGTGAACAACAAACAGTAGACGGTGAACGGTAAGCGGCGGACAGCGGCCGATCAGGAGCGGTGCTTCAACCGTCGATGACGGAACGGTGCCTGGCCGGGGGAGCAGGTGGACACGTGACTTGATAAAAGTGCCCACGCGTAGCAGGCCGCAAAGGTGTCGAAGGAGAGGGTCTAGCCCAGCGGTTTCAGTGGCGTTCTGCCTCCCCTCAATCCTTTTCGCGGTCACGTGGTAGAGGGCACTGCCTGCATCGAAACGCAGGAAGTGGGACATAATTGGACGATAGCAGGAGGAGAAAAATCAGTCAAGAAGTTTTTATTCTAAGAGCGGTGCGGCTTTCTCTCCCTCTTCCCGCTCCATCCTCTGCACGCGCTCAAGCTCTCTCAGCTTCAGTCGCAGAAGGATCACCAGGCCGATGATGCCTGCCCAGAACATGGCGAGATTCAAGTACACGGTAGCCTGGTCATAGCCGGTTGGCGGGAAGACGTCAATCTCTGGGTTTGCTCGGCCCAGAGGCTCGGCCGCCAGCATAAGGATGAACGCTATGCTGCACAGGATGATCTTCATGCAGTCTCCTAACTAAAGTAACCCACCAGCGTCATGACCACGAAGTAGAGAAGGTATGCCACGCCGATGACCGTAAAAACAGGGCTTCTCAGGCCTTGCTGAGACTTTCTGTCAAAAAATGGTATCAGGAAGAAGAAGAGTATGGCCAGCGTCACCAGCAGCACGGCAATCACCTCGCCATTCAATCCGTACATGTCACCGGGAAAGAGCTTGAGCGTCTGGAACAGGAACAGAAAATACCACTCCGGTTTCACGTTCTCAGGCGGTGGGGCGAGAGGATCCGCCTTTATTCCGATCTCAGGAGGCAGAAGCGTCGCGAGCGTAACCACTATCCCAAGAAGCACGAGCCAGAACATCAGGTCTTTGTAAACCACGTTCGGGAAGAAGGGCGCCTGCTTTAATTTTTTACCTTCTTGCGCCAGAGGTACGCTCATGCCATGGTATTGAACGAGGAAAAGGTGCACGACCACGAGGCCCAGGAAGGCCATGGGCAGCACGCACACGTGAAACGCATAGAAGCGGATGAGCGTCTCGCCTGTTACGTCGATGCCTCCCCTGAGGAAGGCCTTGATTGTTTCCCCGAGGATGGGAAGGGCTGAGAGACCGCCGGTCGCGACCCGCACTGCTGCAAACGCCCTCTCATCCCAGAGCAGGAAGTAGCCGCTGAGCCCGAAAAAGATGGAGAAACCGAGCAGTATGAAGCCGGAGAACCAGAGTATCTCTCTCGGTTTTCGGTACGACTTCAAGAGGAGCGTTCCGAAGAGGTGAATAAAGAGAAAACCAATTGCGAACTGGGCGCCCCAGTGATGCAGCGATCTGAAGAACCATCCCATGTTCAGCTTGGTCACGATCTCGATGATGCTCTTATGGGCCTGTTCGAAATAGGGCACGTAATAAAAGGCGAGCACCATGCCCGTCACGAACTGGATGATAAACAGAAAGAGGGCGGCGCCACCTGTATAGTACCAGATGTCATGCTTGTGCTCGGGTACGAACTTCTTTTTTGCGAACCCTCTCAGGTCGCTGAAGTCATACCGCTCGTCAAACCACTTCTTCATGCCCGCTCGACACCTTTACGCATCAGTCTTTCGTTCGCCCTTGTCCCTGCCTGTAACCTGTCACGTGTAACCTGTATCTGCTTTTCCGTGACCCTTGCCCCTTGACCCGTGATAGCGTAGCACCCTGTAAGGACCCTGAACCCTGTTCTTACGCTTTTGGCAGTTCAACCTTTATTCCCTTTTTGTGGACGATCAGTTTGTTATCCTCCACGCGGTATTCAAAGAATTCAAGCGGCTTGGGCGGAGGCCCCTCCATGTTCTTTCCGTATTCATCGAACCAGCCCTTGTGACATGGGCAATAAAACTTCTTGTCCGCAGGTTTGTAAACGATGTTGCACTCCATGTGAGAGCAGACGCCCTTGAGCGCCACCACGGTATTGTCTGACCTCTTGAAGATGTAGCCGAGCTTTCCGCCCCACGCAAACGGCTTCGTGCTGTTCGGAGGTATGTCGAGAAAATCGCTCGGTTTGGGCAGCACAACAAAGTCAGGCTCCTTGCCGAGGGTTGGAAAGGCACCCCTCCAGACAGCGTACAAGCTCCCGAGGAAAAATGAAGCTATCCAGCCCCCGAAGAGCGTGTTGAGAAATGTCCTTCTTGTGACGAGCGAATAGTTAAGTTTCATGATAAACCAGTGTCGAGTGTCGAGTGTCCAGTTTCGAAGGAGCGGTGAATGGTGAACGGTGAACCAACCTGGTCAAGACCGCTTCTCCTTTGCGTTTCCGCCGAAGATTCTTTTGAACCTTTGCTTGACAAGCTTCTTCCTCAAGCCCACTATGCCGTCCGTGGGGCGCACTTCCTTGGGGCAGGCGTCTATGCAGCGGAAAAGGGTGTCACATCCCCACACGCCCTTCTCGTCATTCACCTTTTCCAGGGAAGCGGCCGATCTTTCATCTCTTGAATCAAGCGCGAAGCGCTCCAGTTTTGCCAGGGCCGCCGGCCCGGCATATCCGGGATCTCGTGCCGGCACGGGACAGGCTCCGTAACAGCAGGCGCAGAGGATGCAGTTGACGAACTGGTCCATCTTCTTTCTATCCTGCTCGCTCTGAAAAATCTCTTTCTCAGGATTGGGGCTCTTGCGGATCATGTAAGGTTCCACCTTCTCATACATGTTCCAGAAAGGCGTCATATCAACGACAAGATCTTTGATAACCTCCATGTTTGGCAAAGGTTCCAGGATGATTGTCTTGTCCTGGAATGAGCCAACCTGCGTCCTGCACGCCAGGTTGGGCAGCCCGTTGATCACCATCGCGCATGAGCCGCAGGTCGCGGACCTGCAGGAGGAGCGGAAGGCGAGCGTGCCGTCCAGCTCGTCCCTGATGCGCAGCAGCACGGTGAGAACCGTGAGGCCCGTAATAACCCTGATCTTGTAATAGTCGAAGTAGGGTCCTTTATCCGGGGACTGTGCATCATAGCGCAGAATCTTAAAGGTGTATATTTCGCCTCCGCCGCTCAATACGTCCTCGCCATGGGTTGATACCGCGTTATGGTTACGTCCTTATAGGATATGACGGGCTCGTTGTCAGGCCCCTTTGTCGCCAGCGTGTGCTTGAGCCAGCCGGCGTCATTCCTGTCTTTAAAGTCCCGTCTGAAATGGGAGCCCCTGCTTTCTTCCCGCAGTAATGCGCCGAGGGTGATCGCGTGAGCCACGTCGATCATCTGCTCCAGTTCCATTGCTGCGATCAGCTCATAATTCATGTGCAGGGCAGGACTGGATACCCGCACGTGCCTGTACCGTTCCTTGACCTCGATAACCTTTGCCAGGGCTCTCTTCAGTTCTTCTGGCGTCCTGAAGATACCCACGTCATCGTCCATCGCCCTGCGCAGTGTCGTCGAGCACCTGGAAAGGTCTTTCATTGCCGTCAGAAGTGAGTCTTCTTATCTTCTGCTCGACCTGGGCCTGTGCTCGCTGGAGAGCCTTCTCATCGGGCCGTACGTTGTTTGCCTCCAGGTATTCGGGTATGCTGCGTGACGCGAGCTTGCCGAATACGATCGTCTCGAGGAGAGAGTTCCCCCCGAGCCTGTTAGCCCCGTGCACACTGACACATGAGCATTCGCCTGCCGCGTAAAACCCTTTGACCGCTGACTCGCATCGCATGTTCACATCTATGCCACCCATGGAATAGTGCTGGCAGGGCATGATCGGTATCGGTTCATAGACGGGGTCCACATTGACGAAGTCGATGCAGAACCTCCGTATGCCGGGGAGCCGCTCCGCGATCTTTTGCTCGCCAAGGTGCCTCAGGTCGAGCTGGATATATGTGCCGAACTCATGCTCGAAGCCCCTGCCTTCTTCCATTTCCGTCTTGATGGAGCGAGCGACGATATCTCTCGGGGCCAGCTCCATGGCTTTCGGCGCATAGCGCTCCATGAAGCGCTCACCCTTGTTGTTGAACAGGTAGCCTCCCTCACCGCGGGCGCCCTCGGTTATGAGGATATTCGTTCCCAGAAGGGATGTCGGATGGAACTGCACGAATTCCATGTCTTTCATGGCGATGCCTGCCGCGTACGCAATCCCGATGCCCGAGCCCGTATTGATCAGGGCGTTGGTGGAGTGAAAGTAGACGCGCCCGTAGCCTCCCGTCGCAAAAAGCGTAGCCTTGGCGCGTATCGGAATCAGCTTTCCGTTGGTCTGGTCGAGTACCACGATGCCATGGCAGACACCCTCGTCAACGGCCAGCGACAGCACCGCATATTCGTAGTAAACCTTAACCCCCAGCGCTACGGCTCGTTCGTACAAGGTGTTGAGCAGGACGTGACCGGTGAGGTCTGCCGAGTAACAGGTGCGCGGATAGCCTGCGCCGCCGAACGGCCTTTGCGCTATGGTGCCGTCAGGGAACCGGCTGAACGGGCAACCCCAGTGTTCCATCTCGTACACGACGCCGGGCGCCTCCTTGCACATAAGTTCGGCTGCGTCCTGGTCGGCCAGATAATCGCTTCCTTTGACCGTGTCAAACGTATGTTTTTCCGGGTTGTCGTCCTTGCTGTTCGGGTTATTGGCGAGTGAGGCGTTGATGCCGCCCTGGGCTGCGATGGAGTGGGACCGGATGGGATGGACCTTTGAAACGAGCGCAACGCTATACTTTTCGCAGAGCCCTACGGCAGCCCTCAAGCCCGTGAGACCTCCGCCAACGATCACAACATCATATTCGAGCATTGTCAGGCTACTTTGGCGTATAAAAAGATCAGGATTAATGAGATAATTGCAGCAACGGCATTAGACAACCAGAAAAGCTGCTTCTCTTTCCGGTATCCCAGGTCTATCGCTATCGTTCTCAATCCGTACATGCTGTGGAACGTCAAGAGGACGAATATGAGTATGTCGAGCACCGGCTGTCTGTGAAGGCCTAAGGCCCAGTCAGGCTTCTTGTCTTTCGTATAGAGAAAGAAGGCGGAGAAAATCTTGATGCCGAAAAGGATTATGAGGGAAGCGCCGCTGATCCTGTGAAATAGCCAGATAAACATCTGTCTTTTGGTATCACTTCAAAGCACTCACTGTCAAGGGATTTTTTGTCAGGAGTCTGCCGGGGTTGCCTGAAAGTGTTTGCATATTAACGGGGGATTGCTTAGAATTACAGCAGCTGATGGCCGCGAATGGAGGTTCTTGAATGAGCGAGTTTCATGAAGTGGTTGTCGTTGGTGGAGGGCCTGCCGGCCTGACTGCAGGCATCTACCTGATGAGGGCCGGTATCGATGCCATTCTTGTCGAACAGGGCGTTCTCGGCGGCACTCCAATGAAGTATGAGCACGTTGAGAATTATCCCGGATTCCCTGAGGGCATAGCCAGCCGGGAGTTGATGGAGCGCATGACTTTACAGGCTAAGCGCTTCGGTCTTGTCATTAAGGAATTCTGCCAGGTCTCCGGGATAACCGTGCAGGGAGGCAGATTTACCACGCACACAGGCGAGGGAAGCATTGAATCCCTCGGCGTTATCGTTGCCGCGGGGACTCAATCGGTAAGGATAGATATTCCTGGAGAAGCGGAATTCATGGGCAGGGGTGTGTCGAACTGTGCTACCTGTGATGGGATGTTTTTCAGGGACCTCGACGTTGCGGTCATTGGCGGCGGAGATGCTGCGATACAGGAGGGGTTGACGCTGGCAAACCTCGCCCGAAAGGTTTACGTGATCCACAGACGGGAGACGCTGAGAGCTCAAAAGATCATTCAGGACCGTGCCTTCAAGCATCTGAAGATGGAGTTTCTCTGGAACAAGGTGCCTACCGAGATCGAGGGCAAGGAGCAGGTCGAATCGATTAAACTTCGCGACACAAAGACCGGACAGGCTTCGCAAATAAAGGTAGACGGAGTCTTCGTATACGTCGGGTCGCGGCCCAACACTTCGTTTCTCGGTGACCTTGTGGATAAGGATGAGGCAGGCTTTATCAAGACGGATGAAAACCTCCTGACAAGAACAAAGGGCCTCTACGTGGCAGGGGACGCACGGCGAAAGTCGCTCAGGCAGATTTCCACTGCTGTGGGAGATGGTGCTCTGGCTGCCGTAAGCCTGGAGAGGCATATACTGGAAACCAAGTAGACATGGCTCACATCCTGAAAGATGTCTTGATGGGCTCCACGATCGTGGTCGTGGGCATGGTCCTGAGCCTGGTTGCGGCTCTCGTGCTCCTTATCCTCTGGATCTTCTTTCATCTTCTGGGCGTGCTTCTTTGCGTCTTCTTCTTCATTTTTCTTTTCTTCTTTGGGCTGTGGCTCATCGGTTTTCTGTACAGAAAAGCGAAAGAGACCAGCAAGAAATAAGAGCGTGGTAATGGTGAGCCAATACTATGAAAAGAGGTGCGAGGTGAAGCCAACCGTGGGTACCGTCGGTTGCTGACGATCAATGGACCGATCCGCCCGATCGGTCTTGCTGTCCTGGCTGGGATACTATTTTTGGCCCCTATGGCCCGGGTGGCCCAGTGCTTTGCCGCCGATAGTTTTGCAGTGTATCAGGTGGGGGTGAAAGAACAACAGTCCTGGTCGCTCGCCAGGGATTTTTTCAAGGAGAAGGGGTACGACGCGCTGTTCCAGTTGGGCGAGATGACGATAGAGAAACATCTCGAGAGGATGGGGAGGATCAACAGGAGCCCGGCAAAATTTCTTCTTGCCCTGGAGTTTGTGTCTGGCGACGCCACAGGCGTGCTCGTTGCCATGACGGACCAAAAGGCGATAGAAGGCGGACCACCTGCTGAGCCTGGCAAGCCTTCCGCGTCACGGACTGGAAACGGTCTGAGCGACGTTTGCAGCGGATGCTCAGGCCGGCAACAGGTTCCTTGCCGTTGATGCGTTGCCGGGTAAATACGCGGCACATTCCGGGAAACTTGCGGATGAGGTCGCGGGCTCGTTTAAGACAAAAGTGAAACACCTGCCCCTGTTTCCACTTTTGGGCGCTGATATGCCCGGAATTTTCCTGCGGATAGAATGCAGTCGGGATAAGGTCGGAGAGATGCTCGGGCTTTTGCACGGAAGCATACAGAAATACTTAAGAAGGGATGTGTCACATGAGAAGTAACGGCAGGCCGAGCGACAAGATAAGGGAGCTTAAGATAACGAGGAATTTTCTCAAATTCCCCGATGGCTCAGTGCTTGTTGAGATGGGAGAAACCAAGGTGATATGCGGGGTGAGTATCGAAGAGAAGGTGCCCCCGTTCCTGAAGAACACGGGTAAGGGCTGGCTCACCGCTGAGTATGCCATGCTGCCGCGAGCAACGGTATCGAGAACGGTCAGAGAATCGGTTCAGGGCAGGGTGGGGGGACGGACGCATGAAATCCAGCGGCTCATAGGACGGGCATTGCGTGCCGTTGTCAATCTCGACATCATCGGGGAGCGGACCCTGTGGGTTGACTGTGACGTCATTCAGGCCGACGGAGGCACACGTACGGCAAGCATCACGGGCGCCTTCGTGGCCCTGGTTGAGGCCTTCTGGCATATGAAGAAGCGGGGCATGATCGAGAAAATACCCCTCCGCGATTCAGTGGCTGCCGTGAGTGTCGGCATTGTTGGCGGCGAAATTCTCCTTGATTTGGCGTTTCAGGAGGATTCGAAGGCTGAGGTGGACATGAATTTCGTCATGACAGGCAAGGGGATGCTCATAGAGGTGCAGGGTACGGCTGAAAAGACGCCTTTTTCCAAAGAGATGTTTGATGTTATGTACGACTACGCACATAGGGGCATCATCGAGATTACCAGGCTCCAGAAAGCAGCACTCGGGCCCCACTTTCCGGCATGAGAAGACCGCAAAGCCTGAAAGCGGCTTTGCTTGAGGAGCGGCCCTGGCGTGCCGTCAAGGACCGGCAGCTGCGCTCCCTTAAGGAGCGCTTGCGCTTGAGGTTTATGGCAAATACCTCGAACGAAGCTGGTCCTCAAGCGGAGCGATCCTCAAGGGCTCATCAGGCCCGGTCCTCGAGCGCAGCGGTCGATCTTTGACGGTGGAAAATGCACGACCTGATTGTTGCGACCACAAATCAGGGCAAGTTCAGAGAGATCAAAGAACTGCTTGCCGGTCAGTTCACTTCTTTCCATTCCCTGCTTGATTTCAAGAACGGGTATACGGTCGTTGAGGACCAGCCGTCCTATGCCGAAAACGCGTGGAAAAAGGCCCGGAAGATAGGGGACCGCTTCGGTATCGACACGCTGGCGGATGATTCCGGCCTTGAGGTCGATGCCCTGGGGGGGCGGCCCGGGATCTATTCGTCGCGCTACGGAAAGACGGACGCAGAGAGAATCGACAGGCTCCTGTCCGAGACTGGAGGGGGTTGAGGAGCAGAACAGGGGGGCTATCTTCAAGGCATATCTCGCTTTTTATATGCCGGCCGAAGGACGGGGCTACTTTTTCTATGGGTCAATACGAGGCCGCATAGGACACGAAAGAAAGGGAAAGGGCGGATTCGGATTTGATCCGGTCTTCTCTATCCCGGAACTGGGAAAGTATATGGCCGAGCTGACCGTCGAGGAGAAGAACCGGGTCAGCCATCGGGGCAGGGCACTTGCCGCCTTCAGCCATTTCTTGAAAAGAGGGTTACAGGCTTCACCCAAGCAGTAGACCTTGAGAACCTTGCTTCGCATGCTTATAATCAAGCAAAGGCATCAGGGGCGAGGTTGGTATGTATCTCTTTCTGGCGCAGCATGGTGAGGCCAAACCGGCCGAAACCGATCCGACACGGGGGCTGACTACCAAAGGCATGGCCGATGTGCACAAAGTAGCGGCTCACCTGCAGAAGCTCAACCTCGATATCAAGAAAATCTACCACAGCGGCAAAACAAGGGCCCACGAAACGGCCTCTATTCTGGCTGAACAGCTTAAACCGGACAAGGGTGTCATCGAGGCTGCGGGGCTTGCTCCTCAGGACGACCCGCAGATTTGGCATGAACGTCTGAAAGGGCTCGATGAGGACGTGGTGCTGGTTGGCCATCTGCCCCATCTGAGAAGGCTTGCTTCTTTGCTCCTTTGTGGTGACCCCGAACGAACCCTGGTGCATCTAAAGATGGGAGGTATGGTGTGCCTCAGGAGACTGGAAGACGAGTGGTCTCTGGAGTGGGCGGTTTCGCCGGATCTGTTTAGTTGATGGGCGACCAACGTACCTTTACTCTTAAGAAAGAGGTGACGCATGGCGATGACATTATCCTACAAGGTTCGCAACGGCGGTCGGGCAGTCAGGCGCTGGCTCGTCCCGTACGTTAACTCCTACATCCACAACGGCGATTTCAGGCCCGTGCTCTGCTATCTCTATACCGAGTGGAAGTGCAACATCGACTGCCACTACTGCTTTCAATTCGATAACGGCAGACCCGGCATGGACCTGGACACAGCCAAGAGTGCCGTCGACTGGCTCAAGTCGGTTGGCTGCAGGGTCATCCCGCTCATGGGCGGCGAACCCCTTCTCCGCAAGGATTTCATTCTCGAAGTAATCCGGTACGGGGCCGACAATGGCTTCTTTATGTACCTGCCCACAAACGGGTATCTCATGGACAAAGAGTTCATCGACGAGATGGGTCGCGCAGGCGTGGCAGCGGTAAATCTTGCCGTGGATTGTGTGGCCCCGCGGAAAGGCCTGCCAAAGGCGTTACTCGCCATCGAGCCCCAGTTCAGGTACCTGGTCGAGCGGCAGAAGGAATACGGATATCTGCTCTTCTTCAATATTAATATCTGCCGGACGAACATCAAAGATGTAAGAATGCTCACTGAAATTGCGCATCAAAATCATATAGGCACCGATTATCACTTGAACGAACCGCCGCATGGATTTGTGGACCTGGAACATTACAAGCACATGGAAAATGAGCTCTGGGTTACCCCGGATAAGTACGACGATGTGGATGAACTCCTTGACTGGCTGATCAGTAAACAACTCCAGGGCTGGCCCATGGTTAACTCTGTCGAACATTTGAAGACGTTCAAGGAGCGCATGAGGGGGCTTGTCCGCCCCTGGGAATGTCGCGCGGGCAGAAACGGAGCCCTCATCAGGCCGGACGGGACGCTTTCACCCTGCTTTGATATGATTACCTATGAACACGATTGGGGTAGGATCTGGGAGCACCGCTTCGATCGCGAGGAGCTTGAGAAACTCAAAGAGAAGTGCAGGCCGCTCTGCTCTTCCACGTGCTACCATACGGTGGGCCACTACTATCACCTCTCCTCGGTCCCGCAGTGGGTGTTCAAGCATATGAGAGTCGGCTGATAGCCGGTTTGCCTTCAAGCGTATACCTTCGTTGTCGCTGCGTCGCTCTTCCTCGACGTACTTTAGTACGCCTGCGGCAAGCTCCTTGCTGCCGCCTCGGTCTCCACTCGAATACAGGCCGCTGTCAGGCGCGTACTGTCCAGACAAAAGACGGACCTTCACGTGAGTTTCCACCTACTTGCTTTGTCTTTTTTATACTTGGCGGATGTCAGTTCGCATTCAAGATGGAGACTGAGGCGCTCCAAGGCCTGGGCTACGGAGGCGTACTGTAGTACGCTGAGTAAGAACAGGCCGAACGGGCAACGAAAGTATACGCTTGAAGGCGAACTGACATTACCAGTCGCCTGAGGAGCCTCCTCCGCCGAATGATCCTCCGCCTCCTGAGAATCCTCCACCACCGCCGGACCCTCCCCCGAATCCGCCAAAACCGCCCCCACCGAAGCCCGCCCCAGAAGCCGCCGCCGGTAGGCCCGCCTCGTGTGCGTGTCCCGCTGTGTGAGGCGTAGCCGCCGCCGAAAAGCAGGCTCACGATCAACCCGATGATGCACCCCACTACCCCGAGACCGGCGAGCATGATGAGAGACAGCCCGGAAGAAGCGATATGGCCCGCGATGGGCAATCCCACGGCTCCGGCAATTCCTCCGAGTACCTTTGACATCGATCCCAGGAAGATCAGTACCACGAAAAGAAAAATCAAGAGACCGAAAATGGGTGGCGCACTCTTCCTGGCATGGCGAATATCCTGCTCTTGCGGGCTGTACTCGCCTTTGACGGCAGACATGATGGCTACAAGACCCGCAGTTAAACCGCCATTAAAGTCACCTGTCTTGAAACGCGGCGTAATCTCGCTCCTGATGATGCGACCGGATACGAGGTCCGTCAGTCTCCCCTCCAGCCCGCGTCCCACTTCGATCCGGATCTTCCGCTCCTGCCCTGCGATGAGGAGAATCACGCCGCTATCAAGGCCTTTCCGGCCAATCTTCCAGGCCTCGGCAACTTTGATCGAATACTCTTCCAGGTTCTCGCCTGCAAGCGTGGGCACGGTGAGGACCGCTATTTGCGTCGACTCCTTTGCTTCGAAATCGGCAAGCGTCCTCTCCGTTTCCTGGACGGTTTGCGCGGAAAACATATGGGCATAGTCATTAACATGGGCCTTTAGAGGCGGCACATCGAGCGCTTCGATGCTAAATGGCACCAGAATCAGAAGTATGAGGAGTGCAATCGTGCGCATAGTAAGCTTTCGGTTGACTCCTAGAACTTCACCTTCGGGGCCACGCGTGCCCCTTCGTCAGCCTTGAAAGGCTCCTTGCGAGTGAGATGGAGCAAGATCGAGTTGGTGAGGGAGTTGGGAAAGGTCCTGATGCTTGTATTAAATTCCTGCACTACCTTGTTGTAGCGAACTCTTGCCACGTTTATCCGGTTCTCCGTACCCTCGATCTGGTTCTGTAGATCGAGAAAGGACTGGTTTGCTTTGAGATCAGGGTATTTCTCGACAACGACAAGAAGTCTTGACAAGGCCCCTCCAAGCTGGCCCTGGGCCTGTTGAAACTTGTCGAAAGCTTGCGGGTCACTGAGCATCTCTTTGGAGAGTTTTACCGATCCGACTTTCGAACGGGCCTCGGTTACGGCTATGAGGGTGTCGCCTTCATATTTTGCGTAACCCTTCACGACTTCCACCAGGTTCGGAATCAGGTCAGCCCTCCGCTGGTATGCTGCCTCAACATCAGCCCAGGCGGCAAAGACCGCTTCTTCCTGCGCCTGCATCGTGTTATAGCCACACCCCGAAAGGCTGCCCAAAATTATGATAAGAGACAAAACCGTGATAGCGACCTTCATAGGCCCTCCTGTATTCGTGCGCCGGACGCACTGATTTTTGCTCCAACTCGGGGTCGAACTATTATACCATATACCACCAGCTCGCTGCCTTTGTCATTACTTACGATTTGTTGTCGGTACCGCTGCTGTTGACGCTCACGATTCATTTCCTGGCCGAGGTAACTGTGGTATAGTGTATGAACTACTCCGGAGGCCTCGATGATATACACAGTCACCTTGAATCCTGCGCTTGACAGGATCATCGACATCGACGAGCTCATATATGATGACGTGAACCAGATCCTCGAGGAAAAACGACTCGTGAGCGGAAAGGCAATAGACGTGACGCGAGTCATCAGGGAACTCGGCGGACATAGCTCTCTTCTGGGACTGGTTGGGGGCTACAATGGCCTTGAGGTAGAAGGCAGGCTGATTAGTGAAGGCATAGTCTGTGATCTTGGCAGACTTAGCGGCGAGACAAGGACAAACATCATCATTCATCAAAGAAGGAAGAAACTTCAGACCCTTTTCAGCGCGTCAGAGCCCCAGGTTACCCCGGTCGAACTGTCCGCTTTCTATAATAAGCTTTGCGATATCCCAGGAGATAGTTACGTTGTGATCAGTGGTAGCGTGCCGCCTGGGATTAGCGAGAATTTTTACGCTCAAGTCATAACGACCCTTGTGCGAAAGAACGTGCGGATCATCCTTGATGCCGATGGGGAGGCCTTGAGGAGGGGGGTGAAGGCCAAACCTTTTCTCATAAAGCCGAATATTCATGAATTTGGCAGGCTGGTCGAGAAAAATGTGAGAGATATCGATGAGATAATCGAGAATGTGGACCCCTATCTCGCATTCGTTCAATACATAGTGGTATCAATGGGGGCGCGAGGCGCGGTAGCCTTTTCTGAGGATGAAAAATATCATGCCGTGCCTCCGAAGGTGAACGTCAAGAGCTCAATCGGGGCCGGCGATGCCCTTGTAGGCGGCCTCGTGTATGGGCTCAGCGAGGGCTTGAGCTTACGAGATGCACTCGCTTTGGGCGTGGCATGTGGAACTGCGTCCACCCTCAACGCTGCGGGTGTGCACTGCTCAAGGGAGGATGTAGAAAGCATTAGGAAAGAAGTTTTAGTTAAAAATATTTAATTTTACTTGTCACCATCGTTATTTTATAGTATAGGATTATAGGTTTAGAACACGAAGTCAACTTACAAAAGAAAGGAGGTGAAAGACATGAAAAAGATATTGGCGTTATGTATAGCTATAACGTTTTTTGCAGGCTTCGCGCTGGTTGGTTGCGGTCCATCATCGCCTCCGCCTGCGAAAGAGGAAGCAAAGCCAGCACCTCCTCCTGCGCCTGCTCCGGAAAAAGCTGCTCCGGCACCGGAGAAGCCGGCAGAACCAGAAAAAGCACCAGCACCAGCTCCAGAGAAGAAGTAGGATTGCAGCAATTCAAGGGGGTATATCCACCGTCGTGGATATACCCCACATCATGAGGAGGTGGACTCTATGAAGATAAGAAGTCTTGGGCTCCTGTTGGTGGCGGTTTTTGTGGCATTTTCCCTTGGGGGTTGTGGCTGTTTCATTCAGGCCCAGAAGGGTGAGGCTCCTCCACCGAAACCACCGGAGGCAGCGGCAGATAGCCCCTGCGGAGACAAAGCCCGTAGTACCCGTGGCACCAGTGGCACCACCGCCGGCACCCGCTCCGGTAGCAGCACCAGTCCTGAACAATATTTACTTTGATTTCGACAGATACAACGTCAGGCCGGGTGATGCAGAAATACTGAAAAAGAACCTCGACTGGTTCAAGGCAAATGCCAATACCAAGGTAAGAATTGAAGGAAACTGTGACGAAAGAGGTACTGTTGAGTACAACCTGGCACTCGGTCAGAAGAGGGCAGATGCTGCAAAGAATTACCTCACCGGCCTTGGCGTAGATGGAAAGACACTCGATACGATCAGCTACGGTAAGGAAAGACCCGTCTGCACGGAGCATAACGAGGGATGCTGGGCCCAGAATAGAAGAGACGCATTCGTACCCATTAAGTAAATTGAGTGAGAAGAAAGGGGGTAATGGGTGATTACCCCCTCTTTTTTTTCTACCATCCAAGAGCTCTCACATAGACTACCGCTGCAAGAATCGGAAAAGAAGGCAATAGAAAGAGTAGTACAAGTCTATCCCTACAGAATCCCGGAATTTTACGCTGCGTTGATGGACCCGGCAAACCCGGCCTGTCCGATACGCCTGCAGGCGGTCCCCTCGGTCCGAGAGTTGAAGCCCGGCGGCGTGCCGGATCCCCTCGACGAGGCCGGGATAGGGGTCACACCTTCATTTTTGAAGCGATATCCCGGCAGGGGCGTCTTCCTCGTGAGCTCTGAATGCGCCATGTATTGCAGGTTCTGTAACAGGAAGCGAGCCGTAGGAAAGGGACACGCATGGGAGGAATCAACAGAAGAGACGCTTCGGTATCTTGAAAAGGATGATGAGATATCGGAAGTGATCTTATCGGGCGGTGACCCCATGATGCTTGCACCGGCACGTCTGGCCTACATCCTGGAACGGCTGCGCTCGAACAAGCGCATTCAAGTTGTGCGTATCAGCACCCGGCTCCCCGTGGTCTTCCCGGAAGGCGTTCAACGAGAGCATGTGAAGGCAATACGCAAGCATGCCCCAATCTGGGTCATCACTCACGTCAACCACCCGAAGGAGGTCACCCGCCAGTTTGCAGAGGTTGTGAGCATGCTCAGGGAGGCGGGGGCTGTTCTGATCAGCCAAACGGTGCTTCTCAGGGGTGTCAATGATTGTACCCACATCCTGTCCGGGCTTTTTGAAAGACTGGTGCGTCTCGGCATTAAACCATATTATCTATTTCAGCTTGATGATGCGCAAGGCGCTCAGCATTTCAAGGTTAGATTGAGCGCCGGCATGGCGATTATGAGAGAGCTGCGAAGGAGCCTCTCCGGCCTCTGCATCCCGCAGTACGCCCTGGATATCACCGGCGGCGTGGGGAAGGTGCCCCTGGAGCCCACTTACCTGGGCAAGAGGAAAGGGGAGAGTCTCATCCTCAGAAATCCGGCAGGTGAGAAGGGCAAATACAAGGACGACGGGCGCAAAAGCCGCTGTCATAACTGCGGCTTCTGTCAAGGTAACGACAAGAACAAAGGTAGAGGTAAGGACTAAAGCGAAGGTTGAGAAAAGACCTGAGCTAAACGTCGCGATAAAGCAGAGCGAGGTGCTTTTCTTCACCTCTACCTGCTATTTCTTTTACCTCAACCTGTTTTATACTGCCGTATCCTGCCCGGAGGATTGGGGTGGTCTAAAGATGGCCCGTATGTAATGGTAGGCCGAATAGACGCTGAAACAGAGGGCAGCATAGATAATAATAAGCCCTACCCGGTGCAAGGCTCGGTCCACATCCGGCAGCTGCTTACCAAGGACTGATGTGTTGAACAGTATGCAGGAGATCCCGATGATCTGCAGTGTAGTCTTCAGTTTGCCTGCGAATGACGGAAAGATCGTGACCCCTTCCACAGCGTAAAAAGAGCGTAGCCCATTTATCAGGAACTCCCTGCAAACGAGGACAATCGTGACCCAAAGCGGAACGAGTCCATATGCGGAAAGGGTTATGAGTACGGAAGAAACCAGGAGCTTGTCTGCTATCGGGTCAAGGTAGAGGCCCAGTTTCGTCGTCATGCTCAGGCGGCGGGCAAGCCAGCCGTCGAGGCCGTCTGTTATCCCCGCGATGATGAAGAGGATACTGGACACGAAGAGATACCAATCCTTCTGGCGGCTGATCAGCAGGATGATAGCCGGAATGAAGAGGATTCTGAGCATACTCAGCCTGTTCGGCAGCGTCCATACAGATGTCTTCTCATCCTTTTGATTCACTGGGAGTTCTTCAATCTGTCGTAACGCAGTTTTACCTGTTTGACATAGTTGATGGTCTCACCTATAGGGGGAACCGTGTTCTTGTGCTGGATCACCTTCGTGGGGCCTGCGTTGTAAGCGGCGAGCACCAGCTCCAGATCACCCTTGAACATCTCCTGAAGCAGCTTCAGGTAGCGGGCACCGGCGCGTATGTTCTCGTCGGGGTCAAACGGATTCTTGAGTGCGACGATCTGACCGGTATCAGGCATGATCTGCATGAGACCTTGCGCCCCCTTGCGGGATATGGCCGTGGGATTGCTATTCGATTCTGTCAGCATGACAGCCTTTACGAGAGCCGGGTCAAGGCCGTTGGCCTGTGCATGCTGATTGATCAGGTCGTCATACTGGTTAGCATTGCCACCCTTCAGTTGTAACAGTTTGGGCAAGTCTCTCACCAGAATGTGATATTCTTTATTGGCAGGCCTGATATTGGTGATATGGTAAACACCTTCAGGGTCGACGTAACCATATACACCGCAGAAAGCCGTGAGCGGCAACAGTAATCCAAGGATCGACAAAAACAGGGCGCGAAGCATTGCTTCTATTCTCTTAAAAATATTGACTCTTGTCAAGTTGTTTACCCTTTAATAGAAGTAGTATAACTAGTATAATTATCGGCCGGTATGTCTGCAATCAAAGGTACCCTTTACGTATTGGCCACCCCTATCGGGAATCTGAAGGATATTACCCTAAGGGCAGTGGAAATTCTGCAAGAATCGGACCTCATCGTCGCGGAGGACCGGGAGCGCGCCTTAAAGCTGTTGAGCCACCTGCAGATACGAAAGCCCATAGTAACCATAAACGCGTACAACGAGGCGCGAAAGGCTCATGGCATCGCCCAGCAGGTCCGCATGGGCAAGCAATGCGTGCTGATTTCGGGTGCGGGAACCCCGTGCATTTCCGATCCGGGCAACATGATAGTGCGCACGTGTCACGAGATGGGCGTCGACGTTAAGGCCGTGCCCGGACCTTCAGCGGTCATCGCTGCGCTTTCCATTTCAGGCCTCTCTCCTGACAGGTTTTTCTTCTACGGGTTCCTGCCGCAGAAGAGGGGAAAAAGAAAAAGGATCCTTGAGGAGTTGCTGTCCCGGCCCTTCCCTGTTATCTTTTTTGAGTCTCCCCGGAGGCTAACCGATACGATGACCGACATAAGTGAAATCGCTCCGGACAGGGAAGTTGTTCTGGCAAAAGAAATGACCAAGATGTACGAGGAGCTTGTACGTTGCCGTGCGAGCGAATCGGTCAACTACATACCGGAAGACGTGAAAGGTGAATACACCATCATAGTCGGCGGCCAACGCCCTGATAAGACAGGTCGGGGCGAGGAACCCAGGTAAAGACTGGAACAAAGGTAGAGGAACGCAGGTAAGACAGGGACAAAGGCAGAGCTAAAGACTAAAGCGAAGGTAGAGTTAGAGACGAAACGCGTGTCTAGATTGTTTTCTCAACCTTCATTCTTGTACTTACCTCAACCTGTTCTTGTCTTTACCTGTTTTGTCTAGGTTTCTCTTGTTATGAAATAGGTAGCCAGTTCGAGGAGCGCATCCTTGTAGGGCGAAGGAGGAAATAGCTCAAGGAATCCCCTGGCCTTGTTGATATGTTCCTTTGAAACGTTTGACGTATATTCGAGTCCGCCGTACCTTTCGATAATGCCTTTCACCTTTTGAAAATCTTTCTTGCTGGTTCTCCTCTTTTCCAGAGCAGCCAGTATGGATTCGCGCTCTGCGGGGGTCACATACTTCAGCGCGTGGATGAGCGGGAGTGTTACTTTGCCTTCTTTGAAATCGATGCCGGTGTTCTTGCCCAGCGTGGAATCGGTTGAAACGTAATCGAGAAGGTCATCCTTAAGCTGAAAGGCCATGCCGAGATGGTGGCCAAATTCCCTGAGCGCCGAACGCTTCTCTGCATCGACACACCCCAACACGGCTCCTATCTCACACGCGGCCGAAAGGAGCACCGCTGTCTTGTTGTCTATCACCTCATAATAGTCGTCTTCCGTCGTGTTGACGTCTGAAGTCCTGAGAAGCTCCATGATTTCGCCCTCGGCGAGCCTGGTCGTCGCATTCGCCATCACCCTCAGGATTTCCGCGATTCTGGATCTGTACCATCAGATCAAACGATTTTGTGAAGAGGAAATCACCCACGAGCACGCTGGGCTCGTTTCCCCAGACGGTATTTGCTGTAAGCCGGCCCCTCCGGATCTTCGCGTTGTCAACAACATCGTCGTGCAGAAGGGTGGCTGTATGAATAAACTCGATAATTGCCGCATACGGGATAGGCTGGTCATCCTTGACGCCACAAAGCTTAGCTGACAAGATGACAAGGATCGGCCGTATCCTTTTCCCGCCCGATTTTACAATGTGCTGGACAACCTCTTTGATGAATGTGACCCTCGTCGTGAGAAGTTTGTCGATAGACAGCTCCAGTTGGGCCAGATCCTGAGTTATGAGTGTCGGTGATGTTTGCCATAATCGCTCTTTCACGCGTAATACGATGCTACTTCTTCGGTATACTCCCCGTCTTCGTATATGTACAGGGGTCGCTCCACCTTCAGTTCCGCGCCTCCACCCTTCATACATTCGATGAGAAAGAGGTTTGCGGGTTCATTGCCTCGTGGATGGATCAGCCTCAGGCGACGCGGCTCCAGACCATGTGATGTTGCGACCGAGACAAGCTCCGCCAGCCGCTTGGCAGGATAAATGAGATAGAGTCGTCCGTTGGTACACAGCAGGGAGACGGAAACCGCGATAAGCGATTTCACGTCCAGAAGGGATTCATAACGGGCCAGATGCCGGGAGTGTTGGGGGCTTTTGCGTCCACTATCCCTTCTTACGTATGGCGGATTCGATACGACCACGTGAAAGGATGCTCCGAAGCTCTTGGCAACGGTCATGATGTCACCGTGGAGAACTTGGACATTCTCGCATCCGTTAAGGCGGACGTTCCTCTTTGCAAGATTGAAAAGCTCTTTCTGAATTTCAACCCCCACCAGGCTGTTGTGCGGATATCGCTTCGACATATATATCGGTATGATACCACAGCCAGTGCCGATATCCAACATTCTTTCCTGCCTTTTAAGCACAATGAAGTTTGCAAGAAGGACGGGATCGAGGGAGAACCGATAAGCCTCTTTTTTCTGCAGAAGCTTCAACCTCTCCCGGCAGAGTAATGTAAGCGTTTCGTCGGGAGCCGGGAGGCTCACGCATATTGATGAAACACGAGACCTGAGAGTACCTTCGGGAAGAAGTAGGTTGATTTTGGGGGCATGTAAAGACCATGCTCAGCTACATCTCTAACTTCGTCTACCGTGGTGGGGGGAACAAACAAGGCAAGATCAGACCTGCCCTCGTTCACGAGCTGCACAGCCTCGGAAGCGTCGTTCACGAAGGAAATCTCCTCTTCCTTAATTCCGAAAAGACCTTTCAGAAGACCGGCATGTGCGACGTTTACGCTTAGTCTTCTCAAACTCTCCGGTGCGGTCTTGTCCGTAAAAAAGGGCTTTTCCTGGGAGAGGACGTAGAGATGTGCTTTATCGTCTTTGCAGAACAGGCCGAAAGAAGGGTTCAGCCCGGAGGCTAAGCCCTTAACAGCAGCCTTCAGCTTTTCCGGGCCGGTTAAGGCGACCCTTTCCACGCGGAGAAGGCCTTTGATCCTTTCGAGTAGTTGAGCCAGCGAAATGCTCGGACGTTGACCGCACGATCCTGTGGTAAGGGAGTATCACGGTGCCTTCCGAATACATGTCGGTCAAATACATGGCCACATACGGAAGCCCGAGTTTGAAGGCGACGCTCAGCCTGTGATGGCCGTCAGCGATGTATATCCTCTTTTCCTCCATTAAGGCAACGAGTTCGCGTATCTGTGCGGCGTCATTCATTCTATAAAATCGGTTCCTGATAGAAAGCTCGTCCGAGAAGTCATACATCAGCTCCTTCTCAGAAGAAACAAGAAGGTTCTCAATTTTCTTCTGCTTGTCATCATACAGGGCAAAAATCAGACTCGTAAAGGTCTTCAGTCTTTGTATGAGCCTCTCTCTGTCTTCCCGCGCTGCCTTTCGGGTCTCCTCATGTGTGAGAATGCGGGCATGATCAAGGTGCACAAGGGGGATGAGGCCCCGCCGGGCGTATGTCGTCCCGTCTATCGTAAACTCTTGCTCATAGACATAGATCGTCTCCGCAGCGTCTGGCAGCAAGTATCTCTTCACGAAGCCAGGCCTCCAGGGTTTGGGCGGCTTCATCGTACTCGGTTGTGGAGGGCGTTGCCAGAGGGAGTTCCAGGCGGATCGCGTTGAACGGACTTCGTTCGTAATAGACTCTTGGGTTCGGTATGATGTCGTACGGCGGGCAGACGCATCGACTGATGTCATCGACCTTCCTTCTGTTGTAGATGAGAGCCTTGAACGGGCGTATTAGGGGTTCAGGCATAGAGGATTTGTTTAACACAGCGGGCAGTGGTTGTCAACCGAAGCAGAGCGAAGACAGGTGAAGACTAGAGCGAAGGTTAAGGTAAAGGCTACCCCGAAGGTTGAGAAAATCGGGAGAGGTTCTGTCCCGACCTCTCGACCTTTTTTCTGCCCTTACCTGAAGTCGCACGTTGCGGTGCGGGGAGATCCGGGCCTGCCCGGCCGCCAGGTTTAAGCAAAGCTGTCATACGAGCGATAATAAGCAAGGGAGCCGCCTCATGGGTGCTGTCCGCATCCAGCGGCTCAAATACCCGCAGGAGAAGCTTTGTAAGGGGGCTGATGTGCGGAAATTACTCGGAAATCTGAATATGCAGCGGAAAGTGCTACTGCCGCCCCTGGTAGTAACCTTTTTCTTTGTGGTTTGTGCCCTCCTCTCTTACAGGGGCCTCGTAACACAGAAAATGGCTATAGAGGATATTTTTTCTAACCGGTTCCGTAGTTATCAGAACAGTGCGAATATGATCGGGGGCATGGCTCAGATCCACGCGAACCTTTACAAGATACTGAGCTGGGTCAATGCCGGCTATAAGAAGGGCCAGGTAGAGGGGCTTTCAAGAGAACAGATTGGGGCCATTGATAAGACCTCGTCGCTCATGCAGAAGATGGTGGAAAGTGAGGCGACCGACCAGGAGTCGAAAGCGGCCTACCGGCTTGCCTTGACGAGGCTTGCCGAATACAGGGCTGTCGCCTCCCAGGTTGCGGCCGCGGCGGTTACAGACAATGCGGCGGCCGCGAAGGCTATGCCGGCTGCAGAGTCCAGATTCCAGGTCGTCATGAAGACCTTGCAAGACCTTATGCAACACGAGTACGTTCTGAGTGAGAAGAGTTATCAAGCCGCCAGGGCCGGTGCCAACTCCGTGTCGCAGGTCTTTGTAATTGTGGCGATCATTGCCTTTGCAGCTTCACTTCTCATGAGTCTTTATGTCGCCAGGGTGCTCTTGTCCCCCATCAAAAAAGCGATTATCATGATCGAACAGATGACAAAGGGCGAGTGGAATCTCACCAAGAGGCTCGACATAGAAACGAACGATGAGATCGGAACACTATCCGCAGTGGTTCAACAGATTCATCGGTGAGTTGCACGGCATTGTGAGCAAGATGTCCGAGGTGACAAATCATCTAGCCTCCGCTGCTGCGGAGCTCTCCATGGTGTCTCTGGAGTCGGCCCAGCGAGCTGAACGACAGAGCAGTGAGACGACACAGATCGCCACTGCCATAGAAGAGATGAGCCAGGCGGTAACGGAGGTTGCGAAAAACTCAGAGGCGACGTCCGGACTTGCTACAAAGACCATGGAAGTGGCAGCAGAGGGACGAAAGGTTGTCTCAAGCGTTCTGGAGGGTATGGCTCGCATTGAGCAGACGGTAAGGGAGGCAGGAAGCGTCGTCGCGGCTCTCGGAAAGAGCTCGGGTCAGATCGGGGACATCGTGGGCATTATCAACGACATCGCTGACCAGACAAACCTGCTTGCCCTTAATGCGGCGATTGAAGCGGCTCGCGCGGGTGAGGCAGGGCGCGGCTTCGCAGTGGTGGCAGCGGAAGTGCGAAAGCTTGCAGAGCACACTACCAGCGCAACGAAACAGATACGGCAGGTGATCGACACCATCAAGACCGACACGGCCATTGCAGTCTCTTCTATGGAATCGGGCACGAAAGAGGTTGCCCAGTGGGCCCAGCTGACACACAGTGCAGGAAAGGCGCTGGACGACATCGTGGACATGGTGCGCCAGGTCGGTCAGAAGATCAATGAGATCGCCATTGCCGCCGCCGAACAATCAGCGACCACCGACGAGATAGCGAGAAACACGGACTCGGTCTCCCGACTCACCACGGAACTGGCAGCCGCGTCAGAACAGTCAGCGGCATCGGCCAACGAACTCTCCCGTCTTGCCGAGGAATTAAAGTCGACGGTAGGACGGTTTACGACGTAAAAGCAGGGTCACGGCCAAGGGTCCTTACAGGATGCTCCGCTATCACGGGTCACAGGTTAGACCAACGAAATAACGCGATAAGGCAAAAGATGAACCGGAGAAGGAGACACAAGTGTTAGGGTTGCCTTTCCTTGACCCTTGCCCCGTGACCCCTGACCCTATCTTTCTAACAGATTCTCGGAAACTGATCGCTGGCGAGTATTTCGATCACACGCTTGATACCGAACGGATTCCGCATGACAACCCGGCCCGGGCGCTCGCTTGTCACCTGACCGATAA
Source organism: uncultured delta proteobacterium (assembly GCA_963821605.1). Classification (GTDB taxonomy): domain Bacteria; phylum Desulfobacterota; class Syntrophorhabdia; order Syntrophorhabdales; family WCHB1-27; genus JADGQN01. The sequence continues at coordinate 55,977 of CAWGEZ010000071.1, read as the reverse complement.
CGGTTGCAGCGGTGCCGTATACATGGTTGCGCATGACCTCCAGAAGACGCTCCGTATCTTCTCTGGCGACCACGGCCACAAGCTTGCCCTCGTTGGCCAGGTAGAGGTAATCGAGCCCGAGCATCTCGCATGCCCGCTCCACCGCATCAGAAACGGGAATCCTGCTCTCCTCGATCTCAATACCAACTTTTGAACTCTTTGCTATCTCGTTGAGGGTCGTGGCGAGCCCACCTCGCGTGGGGTCCCTCATAGCGTGAATACCGCGGCAGCTGGCGAGCATCTTCTGGACGAGCCCATTCAACGGGGCGGCGTCGCTTCTTATAGGACTCCTGAACTGAAGCCCCTGCCTCTGGCTGAGGATGGTAACGCCGTGATCGCCCACGTTGCCGCTCACGATAATGGTGTCTCCCGGTTGCGCATTACTTACCGAAATCTTAACGCTCGGCGTTACGGCTCCCACGCCTGCCGTGTTTATAAAAAGTTTGTCCGCGGCGTGCTTTTCCACAACCTTTGTGTCGCCGCAAACAATGGTAACTCCAGCCTCGTCCGCTGCCGCGTGCATAGAGGCAACTACCCTTTCCAGTTCGTCGATGGGCAAACCCTCTTCAATGATGAATCCTGCGCTGAGATGAGAGGGGCCGGGCCCCTCTCATGGAAAGATCGTTCACGGTTCCGCAGACAGCGAGCCTGCCGATATCTCCTCCCGGGAAGAAAATTGGCTTGACCACGTAACTGTCAGTAGTAAAGGCAAGCAGACCTTCGGGGGATTCGAAACAGGGCTGAGTCTTCGAGTGGTGAGAGCAGAGGATTCCCAAACTGGCGCAGAAAGACTTTCTCTATGAGATCGTGGCTGAGAAGTCCACCGCTTCCGTGACCGAGCAGGATCAGTTTTTCATCCATGGCAAGAACCAAAAGAACGTTGCAGGTTACAGGTTTCAAGTTGCAGGTTAATAAATCGAAACAGAGCGCTGATACACTGTCTCTTAGTATCTGTAACGCGTAACCTGTAACGTCGTTCACTCTGTCTTGTATTACGTGTAACTTGTAACCTGTAACCTGTAACGCCTCATCTGTTATCCGTACTGATAATACGCTGCGCACGTACCTTCCGTCGAAACCATGCAGGGACCTATCGGCTGCATAGGGTTACAGACCTGTCTGAACAGGGGGCATGCATCCGGCCGCGTGACACCGCGTATGACTTCTCCGCAGTGGCATCCTTCGGGCAAGATAGTCTCCCCCGGGATCGACCTGAAATACCTTTCTTGCATCGAAGGCTTCATACTCGGCTCTTGAGTACGAGCCCGCTGTCGGGGATCAGCATCGAGCCCTCTCCACCGGGCTGCACCTACCTCGAAGACCTGTTTCATCACCGCTTGAGCGGCAACGTTACCCTCCGGTGTCACGCTTCTCGGGTAGGTGTTCACTATCTCGGCCCGGTGAGACTCGTGCTGTGCCACTATTTCAGCGATTGCCCAGAGCACGTCTGTTGGTTCAAAGCCGGCCACGGCTGCAGGAATCCCGTATGTATCGGCAAGAAAGCTCCACGCCTTCCAGCCAATCACCGTGCTCACATGGCCCGGGCAGAGAATGCCGCTCAGGCTGATCTCCTGGGCCTCCAGTACTGCCCGCATGGCAGGAGGTGTGAGCTTATGCATGGAATAAACATAGAAGTTACTGAGACCTCGTCGTGCGGCCTCCAGGATGGTACGCGGCGACAGTGGGTGCGGTCGTTTCGAAACCTATCCCCAGAAAGATAACCGGCCGGTCAGGGTTCCTCTGGGCAAAATCGAGCGCATCGAGGGGCGAGTAAACGACTTCCACGGTAGCTCCCTCGGCACGGGCAGTCTGGAGGCTACCGTGGCTGCCGGGGACTTTGAGGAGGTCACCGAAGGTCGTCACGATGGCGTGCGGGACCCTCGCGAGCGCAATGGCATAATCCATATCGGCCTGATCGGTTACGCAGACGGGGCAACCGGGACCGGAAAACATCTCGATCGTCTCGGGCAGCATTTCGCGTATGCCGAATCTGCAGATGGCATGTGTGTGTGTGCCGCAGAACTCCATGATCTTGAGCGGGGTATGTGAAAGTCGGGCGATACGCTCTTTGAGTTTGCGGACGAGTTCAGGATCGCGGAAGGCTTTACTCGTCTGCATCGGTTTCCGCTATTTGCTGGAGAAGCTGGAGGGTCTCTTCCGCCTCTTCTGTGTCTAATACGCTGATGGCGTAGCCGGCGTGCATGATCACGTAGTCACCGACCTTTGCTTCCGGCGTGAAAAGGACGCTCACGCGCGTGGCGACGCCGCCGAGGTCCACCTCGGCCATCGTCTCCTCAATCTTCGTGATAAGTGCGGGAACAGCCAAACACATGAAGCTATAGTATACGACAGTTGGAGCGGGGGCACAACTGGACCACAGGAGGGAACAGGTAAAGACAAAAGCAGGTTGAGGTAAGGGCAAACAAAGGTTGAGACTAGGGACAGGTAAATTCAAAAGCAGGTGGAGATAAGAACAAAAGAAGGTTGAGAAGAAGAAGACTTAATTAGAGAAAAGTTGGGATTTGACGTATCGGACTGTGCAAGGCCATCTCCAAATTTCTTCCTTAATTCAGTACATCATCATCCTTCAGGTCTGTCTTAGACTTGCTGTGGCAATGGTGAACGCCAGATGCCCGACGGAGCGGGAAAAGACGCAGATGTATGGCCAGCGCTACCTGCCCCATATGCCGGCCGCAGGGGAAGTGGTCATCTTCGATCGCAGCTGGTATAACCGGGCAGGGGTCGAGCGGGTGATGGGCTTCTGCACCGAAGAGCAGTCCAAACGCTTTCTGCAAGTCGTGCCCCGTTTCGAAAAGATGATGGTAGAGTCCGGCATCATCCTCCTCAAGTACTGGCTCGAAGTCAGTCCGGAGGAGCAGACCCGGCGGCTGAAGGGGCGCATCCATGACGGCCGCAAGATCTGGAAACTCTCACCCATGGACATCAAGTCTTACACCCGCTGGGACGACTATACCAGGGCGCGCGATGAAATGTTTGCCGCGACCGACACGCCGTGGGCGCCGTGGTTCGTGGCAACCTCTGAGGACAAGAAGCGCGTGCGACTCAATATCATCAGTCACCTGCTCAGCAAGATCCCTTACGAGGAGACGCCGCGGGAAAAGGTGAAACTGCCGAAACGACGGATAGGCCGCAAGTACAAGTCGCCCGACTACCCGTTCAAGTTCATTCCCGAGGTCGGGTGAGGCAGAGCAGGAGTGCGCCGGAAGCGCAAATAGAGCGCGCTAGAAGGTTTATCCAGGCGGCTGTGCCTGCTTAATAACAACCCGCCATCACCGCCGGTCCCGTGGTATACTAGGTTACCAGTCCGACGAAGGAGATTATCCATGAGTACAAAGGTGCCAGTCGAGGTTCTGCCGCCGGAACCACCAATCCCGCCTGGCGAGGGACGCCAGCCTCTGCCCCGCCCACGCTTCTCCAGGAGAAGGCTTGCCCTGGCCTTCACCATTGCCGCGCTGGCCGATGGACTCTCGGTCTTTTTGACGCTCACACCGCCGGTGCAGTGGGCGGTCGATTTGGTGACAGCAATCCTGCTGTTCATGGTGCTGGGCTGGCAATGGATCTTGCTGCCTGGCCTGATCATGGAGGCGATCCCCGGCCTCTACGTCTTCCCCTTCTGGGTGCTCGTGGTGGGGGCTGTGGCCGTGTGGGGGACGGCGCGGCCGAAACTGAACGGATAGTATACCCGGCTATGAAATCTTTTTGCCGCAGGTGAGCCTCAACGTGCCCTCTCTTTCAACCCCTAACCTTCAAGGAAGGCAGGGGAAACATATGCTTCCTGAGTCGCCCTCCATCATATTGATTTTTTCAATAGTCCGTGTAAACTTAGCTACATCAGAGTTGAAACGTTCAGGGTCTGAAGCACTCCTGAGAAGGCGACGTAATGAGCGAGCAGCGCCCGCAAGAACTAACGAACGGCTGCACGCGTGAATTAGCGAGAGCGGCACGGCGGAGGAGACCTTTGAGTGGTCCGCGAGAGGACTGGAGGAAGGCGTAAAGACACGAATGGCAGACTTTGCAGGAATCAGACGAACAGCTGGCTTGCATCAGAGAAGGGTCTGGAGCAACGGCTGAGGTTTGAGACGCTGCTCTTTGACCTTTCCGCACGGTTCTTGGCCACCCCGGTTGATCAGGTCGACAGCGAGATCGATCATGCCTTGAAGCGGCTCATTGGAGTTCTTCCAGGTCGACCGGTGTTCTCTGCTGGAATTCGAGAAAGACAAGGCCTTTGCCAGAATCTCGCATGCCGCGTTTGGCGAGGGACTTGAACCGATATCGGGGGAGATAAACCTCGCCGAACTGTTTCCGTGGTGTTACGAGCAGTTGATGCAGGGCCAACATCTTAATATCAGCCGGTTGGAAGACTATCCTGAAGAGGCCCTGAAGGACAAGCAATCTCAGGCGGCCACTGGGTATCAAATCCGCCTTGATCATCCCTGTGGCCGTTGGCGGCAGAACTTCGAGAAGCATCGTTATCAACTACACCCGTGAGCAGCGAACCTGGCCGGAAGACTATATCCCTCGGCTCCGTCTGTTGGGCGAGATCTTTGCCAATGCCCTGGAGCGCAGGGAGAGCAGGTTGCAGATTGGAGGAAAGCTCCGGTTTGAGACGCTGCTGTCCGAAATCTCGGCGCGCTTTGTCAACCTGCCCGCCGACCGGATAGACAGCGAGATTGAAGACGCCCAGCGCCGCATCTGCGAACTCCTCGATCTTGACCGCTCCACGCTTTGGCAAACCTGTGAGGGAGAGCCCCGGACGCTGTTTCTGACACATCTTCATCAAGATCCGGAACTTCCGCCACTTCCTGTTGAGCGGATGAATGGAGGTGATTTCTTCCCCTGGACAGCGCAGAAGGTCCTGAGTGGAGAGATGGTCGTTCTTTCGAGAATAACCGACCTCCCCTCGGAAGCAGACCACGACTTGGATAATTTCCGCGCCTACGGCACCAGGTCCAACGTGATAGTCCCGTTATCCGTTGGAGAAAGGCCGGTATTTGGTATGTTGACATTCGCGGTCACGCGCGAAGAGAGAAGCTGGCCGGAGACGGTCGTGACGGGGTTCAAGCTTATCGCGCAAGTGTTTGCCAACGCGCTCGCCCCCAAGCAGGCCGAACAGACTTTGCGCGAAAGCGAGACGCGTCTGAGTCTCGCTACTGAAGCAGTGGGGGCAGGCCTGTGGATCATGGATGTCGACACCAGCAAAGTTTGGGTTTCACCAAAGAGCCGGGAGCTGTTTCATTTTGCCCCGGATGAAGAGATTCGCTATGAAAGTTACTTCAGGAAGATCCATCCCGAGGATCGGGGCCGGGTCCACCAGGATGTGCAGCGCGCACTCCGGTCAGGAGAGAACCTTCACTGCGATTACCGGATCGTGCTCGCTGACGGAAGCATCAGATGGATTATGGCCCGCGGGAAGCGCTTTTTGAAATCGACCGGAGAGCCGGATCGCATGATGGGCCTCTCGCTTGACATCACCGAACGCAAGCAGATGGAGGAGCAGCTCAAAGAACATCTCAAGAGATCGAGGAGCTCAGACAACGACTCGAAAGAGAGAACATCTATCTGCAGGAGGAGATCAAACTCCTGGTTGAGCATACGGACATCGTGGGGCAAAGCCTCGCGATGAAGAAGGTCCTGTCCCAGGCGGAGCAGGTTGCCCGGACAGACTCTACGGTTCTCCTCCTGGGTGAAACCGGAACGGGAAAAGAACTGCTGGCCCGGGCCATCCACAGCATGAGTTCGCGGAAAGACCGGCCGCTGGTAACGGTCAACTGCGCTTCGCTTCCGCCCACGCTGATCGAAAGCGAGCTGTTCGGCCGCGAGAAAGGCGCATACACGGGCGCCCTGACGCGAATGGTCGGCCGCTTCGAGATTGCCGACGGATCAACCCTCTTTCTCGATGAGATTGGCGAACTTCCCCTCGAGCTTCAGAGCAAATTGCTTCGGGTCCTTGAGGAAGGCAAGTTCGAGCGGTTAGGTTCGACAAAGCCCCTGCACGTCAATGTCCGCATCATTGCCGCCACCAACCGGGACATTGCGCAGGAAGTGAAGGAGGGCAAATTCAGGAGGGACCTCTTCTACCGGCTGAATGTGTTTCCCATTGTGATTCCACCCTTGCGTGAGCGTCCTGAAGATATTCCTCTCCTGGTCTGGGCGTTTGTCAGGGAGTTTCAGAAGAGGATGGGAAAAGAGATAGAAAGCATCCCGAAGAAAACCATGGAAGCCCTGCAATCCTACTCCTGGCCGGGCAACGTGAGGGAGCTCAGGAACGTGATCGAACACGCCATGATCTTGAGCAAGCGTAAAACCCTGGACGTTCACGTGCCTAAGCCTGCTTCTTCAGAAACATCCGATACTGGTAACCTCCAAGAAGTGGAGCGCATGCATATGGTGGCCGTGCTGGAGAAGACCGGCTGGCGCATCGCTGGGCAGGGAGGCGCCGCCGAGGTTCTTGGTCTAAAGAGAACGACCCTCCTGTCGAAAATGAAGAAATTGGGTATCAAGCGTTCCAACAAGCCAGTGCCGAGATAACGTCTTTTGTCGATATAACGGCACATAATCCCGCTCCTTCCGTTTTGACCGTTACCCTCTTTTTCATCAGAATCCCTTTAACAACAGCGGCTTGACGCTATAATCGTTCGCCGACTCTTTCCTTGGCACGTATCTGGCACTCCTTTACGTCGACCTGAAAACGAGCCGCAATTATTCTCGACAAGGCACGGACGATTTTTCGACCCAGAAGAAGCACGGCGATCCATCACTAGTTCCACGAAATGGAGGAACGCATGATTCTCGCGACCATACGGATGACGATACCACCCCAAAAGAGAGACGAGGCATTGAAAATCCTCGGATCGGTGGCTGAATTGTGCAAGTACGATCCTGGCTGTCTCTGTTGCCACATCTACAGGGACCTGCAGGAGAAGAACGTCCTTATGCTCGAGGAAGTTTGGAGGTCGGAGGAAGATCTGGACCGTCACCTTCGCTCGGACGAATACCGCAACCTGCTTCTGGTCCTGGAGATGGCACTCGAGACAGCCCGAGATCAGGTTCGACACCATCTCGAGTTCCACGGGCATTGAGACCATCGAGAAGGCAAGGAGCCGGATGAGATGAATATACTGCCGATCTGGACAGGGCGTGATAGGGACAGGATTACAACAATTACAAGGCGCAAGGAGGGACTCTTATGAAAGTCATCATCGTTGGCGGAGTGGCCGGGGGCGCGTCGTGTGCGGCGCGCCTGCGCAGGTTGGATGAAAAGGCGGAAATCCTCATGGTGGAACGCGGGCCGTACGTCTCGTACGCGAACTGCGGGCTGCCCTACCATGTCGGCGGCGTGATCGAAAAAGAGTCGAGCCTCCTCGTGTTCACGGAACAGATGTTCCGTGCACATGTTCGCGATCGACTGTCGGACGCGCTGCGAGGTGGTCGGCCATCTCGCCGAAGAAGAAGACCGTGGAGCTCAAGAACCACGCACCGGCGAGGTGACCACCGAGAACTACGACAAGCTCGTGCTCTCGCCCGGGGCGGCCCCGATCCGTCCGCCCCTGCCCGGCATCGATCTCCCGGGGATCTTCTCGGTGAGGACCGTGCCGGACGCGAGGGAGATCCGGGAGTGGATCGAACGGGGCGCAAGTGATCTGGCCGAGGAGCACGCATCCACGGGGTTCCAGCCGTTGGACAAGACGAAGCGCGCGGTGGTGGTCGGCGGCGGCTACATCGGCCTCGAGATGGCGGAGAACCTGGTCCATCGCGGGCTCGAAGTGACGCTGGTCGAGATGCTCGATCAGGTCATGGCCCCGCTCGATCCGGAATGCGCCCGCCTCGTCGAGCGCCACCTGGAAAAGAACGGCGTCCGCCTCGCGCTCAATGACGCGGTGGCCGGCTTCAAGCAGACGGCAGGTGGCTCGCTCGAGGTCCTGACGAAATCCGGCAAGACGTATCCGGCGGACATCGTGATCCTCGCCATCGGCGTGCGTCCGGAGACCGAGCTCGCGAAGATGGCCGGGATCGAGATCGGCCAGCGCGGAGGGATCCGCGTCGACGAGCAGATGCGCACGAGCGACCCGGACATCTTCGCCGTCGGCGACGCGGTCGAGGTCAAGGACTTCGTCACCGGCGAATGGTCTCTGATCCCGCTCGCCGGGCCGGCGAACCGGCAGGGCCGGATCGCGGCCGACGTGATCGCCGGGCGGGACTCCCGTTTCCGCGGCACCCAGGGCACCTCGGTCATCGGGATCTTCGGGGCCACGGTCGCCACGACCGGCGCCAACGAAAAGACGCTCACCCGGCTGGGTCACAAGGATTACGAAAAGGTCTATCTCTTCCCGAATTCGCACGCGGGGTATTACCCGGGCGCCAAAACGATCGTGCTGAAGGTCATCTTCCGGAAATCCGACGGACGTCTCCTCGGGGCGCAGGCGCTGGGCCAGGATGGCGTCGAGAAGCGGATCGATGCCCTGGCCATGGCGATCCAGATGGGCGCGACGGTGTACGACCTGGAAGAGGCCGAGCTCTGCTACGCGCCCCCCTTCGGCAGCGCCAAGGATCCCGGTCAACTTCGCGGGGATGGTTCCTGCCGATGTCCTTCGGGGCGACATGCCGCTCTGCCACTGGGACTCCGTGGACGGCGAGTTCCTCCTCGATGTGCGCAATCCGCCGGAGACTCGCCGTGGAGTCCGTGCCGGGCGCGGTCAACATTCCGCTGCCGGAACTCCGCGCGCGCCTAGGCGAACTCCCGCGCGACCGCGAGATCCTCGTCATCTGCCGCTCCGCCGTCCGCGCCTACTACGCGACGCGCATCCTTCTGCAGAACGGGTTCAAAGCCCGGAACCATCTCCGGCGGCATGCTGTCCCGTTCGATGCTCGTGGCAAAGTGAAATAGCGGCAATGGACAGGAGGAGCATGGGAAGTTGTGGTCGCTAAATTAGAGCTGTCGTCCACAACCCGACTCGGGTAGCCGCGCTGCTACTGAAGAAACCGAGAGTGACTCGCAACCCGCAATGGCGGCCGGCGGGAGAGGTTAATGAGTGCTCCGTGTCGTGCGGCGCGCGATCAGGGATTGACCCAACAGTAGGTATCAAAACGCTAATAAGAAAGGAGAGAAGTTTCGAAGAATGACTGAGTTGTTGTCGAGAGATTACAATTTTGTAAGTGGAAAGGTTTTCAACCGATGCAAGCTGCTTTCAAAATACTATTATCAAATTTGAGGAGGAAACAAAATGAGAAAGAAATTGACGGATATGCACCCAGTAGACGACACGTCACCCAGAACACCCCGGGCCTCAAAATTTGGGAGGAGAACTGGGGCGGCATGCAGTGCGCCTACCACATCTTTGCCCCGGGTACTGACTTCACAGACATTCTGAAGGGAAAGGGACTAGCCGCACGATCTGTGCGGGGTTGAACACTGGGCTTACATTTTGAAGGGCACGTTGAGGGTCATTTACCTTGACGGGACCGTTGACGTTTGCCGCGCTGGGGAAGTGTGCTACTGGCCAGCTCCGCACAACTTCATCTCGGAGGAAGGGGCCGAGATCCTCCAGTTCAGCACCGCTGGAGGGTTGGCTGCGCAAGCCAAGATAGTAGAGGAGATGTCGCGAAAAAGATGAAGAAGTAAGTGTTGATGCGCCCTGGCACTGTCGGACCTGAAAGGTTGATCTCGCGGACTCTCTCCGCGGTTCGAGTCTGGACGTCCGAGACGAAAGTGCTTGAGAAAGATCTTGTGGCCGACACTACTAAGAGCGACGGTTGGGCTTCGATCATCCTGGACGCGCTGCACTGCACGCTACCAGGCGATGGGCTACGACACGGACACGAGCGCAAACTACGTGCCGTAGCCCGCAGAGCAGGAGAAACGATCCAACAAGAAGATTGAACTTATAAGGAGGAATACAAAATGAAACTGAAACCAGGTGCTACTCGAAGAGTCCATGCCAACAACACCCGCGGTGCCGCCTTCTGTGGACTCGGCGCCTTTGTGGGCATCGGCAAGACCCAGCGGGCTCACGTCTATACGGCGGCGTCCCTCCCGGTCGGCCCGGACGACTACAAGAAGATCGATCCGGAGCGGCTGGCCCGTGAACTCGAAGTGGATAAGTGCGCGGTCAATAGCGGCCGCTTCTGGATGATGGACGAAGTGGATTACGCCGGGGGAGACTCCGTGGACTTTCACGGCATCAAGATGAACTGGGCCGGAGACATGACCGGGGCCGAAATGATGACCCAGTTTCAGAGCGCTTACGTGCCCTCACTGATCCAGCGTAACACAGACTGGATCTTTCACGCGGGCAAGCCGGTGCATCTGTTACGCGAGCCGGGCGGCACGGTCTGGGTCCTGCAGGAATACACCAGGGCGGTCGATCCGAGCCTGACCCCCGACAACCTCGACCAGGTGGGGAGCAAACTGAAGAGCCTGCCCCAAGGCTGGAAGTTCGAGACCAAGGTGCTCGACAAGAATCTTTCGCTGGATACGGGTCGAGCCGGGGGCTGGGCAGCTATCATTCGCGACGAGTTGGGCTGCACCTACCAGGGCTGCGGCTACGGCGCGGACACCAGCGCCAACTACGTGCCGTGACCCGCAGTGGGAGGTGGCAGAACCGATCGGGAGAGCCGACCGGACGTCCGCGCGAAGCCGAGCGGACATGACTGACCTGAAAGGAGCAACAATACTATGGACCAATTCAAGCGTCGCTACTTCCACAGTCCTTACGGATTCCTGGCGTCGTTGGCGTCCATCATCGCGCACCTCAACGGCCTGCCTGGATTTATACGGGGTCGCGTTGACATGGCCTTCCGCCAGCGGCTCTGGCTTGCCGTCACCTCTGTGAACGACTGCCGGTATTGCGCCTGGCTCCATAGCAACTTGGCGCTACAGTCGGGCGTTGCTGCCGAGGAGGTGAACGCACTCTCGTCCGGCGGGATTACCGACAGCCCGCCGGAACAGCGCCCCGCCCTCCTCTACGGCATGCACTGGGCTGAGCAGGACGGGCGTGCCGATCCCGAGGCGCGTGCCCGACTCCTGGAGGTCTACGGCAAGCAGACGGCCCGGGTGATCGAACTGATTCTTAGCGTGATTCGCTTCTGCAACCTGACGGCGAGTACCTGGGATCTCCTGCTTCACAAGGTCTCGGGCGGGCGCCTCGACGTCAACCGTCCTATCGGCCGAAAGTAGCAGGCTCGGGCGCCCGAGGGAGGCCTGGCCGCAAGATTCGGGCACGCATCGAAGGATGCAGGAGACGTGGCGTGGGAGGACCATAGCGTATGAGCAACCCTGATAAGAAGAAAAGGGACGTGAAGAAAAAAATAGTCCATGAGGTGACCGAGTACTGGATAATTGTCTGTTATCTCGCCCTCGTGTTCGCGGCTTTTACGTAGTACCGAAGACTCATTCTTGCTGCCCATGATATCACGTACACGAATTACGGGGTGGCCGTGATCGAAGCGTTGGTTCTTGCAAAAGTCGTCATGATCGCTGATGTGCTCCGCCTCGGTCGCCGCCTTGAACACAAGCCCTTGATTTACTCCACCCTTTTAAAGACGGTCGTCTTCAGTGTCTTTGTCGGCGCCTTTACCCTCCTCGAGCATGTGATCAAGGGCCTCTGGAGGGGTGAGGGAATCACGGGAGGTATTGCTGGACTTCTTGGGAAAGGCCACCATGAACTGCTCGCCGGGTGTCTTGTCACGTTCGTGGCTTTTATCCCCTTCTTCGCCATGAGGGAGTTGGGGCGGGTGTTAGGAGAGGGCAAAATACAAACTCTGTTTTTCCGGAGAAGAGGCGACCAGTGAAGCGAGTAAGCGTGGCCGGGAGTGCGGTCGCTCAAGAGAATTGGAGGTAAGCGTATGAACCAAACCGTTAAATCTCCTTTAATCGACACCATCCTCAGGATCGTTGTCCTTTTCCTGCTCATCGCCTGGTGCATCGGGATCATCCTCCCCTTCGTCGAGCCCGTGATCTGGGGTGCCATCATTGCCGTCGTCCTTCACCCCTTCTTTGCGATGGTAAAACGCTGGGTGGGGAACAGGAATATGCTGGCAGGGGTCCTGGTCACCCTACTAATCCTTGTCATCCTCCTGCTGCCAACCGCCTGGCTTCTCAAATCGCTGATTGAAGGGATACAAAGCCTGGCCACCCAGTTCAGGGACCAGACCCTTGTGATCCCTCCCCCCGACCCGTCTGTTGCAGGATGGCCCCTGATCGGGAAACCTATTTCGGAAATATGGTTGCTGGCCTCCCAGAGCCTGGAATCGGCTATCACGACCTACAGGGAACCCCTGTCGAAATTGGGCATAGCAATTATCGGGCCGCTGGGCGGTTTCGCGAAGAGCCTCATCATGTTTTTCATCTCGGTGATCATCGCCGGCGTATTCCTTGTCAAAGCCGATGCTTCGGCCGATTTTGTGCGGAAACTAATCCGTCGCCTGGTCGGTGAACGCAGCGATGAGATGCTCCCTGTCACAGGGGCAACTATCAAGAATGTCGCCAAAGGCATCCTCGGGGTTGCATTCTTTCAGTTTATTACAGCCGGTGCGGTGTTCATGTTGGCTGGTGTACCTCTTCCAGGGCTTTGCGCCTTTGCGGTCATGGTTATTGCCGTTCTTCAATTGCCTACGGCCATTGTCATCGTACCCGTCGTCATTTACCTTTTCTCGGTAAAAGCGCTGCTGCCGGCTATCCTGTGGACGATCCCGCTGCTGCTCATCGGCCTCTCCGATAATGTACTGAAACCGCTGCTGATGGGAAAAGGATCCACCGTGCCAATGCTCGTCATCTTCCTCGGCGCCATCGGTGGATTTATCTTCTCCGGCTTGATCGGGCTGTTCACCGGGGCCATCGTTCTTTCAGTAGGTTACAACCTGATGGTGCACTGGATCGGCGAAGGGCAGAACTGACAGAAATTATCCATGAGTACAAGGGAGGATTACTACATGAGTACGGCACATAAGGTTCAATGGCCCACGGTGTTTTCAGGTCTGCAAGGAATCACGTGGGCAAATCTTCCCCGCGAGATCTCAGCCGGCATTACCCTGGCGGCCTTGATCATCCCCCTCAATATAGGATATGCGCAGGTGGCCGGGTTGCCTCCTGTGTTTGGCCTCTATGCGGGCATCATTCCACTCGCGGTATTTGCCCTCTTCACCAGCTCGCGCCATGTCGTGGGAAGCCCGGATGCCCCCATTTCCGCGATCCTGGGAGCGGTACTTATCGGCTTTGCTCCGATAGGAGACCCGCTGCGTGTGCAATATGCCCTGGCCCTTGCTCTGATGTGCGGCCTGCTGTTCTTTGTGTTCTGGTTTTTTCGGCTGGCGTTTCTCGCCAATTTTCTATCCCGGGCGGTGTTGGCCGGCTTCATCACCGGTCTGGGGATCGAGGTGTTGACCAACCAGGTCAGAAGGATCCTTGGGGCTTCTCATGATAGAAGGATCGGGATTGGCGGCGATCGCCCAACAACTCCATGGTGCGATGGCAACTTCCGTTGACACCACGGGTTATTTTGTGGAACTCATCGCCCTGTTTGAGTCCATACCTCATGCGAATCTTTACTCAGTCGCGATCGGGCTGGGCGCTTTTGTTATCGTGCGTTTAATGAAAAAATACGCACCCAAAGCGCCGGCGGCGTTGATAGCACTGATCCTGATGACGGTCATCGTAGCCGTGTTCGGCCTGGATCAAAAAGGGGTTGGCGTGCTGGGTACACTGCCGTCGGGACTGCCATCCCTGACGCTGCCCAACGTGCCGCTAGCCGACTATCTGCGCCTGCTGCCCGGTGCCATGGCGGTGGTCGGCATCACCCTGTGCGAGGCCTTGCTGCTGGTCCGCAGTTGCAGCCGCAAGCACAACACCAAGGCGGATGGTAACCAGGTGTTGTTTGCCTACGGCATGGCCAGTGTAGCCAGCGGGTTCACCGGTTCGTTGGTCTCGGGCCCCAGTGCCTCGCGCACCGCGGCAATGGACGCCGCCGGGTCCCGCACGCAACTCTCCAGTCTGGTGGCGGCAGCGACGGTCGCGCTGGTCATGGTTTTCTTTACCGAGGAGCTGGCCTACCTGCCCACTGCGGCATTGGCCGGGGTTGTCGCCAGTGCCGTGTTGAATCTGATTGAAGTCGGGGAGCTTCGGGAATTGTGGCAGATGCGCCGGTCTGAATTCTGGATTGCTGCCGTCTGCCTGCTCAGTGTCCTGGTGTTTGGGCCATTACAGGCGGTCATCATTGCCTTTCTGCTTGCCACGATTGATCTGCTCCGGCGGGCGTCCCGGCCCGGCACCTGGGTGTTACGGGAAGCACCGGACGGCAGTCATTTTGTCCCTGAGGAAACAGACCATGCCCCTGATACTTCCGGGATAATCATTTATCGCTTTGGCGCACCACTCTATTTCGCCAACGCCACTCTTTTTGAGGAAGAGGTGGAGAAACTGGTCACGCAAGCCGCCACACCCGTCAAATGGTTTGTGCTGGATGCGGAAGCGATGGTTGATATCGACACCACCGGTGAGGAAGTACTGCATCAGGTTCTGACGTGGCTGGCCAAACGTGGCGTGACCGTTGCCCTGAGCCGTGCCAATCAGCCGACCGCTGCTTTGTTGGCGCATTATCATCTGCTGGAATTGATCGGGGAAAACCGGCTGTACCCGACCAACCGCCATGCGATCGCGGCATTTCGCCAGGAGACGGGGCTAAGAGATGCCGTAAGCTAGCAGCGCCGGTGATGAGCAATAAAATAAAGGTTCCGCCCTGACGCGCATCACGCACAGAAGGCATATGATCTCTGGCGGAAAGACGGCCAACACGGAAATCCGAAATAGGCAAGTCCAACTCTGGAAAGGAATTCGATGAGCTGGATTCAGCGCTACAAGCTGCGCAATTTCGTCCGGAACTCGATCTGGGTTCTGCCGGTACTCGGCATGGTGGCCGCACTGGTGTCGGTCAACGGTCTTCACTGGATCGAAGTGCGCGCCGGCTGGCGATCCGGCTTTGACCCGGCTGCGGCCCTGGCGGATGCCAGCGATTCTCAGGGTGTGGGAGGGAAACACTGAGCGGGCATAGCCTCTATCGAGCGAGCACGCGGGAATGGAAGGGATTGCTTGAAAACCGGACGGCAAGTGCGCCATACGAGGCGCGCTTTATATATAAGCATTACGGGCAGCGAGCGAAGAGTTCTCCAGGACACAACAAAAAACATTAGGAGGCAGTCATGAAAACAGTTACAATAGTGTTGGCAGTGGTGATAGGCGTTGCACTCATGGCATCCGCAGGGTTTGCAGCAGGACCAGGGTATTCCGGGTTTCTCTCGCTGGACGTCTACAATAAACTGGAGCCCGGACCTAAAGACGGAGCCAAGATGCGCTGGATGAAGCCGGGCGTCATGTACGGCAAATACAACAAGTTCATGGTAGACGGCGTCATCTTCTTCTTTGCCGATGATTCCGAATACAAAGGGATCGATCCCAACGTGGTGAAGGAACTGGCAGACGGCTTCAACAAGGCGTTAGCAGCGGCCTTCAAAGACAAGTACCCGTTGGTGACCAAGCCCGGGCCTGATGTTATGCGCATCCGCTGGGCTATCACCAGCGTAAAAGCAAGTAAGCCTGGATTAAGTGCCGTCTCATCGATCACGCCGATAGGACTGGCTGTCAGCGCCACCAAGAAAGGAGTCAAGGGTGGGTGGACCGGTTCCGGCGCAACAAGTGCCGAAATAGAGATACTTGACGCTTCTACCAACGAGGTGATCGGCGCTGCCGTCGACGAGAGGACTGCGGCGTTTGACGAAAGGTTTTCTAAGTGGGGCTCAGCCCAGGAAGCCTTCAAGTTCTGGTCAGCGAGGCTTGTGGGCTTCATCGACAACACCCGAGGCATGAAATAGCAGGCGATTTTGGTCAGGGGCCGCGCGAGTGGTACTCAAGGCGTGACCCCTTGCGGAGTCTGTAGTGGATGGTCGGTCCCAGCGGCGCACTAAGTGATATAAAAGTTGCGCGCTATTACCAGCTCGAGAACAAGATCGCCGCAGCGATAAACTATGACCTCGCGACCAAGATACCTCTTGTCAAGTGAAGAGCACCGTCGTGCGGAAGCTAACAAGGCTTGGGAGGGTTGTGGGCGAAAAGCGGCAATGAGGATCACCCGTTAGAGAAAATGGGAGGCAGCAGAAGGGTAACCGGGTAAGCGCGTTGCTCCTGGCACTGATCATGGCAGCGCGCCTGACGACCATCACGTGTCCCCGATTACTCTTGCGGAGGTGGAGCTGCTCACGATGGATGGAACGCTCGGAAGGACCGTCTCTCTTGAGGTCTGGAATATGCTGGATTGGTGTTTTTTTCGTGTCGCCATCGCTCGACCCGTCGTGCGAGCCTATCGGCATGTGATCAAGCGTTCAGGCACGGTGCCGGCCGTGATTGCGCTCTTGTTTCTGGCCGCGCACGCACATGCCGGCGAGATCGAGCCGAGAACCTATGTCAATACGCCGGTCGGCGTCAATTTCCTGCTCGTGGGCTATGCTTATACGGACGGCGGTTTGTCAACCGCAGGTTCGTCGCCGATCAAGGACGCGCAACTCACGATGCACACCGAGCTCCTGGCGTACGCGCGGTCGCTGGACGTGTGGGGCAAATCAGGGAAGATCGATCTCATCGTGCCGTATTCCGAACTCTCAGGAAGCGCGACGGTCGCTGGCCAATCCCGAGAACGTAAAGTTT
This sequence comes from uncultured delta proteobacterium, assembly GCA_963821605.1. Taxonomy (GTDB): domain Bacteria; phylum Desulfobacterota; class Syntrophorhabdia; order Syntrophorhabdales; family WCHB1-27; genus JADGQN01. Next base: position 39,230 of record CAWGEZ010000071.1, on the reverse strand, counting down.
CCGGGTTAAACGATCCGCGCTTCCGTTTCTCGGTCAATTTCTATGGCGCTCCAGCGTTGTCAGTGCAAGAATTTGCCAACTACAAGCAGGATGTAATCATCGGGGCGAGCGTCCAGATATCAGCGCCCCTCGGACAATATGATAAGGACAAGCTCGTGAACCTTGGCAATAACCGCTGGTTCGTCAAGCCCGATATCGGCATCTCCAAAGCATGGGGACCGCTCACGCTGGAGCTTTCCACAGGCGTGTTCTTCTTCAGCAACAATGATGACTTCTTCGGCGGCAAGACGCTTAAGGAAGACCCCGTCTGGTCCACGCAGGCACACGTCTGAGTACCAGCTTGGCCGTGGAGTCTGGGCTGCCTTGAGCGGGACGTACGATTACGGCGGGCGCTCGACAGTGGACGGCGTGCGGAACAGTGATTTAGAGAACAATTCGCGGGTGGGCGCCACGCTTGCGCTGCCCGTGAACCGGAACAATTCGATCAAGCTTTACGTAAGCAGCAGCATTTACACTAGTGCAGGAACCAATTACGACCTGGCTGGGGTTGTCTGGCAGTACCGCTGGGGCAGCGGGCTGTAGAAGATTATACTCAACACCTAATCTGACTTGCTCTTCCACTGCCTGTCATGTCGAGTTCAAGTTTTTACAACACTAATTCCTTCTTAACCTTTGCTTCAGTTTTTACCTCTACCTTTCTTCTTATCTTTACCTGAGTTCTTCACCTCTTAACCTTCGCTTTAGTCCTTACCTTTCCTTCTTGTCCGCGATCGCGGCTTGGCCGAGCGATATGCCGCCGTCATTGCAGGGCACCTGCCGATGGAGCAAGACTTCGAGACCCGCTTCTCGCAAGAGGGGCAGGGTCCTGCGCAGAAGGAGCCTGTTCTGGAAGCAGCCGCCGCTCAATGCCACGCGGGAGATACCGGTCTCTTTTGCGACGCGCGTGACGACATCCCGGATGATCCGGGCAATCGTCTCATGGAATCTCAACCCGATTTCCTGAACGGGAATTCCCGACCCGATATCTTTCGACAATCGCGTTCAGGAGCGGCCCGACACGCACCTCCTGCATACCATCGTGTTCTGCAAGTTCGTATGCGTAACCTTGCGCGTCTCCGTTCTGCTTTGACAGCATCTCAAGCTCGATGGCAGCCTGGCCTTCAAAGGTAATTGTTTTGCGGATGTTGAGCAAAGCGCTCACCGCATCGAAGAGCCGGCCGCACGAGGAAGTCAAAGGCGTGTTGATGCCCTGTTCGAGCTGCTGGATGATGACGCCCCGTTCCTCTTCGGAGATGTCGCAGACAAAAGGCAGTTCAGGGACATAGCCGAGCAGCCGGTGAAGGTAGGCTATGGCGAGGCGGTATGGTTTTCTGATCGCAAGTTCACCGCCAGGCATGGGAAGCGGTTCTATGCGTCCTACGCGTTCGAACCCGTCAAGACGGGCGATGATAAACTCGCCGCCCCATACGGTGCCGTCAGGGCCGAACCCGGAACCATCAAATGCCACGCCGATCACCGGTTCCACTATGCCGTTGTCTACCATGCATGAGGCGATGTGCGCGTGATGGTGCTGCACCCCGACGACAGGCAGGTCGCCTTTCATTTCGAGCGCATAGCGCGTAGAGAGATAGTCAGGATGGAGGTCGTGGGCAATCAGTTCCGGTTTGATCCTGAAGAGCCTTTCGTAGAGATCGACCGTTGCTGTAAAATGGTCGAGGGTTTCGATGTTCTCAAGGTCCCCGATATGCTGGCTCACAAATGCATAGCGGTCGCGGGTGAGACAGAAGCTGCTCTTTTCCTGGGCGCCTACGGCCAGGAGGGGAGTGCACCCGAAAGGCAGCCTGATAGGGAAGGGCGCATAGCTTCTCGCTCTCCTGATGAGTTGCGGCCCTTTCTCCGTGACCATACATACGCTGTCATCATAACGGGAATGAATATCCCGGTCGTGAATAAGAAAGTAGTCAGCCAAACCCTTAAGTCGCCGCTTCGCTTCCTCGTTATCCTTGGCTATAGGCTCTTCAGTGATGTTGCCGCTCGTCATAACGAGAGGGCCGTGCAAAATCGGCAAGAAGAAGGTGATGGAGAGGCGTGCAGGGAAGCATGGCCCCGAGGTATCTGTTGCCCGGTGCCACGTTCCGGGCTATGCGTGACTCTTCCCGAAAGCGAAGAAGCACTATGGGCGCATGAGGGGAGAGCAGCAATGCCGCCTCTTCTTCGTCGCAAAAGCACTCTTTCCTCACTTCGTCAAGATGTCTCATCATAACGGCAAGGGGCTTGTCCGGCCGCCCTTTTCGTTTCCTCAGGATATTCACCGTCTCTTCACTGCAGGCATCACAGGCCAGGTGAAAGCCTCCAAGGCCCTTGACCGCGAGGATGGAACCGGTGGCGAGCAGTCGAGCCGCCTCCCCGATCACATCATCACAAACTACCCGTTCTCCGCTCGCATTCTCCAGCCACACTTTGGGGCCGCACACCGGACACGCGTTGGGCTGCGCGTGGAAACGGCGGTTGAGCGGATCTTCATACTCTCTTCTGCAGGCCTCGCACATGCGGAATATGGACATGGTTGTATTGGGTCGATCGTAGGGGATGTCTGAGATGATCGTGAAGCGCGGGCCACAATTCGTGCAGTTGGTAAAAGGATAGCGGTATCTCCGGTCATGCGGGTCGAAGATCTCAGCCACGCAATCGTGGCAGGTGGCTATGTCCGGTGAGATGAGTTGATAACCGGTATCCTGTTGGCTTTCTCTGATTTCAAATGAGGTGTAATTGTTAGGGTTCGCGGGCGTGACCTGGAGCCCTTCAATATGCGCAAGGGGCGGGGCGTTACGGACGAGTCCGTCTAGAAATCGATCTATCGACGCGCCTCTTCCTTCAACCTCTATCTCGACGCCGCTGCTTGTGTTGAGGACCCAGCCCGTCAGATTGCAATCCCGGGCCAGCCTGAATACGAAAGGCCGGAAGCCGACCCCCTGGACGACCCCCTGGACAGATATATGCTTCAGCTGACGAGCTTCCGGAGCCACTCTATCCAATTACCCAGACCCTCTCCTGTCTTGCAGGAGACCTCGAATATGGGAGCGCCGACATTGACTGCATGCACACCTTTCTTAAAACGCCGCATGTCGAAGTCGATGACAGGGAGCGTATCGATCTTATTGAGTACGACTGCCGTCGCAGCAGAAAACATACCCGGATACTTATATGGCTTGTCGTCCCCTTCCGGCACCGAGGCTACGACCACCTTTGCGCTTTCCCCCAGCTTGAACTCCGCAGGGCAGACAAGGTTCCCCACATTTTCCACGAAGAGGATGCGCGCACCCTTGAGGCTCAACTTCTTGACAGCCTTCCGAATCATTGCCGCGTCGAGGTGGCATGCGCCGCCGGTATTGATCTGGACCACCGGTACCTTTTTTGCGCCCACCTTTTCGGCGTCGAAGGTTGACGCGATATCCCCTTCCACCACGGCCACGGGCAGGCCGACCAGATCAATTGTTTTGAGTATGAGGCTCGTCTTGCCCGCGCCCGGAGATGCCATGATATTTATGGCAACGACACCAGCCTCGTCAAAGATCTTCTTGTTCTCCAGGGCCATCTGATCATTGGCATCAAGGATATTCTTAACGATCTTGATCTTCATCATTAATCCTCCACTTCAATACTCTCTATGTAGCACTCCCGTCCCTGCATGACCTGGCCGCCCAGATTATCGCACTGAGGGCAAGCCCAGTCCCCGTTGTCAAGCTTAAACTCGAAGGCACATTTGGTACAGCGCAGAAGGGCCGGGACCTTGAGGAAGGTGAGGAGTGCGCCCTTGAGCCGCCGTGTCAGCGGCCACGACATCGAAACAGAAGCGCACCGAATCCTCGACAATGCCTGAAAGCTCCCCGAGCACAATCGTAATGCCCTTCACCTGGCGTTCCGTAGCGCTCTTCAGGGCTATGTCAACTATGTTCTGGGTAATGGCAAGCTCGTGCACAGCGTCTGCTCGCCTCCTCTTTGACCCCTGTAGCTGATTTGAAGCAGGAAAAAGCACCAGCAGTCAGGGTAAAGTATAGCATGTCGGCGCATGGCTCGCAACCGTGCTGTAAAGCGTCCACCTTGCATTTACACGGTGACTATGCTTATGTTAAAAATACCGGCTAAGAGAAGGCACACACGACCGTGTGTCAAAACTTTTATGAAGGAGGGGCCACACAATGAAAGACATGACAACATTGCATCTGAAGGTGCAGGATCTTTGTAACTGCTACGCGCAGAATGATCCCCTGAAAGAGATGTCACTAGTTGAAGAAGGACGCAGACAAGGAAGAAGCGGCCCTCAAATGGATCGCTCTGGCTGTGCTGCATGGTGTGAACATGAACGCCAAAGAGATCTCTATCTCGAAGACTTCCGATGGAGTTGTCAAGGTGGTAGCCGAATACAGGGACGCCGAATTGCCATCACCGGGCTCAGATATCGGGGAAAGGGCCATTGAAGCCCTGAGAGCGATCACGCATATTGAAGGGAAGAAGGGAGAATTGCCCCTGGCCCTGGGTATACGCGACAGCAGTCTTGAGGTGAAGGTTAAGGTGAAGGAGCAGGACGACATAGAGACGGTTACGCTGAAGTTCGGGAAATAGGTTTTCCGTGAAAGTCTTCGCTTTCAACGGGAGCCCGAGGAAGGGCGGCAATATAGACATACTCCTTGCCGAGGCGGAAAAGGCCGTCAAACGGGCAGGTCATGCGGGCGACGAAGGCCTTGGGGTTCATGAATGGACGCGGTTTGACCTCAATACCATGAACATAAGGCCGTGTCAGGACTGCGGCGGCTGCGATAAAACCGGCGTGTGCGTCATCAATGATGATATGGTCCAGATACGTCAGGCTATACGCGACGCGGACAGGATCATCCTCGCCTCACCCGTCTTCTTCTTTGGCTTTGTCTGCTCAGACCAAAGCAATGATCGATCGTTGCCAGGCCTTCTGGTGCGAAAAGTATCTGTTGAAAAAGCCGCTCCCTGAAGGACCGTTCGGAAGAAAAGGGCTCCTCCTGCTCGTGGGTGGGATGAAAAAGGAGATAGGCATTCAGTGTTCAGAAACGACGGCGCGGGCTTTCTTCAGGACGGTCAGCGTTCCGGAGCACGAGACAGTGGGTTTTCTCGACGTGGACGAGAAGGGCGCGATAGCGAAACACGCGACTGCCCTGGCGGATGTCTATCGTGCGGCCGAGAGACTTGTTGCCATAGAAAAGCGGTAAGGCTTATGAGGGCGGAGAAGAACTTCAGTCTCATTAAAGACGTGCACATAGAGACCTGTCTTAACGAGGCCGTGGAGTCCCCACTGACAACCGGTCTCGAGGACGTAACTCTGACAGCCGGATTTGCGGACTTTTCCTCATCCGGGATAGATACCACCACACACTTCTTGGGGAAGCACGCTCGCTTTGCCGCTACTTATCGCACCGCTGACAGGCGGCGGTCGATTATCGGAAAGGATAAACAGGCATCTGGCGCTGGCGGCGAACCAGCTCGGGATCGGAATGGCCGTGGGCTCGCAAAAGCCGATGCTGGACCGCAAGACCGAGGTCGATTCCTATCTGGTCAGGAAATATGCTCCTTCAATTCCACTTCTCGCCAACCTCGGTCTTGCGCACGTGAAGAGGGGTAGGGAGTATCTGCTTCGCGCCATCGAGTCCATAGAGGCCGACGCCATCATCCTCTATGTGAACCCGCTCCAGGAAATCCTGCAGGAGGGCGGAGAGGCTGATTACACGGGTGTTCTGGAAAAATGTGACGAGATCTTCGACGATTTTCCGTATCCGGTGCTGCTCAAAGAGGTGGGCTTTGGTTTGCCCGACGCTCTGCTCGCATGGGCAGGTTCTCGAAAGATCGCCGGTATTGATATCGCGGGGTCAGGCGGTACCAACTGGGCACACATAGAGGGGAGCATCAGGGGCCGTGATTTCAGCCTCTTCGAGGGGCTGGGGAGAAAGACGAAAGAGGTGCTTCTGGCAGGCAGCAAACACCTCAGGGACGACCAGTGCCTGATCGCATCCGGTGGCATCAGGACAGGGCTTGATATGGCCAAGGCGCTCGCTCTGGGTGCGCACATGACTTCTATGGGCTCTCCCTTTCCTTAAGTGGGCCAACGTTTCCGTCGATGAGATCGTGCGCAATGTGGAGCAACTGCGGGAAGAGTTGCGCGTGGCGATGTGGTATTCCGCCTCCAAAGAGATCGCCGCGCTGAAAGGCAAAGCGGGAACGTCCATGATACGTGAACGGGCTCTATCAATTCGAAATTCCATATTAGTCCTGATTTCCAAAATTCAGAGACAAGGATAGACTCAGACTGACCTGAAAGACATTGAGATAGACTCGTCATTGTTTGTTTCTCTCACCGTGCTTCGTCAGTCAGCTTGTAATAGCGGTCCTGATGCCAAGCTACAGGAGAAGTCTTTTCCGAGATCGTATAATCGATTGCTTCTGCCACATAGACTGTGTATCGGCTTACAGGGAATGACGTTATTACTTTGCACTCGATACTGGCAAAGGCGCCCTTTATGGCGGGAGCTTTTATCTTCGTTCCCGGCTCCGTGCCGATGCCCAACGATTTGAACTTATCCACTTTTTTCCCGTGAAGTGCCCCGAGCTTCTTGGCAAGGCCCACCTGGCTTGTGGATGCTATATTCAGAGTAAACTCCGCAGTCTCTTCAATGAACTCGTGAGTCAGGCTCTGTTTGTCAACGCTGACAACGAGTAGCGGAGGCTCTTCGGAGATAAACATGCAGGTCGCTGTCATTGCATCGTTCTTTCCACCTGCGGCTGCGGTTAGCAGATTGACGGAGCACGGCATTACATGACTCACTCTGGTCTTGCGCTTTTCCATACGGACCTCCTTGCGCGAATATGGCTTTTCAGAACAGTAAGACTGCTGCGTGATGATGTCAATTGGCCGGGCAGCCACTTCTATGTTGCAAAAGTCACTGTCGTGCAATCATTGATGTTTTCCGTCAGAACCCTTTTCTGACTCGTTTCTGAGGCAGATCACTTTACCCTCTGTCCTATCAAACTGTTCCGCTGCCCATTGAGCGTCATTCTCAGCACGTTCCTTTGTCTGTTGTGAGGTGGTGTGGCCGAGCCTTGGTCCCGGTAAGCCTGTTTATGAAAAAGTACGGTCGGCCGATAATAGTGAGAGCTTGTTATCACAAGCCCAGGTGGATGATATGGCCTTTAGGAGTCTGCTCTTGGTCTGTTTTATTATTACAGCCACCTTCTGGTTTGACTACTCAATGAATGACGGAGAATATGCACACGCTCTCGCCTATTATAACAGGCAGATTAGCAGTCAATTCAGCCAACTTTCATCTATGCTCGACGAGCAGGGGGAAGCAGCGCTGCGAGAGGACCAGCAGGAATGGCAGAGGCAGACGAATATATACGGATTTGGTCACGGGCGAGCTTCCGTTATCGAAACGCTGAAACAGAGAGCCGAGTACTTGGAGGCTCGAGTAGCTTTGATAAAGGAGCAAAAGGCCGTGGCGGCACGGAATTGGCAAGCCGAAATACCGGCTCCTGCTTCGACACCACCGGAAACTCAAGCGCGTCCCTCGGGCGAGTCCCTATGATTCGGTTCGGTTCAAGGGTTTAATTTTCTTTAGCCTGTTTCCTGGCCAGCGTTTTTGCTGCCTGGCGTTCATTATGTGCGGCTTCTTTTGTACCTTCGATGGCAAGGTTTGAAGCATTGACGTTGTTTCTTTCTTATATACCTAATTGTAAACTATTGTATTACATTATTTCATATCATTTCAATTACCCTCTTTTTCTATCAAGCCCTTCGTCAAGGTTGCCAGGGTAAATATTTCCCGGTAATGTTGTTAACCTGCTAACGGGTCTTTTTGTCTATGCGTCTATTGCGTCCAATTAGGCACCCCTGCACTCTTTTTTTGCGATTTTTGTGGTGATGTCGATTAGTGCAAAAGAGACTTTTTATAATGCTCTTGCAATGGGCAGAAAGTTGATGTGGTGATGCTTGAGTTGACATCCCCCTTGTCAGGGTGTGCGCTAAGTGTTGCGTGATTTCTGAGACGCGTTTAGAACTCGTGAGGCCTTTTTGGTCAGCCCACTCGCTCTAGGTGCTCACTTTTATGTTGAAAAAGTCCTGGGCTTGTTTAATGATAGAGCTGATTCCCTCTGCCAGTCCATAACCGGGTAGGGAAAATCTCTGGAGGTGCAGGTATGGAAGTTGTGACTGAAAGTCTTGCGGATGGAGTCTTCACGATTATGCTCAATAGACCTGAAAAGAAAAACGCGATGAGCCTTGACCTGCTGAAAAGTCTTTCCGAGGCCCTTGAACGGGCCGAAGCCCGAGGCGCCGGTGTCATCGTGATACGGGGAGCCGGACGGACCTTTTGCGCAGGCGGCGACATCTTGGAATTCAAGCAGAGCGCACAGATCGACGTCCAGATCGATTGTATGGCGGACTACCTTCACCGGAGCATACGAAAGATCAGGGAGATCAATGCCATCGTGATTGCCGTCGTTGAAGGACTTGCCTTCGGAGCAGGTTTGAGCCTTTCTCTGGCCTGCGATCTCACGGTTGCGGAAACGAAGGCGACTATGAACATGGCCTACCGGAGGATCGGCCTGACGCCTGATGGCGGAGGCAGCTTCTTTCTGCCGCGGCTGGTGGGCGCAAAGAAGTTCAACGAGCTCTATCTCTTGTCGCGCAACATAGACATGCGGGAGGCTCAAGAGCTTGGTCTTGTCAATTTCGTGTATGGCGAAGCGGAACTTGAAGCAAAGCTTGCAGAGTTGATGCGTGACCTCAGAGCACTCCCCGCCGAGTCTATAAGCAGATTCAAGGAACTGACCAACCTCTCGCTCTTTTCGGGACTCGCTACACACCTGGACAAGGAGCGGCGATACGTGGCAGAGCTGGGCACTCGCACTGAGTTCAAGCTAAGGCTGGACGCTATCCTGAAGAGATGATACCAAGTCGCCTTCATTCATATAGCTTCCGGGTACCCACGTCTAGTGGGTGTTGCGTCCTTACAGATGCTTCCTTACAGGATGCTGCGCTATCGCTATCGGCACGACTCCGACGTACCGATTGTACGCCTCTGTCGCATCCTCCTGGCCGCCCGGGGTACCCGGCCGAAGGCTGGGTCGTATTTTTGAATGCAACTTGGCAATGAGACCCGCATGAAGGGCGCGTATTTCTTTGCGATCCTCGCCTACGTATTCCTCCTTTGGCTTACCGGCTTTCTCGTCACCAAGAGGTCCCGCTCCAGTGAAGCCTATCTTCTGGCGTCCAGGAGCCTTTCAGTGCCCCTGGTTTCGGTGCTGATTGCCGGCACCTGGCTCGGAGGCGTCTCAGTTGTCGGTATGGCCCAGGGTGCCTATATCCATGGCATCAGTGCCCTCTGGTTCCAGGCAGGGACATGGATTGCCATGTTTATAACAGCTCTGCTTTTTGAGAAAATCATCCAGGGAAGAACGACCTATTCTATTCTCGACATTGTCGGGAGCCTTTATGACAAGAAGACGGCGCAAGTTGCAGGGTTGCTGCAATTCGTCTTTATGGTCTGGGTGGTGACCATGAATATTGTGGGCGGCGGCGCAATTCTTTCCTTCATCCTAAGAGATTACCTTACTTTTGGACAGGGCATGCTGCTGACGGCTATCGTCTTCACCTTGTACAATGCAGCGGGCGGCTTTGTCGCAACCGCCTATACGAACCTCATTCACATTGGCGTCATCATATTCGGTATCTTCCTGGGCGGCATCTATATGATCACCAGTACGGGTGCCCTCTCACGCATGGCGCATACTGCACACTACTTTCAACCCTTTGGCGACCTCGGCGCTGGTCAGGCGCTGAGCTGGGCATATATCAGTATCACCCTGAGCATACTGACGCAGCCTGTGATCAATGCGGCTTCGTCTGCTCGGAGTTCGAGGGAGGGCAAAATCGGTATCATCACGGGGAATCTCATCGCCATACCGGTTGTCGTAATGGCGGCCCTGTGCGGCATTATTGCTCGTGACGCTTTTCCCCGTGAGGCAAGCCTCTCCGCACTGCCCGCCCTGCTGCAGCTTCTCCCCGCCTCGGTTGGCGTTTTCTTCCTGCTTGCGATGTGGGCCCCATTGATGAGCGCCGGTTCGCCTTACTTGATGGCGGCGACGACGATCGCAGTCAAAGGTTACATCGCACCAATGTTTGGCATCGCCAGCGACAGGAAGCTCCTTATTGCGTCAAGATTGACCACAGTGGGGATCGGTGCTATTTCCTTGCTTCTTGGGTTCTTTGTACGGGATATCCTCAAGGAGATCACTTTCTTGGCGGTGCTTCTCAGCGCGGTCGTCTATGTGGTTTTTTTTGGATGGGTTGTCAAGAGGATTCCCGGCGTATGGGCTTTCGCGGCCCTTGTCGGAACCCCGGTTATCCTGTTCCTCCATTTTGCCCTTGGTCTCCACAGCCTGGTCCATCCCATATGGCCGGTCACCCTCTATGTCTTTATCGTTATGTTCGCCGGCTCTCTGTTTCCCCGTAACTAACCGTCATCCGGTCTGCCCACAGCCAGCTACCGTTTCCGCCTTCTTTGCGGTAATTTTTTTCGTGCTATAATGGACAGAAAGGGGAACGAGGCAAAAGGAGGTCGTATGGTTATCCTCGTTTTAGTAGTAGTCATTATCGCGGCCGCAGTCATTTTTTCTGCCCAGAATGCCGTCACGGTTACACTCTCTTTCATCACGTGGCAGTTCAGCGCGTCGCTCGCCATCGTGCTATTTCTAGCCGTGCTCGCAGGCATGGTCGTCATGGGTCTCTTATGGATGGGTGCGAGCTTCAAGAAGAGCTTCAGGAAGAGGACAAAGTCTCCGGACAGGGCCACGACGGGCAAGCATGGGGCGCCGATCAAAGAGACGACAAAAGGTCCGTAGTGGCGCTTGTCCGTCCGGGTTTCGTACCGTGAAGCAGGAGGCGTGCGTCGTCATGTTCGTGAGGTCTCCACAAAAAGGGACTGTAAAAACGCGTCTGGCGGCGGTTCTTGACGAGGGCACAGTCCTGGGCCTGTATCGTTGTTTTGGGTCCGACCTTCTTGAGATGCTGCGTCACACCGCCTTTGGTCTGCGCATCTCTTTTTACCCGGCCGATGCCGGGACGAAAGTAGCTGATTGGCTCGGCAGGGGGTACGTTTATGTAGCCCAGGAAGGGAAGGATCTGGGGGAGCGATTGGAGAACACCTTTCTGACTGCCTTCGCCGATGGCTTTCACAGGGTAGTGATTATCGGGAGCGACATCCCCGATCTGCCGGCGGAAATAGTTGAAGAAGCCATAGGCTCCCTTGTGTCGAATGACGCGGTAATAGGCCCTGCAACCGACGGTGGCTACTATCTCATTGGTTTTAGGGCCGGTCGATTGCTGAGAGAAGCTTTTGCGGGTGTGGATTGGGGAACGTCTACCGTTTTCGAACGGACCATAGATACTTTAAGTAAACACGCCTTCAGCGTGCATCTGCTTCCGCGGTGGCCGGATATCGATACCTACGAAGACCTGGCGGCATTCATGCGTAAGCATGAGGTGACAGCAGCGGGACGCCTGCTCACGCTCGACTATCTGAGGGCGTGCAGGGAGAAGCTCAAGATACGATGAACGATTGCGACATCTCGGTGATCATACCCGTATTCCATGAAGAATGCCTTATCAACGAGACAGTCGATGCTCTGTACGGGCTCGCCTTTGACGGTCGATTAGAGATAATTGTGGCGGACGGGGACCCGGAAGGGAGCACACTGAAAGCGATACGAGATCCTCGCGCAACCAAAATATGTTCAGAGAAAGGCCGCGGAAAGCAGGCAAACACAGGAGCGCGCTTGGCAAGCGGAGATATTTTGCTCTTTCTCCATGCAGACACGGAGCTGCCGCCGGATGGGTTTAACCGGATAAATGAGGTGATGCACGAGGACGGCTGCATGGGTGGAAGCTTCGACTTGGGCATAGCTTCAGACAGGCGGTGTTTCAGATTGATTGAGAAAGCCGCGAGCATTCGTTCACGCGTGACGAGGATGCCATACGGCGATCAGGCCATTTTTATGAGGAAGGACTACTTTCTCAGTCTCGGCGGATTCCGGGAGCTACCACTCATGGAGGATGTAGATCTCATGCGTCGGGTCCGGCAGGTAGGGGGAAAGATTCATATCATACGCGACAAGGTTAAGACGTCTGCGCGGCGATGGGAAAAAGAGGGCGTGCTCTATTGTACTGTGAGAAACTGGACGCTGGTGCTTCTCTGGCTGGCTGGGGTGTCACCTGAACGCCTGGCGGGGTTTTACCAGACCAGCACCCGGAGGACAGAACGAAGGTTGAGGTAAAGACTAAAGCAAAGGTTGAGGTAGAGACCAAACCTGCAGTTCCAGGTTCTTCTCTCAACCTTCGTACTTGTTTTTTCCTCAACCTTAGCTCTTGCCCTTACCTGTACCTAGTAGTCGTACCCTATAGGGCGCTTGAACGTATACTCAAACGGCTCCGTGATTAGCTTGTCGCCCACCTCAGCGCCGGCGCCGGTGGTAGCTGCAAAGGGAAAAGCCCAAATGCTGGCCGCAAGACCCACAGCACAGGCCGCGATGCCCATGGGGCGCAGGATGATCAAATCAAAGAGCGTGGCGTCCAGCGGAATGTTCCCCCTTTCCTGCGTGCTGTACCTGGTCGTGGTACCTGCATATGCCGGTATCTGGACAAGACTGACTGCCAGGAGCACGAGCAACCCGATAATGATCCGTTTCTTCATATGTTTTCCTCCTTTAGCGCCTTTCTGAAATCCTCTACGTTCGTAAAACGAAGGGTTCTCCATCCCCGAGCTTGCGCCCGTTCTACGTTTTCATTCGTGTCATCCACGAATAGTATTTCCTGAGGTTTCACCGCAAGTTGCCGGGCAACGTCATCAAAAAGGGTCGAATCTTTCTTACTTTTCTTCATGTAGAACGAGTTAAAGATGTGGTCGAAATAGTGATAGAACGGGGTTTGTTGGTTGATCTCATCGAGCCAGTCCGTCTGGTCGCTTAACAGGGCCACAATTACCCCGGTAGCCTTGATTCTCGTTATTTCCTCAAGCATAGGAGGTCTCAGCCTAAACCGATTAAGTATTTCTCTCCGTAATTCCTTATCGTCATTTCTTACCTTAGTCTTAAGCCTGACTTCTTCCCAGTACGCATGCTCATCGGTTTTGCCTGTTACGTACCCAGTTTCATATATCAAATTTCGTGCCACGGAGAAGAACTCTTCCGGGTTCAGGCCATTCATGCCTGCAATTGCCTCGAGCCCCTCCCGAAAACCCTCATCAGCCAGAACCCCGCCGAAGTCGATCACGAAAGCCCTTACCATGTGGCAGCCATCATTATAACATGGTCATTCTGCTAAAGAAATCAAGATAAGTTGCAAATTACGGACAAAGCCCGTTAACAGGTTACAAGTTACAGACCAAAGCCTGTTACGGGTTTCCTCGAAACATGCCACCTGTAACGGTGTTTGCTCGTAGCTTGCAACAGTTCTTCCTGGTAACCTGTAACAACCAGACCAGATAGGCCAGACAGGTGCGCACTTGACAAGAATTCGATGCGTGCCCATGATTTACCTACTGACATGGAGAAGGTAAGAAAAACGAGCAGCATAAATTTTCTCAGGGTAGGGTGGTGGCTTATACACCTGGTGGGGATCAGTTCGATCTACTTCCTTGGCCACATCCTCTGGAGATAAGAGTGCTTAAACACTTTATGAGATACAAGCCCGGCTGGTGGATACTCCACGTTTTTGCAATAGCCTTCACCTTGTTCCTCGGGCACATTGTCAGATTCCAGTTCTGAGGGGCTTGTCGTGGTGACAAAGAGGGTACTTCTACTCGCACTTTTTCTTCTGGCCTTCGGCGGCTTGCTTCTTCACTACCGTGTCCATCCCTTTATGGTACAGGACAAGATCAACCCGGCGCTCTTTGTCTTCAGCAGGACCAATCTTCTTGCCTTCCTGTTTCCGCTCACGGACGTTCTGGCTGTCACGGTACTGTTTGCCTTCCGGAGGACCGCGGTGTACGGTTTCCTACTCAACGGGCTCATCGTGATCTATGGCGACTATCTTTATGATGCACTTCAGCATTGCGCAACTGAGCGGCCAACACCTGCCGGTGCAGGGCGTGATTCTCAAATCCACGCTTCCGGACATTGCCATCCTGTGGGCGGATTTCTTCCTGGGGAAGGCTCTGTACGACCTCCACCTCCGCGGGTGATGTCCAGGCCGCCTTTTGCGCCTACCGTCGTTGTCTGCGGCGCCGCGACGTTTCGACGTACCACAAGGTACGCCTGCACGTCTCGCCACCTGGCCGCCTCGGTATCCATCAAAATTCGACCCGGCCATAGGACAGCTTTCGCCACGTTTCGGATCTCCCCGTATCTGAAGTTACTTGCCGTTGAGACGATTGGCTACTACCCTCGGATCTGCTATATTCCTTAACCTTAACCTTAACCTCTACATCCTTCCTCCTTACCTGTTTTTTCCTGTTTCCTTTGCAGGAAAATCTGGTAAAATACCATCGATATGAAGATAGGCCATTTCGCAGACGGGGATCGCATCTTTATCGGTGGCGTCTTTAACGAGCAAGTCTTCGATTTCTCGGCAGCATCTTTGCAGTTAGAAAAAGAGGCCTTACCGGACCTGGGCACGATTTTGCTGCAGGAGCGCTTTGGCTCGAAATTATTTCATGATCTCTTCATGCTCGGACAGTATCGGCAGGACTTCTGGCTTCCCCTGGGCTTTCTCTCCTTTGTTCCACTGTACAGGCCGGGTAAGATCATCTGCCTCGGTCTTAACTACTCAGAACATGCACGGGAGACCTCTATCGACCTCCCCAAAGAGCCCATTTACTTCGTCAAAGCCAATTCCGCAGTTATTGCGCACGAGCAACCCATTGTCTATCCGGAGGGACTGGGACGGATCGATCCCGAAGGGGAGCTGGCAGTGATCATTGGCAGGCGGGCAAAGGAAGTCACGGAAGAGGAGGCGCCGCAATATATCGGCGGATACACGATTCTCAACGACGTAACCGCCCGAGACCTGCAAGGCAAGGACATACAGAATAAGCACCCCTGGTTTCGTTCAAAGAGCCTTGATACGTTTTGCCCCATAGGCCCCTGGATTGTTACAGCCAACGAAATTCTTCCGGATGAGCCGCTAAAGCTTCGCCTCAGCGTGAATGGGGAGGTAAGACAGGACTCGTCCACAAAGTACCTTGTTTTCAAGATAAACGCCCTTATCTCAAGGATATCGGCGCTTATGACCCTGGAGCCCGGGGACGTCATCTCTACAGGCACGCCTGAGGGAATAGCCCCGATACACCCGGGAGACGTAGTGGAAATCGAAGTGGAAAAGATCGGGATATTACGAAACCGGGTGGAGATAAAAAAGGCCTCGTGATGAGGTTCGTGACCGCAGCGCTTCTCTTCCTCCTCTGCTGTCTCCCCCAACCGGTCCTGCCGATCACAGCAGACGAAATCAGTGCCTTCCAGCTGCGCCTTAGAGAGAGCCCCGTTGACAATAGAATAGCCTTTTGGGCGGAGCAATTCATCGGGACCCCTTACGACATGGATCCGTTAGGCGACTATGTCACGCGAGCCGCGATAGTAGCCGATGAGCGCGTTGACTGTATGTATCTTACCTTCAGGGCCGTGGAACTGGCTCTGACGAATAGTCCTGAAGAGGCCATCAATAAGGCGCTTATCATACGCTTCCACACACAGGGTGTTTTACGGGATGGAAAGGTGACAAACTATGATGAACGCTATCAGGACGGGATAGATATGATCAAAAGCGGGAAATTCGGTGCGGAGATTACGACCCGGTTGGGTAAAACCCGGCAGATCGCGGACCCCAGCAGCAGCGATCCAATCGATTTTCTTCCCTTGGCCGAAATGCAGAGAGCTATGGATCAGCTCAATACAGGTGACATTGTTTATTTCGTCAGAGACCCGTCGAAGAGAGCCGTGGGAGGGGTTATCGCTCATATAGGGATCCTCAAGGTGGAGATTAGAAATGGCGGGTCGAGCCGGACCGTTTATCTCATCCACGCTTCGGGCACGAAGAAGAGAGGTGGGGCGGTGAAGAAAGTGTTTCTGGATGAATACCTGTCACACATGCAGCACGCCGGGGTAAAAATATCCCGGCTCAATGGCAAAAGCAGTCCCTGACTCCACGTGAAGGACTATTCCAAAAGCGCCCAGAGCGGCCCAGAATCGCCCAGGCGACTTCGGGACTTATACCGATTTGCATTCAAGCTGGACGACCCAGCCTTCGGCCGGGTACCCCGGGCGGCAGCGAGGAGTCGATAGCGGTAGCGGTAGCGAAGCATCCTGGAAGGAAGCATCCCGTAGGGATAGCACAGCACCCTGTAAGGAAGCATCCTGTAAGGACGCAGGCGTACTCAGAAGTACGTCGAGGAGAGCGATAGCGAAGCATCCTGTAAGGACGCAGCGGCAACGAAGGTATACACTTGAAGGCAAATCGGTATCATACTTCCAGGTCCAGCTCCACCTCATCGCCATCACTAATGCTCAGTGCGTTCTTCAGCTGCACCGGTGCGACGATCTCCAGTATCTGCTCCGGATAGTTTGGAACGAGTGGTATAATGACACCACAGTCGTAGCGCCCGTTTATCCGCCCGCGATAGGTCAGGGCATCACAAAAACCTTCTTCACAGGAGGCGATTCTATCAGATCCCTGTTGTTTTAAGGCCCGTTGAATGGCCGGATCTTCCACATCGATGTTGAGGGTCCCGCAGAAGGGCGTGAATTTAAACTGCTCGCACACCGCCCGATTTACCCAATCGATGGCGAGGAATTTCCCCGATTCCCCGAGTCCTGTGACGACTTTACCTTTGATCTTCATGTTCAAATACCTGTTACAAGTTACTGGTTACAGATTACAAGGCACAAGTTACAGGCCTACATCGCTCTAACGTGTAACGAGTAATTGTATGTAACCTGTAACGGTTTCTGTATTCACTGTTTCTTCCCCCGCTCACGCACGAGCTTCATCCCATCCTTCGTCCCCCACCTCTTGAAGAGCTTCCCGTCAATGGAGAAAAGGTCGAGAACCTTGCCCACAGTCTGGTCGATCAGGTCGTCGATTGTTTTGGGCATATGGTAAAAAGCGGGCACGGGCGGCATGATGATTCCGCCTGCGCGCGTGACTTTGGTCATCAACTCCAGATGACCCTCATGGAGCGGTGTCTCGCGCACTACAAGCACCAGCCTTCTCCGTTCTTTCAGTGTCACATCCGCTGCCCTGACCAAAAGGTTATGGTTGAACGAGTTGGCCACCGCCGAGAGTGTTTTGATGGAGCAGGGTATGACGACCATGCCGTCGACCTTGTATGAGCCGCTGGCGATGGCGCCTCCGACGTCTTCGACGTCGTAGACCGTGTGCGCCAGAGAATTCAAGGTCAGCGGCCGTATACTCTGTTTCAATGATCAGATTTTTTACTGCGGACTGGGTGACGACGAGATGCGTCTCCACTCCGCAGGTACGCAGGGCCTTCAACATCCTGACGCCGTAGACGATTCCCGTTGCCCCCGATATGCCCACAATGATTCTAGTCAACAGACACCTCCGACGGATTTAAGAATGCGCTCGACATTCTTGGGGTTCCCGGCGGCAATAAGAGCCTTCTCCTCGAACGTCTTGCCCTGTGTCGTCGCGTCAACTCCGATCTTGGCCACTCCAAGACCATGCTCTGCCTGTGGATCTATCGGCTGTCCCTGGAGTCCAGACAGGATCACAACATCTTTATCGGCGAGGCACCTGGTAACCAAAGCCCATTCTACATCCCTCAGGTCGCGCGGGTCAACATCTTCGTCGACGACGACGACCTTTTTTATCATTGGAAAGGCAAGCATGGAGAGTATCAGGTTCCGTATTCTGGACCGGTCGGCAGGTTTTATCGAAACAATGACAGAGGATCCGAAGGTCTTCTGGACGAAGGTGATGTCTACTATGAACGGGAAGAGTTTTTTCACGGCCTCTTCCACGTGAGCCCTGCTGACGAAGGTGAGGTAGGTGTCGCCTTCGAGGCTTGTCGGCAAAAGAGCATGGTACATGGGCGAGGTCCGGTATGAGAGCCGGTTTACAACCATGGTGGGGCTCTCCTTATTGGTCATGTAGTATCCGCTGATTTCACCGAGTGGGCCATCCCTTCTCACATCATTCGGGTCGATGTAGCCTTCGAGATACATCTCCGCGCCTGCGGGTACATCGATGGGGGAATCAAAAGATTGCACCACCTTGATCCCTTTTCCATTTAACCCGCCTGCCACCTCCAGCTTGTCCGAACCCGGCTGAACCTTTAACGCCATGGAGAGAAAGAGAATGGGGTCCACCCCCACCGTTACGGTAACAGGCATGCGCTCTCCTTTGGCCTTGTGCCTCCTATAGATATCGAACAGCGGCGGGTTGATGAGCGCCACGCCCATGCGGTTCTTACCCCTGTATTCCATCCTGTGGATGCCCCTGCCCACGACTCCTGAGTCCGGGTCACGGGCAGATACGACGCTTGTCGTTATGAAGGGAGCCGAATCTTTTTCATAGTGCTTTAGTATCGGAAGAAGATCGAGCAAGTCTTTACCCTTTACGCTTACTGTCTCCAACTTCCTTTCGGCCTTCACTTTTTTTGCTGTTTTCTTGACCCGTTCAAGAAAAAACTGGTACGGATTATCCGTGTCAAAGAGGTGCCGAAAGACGTCGTGCGACGGAACGAGGTTAGCAACGAGGGAGCACGTGTATCCCTTGAGGTTTTTGAAGAGCAGCACTTTCTTTGTGCCGGAAAGCCGCTCGATCAGCTCGGGAACATCTTCCCGGGTGACCTGATCCTGTACCTCCAGCAGCAGGTCGCGCTCTTTCACGAAGGCGATGTAATCGCGCAGCGAGTCCATAGTCACATCCCTTTCGGTATCACGTCAACAAGCTCCATGATCTGCATGGAACAGGGGGTCTCGATCAGCTGCCCCCTGCCGAGCCTCACCCAGAGCGTCTCCGGATACTTTTTCGGGTCCTTCGATACCTTTATCTTAGCATACGTTGACCTGTATTTTGCCCTGCCGGGAGTGAGGTCCCGTATGACAGTCAACATCTCTTCATCTTCCTGCACATCCTTAAACTCTTTCGCTATGAACGTATCGTATGCAGCCATCACGCCCTCCTAATCTTTGAAGCCGTATTGATTCCATTTGGAGAGTACCTTTTCCTGTATCTCCTTCGGATAGACGCTGTTGAACGCAACCTTCACCGGCAGCTCTGACGCCGGCCAGTTAAGCGGGAAGGTACAGTCGAAGATCACCTTCGGGGCTGCGCCATACTTTCTCTGCTCCGGGCTGACGAAAGGATTGAGAGGGGTCCCAACCCCGTGCTCGGTGATCCGTATACCCGTTGCCGGATTGCACTTGGTGCTGAGGGCATGGATGAGGGCATCTTTGCTGTAGATATCCGTCTTGTCGTCCACCACGACCACCATGTGGAACCAGGGGCCAAGCTTGCTGCCGAAGACGAGTTGCGCCGACTGGGCTGGCGATATTGGCATAGACGGTTTTACCCCCACGACCACCAGATGATGGGTGGATTCGGGCAGCATATAGACGCCCGTAATGGGGATACCCTGGTCCCTGCAACAATCTTATCCATTTCCAACCCCAGAGAGAAGGAGCGGAGGAGCTGTCCTTCATCCGTTGGCACGCCCATGACCGATACGGTCATGATCGGACTTCTTCCTCATGGTAATCGCCTTGACGCGATAGACCGTCCTCTTGGTCTCTCGGGCGTTACCCGGTAGCCCGTATACTCGCCGAAGGAGATCTCATCGATGGTTACATTTGGTATAACGACCCCTTCGATGATAATCTCGGCGTGTGCCGGCACATGGAGATCGCAGGTCTCGCACTTAACAAGCTCCACCGGTTCGCCCATCAGCATGCCCGTGAACTCGGCTTCCGGCAGCGGACTTGGCGCCGAGCTGGCGATTGCAGAGAGCGGATCAGGGCTGATCACCGTCGCGAACGGCATGGGCAGGTTCCGTGGGACATATTTGTTATAGAACATCTTCCCCATGTCAGAGAATGGCAGCACCGGGACCAACCATCGTCTTCTCGTCAAAGACCATCTGCCGGTACATGCCCCAGTTGACAAAGTCGGTGTCGTAATCCTTGGCTACCACGAAGTGCCACGTGCAGATGTATCTCCGCCGTCACCATCGTGCACCATCGGCGCAGGGAGGTCGAAGAGATTGGCATCTTCGCCTGACCAGACGATCTCTTTGCATGGTGCGTCCTTATGGTCAATGATCTTCGGCTTGACGGGCGCATCCGGTGGTCCTCTTCAGGTATTCCTTGGCTGAATCAGGATATCGGAGTAGCCGGATCGAGACCGAAGGCTATGGCGAGTCTCCGGTGCGTGGCCATTGGTGCGCCGAGAGCTTCGAAATCAGGGTAGTCCTTGATGTTCTTGAAATAGGGCGGCAGGGGCTTTCCGTTCACACATCCTGCGAACAATAGCGCCCATCTCCAGGTCCCAGTCGACCTCTTCATTCACGACGACGGCATCGCCTGCTTTTCATCAGGGCTCGATGTATGCCCTGTTGTCCTTCTAATACTTGTAAGCCATCCATTACCTCCTATTTCCGTCAGATTGTTTTCTCGTTAGCTTTGGCGCCGATAGTCTCGTTAGCCGCTCATCCCGCTTCCGTAGCGATACTGCGTTCCACAAACCGTGCCCATTTGCCCTGCGCTTTCAAAATGAACTCAGCGAATTCCCGCGCGACGCCTTTGCCGCCACCGGCGATCGTTACAAGGTCGGCAATCGCTCTGGCCTCGGCAGAGCCGTCGGCGGGCGCTACAGAGAAAAAGACCCGTTTCATGATGCCCAGGTCGATCATCTCGTCACCTACATAACATATGTCCTCATCCTTGAGCCCGACTGTTGCTCAAACTCGTCGAGCCTTCGCCATCTTTGCGGAGCTTCCCCAGAGCATTCGGGTGGGACGCCGTAAATCTTCGCCATCTGCTCGACATCCCGCGACACCTTGCTCGTCAGAAAGGAAACGCCCACGCCAGAGTCCACGAGGGCCTTGATCCCCAGGCGGTCGTGGAGACAAAACGCCTCTGATTTTACCCCGTCCTGCGTGTAGAAGAGGGTGTTGTCCGTCAGGATCCCGTGAATATCGAATATGACAAACTTTACTTTCTTTGCCTTTTCGACTGCTTCCGCCTGACTCATCGCCTTCACCCCCTATTTGTAACCCATCTTTGGTTACTTTCTCCACCCACTCATCCCACTTGCCCATTGACCTCAGGATGAATTCACAGACCTCTCTTATAGGCCCCCTTCCACCCGGCGCCTTCGTGATGTAATGGCCAGCTCCTTCACCTCCGGGATGGCATCGGCCACGGCCACGGCAAAGCCGACCTTCTTCATCACGGGGATGTCCGTCAGCTCGCACCCGATGTAGCCGATCTGCGTCATCGGTTAGGTTCAGTTCCTTTTTGAGTTCCTCCAGCTTTGGCCACCTTGTCCGTCACCGCGTAATACATCTTGTCGAGCTTCAGTTCCTTCGCCCGGAACAATCCTTCACCGTCGATGGAAGTGGTATCGAGAAAGGCGATCTTTATATCGTTGGCCATCATGGATAGATCGCCAAAACCATCCATGTGCCAGAAGGCATAGCGCCTGTTTCCTTCGACATCGCAGAAGACGGTGTTGGTGGTAAGTACGCCATGGATGTCATGGGCAAAGAGCTTTATCTTCTTTGCCCGCTCCTTCGCTTCATTCATATCTTTTTCGAATGCCATGTGCCCCTCCTCTATCTAATCTATGCCGTACTCAGACCACCTCGCCTTCACCTTGGCGAACATGCCCTCTGAGAGCTTGATCTCCGTAGGTTTAACTTTCCACTCGAACGGTATCGTTGCATCCAGGATGATGCGTGAGGTGATGAATTTGTTTTCATCGGCCCCAATGGCCGGATCGAGCGGGGTCGACCTGCCCCTGTTAATGATCTGGGTCCCCCTGGACGGACTGTAACGGGTGCCGAGCGCCCACCAGACCCTCGGCAGATCGTCCGCGTCGATGTCATCATCCACGATAATGACACACTTGATCCCGTAAGTACCCGTGTTGCTAGCGATGACCGCTGCGCCCACCTGGTCCGCATGGCCCGGATACATCTGTTGCACCGAGACAACCACTATGAAGCGTCCGGAGCCTTCCGGCAGGGTATAGACCGACTTGATACCCGGGATCTCCATCTTGGTCAGATCAGTCCATAGGCTGGCGTTCCGCGTAAAGGCATAGAGCATATGCTGATCCCCTACGGGCCTGCCCACGCTTGTCTCCCAGAGGATCGGATTGTTTCTGAAATAGACGCGCTGCACGTCAAGGGCGGGCTTTGGGAATCGGCTTGATGAGCTCTTCCGTGTAATAGCCGGTGTACTCGCCGAAGGGCCCCTCGTTTCTCAGTTGCTGGGGATCGATTTCGCCCTCCAGGACGATCTCTGCGGCCGCCGGAATGGGGAGCCCCGTGAGTTGGCCCTTAACGACCTCAACAGGTTCGCCGCGTAAGGAGCTCACGACATCGTATCCGCTCTTTGCTTTGACGGTCGCAGCGCTGGCAAAGATATGGAGCGGATCGCCGCCTATGATGGCGCAAGCGGGCATCTTCTTGCCGGCCTTGCCGTACTTCTTCATGATCCTGTCGGCCGTCTTTCCTTTGAGTATCTGCACGCCCACGGTCTTGTTGTCAAGGATGCCCATGCGGTAGGTGCCGAGATTGATGTTGCCCGTCTCGGGGTCCTGAATCACCATGAATACCGCCGTTCCAAAGTAGCGCCCGCCGTCCAGTTCGTAAAACTTGGGTGAAGGAAAGGCAAAAGTGTCGACCTTGTCGCCCGTCGACGATATTCTCGAAGATGGGACCGTCTTTCACTTCCTTTGCCCGGATGACCTCCTTGACCGCGACATTCACCCATTCCTTGGTAAGCTGCGACCATGGAAAGGTCGGGGCTCTTTCCGAGGATCATCGCCAGCCTTTGCGTAGTGCCGAATGCACCGGTCAATACCGGGCTCTTATACCCCTTGACGTTCTCAAACAAGAGTGCCGGCCGGCTCTTCTCTTCAACGAGCTTTGCAGACGTGAGAAATCTCCAGGTCCCAGTCAACCTCGGCCTTTACCCTCTTTAACTGCCCCACTTTCTCGCACGATGCTATAAAATCCCTGAAGATCCATACGCACCCCCTTTGTCAGTAAGCAGTAATCAGTAAGCAGTGAACAGTATGCGGCAAACGATAAGCAGTGAGGAAAACAAGAACTATGGGAAGCGACACCGCATATTACTGCTCACTGCTTGCTCTATCTCGCTATGTACCCATTGTATGCTATCTATTTGACATGTCAATTTATTTGTTTTTATACTACATAATTAAAACTTATGCTTTCCTATTCTCTAAGTTCGCTAATCGTCTTCTCCAGAGTGGTCAAGTATAAGAGTTTTTCCAGGGCAGCAGATGCCCTTTTTATGACTCAACCCGGTGTCTCAAATCACGTTTCACAACTGGAAGCCCAAGCCGGCTTCAGCCTGCTAAGAAGGGACAGGGGAAGATTTGAGCTGACGAAAGAAGGGAAGGTAGTTTACCGGTACGCTCAGAGAATCGAAAGGATCGCGAGGGAACTGGAAGATAAGCTGCATGCATTGCACAAAGAGATACGCCCCTTGCTTCGCATTGGGACTGTACCAACCTATTCGAGAATCATGATGCCTCAAGTGCTTGGAGGGTTTCAAAAAACTCACTCAGACATAAAGATAAAACTGGATGTGGGCTCTTCCAACGAAATGGAAAAGAGCCTGCTGTCGGGTCAGAATGACATTATCATAGTGGCCAATCTCCACCCTTCAAAAAAGATGCAAGCCTTCCCCGTGCTGCGCGAGGAACTCGTGCTGATTGCGGCCAACAACCATCCCCTCGCGCGAAGAAGGGCAGTCTCTCTATCTGACGTCAAAAACTATCCGCTCATCATCAGGGAGGAAGGTTCTGCAACAAGGGAGGTAGTGCTCGCTGCTTTTTCAGCGACGCAGATCACGCCCTCGGTGCTCATTGAAGCAAAGAGCACGGAATTCATCAAGGAGTGGGTTTCTCAGGGCAGGGGCATCTCCGTCCTGATCAAGCGGGCCGTGCTCGGCGAGGAGGACAAGTCCCTCACGTGGGTGCCGTTACACGATCCGCTCTTCCTGGAGGTCTCGCTCGTCTTCCTGAAGTCGAAGAGCCGTGACTCGTCGATCCAGAAGTTCAGCGCCTATCTCAAGGAACTGAAGCTCTAATACCAATCTGCCTTCATTCATAGACCCGTGTTTGGACACGGGTACCCCTCTTCGTTGCCTGCGTCCTTACAGGATGCTTCCTTACAGGATGCTGCGCTATCGCTATCGGCACGACTCCGCACGTACTTATCTCGCGCGGGGCCCGGCCAATACGATCGCTATCTGTACGCCTCCGTCCTTACAGGATGCTTCCCCAGGATGCTTCGCTATCGCTATCGCTATCCTCCTCGTCGCCTTGCTCTATTTTTGAATGCAAACCGGTATAGGCACGGGAAGCGTCTCCACATCCCACTTTTGCAGCCGCTTGACAACCGTGGCCACCAGCAGGTCCAGGCGCCGTTTCAGCGCCTCTGTCATTTCGAGCCCGATATTGACTGATTCCGGTTGAATGCCGACAAGACAGATTTCGGGCGGAAGAAAGCCGGTCATCCTTGCTGCAAAAAGCAGATCAGCAAGCCCCACATGGTGCACGGACCCTTGTGCACTGAGAAACGAAGGGATCGCATCCCCTTCGATGATCACAATTGAGCCCGGTGGTTTTCCGACGTCAACCGCATCAACAAAGAGCACCCTTTCATAGCTCTCGATCACCGGCAGCAAATCGAGCCCTGCCGTGCCCCCGTCGAGCAGGTCGACCTGCGGCTTGAAATGGTATCGCCCCTTTACTGCTTCTACAGTCCGTACGCCGACGCCATCATCCTGCATGAGCGTATTGCCCAACCCGATGACGCAGGTCTTATACCAATTTGCATTCATGGGCACGACCCAGCCTTCGGCCGGGTACCCCGGGCGGCAGCGAGGAGCCGATAGCGGTAGCGATAGCGAAGCATCCTGTAAGGAAGCATCCCGTAGGGATAGCGCAGCACCCTGTAAGGGAGCATCCTGTAAGGACGCAGGCGTACCTTGGGGTACGTCGAGGAGAGCGATAGCGGTAGCGTAGCATCCTGGAAGGAAGCATCCTGTAGCGAAGCATCCTGTAAGGATAAGGACGCAGCGACAACGAAGGTATACACTTGAAGGCGAATTGGTATTATTCTTCACGGCAGGTCTTATGGCCGCTGAAGATCGAGCTCATCACGCAGTTGTCTTCCACGAGGTCCGTTGTCCACCCGATATACATGTGGACGATAGGAAAGACGATCAGGAACCACATGATGAAATGGTGAACCAGGCGGACCTCCTGCACTGGGAAATAAGGGAGTATCCAGCCGCCCACCACTTTCCAGAAGAATCCGACGTGACTCTGTGACATAAGGGCAAAACCGGTCAGTATGGAAACAAGGTAGCCTAAATAGAGCACTACGTAAGCTATGCCGGCGAGTATCGAATGGCCCACGACAACGGGCGGACGAGGGTCCAGCAAAAGATAGAACCGCAGGTCGTGGTAAAGTTCCGTGAGGCGTTCCCTCGTGTAAGGGATCATGGCGCTCCACCGTGCATATTTGTTGCCGACAAAACCCCAGTAGATCCGCAACAGAACGCCCATGGCAAAGACGTATGCTGTCGAAAAATGGACCAGCCTCATCCAGCCCATGATGAACTGGTTGTGAGGACTGGTGCCGTAAAACAAGCGGATGCACGCTGTCTATGTACGGGTGGCCGATATAGTAGCCGGTGAAGCTCAAGACGATGAGGCAGGCTGCATTGACCCAGTGTGACAGGCGGACCGGAACCTCCCATACGTAGACGTCAGTCAGCTTCAGCACGGGTCAGGCTCCTTTGACCACCGTTATGGGCCTTCCCTTAACGTCAGTCACGTGGACTGCGCATGCCATGCACGGGTCGAAAGAATGGACAGTCCTGAGAATTTCGAGGGGCTTATCCGGATCCGCTACGGGGGTTCCGATAAGCGAGGCCTCCACGGGTCCCCTCGTTCCTTTCGCGTCCCTTGGTGAGAGGTTCCACGTGCTCGGGACAACGGCTTGATAGTTCGTGATCCTACCGTTCTTGATCCCCACCCAGTGGCCCAGGGCGCCGCGAGGCGCGTCATGAAAGCCGTAGCCCCTTGGCTTCTTTCGGCCAGGTCGCCCGGTTCCCACTTCTCTACCTGGCAGATCCGGTAATCGCCCTTCTTGATGGTGCCAACGAGTTCGTCGATGAAGCCCGGTATCATCTCGGCTATGATCAGCGTTTCGATGCCGCGCGCCGCAACGCGGCCGAGCGTTGAGAAGAGCGCCTCCGCCCCGATCTGCAGCTTCTGCAGTACCGTGTCAACAGTCTCTCTGACCCTTTTGTGGCCGGACGCGTATGCCACAATCACGCGTGCGAGCGGACCCACCTCCATCGACATCTCCTCATACCGGGGCGTCTTGAGCCAGGTATATTTGGCCTGTGTATCCAGGTGATCATACGGGGGCTTCGGTCCCGTATATTTAGGGTTTGTCTCGCCCTCCCACGGGTGTTTTCCCTTCTGATCCCCCTCTCCATACTCGTACCACGAGTGGGTCACCTGCTCGGCGATCTTCTTCTGGTCAACGGGCATGATCTTCGTCAAATCTTTTCCGAGGATTATCCCTTTCGGCAGTTGAAGATTATCAGTGTTGCTCCGGTTATCCCTCGGAAATTCACCGTAGGTCATATAATTCCCGACCCCGCTGCCGTAGCCTGCCCAGTCCTTGTAATACGACGCTATGGCCAGGAGGTCCGGTATGTAGACCTTGCTGACAAAGTCGATGGCCTGTCTCGCGGCCTGGGACATCAGGGCAATAGCGTCGGCGTTGATGGCGTTCTGGCTGGCCGGGTCGACAGGCCGTGCTATTCCTCCCACCAGGTAGGTCTGCAGATGCGGGTTCTTCGAGCCGAGGAGTGCATGGACTTTAACGATGCCCCGTTGCCATTCGAGGGCTTCCAGGTAGTGAGCCACGCCCAGCAGGTTCACCTCAGGCGGGAGCTTGTACGCGGGGTGACCCCAGTAGCCGTTTGCAAAGGGACCGAGTTGTCCTGCTGTCGACGAGACCCTTCACGCGCTTCTGAACCGCCGCAAAGAAGGAGGCGCCGGAGTTCGGCCAGTCGGAGATCGATTGAGCGATGGATGCC
This sequence comes from uncultured delta proteobacterium, assembly GCA_963821605.1. Classification (GTDB taxonomy): domain Bacteria; phylum Desulfobacterota; class Syntrophorhabdia; order Syntrophorhabdales; family WCHB1-27; genus JADGQN01. The sequence goes on along the minus strand of CAWGEZ010000071.1, from coordinate 11,816 downwards.
GTCTTTGCGGGATCGGCCTTCAGGGCGCTCACGATATCGATCCAGTCGAGCCCGTGCAGGTGGTAGAAGTGGATCACATGGTCCTGCACGAACTGGATGGCGGCGATGATGTTCCGCATGATCCGGGCATTGTCGGGAATCGTCATGCCCAGCGCGTCCTCCACCGCCCGGACCGAGGCCAAGCGCGTGGACCGTCGTGCAGACGCCGCAGATCCGCTGGCAGAAGAGCCAGGCATCCCGCGGGTCCCGGTCCTTGAGCACGATCTCGATGCCCCGAAACATCGTGCTCGACGACCAGGCATCGACCACTTTCCCATCTTCCACCGTGCCTCGATGCGCAGGTGGCCCTCGATTCGGGTTACGGGATCGATCACTATTCGTGCCATGATGGACCCTTCCATTCAGTTTTTGGCTGAGCCTTCGACTCTTCCTTCGGTTTCTTCTTTCGTCTGAGTAACCTCGCTGACCGTGTGAAGCAGGATACCCGCCCACCGTTGCCGACGGTGACCGCGAGCCCCACCTTGTCGGCAGTTGTCTCCACCGTGATGCCGAACGGCTGCGGCAGCCTGCGGTAGAACGGGGTCATCTGGTCCCAGAAATCGGGCGCCGCGCAGGCGATGCATCCGTGTCCCGGACCGCACCGGCCAACTGGTCCGCTCGTTGTACCTCACCGTCGGGCAGTTCTGGTACGCCTCAGGCCCCTTGCATCCCATGTAGTACAGACACCAGCCGAGACGGTGCCCCTCGTCGCCCCATTGTCTCACGTACTGCCCTGCATCGAAATGGGAGCGCCTCTCGCAATTGTCATGAATCCGTTTACCAAAGGCAAAAAGCGGCCTTCCCAGAGCATCGACCGCCGGCAGCGACGCCGAAGGTGAGGTAGTAGACGATCGTTGCTGTTATGTTCTCGGCGTTGACAGGGCAGCCGGAGAGGTTGATCGACCGTTGCACCGGGCACTGCATCCCTCACCCCGACAGCACCGGTGGGATTCGGGTGCGCCTTCGGGATGCCCCCGAAGGTGGCGCAGGTCCCCATCGCGAACGTGGCGATGGCGCTTGTGCACACCTCCCGGACTATGTCGACGGAACTGCGGCCCGCGACACAGCAGTAGGCACCGTTCTCCGCAGTGGGATGGAGCCCTCGACCGCTGCGAAGTAGTTTCCTTTCTGATTTTTCAGCACATCGGCAAGAGACTTCTCGGCCTGCTTGCCGGCCGCCGCCATGATGGTCTCGCTGTAATCGAGGGAGAGGACGTCAAGGATCAGCTCGCTGACGGTTGGCTTCGTGGCTCTCAGCAGCGCTTCCGTATCTCCTGTGCAGCTCTGGCACTCAATCCAGACAAGGATCGGTTTCTTTTTCGTCTCCAGTGCGTGGGCAATCTTGGGCACGTAGCTCGGAGAAAGCCCGAGCACCGCAGCCATGGTTGAGCAGAACTTGAGAAAATCCCGGCGAGAAACGCCTCGGTCCAGCAACTCTGCGAGCAGCTTATCGGTGGGCATGGACTATACTCCTTAACTGCTACTAGTCAGGACTTACTGAAGGAACTATAATGTCCCAGAGGGCGATGCGCAACCCCGAAGCTGCAGAAAAAATAACAAGTCACCCACATAGAGGTGCAGGCCGGGAGGACCTTTTCGGGGCCACCCGTGAGTGCTCGATACACGAGATGAGAGTACATCATATATGCTGCTAACGATGTGAGAGTTTGACGACAATGCGCTCTGTAAGCTTGCGGCAAAGCTTCACAACCGTCTTTATCTCATCGTCTGTCAGGTTGTCCCAATGGATACCTGCGACGACGACCGAATTGCGGGCGAGCCTCCGGGTGAGTTCCTCGGCGAGCGGCTTGACCAGCAAGTCCTCCTTGTGACCGAGAAAGGTGAAGACTGAACTGGTAGCCGACGTCTCGTCTGCTAATCTAAGACTCTGACGCACCTGGGCCATGCCGATTGCACCGATATGAGGGTGGGTGCCGCCCCACACGGCCACCAGGATGTCGGGTCCCATTTCGTGGACGGCGGCATTGATCTTGAACCTTCCTTGCTTTACGGATACGGCAAAAGAGTTCACAGAAGCGGAGTGACCGGTGCCGGGCGCAGCAGCCATCTCACGAATGCCCGGAGTGCGATGCCTTTATCATGCCATCCAGAATCTCCACGGCCCGCTCAGCGAAAGCAGGTTCGCTTATGTGCACGTCGAGCTCTTCCACGGGCACGCGAGTATCAAGGAGGGCCTTCAGCTTCTCCGTGAAGACACGGTCGACAGCCGGATCGAAGAGTGCCATGCCTTCTTTGTCAGCATCCGACCAGCCTTTCATGGGGATGAGGACACGTACAGGACCCCTGCCTTTGTTCAGCTTCTCCGCCACGATCCTTGCAAACTTTCTCCATTTCAGCAGCTTCCATGCGCACGCAGAATCGCGTGTCATGGCCGTGCGTCCTCCTTCCTTTGAGTTCGTCGGGCATAGGATAGTACGGGCTGAATACCGCATTGTCAAGACCGCCCGGTGCGAACACGAGCGGAATGCCCATTCTGCCTGCTGTCTCAAGCCGCTCAGGCCCGATGCCTTTGCAGTACCCTCCGAACATTTCATCGGCTATCTCGTGGGGATTGAAGTCGAGCACTCCCGCGATGAGCCCTTCGGCGATCAACTCTTCCATCGCCATCCCGCCGCAACCGTTCGCATGGAACCCTATCATGTCATAGCCTCTCGCATCCAGAAGCGCCTCCGCCAGCACAGCGCACCCGGAGTTGATGCCGTAGGCCGTCACCCCAACCATGGGGCGTTCCGTTCTAATCGTGCTCTCCCTCTCCATCATGCCGCAGACAGCGTAAGCAGCCTGGGCGAGGATGTGGCGCATAAAATCATTGAATCCAAGAAGGTCTGCGACGGAGTGAAACATCACGATATCTTTTGTCCCGACGTATTCTCGCACATCTCGCGATGCCACCGTTGACACCATCACCTTCGGGAAACCAAAGGGCAGCGAGCGCATGATGAAGGTCACAATAGCTGTGCCTGTTCCGCCCCCGAGACCGATGACGCCGTCTATCTGGCCTCGTTGTTGAAGCCGCGTAGCCAGGATGGCTCCGCCCGCCTGCACCGTCTGGACCGCAGTGGCCCTGTCATGCTCTGCCAGGTTCGTCTTGATCTCTGACCCGGCTGCGTCAGCGAGATCGTCCCGGGTGAGATCGGGAGGGACCTTCGATGGCCTGAGGGTGCCCACGTCCATGAGCAGGGTCTTGACGCCTCGCTGCTCCGCACACTCCCTGATATAGGCAGCCTCTCGCCCTTTCGTATCGAGCGTGGCTATGATGAGGAGCCGTTTCCTATACATGATGTCTTTCCTCTGCTACCCCGCTGGTAGTCCGTTGTAACTTCCCGTACCTGGCCCATTGGACTGGAAGGTCGGGACAGGCGGATTCAAAGGGCATACGGTACCTGTGCTGACACGGTGCGGTGAAACCCCCTGATGCGGGGCTTCACCATGCACAATAGAATACTCTCCATCCCCCTACGCATGTTCCTCTACACGCTCTGGTCCGGCGGTGGGGTCCCCGGCGGTGTTAGGTAACGTCAATGGCCACCTCAGCCAAAAGGCATTGTGGGCGATGAAAGCGGGCGCCAGGATGCAGAGATTGAGATAGATGATGAGGATGTTTATGTCAGCAGGAAGCTTCGCGGCTGCGACGGCAGCGGCAGCGGGACCCAAGTATCACGTTGCAGATGGCGATCCAGACAGCGCTGATCACAACCACAACTATAATGGCCGCAATGGCCCTTGCCGCACCCGTAAGTTTTGTGATCCCCCAGAACTGGAAATGCCAGGAGTAAAAGATTGACCAGGTGACAATGGAGGAGGCCACAGCCCCGAAAGAGAAGGTGGGGCTGACACCGATTGCCAGGCTCCCGCTCCAGCATATGAGCGCCAGAATGTGCGAGAGAATGGTCTGGCCTATGGCAGCTCCGGGATGACCCCATTTGGTAAAGGGCCAGCCCTGGGTTACGAACACGGGGCAGAATACGAAGAACCAGGCGATTGCCCATACGATGTATCCTGTGAGCCAGTTCACGTTGAGAGGACCTTTATGGTCCATCGGCGTGTCGGCAAACGGCGTTCCATCAAGATTCGTCAGTAAATTCCAGACGAGAATGGTGACAACCATGACGACGACGAACCCCGCCGCCATAGTGCCCCAGGGGTGGAGCCGCCCCTTGAAGGGCCAGGTATTCCAATTCTTGCCGTAGAGGAGCGTACACCAGAACCCTATTGCGCCAAACCAGAGATAGAGAGGCCCTACTGGCCACTGCGGATAGACGTACCGCATGAAGAGCAGGATGAGAAACGTGAACACGCCCCACAGCACCGTCATCTTAATTCCGACCGGGACGCGTGACATCGCAGGCGTCCAGTTGCCCGCAGGAGGTGCACACGGAAAGCAATCCCCTATAAGCACCAGGTGTCCCTCTGCGATGAGCATGATAAGAATCGCAGGTAGTAGCTTCAATACAAGCAGATGCCGGCGGCACTGCATATACAAAACAGAGAACTCCAATGATTGTGAGGCCGATAAATTGAATGAGACCGCCTAATCTCCCCTCCGGACCAATGCCAATCTTTGTTCTGCGTTGTTCGTCTCCCATAACGTCCCCCCTTTCGTTTTTTATGCATGCTCTCTTATGTCTCGCGATACGTCGACCGTTTGGTATCCCGCCATCGACGTCCCAGATCGCATGCCCGTCAACATTTCCGCCCGGTCACCGGCTTCTCATGCCTTACACCTGAGACGATGCTCGAACCCTATTTTATTCTTACTCCAGCCAGTAATTGGCTCACGATGCGATCCATGGCGTCTTTTTTCTGTTCGGTTTTAGGCGCAGCCTCCTTCTTACTCCAGACTGATTCAGGTCTCACCTGGAGGATGATAATATTCTCGGGAAAAGGAAAATCGGCATCGATCCCGAATTCGATATCGTAAGGTTTTCCGTAGTAGTTCTCGATCAACTTTCCCACGCGGGCAAGCTCTTTCAGTTCCTGGTGCGTAAGGCATGAAACGCACCTCATCTCCGCAGGCACTTCTGTCTGGATGATGTCACTCCCGTTTTCCCTGTAGACGCACTGGGTCTCTTTGCTCCCGATCGTTGTCTTGATAGTATCGAGGGTGATTTTGTCGACAAGATAGGTGTCGGGCGTGACCATACCACTGACTACGGCCTCTCCAAGCCCGCAACTCGCATCTATCGAGATTTTTGAAGGATCACCGTTCACCGGATTAATGGTGAAGATAATCCCCGACACCCTGGAATTGACCATCTTGGGAATGCCGACCCCTATGTTAAAGAGGAACGGCATTCCCTTGTTCATGCGGTACATGATTGCCTCGACGTTGTACGCACTGGCCCAGCATCTCTTGACATAGTCGATCAAGTCCTTTTCACCGCGGATGTTGAGGTACGTCTCCATCTGGCCGGGCATGGACACAGCGCCGCTGGAGCGCACCGCCACCGGGCAGACGCCGGTCTTGGTCCTTTCGCAGAGCTTCCTGTAATTGGCCAGGATATCCGCTTCAACGTCGGCCGGTACATTCGCGTTCTCGATCAGGCGAATGGCAATCTCACTCGCCTCCTTTGCGCTTTCGTAGGTTACCTGCCCCAGTTCGGTCAATTGCTTCTCCAGTTCCGCCTTTATTCCGGTATCGACCAGGAATTTATCGTTGGCGTGAATGGTGATAGCAAATCCGGGAGAAACCGGTATACCCGCTTTGATCATTTCCCCGAGGTTGGCATTCTTTCTTCCCGACGAGAGGGAAGTCACTGCCGTCCATCTCGTCGTACCATAGCGTGAACCTTTTCTCTTTCTCTGTCATCTTGTTACCCCCAAGCTCTGAGGTTAAAGTTAAGGTTAAGAAAATGCCGGAACGACGTGCTGATCTTCTGTTCTTTTCTCAACCTCAACCTCAACCTCAACCTCAACCTTTTCTAGCTACTTTGCCCTTTCTAATATCTGCACCAATCCGGTGTCGCCATTGATCCGGATCAGGTCACCTGTCTTTATGAGCTGCGTGCCCTTGCCTGTTCCTACAACCGTCGGTAATCCGTATTCCCTGCAGACGATGGCAGCATGACACATCGGACCGCCCACGTCAGTGACGGCCCCTGCAATCTTCACGAAGGCAGGCGCCCAGCTCGGCGAAGTGGTAGTTGCCACCAGTATCTCACCTTCCTGGAGGTCTGCAAGCTGGTTTACGGTCTTCAGAACCCTCGCCCTGCCTTCAACGACACCGGAAGAGCCCGCCGAGCCTTTAATTTCATTCTGTACCTCTCCTTCCGCCGGACCGGCCAGCCATTTCTGCAGCGATTCGTTGGTGACGCCCCAGAGTACGATCGTGAAGGGCTCTGTGACGACATCAGGCGGTACACCGAGGGCAGGAGGCGGCGTCCACTGTTTGAACTTCTCATAAACACCTTTTCTCCAGGCAATCTCTTTCGGCCAGTAAGAAGGTCCCCTGGGCCTGACGCCTGTTGCCCAGGCGGTGACATGGTCCCAGAGCGCCTGCTTGATCTCGTCACGCTTCAGAAACCATATGTCCTCATCGGCATTTTCAATGAATCCCGCGTTCTGCAGGATCTGGCCCACCTGGCGGACCTTTGCCCAGAACAAGCTGTGGAACCAATGTTCGACGTAGAAGTTGTGGTCCTCAGCGTGAGGAAGCACCAGCCGTGCCACCGCCAGACCCTGATCGAAGGCCTCCCTGTCAGCGTCGGTCTTGATCAGTTTCCTGTACTCGTCGGCAATCCTGTCCCGCTCCTTCAGTAGCTTCGCGGTAGGTCTCCCCAACTCCTTGCCGGCTTTGAGGGCCTTGATGTTCGTCCTGATGTTGTCGAAAGGCACGTCAAGATTGTCGTTCCAACTGATATGCGTGTGGTACCAGCCGGTTCCGGTGGAGATATGGAACCAGGGGTATCGCGCCTTCTCCAGTTCCTTGAGCCACTCTTTTCCTACCGGATGCTTTGCCAGTTCCTTCATCAACTCATCGGCCTTCATGGGTTTTAAAACGATATCCTCAACACCGACCTCGATGGCGAGTTTCGCAAGCCTGATCAGCTCCGCATCCGGCTTGAAGAGGATCGGGTCAAAGCCTGCCGACATCTTCACGAGGGTGGATATGGGGACATCGGGGAAAATCTGATTCGCTGTGCCGAAAAAGGTCACCTGAGCGGCGTAGCACAGGTTGAGGAATTCAAAATGGTACTGCCAGCACAAGAGACCCAGATCGATGAGTTCATCATACTTTCTCAAAAGCTCATAGCCGCTCCCCTTTCCGATTCCTTCTTTGATGACGCTGATATCCTCCATCTCGGGCAAATCGGTGAAACTCATCGCTTCGAGTTTGTTGATGGTGGCGGTCATCTTCTTCTTCCAGTTTTCGTAGAGCCGGTCCCAGTTCTGGAAATAGTACCCGGCACGCTCCATGAAGAGCGGTACCCGCCGCCCCACTTCCTCCGGGTCCGGAACGCCCACCGGGCTGATGTAGACATACCCGTTCACGATCCTGTGATCGATACCGAGGGCAGGCGGAATAATGTAGTGACGGGTGTTGTACTGCGACAGCGCCAAAGACCAGGCTTCATCCCATATCAGATCGAAAGGATAGTGAGGCTCGGGATAGTGCAGGCCATCATAGAACCATATCTGGCTGCTCTCGAATTTCGCTCTTTCCGGGTCTTCCTTGGAAAAGATATACTGATACGGATAGAGTTTCTCCCAACCTTCAGTACCGGGAATTTTAGGAACATCGTGTGGATCCATAAACGTTTTAGCCATAAACTCCTCCTCCCCTTTTTTTGTGAAGCTATTTAGAGCCTGAACCATTTCGGTTCGTCGAATCGTTCGGTACAGCGCAGTATGCGGCTCGCGTAGTTCAGAACATACGTACCTTTCAGTTTCAGGTTGAGTTTTCTGAACTCCTCGTTGTTAAGGAGGCGGCCGATGTCAACCGGATCTTTGAACGTGAACTCGCTGATGATTTCGCTTACGCCACCCAGCACGACGTTCCACCCTCCTGTCACTTCCATGTAGTCGATCTTTTCTATGGTAGGAAGGTACTCTTTGACAATAAAGTCCGCGTACTCTTTTTTTACTCCGGGTTTCAAGTCGTAGTATTGATTCAATTTCCATACGCCCTTCTGAATCGTATATTTTTCCCGCTTCACCCTGCCGGTCGGCTCGAGAACGGCAGTCCTGTAATTGTAAACGTAACGATTTGAGCTTGAGGGAGAGCTGCTTGAACCGGTCACCGGCGATAATACGAGTGAGCTGTTCCAGATCGCTTGCCAGGCTGACTCCGATCACCCTTGGGCCGAAACCGACCTCTACATAATAACCGCCTACGTGGGTGAGCCCCATGGCGGTCGTCTCCGGCAGAAACGTGCCGCCGATAAAATCAGCGTATTCGTTCTCTTTCCCCTGTATGATATCCCAGGCCGTGGTAAACAGAACAGGCATATAAACCTCCTTACCTTCATCTTGTGTTCTTCGATCGCGGGTCCTTCGCCACATGTACCTATCGGGATTTTCCCGCATGGCCGGGCTGAAAACCTGTGCAAAAATTAGAACACTACTGGAATTGTAGCCTACGCGAGAAATATGTCAACTAATTTGTTGTTATATGCTATAAGGAAAGCTTATATAACAGTACCGACTGGTCATAAAAGAGTTGAGTCGGCAAATTGTAATCTGCTAAACTGCGGCATGTCGTCTAAGAGACAGGCGCAAGGCTTAAGGTGCAAGGCTAAAGGCTCAAGACAAGCGAGACGCCGGTAATGACCATTAACCTCCGTCCTTATCTTGATGTATACCGAAGCCGGCGCATCGGTATGATGCTCATTTTCGGATTCTCTTCGGGCTTGCCCCTGGCACTCACGGGCGGCACGCTCCAGGCATGGATGACGGTGGTTGGCGTAGACCTTCGCACCATCGGCGTCTTCTCTTTGGTGGGCCTTCCGTACACGCTCAAGTTCCTCTGGTCCCCATTGATGGACCGCTATGTGCCGCCATGGCTCGGCAGACGCCGCGGCTGGATGATTTCCACGCAGGTCGTTCTTTTCTTTGCCATTTTTGCCATGGCATTCGGTTCGCCCCAGCATGCAGTGGGGACTGTAGCCCTTCTGGCGCTTTTTGTTGCCTTTGCGTCCGCCTCGCAGGATATTGTGATTGATGCGTATCGCACGGACCTGCTCCGGGAGGCCGAGCGGGGCGCGGGGACAGCAGTCTATGTGATGGGCTACCGGATTGCCATGCTTGTATCCGGGGCGGGAGCCCTCATCCTGTCCGATCGTATTGGCTGGCGAAACACCTACCTATTGATTTCCTTTGTGATGGCCATCGGCATGGTCGGTACGCTTTTTGGTCCGGAGCCTGATATCCAGGTGAAACCGCCGAAAAGTTTGCGGGAAGCGGTATGGGGGCCGCTCAAAGACTTTTTTTCGCGTCAGGGGGCGGTTACCATCCTCTTCTTCATCGTGCTTTACAAATTGGGAGATGCTTACGCCGGTACCCTGACGACAGCGTTTCTGATCAGGGGTGCCGGATTTTCACCGACTGATGTAGGCACGGTAAACAAAGGGCTGGGGCTCATCTCCCTCATTGTTGGCGCGACTGTCGGCGGCTCGCTCATGGTGCGGCTTGGCCTCTTCAGGTCACTTCTCTACTTCGGCATGCTTCAGGCGGTTTCCAACCTTTCATTCATGGTGTTGGCCTGGGCGGGCAAGAGCTATCCGATGATGATCTTCGCCGTAGCCTTTGAGAATCTGGCGGGGGGCATGGGAACCTCAGCCTTTGTGGCTTTTCTCATGGGGCTTTGCGATCATCGCTACAGCGCAACGCAATTTGCTTTGCTCTCCTCCCTGGCGGTGCTTGGACGTGTCTTTATTTCGCCGACCTCGGGCTACGTGGTTGAATCGCTGGGATGGGCCAACTTCTTCTTTCTTACTGCCCTGACAGCGCTGCCTGGTCTCGCGCTTCTCTGGTGGCTGCGGCGCGCCTCGATCTTCGAACGTTGCAACCCAAACTAACGATGAATATGTTTATGCATGTACCACTTTCTATCCTTCCTCGTACTGCTGCTCACTCTTGCCGGGTGCGCAACGCTGCCAGATGTCAGCGACACTGTTTATGGTCCGCCGGACTTCCGCACGCCCAGGGTGGTCGGGGCTCGCGGGGAACTTTCTCCAGAGCGAAGCAAACGCATCGTTGAACGGCTCCAACGACAGTCCGGAACCACGGATTTACTCGCGCGACAAGCTACCGTGCTTGAGGAAATCACCGGAAGCCCCCTCATTGCCGGAAACAAAGCCACCCTGTTGAAAGACGGAGAGGCTACGTATGGTGCCATGTTCAAGGCCATTCGGGGTGCCAGAGACCATATCAACTTCGAGACATTTATATTCGAAGATGATGACATTGGTCGCCGTTTCGCCGACCTGTTGTTGGAGAAACAGGAGCAAGGGGTTCAGGTGAACCTCATTTACGACAGCAGCGGTTCCGGGAACACGCCGGAGGCCTTCTTCGAGCGCCTGCGCGACTCCGGGATCAACGTGCTGGAGTTTAATCCGCTCAACCCCCTGAAAGCAAAGAAGATAGACTTTCTGACGCATCGGGATCACCGGAAAATACTGATCGTCGATGGGGAAACAGCCTTCACGGGCGGTGTTAATATAAGTGAGGTTTACTCGAGCAGCCCATCCGGCCAGGGTTCCAGTGGGAAGCCCTGGCGCGATACCCACGTGCAGATCGAAGGCCCTGCAGTGGCTGAATTCCAGAAGCTTTTCCTGGACACCTGGAAACGGCAAAAGGGACCCGGAGCTTGCGCAGAAAAACTACTTCCCGGAGCTGAAGCGACAGGGCAACGACTTGATACAGGTGATCGGAAGCACACCTGGAGAGAAGAACCGCGTCACATACATCATGTATGTCTCGGCCATCACCTTTGCGGAAAAGGCTATTCATCTGACCACTGCCTATTTTGTGCCGGACGAACAGCGATGACAGCACTTACCGATGCGGCAAAACGTGGTCTGGACGTGAGATTGATCGTACCCGGTGTCAGCGACAGCGGACTTGTCTTCTATGCCGGGCGATCCCACTAGACGACCTTTTGGAATCGGGCGTGAAGCTCTATGAACGGCGGGGCGGCATGCTCCATGCCAAGACGGCAGTAATCGACGGTGTCTGGTCGACTATTGGCTCAACCAACCTTGATTTGTGGAGCTTCGCCAGGAATGACGAGGTGAATGCCGTGATTCTGGGCCAGGAGTTCGCGGCTGAGATGGAAGCTATGTTTGCTGCTGACATAGAGGCATCGAAAGAAATCACTCCGCAAGAGTGGAAAAGCCGGCCGCTCACCAGCCACATAAAGGAATGGTTCTCGCGCCTCCTCTCGTACTGGCTATAGTCGAGTGGCGTCCCGAGGAAGATGGTGGAAAAAGTATCGCTACTGTCTTGCCGGAAGCTTGAGGGATCAGAAAATGGATGCTGAGGGCTTGCTTCTGCCAAGAATTCCTGTTTCCACATACAGGCTGCAATTTAACCGCCAGTTTACCTTCTCCGACGCGACAAAGATTCTACCCTATCTGGACGAGCTGGGGATCAGCGACATTTACTGCATCCCCCTGCTTCATGGCCCGCAAGGGAACCATAGTTGGCTACGACGTTGTCGATCCCACGAGGCTCAACCCGGAGATGGGCACGGAAGCGGATTACAATCGATTCGCACGCGAGCTGCAGAAACGCAAGATGGGACAAATCCTTGATAT
>CAWGEZ010000070.1:0-11418 GCA_963821605.1 uncultured delta proteobacterium | reverse complement strand
AACCCATTGCTGCACGATGCCTGCCTGTTCCTTCAGATACTCTTTCGTGCAGAGTTCACCGTGACCCGGAACCACAACCTCTACATCAAGGTCGCCAAGCTTCTTCAGAGACGCGAGCCACTGCTCAGGCTGAGACTCATGTAACCATGATTTCTTCTTCTGAAAAACAATGTCGGTGGTGAAGACAACGCGCTCTTCCGGAATATAACGCCGATGCCGCCCGTCGAGTGACCGGGCAGACGGAACAACTTTATCGTATGGTCGCCCACGTATAAATGTCAGTGCTTTCCGTAATAGCGATATCGGCAAGCCTCACCCGGTACCCCTCCATGAGCGGAGCGCCCGCCGGATCCATATGTTTGACTGTCTCGACAACCCTGGATACGGGCACCTCGGCCAGTTTGTCTCTGGTCTCGCGGGAGGTGATCAGGATTCCGGGAAAGAAATGGCTGGTCTGCCAGTGGTCCGGGTGCTCTTCGGTATTGATGAGATACTCTATTTCTCCTTTCTTTTGGGCCTCATCGCGCCATTTCACCGCGTCTGTCGGCTTCATAGGCGTGTCAATCATAACAACGCCTGCTTTCGTGACAACGAAGCCCAGGTTGCATGCTGTCATACCCGTCTCTACGTACGTATTCTTGGTGACCTGTATCATCTCCCGCCTCCGTTAAAATGTACTCGCATAGACGCGCTGTTACTTGAACTGTATGTGCAAGCCGGCATGGGCGCAGATCGTCTGACCTGTTATGGCGCTCGATTCGTCCGATGCCAGAAAGACAGCGGTGTTTGCCAATTCCGACTCCTCCACCGCCCTTCTGAGAGAGTACTTCTCCATAGCCTTTCTCATCGCATCTTCAAACGTGATTCCCTGAGCCTTTGCCCTGCCCCTGATGACGTTGTCGAAACGTTCTCCCCGGACTGCTGCCGCGCTGATCGCATTAACGCGTATGCCATACTCCCCCACCTCCTGGGCGAGCGTCTCGGTGAGTCCGATCACGCCGATCTTCGCGCAGCAGTACGCGGCCCTCATCGGATAGCCTGACCTTCCGTCTCCCGACCTTCCGCCCTCAGCGCCGATGTTGATGATATTGCCGTTTTTGCGAGGAATCATATATTTCAGTACCTCGCTGGAACAGAGCATGCTCCCGGTCAGGTCGATGGTCAATATCTGATTCCATTCTTCCAGCTTCAGGTCCACCACATTGGCAGTAGGCCCGCCGATGCCGCTGTTGTTGACCAGTATATCGACCTTGCCAAAGGCTTTGATTGTCTCCGCGACCATATCGATGATCTGTTGCTCGACAGCGACATCCGTCGGTATGGCCATCGCCTTGCCGCCCATGGCCTGAAACTCCTTGACTGCCTGCTCCAGCCGGGCAACAGTCCTGGCAGCAACCACCACGGCAGCCCCTTCCTGAATAAATCCCTTTGCAATGGCTTTTCCGATCCCGGTTCCGCCGCCGGTGACGATCGCTACTTTGTCTTTCAGTCTTGCACCCATTTCCCGCCTCCTTAGTGAATCGTCATAGCCCGTCAGGCCCGCATCCTGAGCGAATGTAGCACACTCACTAATTTCAGTCAACGGATTCCTTCGGGTCATTCGGCCCTATTCATTTTTCTTGACAAGCAGAGACAAAAACGGGATAAAACAGTATCAGACCGGGGGCTGGTCACTCTACGAGGGGCGTTCTGCAAATCGAACCAATCGCAACTCCATGTTCAAGAAAAAAGGGAGGATCATGAAAGCAAAAGCTGCAATGGCTATTCTGCTGGGCTTTCTGGTGACGGTGACTGCGTCGGAGGGCTGGGCCAAAGATGACTACCCCAACAAGCCGATCCAGTTCATCTGCCCGTTTGCCGTGGGCGGTATCACGGATCTGGCCGCGCGCGTCGTTGCGGAATATATGGGAAAATATCTGGGCCAGCCGCTTGTCGTGGTGAATAAGCCGGGCGCTGCTTCGGCTATGGGCACCGCGTTTGTAGCTGCCTCCAAACCGGATGGTTATACGATCCTCACCACGTGGATAGCAATCGTTCTGGTTCCTTTGATCACCCCTGATCTGCCTTACAAATTGAGCGAGCTCACGCCCGATCGGGAAGTCCGTGTCCGCTGATCAAATATTTCTTGTTAACAAGGACCTGCCGGTGAAGACGCTTGCCCGAGATGATAGCCTACGCGAAACAGCACCCGAAGACGCTCTCGTACGGTACCGCCGGTGTGGGTACGCTTCCGCATCTGGTCATGGAGATGTTCAATGCGCAGATGCAAGTCGATATACAGCACATCCCCTACAACTCGGAACTGCAGTCGGTGACGGCTTTGGTGGGCAACCACGTGCAGGTGAGTGTTCTTGACCTATGCTTCCAGTGGGCCACACATCCGGTCGGGTGCAATTCGACCCCTTGCAATCCTTGCCCCCAAACGGGATCCGCGTACTCCCGCAGGTACCGACGTCGGCAGAGCAGGGGTACCCCGAATTACTGGCCAACATTTACAACGTACTTATGGCCCCTGCCAAAACGCCTGCCCCCATCGTAAAGAAGCTGGAAGATGCGCTGGAGAAAACACTCCGTGACAAGGAAGCCAGAGAGAAACTGGAAAAAATGGAGTACAAGATTGATTTCATGAATGCCAGGGATACCCAGGTGTTCCTCGACGCCGAGACGAAGAAGTGGTCGGCAGTGGTGAAGAAAGCAAATATCGGTACCAAATAAACCTGAGAAATCATTTCACTCTCTGATGTGACCTAAGGGGGGGCGCATGAGAAGAAGCACGATACTTTTAGCCTGCCTTGTCTTTGCATTTACGGCTTCCTCGGGATCGGCCCTGGAGGAGTACCCCAGTAAGCCGATTCAACTTGTCTGTCCGTTCCCGCCGGGAGGACCGATCGATCTGAGTGCTCGCGTAGTAGCGGAAAAAATGGGTGAATATCTCAAGCAGCCGGTCGTTGTGGTGAACAAGCCCGGCGGTGGTACAGCGGTGGGCACCGGATACGTAGCCGGCTCAAAGCCGGATGGCTACACGCTCTTTATCAGTCCGGCTGCCACGCTGATCTTTCTTCCCATAATAACCCCCAACGCGCCTTTCACGGTGAGCGATTTCACGCCGGTGGGAGACTGGTCAGTTTCAATTTCCTCATGCTGGTCAACAAAGATCTGCCGGTAAAGACGCTTCCGGAGCTGGTGGCTTACATTAAGAAGAGTCCCGGCACGCTCTCCTACGGCGGGAGCACGTTCGGAAGTCTGCAACACCTTATAGGCGAGCTCTTCAAGAGTTCGGCTAAGGTCGATCTCCAGTTCATCCCCTTCGCGGGCGAGAACCCGGCCATAACAGCCTTGCTGGGGAACCACATCCAGGTGGGTATCCTGACCATCTTCCAGCAGCCGCACGTCCGATCGAACGCAGTCAAGGCAGTAGCAGTTCTTTCAGACAAGCGCGATGCAATGCTTCCACAATTGGCGACTGCGGTCGAGCAGGGATTTCCGGACCTGGCCATTTCCGCCGGCTGTAATCTCATGCTCGCTCCGGCAAAGACTCCCGGACCGATCGTCAGGAAGCTGGAAGAGAGCCTGGAGAAAGCCTTGCAGGACAAAATCGTGCGGGAAAAGCTGGAGAAGATGGAACTGACCGTCGACTTTCTCAACGCGCGGAATACGCAGCTCTTTCTGGACGGCGAAGTCAGGAAGTGGTCACCCGTGGTGAAGCAAGCCAACATCGTAGTCAAATAAGGAAGAAGCGGAAACATCGTGGACAGGATAAGTGGGCTGGTAGTCTTCCTCCTTGCGTTTGTCATCTTCTGGCAGGGCAGGGGCCTTTCCATAGGCAGTCTGCATGCTCCCGGACCGGGATTTTTCCCTGCACTGATTGCCGCGGTGCTGGTGATCCTCTCCCTGTTTTTGATGATAGGAGGGGGGAAGAAAGAGGGCGCGGAAGATGCGGTCTCGGGCCCGGCCATTGTCAGGATGCTTGTGCTCTTTGCCGCACTGGTGACCTACTTCCTCTTCCTGGAATACCTGGGTTTTGTTATCGTCAGTTTTCTGTTGATGTTTTTCCTTTTTTTGTGGGTAGGCCGTCAGAGATGGTACGTCGCGTTCTTGTCGGCCGTGATTTGCATAGGCCTGGCATATCTCCTCTTCGAGATTCTTTTGAAGAGTAACCTTCCAAGAGGCGTTTTCGGGTTCTGACGATGGAATTGCTGCATAACCTTTATCTCGGCTTCAGCGTTACCCTCCTGCCCGTGAATCTCCTTTTCTGCTTCATAGGCGTCTTCCTGGGGACGCTGGTGGGGGTCCTGCCCGGCCTCGGCCCGGCGGCCACGATCGCACTGCTGCTGCCCATTACGTTCAGCCTGCGGCCGGAATCAGCAATCATCATGATAGCGGGGATTTACTACGGGGCCCAGTACGGGGGCTCCACGACGTCAATCCTCGTCAACATTCCCGGCGAAGCCTCCTCTGTAGTGACCTGCCTCGATGGATATCAGATGGCCCGTCAGGGTCGGGCCGGGGCCGCCCTCGGAATCTCTGCGTTCGGCTCCTTTATCGGCGGCACGTTGAGCGTTATCGGCCTGATGCTCCTGGGGCCGGTCCTTGCCGGTTTTGCCCTTCAGTTCGGTCCTCCCGAATACTTTGCGCTCATGTTTCTCGGCATCGTCATCCTGACGTTCCTCTCCAAGGGATCGATGGTGAAATGCTTTGTTTCAGCGGCGCTCGGGCTCTTCATAGGAACAATCGGTATCGACACGATTTATGGGGTTCAGCGCTTCACCTACGGCACCCTGACCCTTATGGACGGCGTCGGGTTGGTCCCTGTTGCAATGGGATTATTCGGCGTGACCGAGGTGTTTGTCAACCTGGAGCGCCCGGAGATCCGGGATGTCTTCAGGAGCAAGATTAAGGGTTTGCTGCCGACACGAAAGGATTGGAGCGAATCGCTCGGCCCCATTATGAGGGGTTCTGTGATGGGCTTCTTCCTCGGGATTCTACCGGGAGGCGGTGCTATCATGGCATCTTTTGCTTCCTACGCAACGGAGAAACGCATATCCCGCCACCCGGAGTCTTTCGGGAATGGAGCAATCGCAGGGGTTGCCGGTCCTGAAACCGCCAACAATGCCGCCACGGGCGGCGCTATGATCCCGCTCCTTTCTTTGGGCATCCCGTCCAACGTGATCATGGCGCTCCTGATCGGGGCCATGATGATCCACGGCATCAAGCCCAGCGCCTTTCTGGTCAGCGAGCATCCGCAAGTCTTCTGGGGAGTTATTACGTCCATGTACGTAGGGAATGTCATTCTTCTGGTGCTCAACCTCCCGCTGATTCCCATCTGGGTCCGTCTCCTCAAGGTTCCCTACGGCATACTCTTTCCGCTGATTTTGCTCTTCTGTTTAATAGGTGTCTACACGGTAAACAACAATGCTTACGAAATTCTGATCATGCTCATCTTCGGCGTGATCGGCTACGTGATGCGTAAGACGGGGTTTGAGCCGGCCCCTCTGCTCTTCGCCATGGTTATCGGTCCCATTATGGAAACGGCCCTTCGCCAGTCACTGCTCCATTCCCGAGGGAACTTCGGTATCTTCTTTCATCGTCCCATTTCCGCAGTGCTGCTCGGAGCCGCGATCCTGATTCTGTTCAGTTCGCTCATTCCACGGGTGGGCAAACAGAGGGAAACCATAGTGAAAGAGACACCGGAGGATTGATGCCAGTTTGCCTTCATTCATGGGCCCGTGTTTGGACACAAGTGCCCCTCCCCTAGCCTGCGCTCTCCGGCTGTGTTATACTATTCCTAGATGTGTCTGAGGGAGGTTAGTATGAAAAAGATTCTGCTTATCATGGTCGCCCTTATGCTTGTGCTCCCGTTAGCTTCGCCGCAACGCGCCCAAGCCGGTCATGGATATTATTATAATTACAACTGGTGGGTGCCGGGAGCAGCCTTTTTCGGGGGCGCTCTCTTCGGTGCTGCTATCTCGCGTCCCTACTATCCGCCACCTCCTGCATACTACTATCCGCCACCAGCTGTCTACGCCTATCCCGCGCCAGCTTATGCCTATCCCGCGCCTCAAGCCTATCCTCCACCACAAAGTTACAGCTATCCGGCTCCAAACACTCCGCCCCCGCCGAGGGCCGAAGCGCCGAGGAACGAGGCTCCCCAAAGTTCTGCCGGCGAATGGGTAACTGTTCCCGGTCAGTATGTGGGTAACACATGGGTACCGTCACACAGAGCGTGGGTCCCGACGAAACCGTAATGTCAGAAAAAGTTTTCTGAATTGGCCGCGCTCAGCGCAGCAGTGCCTACTCCCTACTACCTGCTAGGGAAGGCCTTGAGCAGTTGCCCGGTGTTATAGGCGAAGATATCTTCCAGGCTTGCGGTCTTCTCCGCTCCCGGGAAATTGATGATCTGAACGTACCTGCTTTTTGCGTTCTCGGCAATGGTTCCGGCTACAGGTGACTGCAGGATATCCAGAACAACATCAGGTTTTTGCGCAACTGCGTCGGCGATCACCCTGGGCGTCAGCTCCCCCATAGGAATCACCTGAACCACTGAGAGGCCTGCCCACGCGGCAAAGGGCCTGGCGTGCCAGTGCACCACAGCACGCTTTCCGGCAACCGGAGCCAGCCTATTCTTCAGCAGCCCGAGCGTTTGGAGAAAACTTTTCTCCCAGGCGCCCGCCTCTCTTTCCGTCTTCAGCGAGGCTGCAACTTTATGTACCTGCGCGATGAGATTTTCAGGCGAGAGCGTCGTATCAACCTGAATGACAACGATCTGCTTGTTGCGGGAGGTCTCGACAAGTTTCGATACCATCCTTTCATAGCCGGCATAAACGACAACGTCTGCCCCTTCCAGTTTGAGCAGATCCGTCGGTTTCAGATCGTATTCAGGCGGATGCCTTACGTCTGCGGGTGTGAGCACCCGGACCTCTTGGGCGCCCGCAGCCTTTGCGATCGCGCCGGTGAGAGAGGTTGATGCGACAACGACCTGGCCTGCCACGCCCGGAGAAGGCATCACCATGAGAAGTGCTACCCCGACAGCGAAGAGCATAAAAGCCGTACGGTACGCTACGCGGGGTTGATGCCAACGCGTATTCAATCGGAGACCGAGGCGGCAGCGAGGAGATGACGCAGGCGTACTAGAAGTACGTCGAGGAAAAGCGACGCAGCGACAACGAAGGTATGCGATTGAATACGCGTTGGCATCAGGCTTTTGCACGGCTTATAAACCTCCTTCCGAAAAGCATACACAATGCGACTATGAGAGATGCCACCAGGATAATGGTGGAACTTGCAGGCAGGTCGAAGCGGAAGGATAGGTAGAGACCGCTCATGCCCGAAACAAGGCCGAACAAAGAGGAAAGAATGAATGATTGCTTCAGGCTTCTCGCTATCATACCCGCCGCCATTGCGGGCAGGAGCACAAAAGCATCAACGAGCAGAGCGCCGATCATGCGCATCGATACTGCAACGGTGAGCCCGAGCATGAAGACAATCAGGTAGTAGAGGGACTTCTCCGGTATGCCTACGGCGAGCGCGATCTCCCGGTCAAAAAGGATCGCCTGTATCTCCTTGAAGAAGAGAAAAATCATGCTCAGAACGAAGAGGCTGACAACCCCGACGATCACGAGGTCCCAGGCGGTGAGCGCGAAGATATTGCCCCAGAGTATGCTGAAAGCCTGAATGACGTTGATGTTGCCTTTGTAAAAGAGGATAAAAGCAAGGGCCAGGGTCAAGGTCATGAAATAGCCCGAGATAGTGCCCAGGCCTATTTTTGTTTTCTCAGAGATCGGCCCCAGCGCCAGCGCGGAAAAGGCGCAAAAGAGAAGGCCCATGAGCATCGGGTCGACCTGTACAAAGAGACCCACGGCGCCTCCGAGCAGGGCTATGTGCATCATGGCAAAACGGAGCGGAATGAGATTCAGGGAGATGATAAAAACCCCGACCAGGGGAAAGGCAATCCCCGCGAAGAGCACGGCAACAAGGGCGTGCAGCATGAAGGGATAGCCGAGTGATTCGACCCAGCTCATACTATGCTTTCTGCCTGATCAGGTGGCTCTTCCCATCCTTCAGAAGATAGACCTTGTCGCTGTATTGCTCGACCCAGTGCGGATCATGAGTCACGAGGAGCGTGGTGAGGCCCCGCTGTTGATGCATGGCATAAATTGTTTCCATAATCTCAGACTGCGAATCAGCGTCCAGATACGTGGTGGGCTCGTCGAGGAGCAGTATGGAGGGCTCCTGGGCGAGGGCCCGCGCCAGCGCAACCTTCTGCTGCTCGCCGCCCGAGAGCTCATGTATGAGCTTACCGGAGAATGCCGTCATGCCAACGATCTCCAGCGCTTCGCGGGTCCTGTCCCAATCCTGTTGTGAGGGTTTGTGCATCAGGCCGATCTTGCCGTAACGCCCCATCAGCACTGCCTCATCAACGCGCATGGGGAAGCGGTTGGAGACGGATCGTTGGGGCACGAATCCAACCTCTTTTCTCACCCCGTTAGCGTTGCCGGCCGGCCAGAGCTCATGCCCCAGCATCTTCACCATGCCTTTGAAGGGGCGAATCATGCCATTGGCAACCTTGAGCAGGGTTGTCTTGCCTGTCCCGTTGGCGCCAACGAGGGAGACGAACTCGTAAGGCTTTGCCTCGACGCTAACTCCGGAAAGCACATGAACGTCGCCAAGCGTTACATGAATGTCGAACAACTCGATGGAATGATGCATCAGGCCTTCTTTCCCAGGGCAATAAAGCGGCCGGGCTCGTTCTTCATCGAGATAGCGACGAGCCCTGAATCCTTCATGAGAAGGCGCAGAGCTTCGGGATCCGGAAGCCGGTCGCAGGCCACGGCCCCCCCAATCTGCCCGTGCAAGTGGTTGATCTCTTCAGTGCTCTTGAGATGCGCTATCGCCAGCTTTCCTCCCGGCCGGAGTATCCTTACCATTTCAAGGAGCGCTTTTCCTTTATCCGGAAAGTGCGGGAACGCCGCAAAGCAGGTGACGCAATCAAATTGGCCCGAGCAGAAAGGGATCGATTCGACACTGGCATTAAAAAGGGTCGCGTCCGCAGCCTTGCGCCGCTCAGCAGCATGCTGCAACATCTTGAAGGAAAAATCCATGGCAGCCAGCCTGCCGTTGGGGCCGATTGTTTCACGTACGATTGGAAGAAGGACCCCGGTGCCTGTGCCCACGTCGAGCACCGCGTTACCGGCAGTCAACCCGAATGAGACCACCAGTTCCGAGAGCCGGGCGCGCTCCTCGGCGCTGTGGAAGCGGTCGTCCCACGACGCAGCGTGACGATCAAAAAATGTTCTCCTGTCCTCCGTTCCCATGTCGGCTCCTTGCAAAAAAAAATGCCGCGAAGGCTGCGGTCTTCAGACCCAGCGTGCCTTCATGGCAGAGAAAGTATACGGTGACCCGTGGCCGGTTGTCAAGCGTGAAAAACTGGTGTTGCCCCTCAAGATTTTTGAAGTCTGGACGATAATGGAAAATGATTAGCGGGATAAGTGCATCACTCTCAGGACTTAATGCCTTCGGAAAGAAGCTCTCCAACGCCGCAGGCAACATCGCCAACAGCAACACATCCGGCTACAAGAAAACGGAATCAGTCATCACAGAGGATGGGGTCGGCCTTCCCGAGTTGAGCCTCAAGCGTATTGACACCCCCGGCCCTCTCCTCGTGGAATCGGACGGAACTGTGACGGAGCAGTCAAACGTCGACCTCGCCGAAGAGCTGGCCCAGTCCATCGTGGCGCAGAGAGGATACGAGGCTAATCTTAAAGCCCTGAAAGTACAGAACGATACGCTGGGTTCTGCCCTCGATATTCTAATCTGATTTTTGCAGCGGGCTTTTCTGTAAACCTGGCGCGGAAGAGGTTTGAGCTGTCTTCTGCGGCGCGGGCGGGAAGATATCTTTTTCCAGGGACCGCAAAGCCTTTTCCGCAGCCGCCACTCCCATTTCCTTGGCCGTGGGGCTGAGCCCGATAACGGCGTCCCCGACCACGTCAGTGGACCAGATCGCCCTGCCGGTAGATACACTTATCAGCCTCAGTGTAAGTCGAGTCTCATCGACCAGCCGGCCCTTATCTTGCGACAGGATTCCAACGAAAATGCCCTGCAATCCGTACCGCGCTTCCAGCTCTTTGCGAATGGGCTCCGGGATATTCTCCATGACCCCGTCTCCTGACCAGCGAAGGACCCTGTCCAGATCCCAGCTACGCGCGACCACCTGGAAGCCGAGATCGACGAGCCCGCGGGAAAACCGATCCGTGGCCTCCTCATGCGCTGAAAGGTTGCCGGTGAGCGTGGCAATGCCTACCCTCTTGGGAAAGCCCGCCGGCAGGCCGTCCCCGTAAGAGAATTTGGACGAGGCCATATTCAAAGCACAAGCGGCCGTCACACAGACGATGGCGAGCCCCACAAGGAGTGCCTCGCTTGCACTGTTTCTCCCAAACATTCTTCGCATTTGCAGAACATATACAAGCAAAAATCGGGCCAAAGAGGAAAAAATGTTGCAAGTTACGGGTTACAAGTTACAGGTTACACGGCGAGAAGACACGGGCAAGACTAGATTCTGATGCACACGCCGTAGGCGTCGGGCTTGGCTAGCGTAGCATCCTGTAAGGATCCTGACACGCTGTTCTCTCTCGCATCAGGCCAAAGAAATATTCACTCTGCGGGCGTTTCCTCAGCGGCCTCTGTGGACTCGAACGAGCCCGTCGAGACGGGCGAGTGGGCGTGAGATAATGTCTTGACCGCGGCACAAGGATGGTCAGGAGAGAAGCCTCGAATGTTCCTGCTTCAGGCACTTGTCCTCTACGTAACCGATATCCGTCTTCTCGACGAGTTGCCTGGCGTCATCATTCCGGATGCCGAGCTGCAGCCATATCGCCTTGGGTTTCAGCTTGAGGGCCTCATCAACGAATGGTAAAACCTTCTCGGCCCTCATGAATATGTCAACTATGTCGACCTTTTCCGGTATGTCAAGGAGCGATTTGTAGGCCTTTTCTCCCAGTATCTCTTCGTGGCCGGGGTTCACCGGGATGATCCGGTAGCCCTTCTCCTTCAGGTACCGGGCTACGCCGTTGCTTGCCTTTCCCTCTTCGGGCGAGAGGCCGACTATCGCTATCACGTGCGTTGACTTTAGAAGCTCTTCCATCTCGTCATCGAACAGCATAACCCCTCCTGGTCAGACTAATACCAATTCGCCTTCAAGCGTATACCTTCGTTGTCGCTGCGTCCTTACAGGATGCTTCCTTCCAGGATGCTTCGCTACCGCTATCGCTCTCCTCGACGTACTCCTCAGTACGCCTGCGTCCTTACAGGATGCTTGCGCTATCGGCTCCTCGCTGCCGCCCGGGGTACCCGGCCGAAGGCTGGGTCGTCCATCTTGAATGCAAATTGGTATAAGGTAAACCCCGTCAGTGCTAGCTGTCAAGA
>CAWGEZ010000069.1:0-24633 GCA_963821605.1 uncultured delta proteobacterium | reverse complement strand
TCTCTTCCGTTCCTCGGCCAGAAGCGGATTGAAGCAGGCGATGAGCCGTTCAGCTGGGTACGCGTCGGAGGTGATCTCGGCAAGGTCCGTCTGATCAAAAAGAGACATCTGCAGCTGGCCGCCCTCGACGAGGGTCCGAATGGCTCTCGATCTCAGGGCCGAGATCCAGCCGAGACCCGGGTAGGTCTTTACGGTGTCAATCTGCGTTTGGGTGAGCATGCCCCGATCACCGACAAGGACGAGGCGGTTAAGCCCGAAGCGGGTCTTCAACGTCTCAACCTGATCGGGAACCGTGGTGGGATCACCGGTATTGCCGGGATAGACGCTGACCGCGACCGGGCACCCCGCACGATCGGCGAGCACCCCGTAGACGATGATCGGCTTTCCCTTCTGTCCATCCCGGTCATGACCGAACCGGGCAAGGGGACAGGTCCTTCCCTCGTAGTAGCTGCTCGTGACGTCGTAGAGCACGGATGAGCCTTCCGCCAGGTGCTGCGCTGCCAGCTTCTTCTCGATCGTCTCCTGGCGAGCAAGCAGCCAGTCCATCGCCCGGTAGAGATCATCCTCATCGGCATCGGTGACGGTGAGTTCTTCGGCAAGCGTCGTGGTATGCATCAGCCGGGTCGTGGCGAGTTTCGAGGAAGGGTGGAGGAGCCGCTCCGCGATCATGGCGATGACGAGATCACGCTCGCGGCTTCTCTTGGACGCGATAACGATGTCGAGGCCGATCTTGCGGATCGTTCCGAGTACCGCCTCCACATGCCCGTGGGCCAGGGAGCGTTCGATGCGGAAGGCCTCCTTCGGCGTGACAACGGTTTCACCCCTCAGGACGCACCTGAGCGCCTCAACCTTCTCTTCCGGCCAGCTCGTCAGGTTGGCAACGGTTCTCCGCTTGACCTTCTTCCCTTCCCGCCATGCTTCCCGCAAGAGAACGGCAGGCCGGGAGTTACGATTCGGGACCACATCAATGTACATGAGCACATCATAGCATTTTTAATGCAATGCTGTCAAGTAAAAAGTTAATATTACATGGTCACAAACGGAAGGGATCACTATCGAGCTTTCCGGCCACAGACAAGGGGAACGAGACAATTTCTATCGTGATTTCATGGGGAACTTCGGTCTAGAGGAGTAGACGCTGACAAAAGAGATGCATCCCCTCTAACCGCCTTCTCATTCGATCCTTGTCCTGAAGTTATACCGATTTGCATTCAAGTTGGAGACCGAGGCGGCAGCGAGGAGCCGACGCAGGCGTACTGCGAAGTACGTCGAGGAGAGCGATAGCGTAGCATCCTGTAAGGACGCAGCGACAACGAAGGTATACACTGGAAGGCAAATCGGTATTATCCTATCCTTATCCTCGGATCGGCGACCGCAAGAGCTACGTCCGCAAGCAGATTGCCGACGAGCGTCAAGAACGCTCCGATCACGAGGATGCCCATGATCACCGGAAAATCACGGGACATAACGCTCATATAAAAGAGCTGTCCCATGCCGGGAATTCCGAAGATGGTTTCGAAGATCACGCTGCCCCCGATCAGGCCGGGCACGGCCATGCCAAGCAGGGTGATGACCGAGAGAAGCGCGTTCCGGACGGCATGCTTCCTCATGATCATCCCCTCGGGCAGTCCCTTGGCGTAGGCTGTGGTGATATAATCCTGCCGAAGCACCTCCAGCAGGCTGCTCTTCATGAAGCGCGACATCCCTGCCAGGCCGCCGATGGCGGAGATAAGGACGGGAAGGACCAGGTGGCGCGCAAGGTCGGCAATCTTCCCGACAGACGTCAGCTCTGAATAGTTGAAAGACTTCAGTCCTGTAATGGGGAGGAGATCGAGGTAGACCCCAAAGAGGAGCATGCATAGCAGGGCGAGCCAGAACGTGGGTATGGCAAAGCCCGCAAAGACAAATGCCGTCAATCCTTTGTCAAGGGCTGACCCCTTGTACTTGGCGCAGTAGACCCCGATGGGGATGCCGAAAGCAAGCTCAAACATCAGGGCAAGAAGATTAAGGCTGATCGTGATCGGCAACCGCTCTGTTATTTTGTCGATCACGAGCCGGCGGTCTGAGCTGAAGGAACGGCCGAAATCAAGCTTTACGAAGCGTTTCAGCCATAGGTAATATTGGACGGGCAGCGGCTTGTCAAGGTCGTACAGGGCCCGAATCCGCTCGCGCACCTCTTTGGTCACTTTCGGATTCATCTCCATGCCCAGGGCGCCCGGCTCTCCCGGCGGCAGGTGGATGATCAGGAAGGAGATGATCGTGATGCCGAGAAGCATCGGTACCATGAAGATGAATCGTTTAAGGATGTACGTGAGCACTATTTCATGTCCTGTTTCTGTCCTGTTTCTGTCCTGCCATCGCCTGTTTTGTAACGCTGCTGTGCTTCGGGCACGTACCACTTGATAAAATTGTAGGTGATACCCGCAGGTGCGGGCACTATCCCCTTGATCCTCTTCTGCACTGCCAGCGTCGCATACGGAATGAAGAGAAACGTATACGGTTGCTCTTCAGCCAGTATTTCCTGGATGTGCCAGTAACAGCGCTTCCGTTCCTCCTGATCGAACGTCTGCCGCGCTCTTACGAGAAGCTCGTCCACTTCCCTATTCTCGAAACCCATGAAATTAAGCTCTTTGGTACCCTGCTTCGAAGAGTGCCAGATGTCGAATATATCCGGGTCCTGCGGTATGGTCCATGCCAGGAGCACGGCGTCAAACTTACGGGAGTCTATAAACTGATTCACGAAGGCCGCCCACTCGATCACCCTTATTTTCACCGTAATCCCCACCGCGGCGAGCCACCGCTGGATAAGCTCCGCGCTGTGGATCCTCACGTCATTGCCCTGGTTAGTCATGATGGTAAATTCGAAAGGTTTGCCGTCCTTCAACAGGCGTCCGTCCGTCCCCTTGACGAAACCGGCCTCGCGCAGCAAGCCTTCCGCTTTTTTGGGATCATACGGATACTTTCGTACGTTCGGGTTGTAAGCCCACATGTCCGGCTTGTACGGGCCGTCAGCGACCATGCCCTGTCCCAGCAGGATCCCTTCGATGATCTCCTGTTTGTTAATGGCATACGTGAGCGCCTGGCGGACCCGCTTATCGCGGAAGAAGGGGTGCTTCAGGTTGTAGCCGAGATAGACGTAATTGAAGCCAAGGTATTTGATCTTGTTGTATTCGCGGTTGAACTTGGCATATTCCGTCTGCCTCACAAATTGAAGTGGCGTAAGACCGGCCATATCAATGCCGCCGTTCTTCAATTCGAGAAACTGTGTTGCAGGGTCTGGTATTACCCGGGCAATAACCCGGGAAATGTACGGCCGGCCCTCGAAATAATCAGGGTTCTCGCTCAATACGATCCGGTCGCCGGCGATCCATTCCTTCAACTTGTAAGGTCCTGTCCCTACAGGCGCACGTGTAAGGGTCGACGTCGTAATATCCTTTCCCTCCAGCAGGTGGCCCGGCAGGATCGAGGCGCCCCAACTGATGAGTGCAGGCGCGAAAGGTTTGTCGTACGTGACCTTGAACGTGTAGTCATCGAGAACCTCTGCCTTCTTCACCAGCAGGAAGTCTCCCGAGTATGCGGTGGGCGTCTTGGGATCGATGGTCACTTTGTAAGTATAGAGCACGTCGCGTGCGGTGAACGGCTTGCCGTCCTGCCATCGCACGTTCTTCCTTAAATGGAACGTGATGGTCAGTTTGTCAGGAGAAAAATCCCACGATTCCGCAAGGTCGCCCACTATCTTGAGATCCTTGTCATACTTGACGAGGCCGTTGTAAATATAGCCGGCGATATCATGCGATGCGCCGTCCGTGGCCAGCAGAGGAATCAGGTTCGAGGCCTCACCTATCGAACTGGTGATGAGGGTATCTCCGTAGGCGGGCTGCCCGGGGTCACCATATTTTCCTATTTCCTCCTTGTTGCTGCATGACAGAAGAAGAAGCAAGAGGAGGCCAAGGGCAATCCTTCTGGCCATTTTCGTGGTCTATTCTAGCAAAGGTCCTATGGATGGGTCAAGGGTCATGGGTCCAGGGGCCGGAAAAAGCAGCTTTAAGGTCTTTGATGTGAACGAAAAACACGGTCAAACGAAGCAGGACGGAACCGTTCCCGTGAGCGAGCCTTGCGGGAGCCTCTCGGGTACCCCGTTTATAGGCGGAAGGGGCGGTCCCGCTGAGGCGGGATGGCGAGGACTGTTTGAGCGCTAAGACCGGCCACCGTGGCCGGCGTGCGCGAGTTCCGCAGCCAAGCGGAGGGAGCCTTTAGCGGGGTGAGAGGCGCAGCACCGAGCGAGCGATGGGAACGGTGGAGTCCGGCTGGCGCAAAAAAAGGAGAGGAGCGTGCTACTTGAGCTTGTGTGGGTCCTTGTTTTTCTCGTACAGGATTTTCAGGCCTTTCAGGGTCAGGAACTCATCCACCTCATCGATGGTATCCGATTCCTTGTAGATGAGGTTTGCCAGTCCACCCGTCCCGATCACGTACGGGTCGGTCTTCACCTTATCCTTCATCCGTTTGACGATACCGTCAACGAGGCTTATGTACCCATAAATGATACCCGCCTGCATCGCCGTCACCGTATTTCTGCCTATTATCTCCTTGGGTTTTACAAGCTCGATCCGCGGCAGCTTGGAGGCACGCTCAAACAGGGCTTCCAGCGATATCATCATACCGGGCGCAATAACGCCGCCCTGGTATTCGCCCTTTGGTGTGACATAGTCGAAGGTCGTCGCCGTGCCGAAGTCAACGATGATAAGCGCCTTCTTATGCCGTTCATAGCCGGCTACGGCATTGACGATACGGTCAGCCCCAACCTCTTGTGGATTCTCGTACAGAATGGGCATGCCCGTCTTTATGCCCGGCTCGATGACGATGGGCTCTATGCCTATATATTTTGAACAGACCTGCTGAAAAGGCATCAGAAGCGGGGGCACAACACAGGATATGATCGCGCTATGAAAATCCTGCAGTCTGATTTTCTCGAAGTAGACCAGGCTGTTCAAGAGGATGGCGTATTCATCCGCCGTCTTCTGGATGGCGGTGCTCAAGCGCCAGTGGTTGACCAGCGTCTCATCCTTGTAGACACCGAATACAATATTCGTGTTACCTATGTCGATGACTAAAAGCATAGCCTAAAAAGATACGTCTCCAGCAATTACCCTGTGAACCGTTCCATGATCGTTCAGGAGCAAAGCGCCTTCATCGCCGACCCCTTCAGCAACTCCCTTGAAAACCCTTCCCTGCTGCTTGATTTCGAGCGATTTTCCCTTGATATCGGCCTTCTCTTCCCACGTCCTCACCAGCGTGACCGGCCCATGGTCCTTTAAGAGATCGTAATACGTCTCCAAATTATTCAATAGCATGCCACAAACCCGGGCCCTTTCATAGACAATTTTCGTTTCAAGGAGCAACGAGGTGGCTTTTGACCGTATATCGTCCGGCATCTCTCCGCTTCTCATGTTCACGTTGAGGCCGATACCGACAATAACAAAACGCACAAGATCCGCTTCTGTTGAGAGTTCGAGGAGCGTCCCGCAGATTTTCTTTCCGTTCACGAGCACGTCGTTCGGCCATTTGAGTGTCGGCCTGAGGCCGAACTGAAGCAGCGTGTCGTAGACGGCGAGAGACGACAAGAAGGTGATAGGGTAGACGAAAGAGGGATGAAGGCTCGGCCGCAGGATGACAGACAGGTAGAGATTCTTGCCGTAAGGCGAGAACCACTCTCTCTGCAGGCGCCCCTTGCCGGCCTTTTGCGCTTCGGCAACGACGCAAGTCCCCTCAGCTGCCTCAGCGAGTGCAAGTTGAAAGGCCAGCGCGTTAGTAGAATCGACAGACTCCTTATACTGTATGGTTTTGCCCATGGACGCCGCACGGAGATAACGATTTATCTCCCACGGATAGAGTCGATCAGGAACCATCCTGAGGCTGTAGCCTTTACCCTTGAGCGTGTCAATGGCATAACCCATCTGCCGGAGTTGCTTCACGTGTTTCCATACGGCTGTTCTCGTGAGTCCGAGGCGCGAGGAGATATAGTCTCCAGAGACATGCTCCTCCTTCTCTCTCAAGAAACCTAAGATCTCACCAACCCTATTCACTTTCGACCTTATCGTAATGGGAGAAGACCATGGTAAAAGAGGCCCGTCCCTGAGAAAGAGACCGTATGTCGGTGGAATAGCCGAACATACTGGTAAGCGGAGCTTTAGCTTCTACGATCGTGATCTTGTCCTGCGACTGTACATCGGTGATCTGAGATTTTCTGATGTTCAGGTCGGCTATTATCTCGCCGAGGAATTCGTTTGGTGTGGTGACGGTCAGGGACATCAGCGGCACGAGAAGGACGGGCCCCGCCTCAGTACAGGCCTTTTTGAACCCGTCGTATGCCGCCATCTTCAGCGTAAGGCGGGCAAAATCAGGATTGTTGAAGGAGGCATCGTGAATGGTCACCTGCACGTCGGTCAGGGGAAAGCCTTTGATCACGCCCATTTGAGAGCCCTCAGTGACGCCTTCCTCGATAGCCGTGATGTAGGGGAACTCCGGCTGCCGGCTTACGATGTCAGGGATAATAGTGGTGCCATGGCCTCTTGGATTAGGCGCGAGCGAAAGCGTTACCGAACCACGGTAGAGCGTGCCATTGATTACTTTCTCAAACGGCTGGTCTACTGTAGCCGTGCGCTCAATCGATTCTTTGTAAACGACCTGCGGCTTGCCCACGAGAACGTCGACACCGAATTCCTCTTTTACCCTGCGCATGACGACGTCGAGGTGAAGCTCTCCCATGCCTGATACAACGGTCTGAAAAGAGCTTTCATCCGTCCTGACGATGAAGGTGGGGTCTTCCTCAGCGACCCTTTGCAAGGCGAGCAAAAGCTTCTCCTGATCCGCATTCCTCTTCGGCTCAACAGCCATGGAGATCACAGGTTGGTACAGCTCGATCGCCTCGAGGATGATCGGTTTTGTTTTTGTCAGCGTGTGACCGGTAGAGGTCTCCTTCAAGCCGACAATGCCGACAATGTCACCCGTTCGGGCCTCGTCCATCCGGTCCCTGTGATTGGCGTGTATCTTGTAGACTCTCGACACCTTCTCCTTCTTCTGCAGGTTCACGTTATAGACGTCATCGCCCACCTTGAGGGAGCCTGCGTAGATTCTAACGTAGACCAGCTTTCTACCTTCCGTCACAACTACCTTGAAGGCGAAAGCGCACAGGTCCTCATCGGGGTCTGCCTCGCGGTATGCCTTTTCACCGGTGGCAGGATCGTGCCCTTCGGTGGGAGGGACATCAAGCGGAGACGGAAGATACCAGACAATTGCGTCAAGGAGCGGCTGGATGCCTTTGTTCCGGAGCGCCGCCCCACAAAGTACCGGAACGCATTTCAAGGCGATAGTCGCTTTTCTTATTGCGTCATGTATGGTCTGCTCGTCTATCTCCTTCCCGTCGAGGTAAAGCTCCATGAAGTCGTCATCGAGGAGGGAGAGCTTTTCGAACAGTTTCTCCCGGTAGACGTGAGCCGTCTGCTTGACATCGTCAGGTATGGCAACATAATGCAGCGTTGCGCCGAGGCTCTCTTCGTCCCAGACGATGGCTTTCATCGTGATCAGATCGACGGCGCCGTAAAAATCATCCTCTTTACCCAGTGGTATCTGTAGCGGCAGCGGGTTGGCCCCAAGCTTTTCGACCATCATACCAAGCACATGGAAAAAGTCTGAACCGATCCTATCAAGCTTATTGATAAAGGCGAGCCTCGGCACCTTGTATTTGTCCGCCTGGTGCCACACCGTCTCCGATTGCGGCTCCACGCCCTCCACGCCCGAAAAGACCGCGATCATACCGTCAAGTACCCGGAGGGATCTTTCCACTTCTATGGTGAAGTCCACGTGTCCCGGGGTATCGATAATCTGGATCTCGTGGTCATCCCAGTAACAAGTCGTAACAGCCGAGGTGATGGTGATACCCCTTTCCTGTTCCTGAGGAAGGTAGTCCATGGTTGCGGTGCCTTCGTGCACTTCCCCTATCTTGTATGTCTTGCCGGTATAATAGAGGACCCGTTCGGTGACCGTGGTCTTGCCCGCGTCGATATGAGCAGCTATGCCAATGTTTCTGAGCTTCTTGAGCCTTTCCAGTTCCCGTTTCATGCGGTAAGAATATGTACAATAACAGGCGAAAAGTCAACATTTGACCTTGGTTCAACCCCCTGTTTACTTGGTTTGATGCGTTGAATTGGTTAAACTGACCCTTATGTGTCGTCTTCTGGCGGGTTGTCTGAACCAATGAAACCGATTAACCAATTGAACCAATACAACGCTTTTGTGTTTCTTGTATACACCTCACTGGTGAGGGATACGGCGTATAGCCTCTATTAGTGCCCTTCCATTGACAAAGACGACACAAAATCGTATAATAAACATGAAGTTTTTCGCTTAAACCTGGAGGCCAATAATGAGTAAAGCTAACGAGGGATACCGGGGGAGCGCTGACTACATCGCGTCCAAACCCCTTATGGAGATCGTCAACGTGTCCGTGAACCTGGCCAAACCCCTGGTGATCAAGGGCGAGCCCGGTACCGGCAAGACGTTGCTTGCCCACAGCATTTCCGAGGCGCTGAAGAAGAAGCTTTTGATCTGGAATATCAAATCGACTACCAAAGCGCGGGATGGTCTCTACGTATACGATACGGTCCAGAGACTGAACGACGCGCGTTTCAAGGATAAGGACATATCCGACATCAGGGCATATATCAAGCTCGGCAGACTGGGACAAGCCTTTGCCGCGGATGAACAGGTTGTGCTCCTTATCGACGAGATTGACAAGGCGGATATTGAGTTCCCCAACGACCTCCTTAATGAGCTTGATGAGATGTCCTTTCATATCAACGAATTAAACGAAGAGGTAGCCGCCAAGCAGCGGCCGATCGTTATCATTACGAGTAACTCTGAAAAGGAGTTGCCTGATGCATTTTTGAGACGGTGTATCTTTTATTACATAGAATTTCCTGATGAAGAGATGATGGATAGGATCATCAGGGTGCACTATCCCGACATCCAGGAAAAGGTGGTCAGGGAGTGCATCAAGAAGTTCTACTGGATACGTCAGGTGGACGGCCTCAGAAAGAAACCATCCACG
The DNA here is from genome assembly GCA_963821605.1 of uncultured delta proteobacterium. Lineage (GTDB taxonomy): Bacteria > Desulfobacterota > Syntrophorhabdia > Syntrophorhabdales > WCHB1-27 > JADGQN01. The sequence goes on along the minus strand of CAWGEZ010000069.1, from coordinate 15,527 downwards.
AGCGAGCTTCTGGACTGGATCAAGGCGCTCGCCATGGGAGGCGTCAACGTTGACAGGATCGCCTCCGAACTTCCCTTCCTCGGCACGCTTCTGAAGACCGAGCAGGATACTGAAAAGGTCGGCAGGGTCGCCAGCGGCGCATCCACAGGATTCAGAAGGAGATTCTAAGAGAAACCCATGTTCATAGACTTCTTTTATAAGCTGCGCAGCAAGGGTGTGCCCGTTTCCATCACTGAATGGATGACCTTCATGGAGGCCATCTACAAGGGTTTCATGGGTACGAGCCTGAACCATCTCTATTATATCGGCCGGGCCTTTCTCGTCAAAAGCGAGGCCTATTACGATCAGTTCGATCTGGCATTCAACGAGTTTTTTGGGGGTATTTCGACTGAGCCCCTTGACCTGGAGAAGGTCATGGAGTGGCTCGAAAACCCCATCAATAAGCTGCCCAAATTGAGCCCCGAAGAGCTTGAGGAGATGAAGAGGACACTCGAGGAAATGAAAGAGAAGATGGGGCTCGAAGAAATGATGAAGCAGTTCAGAGAGCGGCTCAAGGAACAGCAGGAGCGGCATGACGGCGGGGCGAAATGGATCGGGACCGGCGGACGATCACCCTTTGGCGCATACGGGTATTATCCCGGCGGCATCAGGGTCGGCGGGGAAGGCTGGATGGGATCCGCGGTCAAGGTAGCGGAAGAGAGGCGGTTCAAGAATTACCGGCACGACCTCATCCTCGACGTGCGACAGACAAAGGTTGCCTTGAAGAAGCTGAGACAATTGCGGCGCGAAGGGGCCGAGGAAGAGTTGGATATCGATGAGACCATCGACAAGACCGCAAAGGAAGGCGGCGAGATAGAACTGGTCTTTGCCAAGTCCCGGAAAAATGCCATCAGGCTGCTTCTCCTGATGGACACGGGCGGCTCCATGGCACCGTATGCCGATCTCTGTGAAAGACTTTTCTCAGCAGCCGTCCAGAGCGAGCATTTTAAAGACCTGAAATATTTCTTCTTTCACAACTGCATCTATCAGGATCTCTATGAAGACCTGTGGAATGCCAAGCCCATACCTACCGAGAAGGTGCTTGCAACGTATCACAGCGGGTATAAGGTTATTCTCGTGGGTGACGGCAGGATGGGACCGGGAGAGTTATTCGACAAATATGGGTGCATAGACTATTATTATTCCAACGAGATAGCGGGCGCGGACTGGCTCAAGCGTATCAAGAACCACTATGACTACAGTGCCTGGCTCAACCCCACTCCGAGGGAGTACTGGCGCCACCCCACGGTCGATGCCATAGGTCGCCTCTTCCCCATGTACGAGCTTACCCTTGATGGCCTGAAAGACGCGATCAAGGCGCTGACGTCAAAGGTCAAACGCGCCGCCGCATAAATGCCGTGACACGTGACGCGTGACGGTAACAGACGTGACACGTCCCTGCTCAAAGCAGCGCTTCCACCTAAGGGATTATGCCAATTCGCATTCAAGCCGAGACTGAGGCGGCAGCGAGGAGCCTATAGCGCTAGCTAGCGATAGCGAAGCATCCTGTAAGGATAGCGTAGCACCCTGTAAGGGAGCATCCTGCAAGGACGCAGCGACAACGAAGGTATACGTGTGAAGGCGAATTGGTATCAAACAGAAGGGCCGGCGGGGGATTCCCCACCGGCCCTTTAAAAATCAAGCATCATTGGTTCAAGCGCCTTTCTCCAGAGACAGGAGCGCCGCCCCGAGAGCACCCACGATTTGAGGTTCTTCGGGGGTCTGTATCGACGTGCCAAGCACCTTTTCCAGCGCCTTCACCACGCCGATGTTCTTCGCTACACCGCCGCACATCACTACCTTCTCCTGCACCCCGCCCAGCCTGTTGATAAGACCCATGGTTCTGTCGGCAATGGCCCGATGAATCCCATAGACGATATCTTCCAGCTCCTGACCTTCGCTCACCAGGGAGATCACCTCCGACTCGGCGAACACGGTGCAGATGCTGGTGATGGTCAGCTCCTTCTTCTGTTTTAGAGAAAGCTCACCTATCTTGCCCAACTCAACATTCAATGCGTTAGCCATCACCTCGATGAACCTGCCCGTGCCGGCTGCACACTTGTCATTCATCTCAAACTCGAGAACGCGGCCTCGCTCGTCCACCCTGATGACTTTGGTATCCTGGCCGCCTATGTCGATGATAGTCCTTGCGTCAGGAAAGAGAAAGCTGGCGCCCCTCGCAATGCACGTGATCTCGGTGATTGCTTCCCTGGCAAATTCTGCGCGCTTCCTGCCGCAGCCCGTGGCTATGACATAAGAGATGTCTGAACGGGTCTTCGCCGGGGAGGCAAGGACCTTGTCCAGTGCGGCCTCAGCGGTCTTCCTCGAATCAGCTCCCGTGGGGAGTATTGTGTAGCCGAGGAGACCTTTTTCCTTATCAAAGAGCAAAGCCTCTGTCGTAATAGAACCTATATCTATTCCTGCCACCAGCATCGCTTCACCATGTATGAATGTCACTCAATTACTGCGAGTACCGTGTCTGCGTCCACTTCCTGTCCCGCTGCCACCATTACCTCTTTAATCACGCCGCCTGTCGGAGCGACTATGGGCATCTCCATTTTCATCGCTTCGAGCGTTGCGATCTGATCGTCTTCGCTTACCTTGTCTCCAACCTTAACGAGCACATTGACAATCTTCCCTACCATGGGAACGGTCACTTCTGTGGCCATATAAGTACCTCCTCAATTATTTTCTGTATCCCAACGCGAATTGGGCTATGATCATTTTCTGAACGTTGGAAGTGCCTTCAACAATCTGATAGGACTTGGCATCCCTGAAGAATCTCTCGACAGGATACTCTGAGGAGAACCCGTATGAACCGAATATCTTTACTGCCTCAGAGGCACAGAAATTGGCAGACTCGGCCGCATAATACTTGGCCATGGAGGTCTCGAGGGTCGTACTCTTCTTGCCGGAGTCTTTTGCCCACGCGCACCGGTAAACGAGCAGTTTTGCTGCCTCATGCTCGACGGACATCCTGCCTATCTGTTCCTGGATCATCTGGAACTGTCCGATGGGCTGGCCGAACTGCTCCCTCTCATTACAGTACTTCACAGCCTCTTCGATACAGCTCTGGGCCACGCCCACCGCCCTGGCTGCGGATGAGAGCCTTGTATTGTCGAGCATCGCCATGCAAATCTTAAAACCATCTCCTTTATTTCCCACCAGAGCGCTCTTCGGGATCTTTGCCTCTTCAAAAAATATCTCACCCGTGGGGGCGCAGTGCAAGCCGAGCTTTGTCGTGATGGCTCTCTGTGTAATGCCCGGTGTGTGAAAGTCAACGAAGAAGGCGGACATCCCCTTGTGCTTGGCAGCCTTGTCGGTCATGGCATAGACGACACCGCAATCGACATAGGGCACGCCGGAAATCCAGGTTTTTGTCCCGTTGAGGATAAAGCCGTCATCCACTTCCGTAGCCGTCGTCCTCATACTCACAACGTCAGACCCGGAGTTGGGCTCGGTAATCGCAAAGCAACCGAATTTATTTGCACTCACGAGATCTTTCACGTACTGTTCCTTCAATGCTTCGCTGGCGAAGTTGAGAAGCACGGTCTGCGGGCCGTTCTGCTGAAGGTTGAAAGGAAGGCCCCAGGACGGACTCACGCGCGCAAGCTCTGTCGCCATGAGGGTAGCCGCAAGATGGCCGGCTTCAGTGCCGTCGTATTTTTCAGGAGCGAGGCAGCCGAACATACCCAGTTGCCCCATCTGCTTCACGATCTCCGGTCTGAACTTATGCTCCTTCTCATCCTCTTCCATGGTCGGCTTGACCTTCTTTATCGCAAAGTCGTATGCCATGTCTTTCATTGCTATCTGTTCTTTCGTCAAAGAGAAATCCATACAGCTGCCTCCTTCCCAAATGTGAAATAATTTACAAAGCTTATCTTAGCAAATGTGAAATTTTGATGTCAAGCTAAATCTCACCCGCTCATATACCGTTCTGCATGCAGAATAGCGGCCTCGCAAGGGGGTCGGTTACGCGATATAGCACCTTTTGAAACCCGATCGATGTGCCGTGATGATTGTAGATTTCTACGAAAAAGCTACCGGTGCTTCGTTCAATGGGCGAAAATGGATCTCTTTCTGTAAGTAAGCGCAATCTGTAACCCGCCACAGTCCTTGAGCGTAACTCTCTTTAAAGGACTCCGGTATCCCTTACTCGCCTTCAAGCGTCTCGTGAATCAGCTCCTGGAACGAGTCCGTGATGTTCCAGGCATCTTTCTTGAGGGCAATAAACTTCTTAAGGGCCCTCTTCTGTGACGGAAAGGCAAGCCTGGGAAGGTTAGCCAGCGTAAAGTAGGCGCAATCAACGGCATCGTCGCCCGCCATCTCGGTTCCGCCCAACCGTTCCGCCTCGTAGGAAACCACGAGCACTTCGCCATAAATTTCGTTGCTCTCCGAGAACACGTCCACGATCTCAAGAACCCTGCCATCAATCCCCGCTTCCTCCTTGAGCTCTCTCATGGCAGCGTCCTCGATGCTTTCCCCCGATTCGGCAAACCCTATGGGGAAACACCACATGTCTTTGGCGGGCTCCCTGGCCCTCTTGACAAGGAGAAGTTCGCGGTTCGCATTGGCAACGATGACGGAGACGACGGGCAATGGGTTCTCGTAGTAAATCTCGCCGCAGCTCTCACAGATCTGCCGTTCCTTGCCCTCATGATGGCCTTTTGCCAGTGACCCGTGACAGTAATTACAGAATAGTTTTGTCTTCATTTCTCCACCAGAAAAATACGTTCATTTCTTGTTAAATCTCAGAGAGCCGCGTCTCTTCATACACCTAGCAGGTATTATAATGCGTCACCGGTGCAAAGACCAGGAAAACGGGGATCCCCATTTGCTCCTTGCATCGCAAGGATGAAATTTCCGCAAGGGAGGATCTTTTTTTCCCAGTTATGCACCAGCATCCATTATTTTAAAAAGCGGCGTCAGAGCCCATATATCAAGCTTCTGCCCACTAATTCCCAGTTCCTGCCTCCCCCTTAAGAAGCTGGCACAGTAGTTGCTCTGTATACTGCAAAACGCTGAAAGGAGGCTTGGCAGGCCAACGTATGGATCTCTATACGAGAAATATCCTGGTAGGCATCTTCGCCATCCTGGTAATGGGCACGGTCTTCGTAGGCGAAATGATTACCTGGACACACTGCGACCTGGATTCAGCCAAGGATATGGTGCAAGGGATCAGTCTCGGCGTCAGTACCTCAGGAACACTCTTTCTCGCGTTCGCCTATTTTAAGGACGCAAAGAAGCAAAGAAAGAAAGCCGGCAAGAAATCCGCATTCTTTTCTCACGACTATCACGGCCCCAAGTTGAGGGTAAAGAAGTAAACTTGCCTGAGAAACGCCCCTGTGCTATATAGAACAGGTGAAGGTCCGAAACCTTTCCTGGTTAGCCGTACTCCTTACCTCTTTTTGTCTCCTTTCAGCGTGTGCGCTTCAGGGCACGCCGCGTCATTCCCTTGGTGAACTAAGAACCGCCCTCCTGAATCATGATGCTGACGCAGCCCTCAAGTACGTTGACGTGGACAGCATCGTGGCCCACCTGGTGAAGGATACTTTCCAAGCGAAGGAATCGAGCGCCAAGACAGATCTCGATGCCCTGGGACTGGCTCTGGGAAGGTCCGTTGCGTCCGCAATGCTGCCCCAGACCACGTCATTGATCCGGAAAGGGGTGCGGGCTGCCATCGAATCTGATGATCAGCTTGGCTACTTCTCCTCCATCAGGAAGGCCAGCGCCTGGTATTTCACGATCGAGCAAAAAGGGGATACCGCGGTCGTGACTCCCAGAGGGGATGACAAGGTACGGTTCATAATGGAGCGCACAGATGAGGGCTACTGGAAAATAAAGCAGCTCATACTTCAGAAGCAATTTTGAGGGCCGCGTCAGACACCATGTGGCTCCGCGCGGCCCGTACTTGCCATCAGGGAGACTATTTTTTCAGCTTGTAGACGTCTTCCAGACCGAATGATCTGATGGTCGCCTGGTAATTTTCCTCAATTGAGACAATCTTCGTGACCTGGAACTTACCGTTCTTGACCATACCGAAAATCGTCTCACCAACGGAGTCACAGGTCCTCGGATTCTTTAAGTCAGGCCGCGCAACAAACCTTCTTTTCACATCCAAACAGTCAACCTCCAGCCCATTGAGCGCCCTGGTCAGACTATCGACTTCCAGACTGTTTGCCTTTTTTACGGCTTCCATGAAGACAAACCAGCCTGCCACCCAGTTAGTGGCGTCCGACTCCCAGACCCCGTACTTCTTTTCATAGGCATCGCAGAGGTCGAGCACCCACTTTTCCTTTCGGTACTGGCGTGGATCTTTGAACCCTCCAACTGCCCCTTCGATCGCCTCTGGTCCCACCTTCTCGATGACGTCCTTCCAGGTTTCCTGCATATTGTTGAAAGCCTTGCCGCCTTTGTAGCCCACTTCCCAGAGGGCTTTGGCGATAAGCAGCGTAGGCGCACCGGCTATGGTGGTACCCGTGTCCACAAAGCCCGGGTTAAGCGACTTTATCTTGGTTGCAAACGGTGTGTAGTCGGTTGTTTCGCGCTTGTAAAAAAGGTTATCCAGTATCTTCACGCCCAGATTCTTGAACACAACCGAATTTTTCTCTGCCTGGCCGCGGCCGGTCACGTCATCAGGATTGAGCATGACAACGCTCATGGGCAACCCCATTTTCTTAAACTGCTCAACCCAGTTAACCCAGTTCCCGTTGATAAAGAACATCGAAGGCGCGCGATAGTAGTAATGGTACTGGGGTTCCATGGTCTTTTCGGTCATGCCGTCCCCGATCTGGAGCACCTTGTTGGGCTCGGCAACAGCAAGCGTACCCACAATCGGAGGCGATGGAAACTGGCAAATGATATGCTTCACCTTGTCCTGATAGATAAGGCGTTCGGCCGCCGCACGGCCACCATCAACACTATAATCGTCGTCATACGAAATTACCTGCACGTTGTACCGTTGACCCCCGACCACCAATCCGCCCGCGTTGTTGAGCCGTTCCGAGAACAGGTCAAGCCACTTCTTGATCTGGATGCCTTCCTTCGTCTTCAACGCGACGGTAGTACCAAGCTTGAGTATCTTTGAAGGCTCTGCGGCACGACTACTGACCAGTGGCAGCGCGAGGAAACTGATCGCCAATGTCACTACTACGAGACACCTCACCCTTCTCATTATGACTCCCCCTTCTCCCCTTTTTTTGGACCTTCTACCTAGTTCTTCTTTTTGTAATAGACCTCCTCCAGGCCGTAGGATTTGATGATCAGGGCATAATTTTCGTCGATCGACCGTCGTCGACACTCAGGTCGTCGTCATGCATGACCATCTGGACATTGTACCGCTGCCCCTTTACGGTCAGGCCCCTGCGTTGTTCGGCCGCTCGGAGAGCAGTTCCAGCCACTTCTTGGTCTGCACGCCCTCCTTCGTCTTTCACCTTGCCTATTTCTTCAGTTTATAGACATCCTCAAGCCCGAATGACTTGATCGACATCTCGTAGTCTTCATCCATCGAAAGGACCTTCATTACCTGGAATTTGGCGTTCTTCACTATTCCCGGGAATTGCTCGGACGTGGAGTCGCACGTTCTTGGATTCTTCATGTCGGGCCGCGCAACAAAGCGCCTCTTTGCGTCCAGCGTGTCAACCTCAAGTCCGTTCATGGCCTTGGTCAGGTCCTCCACCTCGAGGCTGTTTGCCTTTTTCACTGCTGTCAGAAAGATGAACCAGCCCGCTATCCAGTTAGTGGCATCCGTTTCCCAGACCCCGTACTTCTTCTCATAGGCGTCGCACAGTTCTTGTGCCCACTTTTCCTTGCGATACTGGCGCGCGTCTTTGAAGAGGCCCACGGACCCTTCAGCAGCCTCCGGACCAACCTTCTCCACGATGTCCTTCCACGTCTCTGCCATATTGTTGAAGAGCTTTCCACCCTTGTAGCCCACGTCATACATGGCTTTGGCGAGAAGCAGCGTGGGAGCGCCACCGTTTGTGGGACCCGTGTCAACGAAGCCGGGGTTGAGTGACTTAATCTTGGTCGCAAAGGGGGTGTAGTCTGTCGTGTCCCGCTTGTAGTAGAGGTAATCCAATACCTTTACACCCATATTCTTGTATGTGGTCAGGAGTTTTTCCGAGGCGCCGCGACCGGTCACATCATCAGGAGCGATGATAACAACAGTTTGCGGCAGCCCGATGGCCTTAAAGTGGTTGATGTAATAGACCTGCGCTCCGTTGTTGAAGAACATCGAGGGGGCCCGATAGAAGTAATGGTACTGCGGCTCCATCGTCTTCTCGGTCATGCCGTCGCAGATCTGCAATACCTTGTTCGGTTCGGCAACACCGAGCACCCCGATAATAGGGGGTGAATTGAACTGGCAGATGATGTGCTTCACCTTGTCCTGATAGATAAGCCTCTCCGCAGCGGCTCGTCCTCCATCCACGGTCAGGTCGTCGTCATAGCTGATGGGCTGGATGTTATAGCGCTGCCCTTTCACCACGATCCCTCCGGCGGCGTTTTGCCGCTCGGCCAGCAGTTCCAGCCACTTCTTGATCTGGATGCCCTCTTTCGTCTTCAGGGCTACCGTGTTGCCGATCTTCAGGATCTTTGCGGGTTCAGCCGCAAAGCCGTTGAATAAAGGCAGTAAAAGCAGACTGAGTCCCAATGCCATGGCCACGAAAACTCTCAACCCTCTCATCACGATCTTCCTCCTTTTCTTATTTTTCCTCCGTTTTTCCGGTCTAAACCTCGGCTCCATTCATACCGCTATCCCGTGCACCCAGTAGTATAACATCGCGTTACCTGCTCCATTCTGGCCATCCAACCAGCCACGATTCCCACTGCCGTGACCGGAACGAGCGCCCAAAAGGCCATGTGCCACCCTCCAAAAAACTGAATTATCGAGCCGAAGACCAGCGGACCGAGCAGCAAGCCCACGTTCTGCCCGATCTGGATCACTCCCATGGCCATGCCCCGTAATTTTTCGTCCCCCACCACTTCCGAAGCCGCAGAGAAAATACCCGCGGGAGGGAAGCCGGCGAGAAAGGCTAGTACCATAGCCAGCACGGAAAAGAGTGTGCCTCCCGCCACAGAAGCCAAAGGCCAGAGTACGAGCATCGCCATCATCGGTATCACGCAGACGACCCTTCGAGAACCTAGCCTGTCTGATATCCACCCGGAAATCGGGCATCCGATAATGCCGAGCATCGCCATCACGCTCATCAGAAAAGAGGCGCGTGCGAGGGAGAAGCCGTGCACATCGCGTAGAAAGGTCGGCGCCCAGGTCAGGAAAGAGGTGAAGCTGAAACTGAAACAGCCCCAGACGCAACTGATAAGCCACAAGTCCCGGTTGCGCAGTACACCCCGAAGACCACCTGTGGTGTGCGTCCGCAGCGGGATGACTGTTTCTCCGGCGGCCGGTTGCTGAGCCGGTGGCTTTATGAAAACGTAGAAGAGCAGCCCCACGCACACGGCGTAAAAGCAGCCGAACCACCAGACGCCCTGCCAGTTCCACCGCCCGGCCAGAAAAGGAGCGACCGCAAACATGATGATCGACCCGAGCGGGACCCAGGCAGACCAGATACCCATGGCCTTCCCGCGCCTCTCTACAGTGAACCACAGCGCAATGACGGCCGGTGCCACCATTCCAATGAAACTGTTGCCAATACCTTCGATAAACCTGCTCGTCAGCATTGTCCCTGTATTGAGGCTCACGGCCCCCATGGCTGCACCGATGACAATGGCAAGCACGGCTATGAGGCCGGTAATCCTGTAGCCCAATCGCTGAAAAATGAACCCTCCGGGAATGGCGAGGAGAAGCCCCGCAAAAGAGAAGACCGACATGAAGAGGCCGGCCCTGCTCGGAGGCATGGCGAAGGCGTCCATGAGCGGCCGCAGCACGGGCGGGGCCTTGAATTGATTGAGCGGGCCTGCAACGCCGGCCAGGACGACTATGAACAAAATGAACCAGCTGGAGCGATGAACGCTCATTACCGCCATACAACCTCGCACCCGCCGCTTACGAGACCACCCCTTCCGCCTTCAGCTTCTCCGTGATCTGGCCGCGCAATGCCTTCTTATCAACCTTGCCTACTGCAGTCTTTGGCAGTTCCTCGACGATCTCGAGTCTTTCCGGAAATTGCAGCACTCCTGCACCCAGTCCCTTAAGGCCGGCGATCATCTCATCGAACGTCATCGCTTTCCCCGGTTTCAGCACCACGTAGGCACAGGCGCGCTCGCCCAGGCGCGGGTCAGGCATGCCCACCACAGCAGCTGCCAGAACAGCGGGAAGCTGGTGGAGCAGGTTCTCTATCTGGCCCGGTATGACGCCTTCACCCCCGCGCTGAATGATATCTTTCTTCCTGCCCGTGATATAGATGTTCCCTTGCTCATCAATTTTTCCCAGATCACCCATTTTGTAATAGCCGTCCCGGGTAAAGATCGTCTTGTTCTCTTCTTCCGACCCGTAATAACCGGTGAAGACGCAGGGACCCTTTGCGACGAGCTCTCCTTCCTCATTGAGCGGCAACTCCTCCCCTCGTCGTCAAGGACCTTCCAGCGGTCCCCCTCACACATGGGCCGTCCGATAGCGCCGCGCGGGACCTCCTGCCGCTTTATGCCATGGCTCCCGGCACACGGTCCCTCCGTGGAGCCGAAACCGCTGCCACGAAACTCTGCGCCTATTTTCTTTAGAAAAGCCGCGGCCCTCTCAGCGGTGTCAGGCCGCAAGGGAGCCCCGGTAGTGCCCACCATCTTCACCGAACTCAGATCGTACTTGTCGAGGTCAGGGTAGTTGAGTATATCTTCGAGCTGTGTGGGTACAAAGCCAATCTTTGTGATCCTGTACTTTCTGGATGGCCTCCAGGATCGGTTTTGCCCGGGGCACCGGAATCAGCACCAGAGTGCAGCCGTACATGATGGAGCCGCCCACGGGTCCCTGGTGCGCCATCGTGTGACCGATAGGCGTGACCAGGCCGCACACATCATCAGGAGTATTGGCTGAATTGGTATAACGAACGTTGGTGTGAAAGCTGTTGTGGGTACGGGGTACGCCCTTGGGGAAGCCTGTGGTGCCGCCCGTGAGGTAAATAACAGCCACGTCATTCGGGTCCGGACGAAACTGGCGCAAGTAGTCAGCAGGGTAATCGCCGAGCCTTACGTCCTCGATAAGCTTGTTCATGGAAAAAAAGGCGTTCGATGGGAGCGGCTCATCATCATTCACCATGATGAGATACTTGAGACTCTCGGACTCCGCGCGTATCTTGTCGATCAAGGGCAAAAACTCCCGGTTCCCGTCCCTCACCGGCACGATCCAGCCGACAGGCTCCATCACCTTGAAGAAGTGGGAGATCTCGTGGTACTCCTGGCGAGGAACCGCGAGTATCGGAACAGCGCCGATTCTCTGCATCGCATAAAAGGCCACCACGAACTCGTGTCGGTTGGGAAGCTGCAGGAGTATGCGATCGTATCTCTTGATCCCCAGTTTTAAGAATGCAATGGCCAGCCGGTCTACCTTTTCCTTCAGCTGTGCGTACGTGAGCTGGGTATTGTTCGTCGATCACAGCCGGCTTATCAGGATAGAGCGACGTCGACCGATCAAGCAGGTCGCCGTACGTCAGATTCAGCCACCAGCCCTTAGCGCTGTATTCTTCGATAACATCCGGCGGATAGGGGGTAGCCCCTTCCAGATACGCTTTCTTGGTCCATCTTTCACTCCTGTCTATGTTCTATCACTTCGCGCCGAGCGGAAGTGACGTCTCCTGATCGAAGGCCCTGGGCCCCTGTTTCAAAATGAACCTGTCACCCATCGTCTCCCAGACCCAGCCGGAATAACCATAACCTCCAAGCCTGACGGGCCTTGCTGTTCCCTTACTCTTCAGGCTTCGCTCGGGAAACGGGATACGAGAATTTATTGTCAGCATACCGAATTTGCCAAAAACAAAGTCATCCACTTCGTGGAGATAGTTCTCCCCGGCAAGCGCACAGACCACCCTCCCTACGTCGCGCCAGCCCCAGACGGTGAGATGCAGCCCGTACTTGTCATTCCCGGCCCAATCGATCACCTCGTCAGTGGAACTGAAGCTCTGAATAAAGCAGAGGGGGCCGAATGTTTCGTTGCGCATGCCGATCATTTCAGGGTTTGCCCGGTCGATGATGGTCGGCTCAATAAGAAACCCGTTGATATCACCTCCGGCCAGCACCCTGCCGCCCTTCTTTACGGCGTCGTCAACCTGTGTTTTTATCCGCCTGACCGCCAACTCGTTCGGCACGGGACCCACCTGCGTTGCGGGATCCGCTGGATCACCCACGGTCAGAGCTTCCGTCGCCGTCACAAACTCTTTCGCGAACTCCTCGTAAATATGCTCGTGCACATAGATCCTTTCGGGTGACCAGCAAGCTTGGCCGGAGTAAACCCACTTGGCGGCAACCAGTGCAGATGCAGCCTTCTCGTAGTCAGCATCCTCCAGGAGAATGTAAGGATCGTTTCCCGGCCCTTCAAAAAGAAACCTTTTGCCGGATGATGCCCTCATGGCCGGTTCATAGCTGAGCGCGGCAGCATCCGATGCGAAAAGAATGATCGCCCGTACCGACTTTTCAGACAGGGACCATTCCATGAACTCTTTAGCATGACGGAAATCGAACCTGACATCTTCAGGAAAAACAGGGGACCATATTTCTTCCAGGAGCCGTGCAACCTCCGGTGCCTGGGATGAAAGCCTGACCCTCACCCGATTACCGGGCATAAGCAGCCTGGCGAGATGCATGCTCGTAAAATTGCTGATGTTGTAGGAGAGGACCAGGACTACCTCTTCACCATCCTTACAGATTGGCTGCCGGTCAAGCAGATGCCGGCTCGTTGAGCCCATCCTGCCGAGAACAGTACTTATGAACGCCAGATCCTTTTCACAATCCTGCCGCGTCATGCCCACGTTCCGCGCCATTGCCTGCACGATTTCTTCTTTGCGGCGGAGTAATTCTTCCCCTATCTGCGAAAGTTTCTCTGCCCGCTCTTTCAGTCCATCCATGAAGCGCCCCTAAGGTCAGTGAATAGTGAGCAGTGACCAAAGAGCGTGACGAGTGACGGGTGGCCACTGACAACCTCTCCTGCCATCACTCGCAACTACCCCTGCTTACCGGTCACTCGTCACCTGTCACTCGTCACTGTTTCATATACTGCTTTAAAGAGCCGCTTATGCGGCACCTTGTCTTCCAGATTATAGATTCTCACCGCATTGCCACCGAGGATCAGGTTCAGGTCATCCTGCGGCAGGTCATACTTGTTTGCCGCTATGGCAAGCTGGCGCAGGCTCCATCCGAAATCATCCACCTGATGCGCCGGCAATCCTTGAGCGCTGCTCTGATCGGGGTAACTCGCGGGATGGAATCCCGGGAGCCATTGCTGCGGCACCGATGCACCCCAGTCTGTGCCCCAGACCAGTTTTTCCGCGCCTATATTGGGGTCACGCAGCGGCCTCTCATACAGGTCGGCCCACCAATGGCCAGTCTCCAGGTAAACATTGGGGTGAGCCGCGGCAACGTGCAGCGTGTCGTCGATGAATTTCTCCGACCACCAGCCTGATATGCCCGCGTGCTCCATGATGATAGGCACATCCGGGAACTCTGTCGCGAGGTCGTGCGCTAAAAGCGGATTGGCCAATTCATGGGAAGAGAGCCAGCGACCGATCTCGCTCCTCATGCCACCATATCCTGAGAGCGTGCCCGTGTGATAGGTCATCACCTTCTTATATTTCTTCACGACCTCCATGACCTTGCAAATTTGCTCGAAACGCTCCTCCCAGCTGTACGGCTTCTTTCTGATAGCGCAGCATCCTGTAAGGAACGGATCGCGCGGAATGAACTCACCAACGCCCGCAAAAAGACCGGTGCTTAAGAGACGGTCATACTCCGCGACCATACCGTCCACGGACCATTTGATCTTCCCTGCTCTCACGTCCTTCATATACTGGGTGACACCAGCCAGAGCAACGAATTTATTCGGGTGTGCTTTCATGATCTCGACGTCTACCTCGTCGGTCATGGCAAATGCCGTCATCAGCACGCACAGGTCGACGTTGTACCGCTCCATGTCGTAGAGCAGTCGCGGGCTGTTATCGTACGCCTCGACATCAGGCATGCCTTCGGCCAGTGCTGCAAAGCCGGGCTTTATCCCTCGTTCCTTGAATTTAAACGCGTGGCGCTGGGCGTGCACATGAGTATTCACAAGAAATCTTCCGGTTGCTATCATACGGTCCCCCTCGAAAAACCGTAATCCGTGGGCCGTGAACCGCAAAGAGTAAAAACGCATTTTGAAGTTCGGAGTGCAGCGCCTTGCATTCACTGCTCCGTCACTATTCACTGCTTCATATACTGTTTGAAGAGCCGCTTGAACGGCAGCTTGTCCTCAAGTCTGAATACACGGATCGCATTGCCGCCGAGGATCAGATTCAGGTCATCCTGTGGAAGGTCATACAGGTTTGCAGCCCTCGCCAGCTGCCGCAAACACCAGCCGAAATAATCGACCTGGTGGGCTGGCAAACCCTGACCCCGTGCCTGGTCGGCATAGCTGCCCGGGCGAAATCCCGGGACCCACTGTTGAGGTATGGACGCTCCCCAGTCCGTGCCGAAGACAAGCTTCTCAACCCCGATATTCGGGTCGCGCAGCGGTTTTTCATACAGTTCGCCCCAGTACAGGCCTGTCTCCAGATAGACATTAGCGTGTGCCGCAGCAACCTGGAACGTGTCGTCCATGAATTTCTCCGACCACCAGCCCTGCATACCGCCATGCTGCATAACGATCGGCACGTCAGGAAATTCGGTAGCGATGTCGTGGGCCAGGAGCGGATTCCCCCACTCGTTGGAGTCGAGGCCGAGGCCCAGTTCCCGCCGCGCTCCTCCGTATCCGGAAAGGGTGCCCGTGTGGTAACCGACCGCCACCTTGTATTTCCTCGCTATTTTCATGATCTCACAGATCTCTTCAAAACGTTCCTCCCAGGCATGAGGCTTTCTCCGGGTGCGGTCACGCGGAAGACCCTCCCCTATGCCCACATAGGACCCCGTAGCGAGCAGTCTGTCCAGCTCCTCACAGATGCCTTCTGTTGTCCACTTTATCTCTCCCTTTCTCACCCTTTGCTGATATGCAGTACCTTCGCAGAGAGCCACGAATTTATCAGGTCGCGCTTTGACGATCTCAGCATTAAGCTCATCGGTCATGCCGAATGCCGGCTGGATCACACACAGGTCAACATGGTAACGCTCCATGTCATAGAGCAGTCTCGGCGTGTTATCATACACCTCGACTTCCGGCATGCCCTCTGCCAGCTTCGCAAAGTCAGGCTTGATGCCGCGCTCCTTGAACTTGAACGCATGGCGCTGGGCATGTATATGCGTGTCTACAACGAATCTCCCCCTGGCTATCATCTCAACCTCCACCCTGCGTAGTCTTTGAGTCTACGACCACTGGCCACTAATCACTGATCACCGTCTTCAAATCTTGGCTCTCA
>CAWGEZ010000068.1:0-39923 GCA_963821605.1 uncultured delta proteobacterium | reverse complement strand
TGAGTCGGTTTTTTCGAACGTGACTGCGAGTCGCTTCCTGCCTCAGGCAATTCCTGCCATCTACCATTTAGATTCATTCTGTCGAGACTAAGTCTAGTCCTCACCCACGTCAAGGGAATCGCAAAAAACTTTTCGGCCCTTGCCTTTGTAACAAAATGGATACATTGAAGAACAAGACCAAAGGGGGTACAGCCATGAGCCGCAAAGGGGAAGGAACCGGAGGTGGCACAGCTCGTCTGATTTGATCGGGTACCAGGGAGGGTCTATTGTCAGCCACGATCATGAGCCGTCCGACAGGCACCGTGACCCTTTTCGCGTTCGATGCCGGTCAAGGACTGAGCGAGCGCACAGCGCCGTTCGACGCGATGGTGTCAGTGCTTACGGTGAGGTGGAGATCACGATCTGGGCAACAAGTATGCGCTGAAAACAGGCGACATGATCGTCATGCCGCGACCAGCCCCACGCGGTGAAAGCCTTGCAAAGATTAAGATGCTCCCTCCGCCATGATAAAGTCGTGACGTGGGACCGGATGACGGTGAAAGACTAATGGACAAAGGTTGAGCAAACTCGTAGGCCCTTGCCTTTTGCCCGCCCCCTTTGGTGGTCGACCTTTGGCCTCATTCCTTTGCCTTTAGCGTTTCGCCCTTCGCCTTTTGTCTGCATCGTTTCGGCTATCCGAGCCTTTTCCTGAACCGTAGTGCGCTCAACGTCATCAGCACCAACCCGAGTACGAGCAGGGCGAGCATCTGCTGCCAGCAGCCCCAGGCCATTCCCTTTCAGGAATATGCCTCTGATCATCACAAGAAAGTATCTCAGGGGATCGAGGTATGTCGCGTACTAAAAGATGGGGAGCATATTCCCATGGGAAACATGAATCCAGAGAGCAGCATTGCGGGAGCAAAGAAGAGAAAAGTCGCCATCAAGGCCTGCTGCTGCGTCTTGGCTATGGGTGAAAAAAAGAGGCCGAATCGCAGCACAGAAAGGAGATAGATGGTCGTTGGGAGGCCCAGTAGGGGGAAAGAACCCTTGATCGGAATGTTAAACGAGAAACGCCCACTGCCGTGACAAGACCATATCGAAGAATCGGATGGCTGCGAAGGGGAGCGTCTTCGAGGATCAATTCGATGGGGAGCAGCGCGTACCATGAGCTGCCGATGGTACCCATCTCCCGCTCTCTGACAACGGACATAGAGGTGAGGGTGAGGCATATGAGCATGATCATCACGGCGATGACCCCGGGGACGTTGTAATTCTTGCTGCGAAGATCAGTTATGCCAGGCCCGCGTTTCCACTCTGATCGGCATTGGTACCGCAGAAACCCTGGTTCCGCCAAACTGCTGCCCATAGCGTTGCAAGAATTCTCGTAACGTAGCTCATTGCCACCATCGTGCTGTTTGAATCGGTCCCGTCGAGGAGCACCTGGACCGTGGGCTGGCCGCCCCTTTCTCACGTCAGAGGAAAAGCCGGGATCTATCTGCACTGCGCAGACCGCCTTGCCCCGGTCCAACAGCTCAGCCAGTTCCCGGGGCGACCGGGGATACTGGTCTATGCTGAAGTATCCTGAGGAGCGCAGGCGCTGCACCAGTTCCCTGCTCTCCTGCGTGTTGTCCAGGTCGTAGACGGCGGTTCTAATATTGCTCACATCCATGGTCACAGCATATCCGAAAGCCAACAGTTGCATGATCGGGACGAGGAACATGATGCCTCTCATCCTCTTGTCCCTGAGGACCTGGATGAACTCTTTTATCACCATCCGTTTTACGCGTTCGTACCAATCTGCCTTCAAGCGCATACCTTCGTTGTCGCTGCGTCCTCACAGGATGCTTTGCTAGCGCTCTCCTCGACGTACCCACGTACGCCTGCGTCCTTACAGGATGCTTCCCTCCAGGATGCTTACGCTACCGCTATCGGCTCCTCGTTGCCGCCTTCGGTCTGCGATGAAGGCTGTGGTCGTCCACTCGAACAAATTGGCCTCCAGTCTCTCATCCTCTATCCGCTCACTCCATCACCTTCTTCAACTTCCTGTTTGCCAGCCCGAAGAGGAGTGTTCCGAATCCCAGCAGCAATGCAGCATCGAAGAGGAAGAAGCTAATCGGGTTTCCCTTGAGAAAAATATCCTTCATCATTCCCACGAAGTATCGCGCCGGAACCACGTAGGACAGTATCTGAAGGGCTTTGGGCATGTTGGGGATGGCGAACATGAATCCGGAAAGCAGAAACGCCGGCAAATATGACGCGATGATCGCGACCTGGCAGGCCAGGACCTGTGATTTGGCAAGGATCGATAATCGAGAATCCCCAGACTCAGCACCCCGAAGAGAAAAATACTGGAGGCTGCAAGGAGCGCAATGAGACTGCCTTTTAGAGGCACCTCGAAGAGAAAAACGCCGAGCCCTGCCGAAAGCAGCACGTCCATCAGGCCGATCACAAAGTACGGCAGCAGCTTCCCGATAATCAGCTCAGGCACCTTAACCGGGGAAGAGATCAGCTGTTCCATGGTGCCCCGCTCCCACTCACGAGCGATCGTAAGGGAGGTGAGGAGCGCCCCGACCACTGCCATGATGACGGCAATCAGTCCGGGGATGATGAAGTTCTTCGATTTGAGTTCCGGGTTATACCAGACCCTCACCCTGCTGTCGATGATTGGCACGGCCGAAACACCCGCAAACCGTCTGATCACCTGCTCGGCAATGCCCGAGGCATAGCCGAGGGCAATCGTGGCCGTATTCGAGTCGCTTCCATCAACGATGATCTGAAACTGGGCATCCTTGTGGGTGACAGCCCTTGACAAAAAGTCCGCAGGGATGGCTATTGCCACGCGCGCCCGGCCTGAGTCGAGATAATAATCAATGTCCTGGTATCGATCAACATATTTCACTATCTTGAAGTATCCGGACGCAGTATACTGCCTCACCAACTCCCTGCTCGCGCTCGTGTTGTCAAGGTCATTTACGACGGTCGTGAGCTTGTCCACATCCAGACTTATCGCAAATCCGAAAATGAAGAGGAGCATAAGCGGCATCAAAAACCCCATAGCGAGGCTGAAGGGATCCCTGGCGATCTGGATCGATTCCTTTCTCACTATTGCCTTTATCCGCTGGAAGCTCACGAGACCTCGATCAAGTTCACAAAAACGTCCTCCAGGGAGGGCGCGATCTTCTCAATGGTGCGCACCGTGAAGCCCTCGGCCTTCAGAATCGCGTTGATACGAGGCCCGGCCTCTTCCGCACGATCCACCGTTGCATGGAGGAGCGTGCCGAAGATGGCTGTTTCGATGCCTTGCCTGGCAAGAAGCTCCAGCGCATCCAGCGCGCGGTCCACATCGATTTCGAGCACGTCTCTGCTCATGGAGCGTTCTTTGAGGTCCGCCGGCCGCCCGTCTGCAATGATCTTTCCCTTGTAGATGAGGGCCAACCGGTCACAGTACTCAGCCTCATCCATATAATGGGTCGTGACGAAAACAGTCACACCAGATCTGGACATGGAGTAGATGAGACTCCAAAAGTTCCTGCGCGAAAGGGGATCGACGCCCGATGTGGGCTCGTCAAGGAAGAGTATCGGCGGTTCATGCAGTATGGCACACCCCAGGGCAAGCCGCTGCTTGAAGCCGCCGGCTAATGATCTCGTCAAAGAATCTCTCTTCTCTCCGAGCCCCGCCATTTCGAGTACCCACTCCTTGCGCGCCTTGCTCTTCTCTTTAGATACCCCGTAAATGCCGGTGAAGAAATCGATGTTCTGGCCCACCGTGAGGTCTTCGTACAGGGAGAACTTCTGAGACATATATCCGATGCGCTTCTTGATCTCCTCCGGCTGCGCAACAATGTCATAGCCGGCAACCGTTCCCTTCCCGCCTGTGGGCATCAGAAGCCCGCAGAGCATCCGTATGGTCGTCGACTTTCCTGCGCCGTTGGGGCCGAGGAATCCGAAGATCTCACCCTTCGACACGCTGAGGTCAATGCCGTCAACTGCTGCAAACGTGCCGAAACTCCGTCTCAGATTCTCCACATGCACAGCTTCAGATGCATCCATCATCGGGCCTCAACCATCGATATAAACACATCCTCAAGGGAGGGCAGCCGTTCACGCAGCCCTTTCACAGTTATCCCCTCTCTTTTCAAAGCAGCGTCTATCCCGTCGATGATGCTTCCTTGTTCCATCAGGACATGGAGCCGGTCACCGTGAATAGTCACAGAGCGCACCCCCGGCAACCCGCGGACAAGCTCTGCCGTGGCTCTCGCGTCAGAGAACCACATCTCAACCATGGGAAACTTTGTCGAGGCCCTCACCCTGAGAGGCTCATCCACCGTCAGCAAACGACCATGGTACATGAGCCCCACTCTGCCGCAGCGCTCCGCCTCGTCGAGGTACGCGGTCGACACAAATATCGTTATGCCGTCTCTCAGCAACTCATAAAGGATCTTCCAGAAATCTCTGCGTGCGACAGGATCCACGCCATTCGTCGGCTCATCCAGAAAGAGCACCTCCGGCCTGTGGACCAGGGCACAGGCAAGACCTAATTTCTGCTTCATGCCTCCGGAAAGCTGTCCTGCTAGCCTCTTTTGAAAGGGGGTTAGATTGCTGAAACCGAGCAGGCGCTCGGTGCTCTGGAGACGCTCCCGTCTGGAGACACCATAAAGGTCGGCATAGAAGCGAATATTTTCGATGACGGTCAGGTCCTCGTACAAGCCGAACCGCTGGGACATGTAGCCGATCCTCTCCTTGACGCGCTCCCGTTCCGCCATCACGGAGAGCCCCGTCACCCACGCCTCGCCCGAAGTTGGCTCCATGATGCCCACGAGGAGCCTCATCATGCTCGTCTTGCCTGCACCGTCAGGGCCCACCAGGCCAAAGAGTTCGCCCTTTCTTACGTCAAGGTCGATGTGGTCAACCGCCGTAGCCGAACCAAACGTTTTGGTGAGTCCGGTCGCCTTTATTGCACTATCCATCCGAAATCCCAATTGTTCCCGTTACACGTTACGAGCAACGACCTGTTACACGTTACAAACAGAAGACACATTACAAGACAGACCACAAGCGATCTCGCGCTTCGTAACGGGGTTGCCCGTAACTTCGAACAAGTTCTTGTCTCGTAACTCGTAACAGGTTACTTCAGCGCACACCGATCCTCACATCCGCCGGCATGCCCGGCTTCAACTCGTCGTTTACGTTCGTCACCTTCACCTTCACGCCAAATACGAGTTTTACGCGCTCCTCCTGAGTCTGCACGTTCTTGGGCGTAAACTCGGCCTCGCTCGATATGTATATAACCGAGCCCTCATACGTTTTCCGGGGGTATGAATCAGTGGTCACCTCAGCCCTCTGCCCAAGCTTCACCTGACCTATCCTGTCCTCTTTTACGTAGACCTTGATCCAGGGGTTCGCGATGTCTCCAAGCTTGAGCACAGGCATACCTGCTGCCACAGTTTCTCCCGGTTCGCTGTACTTCTTCAAGATGACCCCATCGACGGGTGCGTAAAGTACCGTATCTTCGAGCCGCACCTGGGCTGCCTGGAGTGCCGCCTTTACCTGTTGGACCCGCATCTCGGCAGCCCGTATCTCCTCTTTTCTCGGACCTTCCCGGACGAGGCTCAATCCCTCGATGCTGCGACGGTGCTGTGAAACAGCTACGTCGTAGGCTTTCTTTGCTGCTTCCATCCTGTCGGTAGATATCGCTTCCTCCCCATAGAGCCTTTTTGCCCGCTCGTAATCTATTTTTGCCTTCTGCAGCTCAGCTTCCGCCTGGGCGGCCTGAGCCGCTGCCTGTTCAACCTCCTGGGGCCGCGAGCCCGCGACCAGCTCCGCAAGGCGGGTAGCGCTTTCCCGTAATTGCGCTTCTGCCTGCGCCACCTGGCTTTCTATCTCCCGGCTGTCAAGCACGGCCAATTTGTCGTTCTTCTTCACCCGCTGCCCTTCGTCGACAAGACGCTGTTCAATGCGTCCCGCCGTTTTAAAGCCCAGGTTCATTTCTGTCACTTCCACATTCCCCGATAGCTTAAGGTTGTCGCCTTCTTCTCTGTGACGCAACCGATTCACAACAAAAAGAAGCACTATCAGCAGCAGCACCGCAACGGCGACAGGAATCAACTTTTTCTTCATCCCGACTTTTCCTCCGTTCAATCTATCGTATCACGGCTGCAGACAGCCGTGGGTATACCTTCCTATGATACACCACTCCTGCAGCCGTTTCCACGGTTACCGATAACCTGCCTGCAATCGAGAAACTGGACTATGGACTCCGGATATTAGTGCTTTCTGCAGCCTCGGTTGAAGTCCGTGATTTGGGCTCCTCCAGCAGGGTAAAACAGGGCGGACGATAGGACAGGCAGAAGAAGAATCAGGTGAAACTTTCACCCCCTACTGTTCACTACGAGCTACAAAGAAAGCGCGACCATTAGGAATAGAACTGTTCAAGGTAAAACCTATCGCTGAACACTCTGTATGCTGAAGACGAAATGTGAGCGAAGAAACTCTCTAGGAACATCGCTGCAGAGCAATATGTCTATTGACACAGAACTTAATGCCTCAGATCAGTGGTCCCGTCCTTGGGGATGGATAAGCCAGGCAAATCGCATCTGTGGCAGTGTGTAAGAAGCAAGGTCCCGGATTATCACTGAGTGGATTTTGTGAACGCGGACTCTTCGGCCCAGGTGCGGATGGCCTTCCAGTCGCGGAAATCTCCTTCCGGCGTCCCCTTGGACTTCAGAATCTTTTTGTTGATCCAGGAAAGGTTGTTGTAATCCAGCGCTCCTGCGAAAGCGCCAATTCCTGCCGGCTTTACTTCCGGTATCGCCTTAAGGACAGGGCCTAGATAAGCCAGCACTTTAGCCCTATTCTCTTCGGTTGGCTCGTAAAGAGTCATGCACACAAGAAAATAAGCTACGGGAATCTGGCGCAACACCTCAAGGTTCTTCTTCACGAAATCTACCGCTTCCGGCAGCCACTTACCCATGTAAATAGCACTACCCACTACCACTCCCTGATATGAACTCAGGTTAACGGCATTTTTCATCAAGAGAACGTCAACAGCCGCCCCTTTGCTGCATAGTCCTTTCCCGATAGCATCAGCAACGCCGCCGGTGGAGCCGTACTTGCTTGCGTAGGCGACCAGTATTTTCTTATCCATTATGCTCTTGTCTCCACATGTTCCCTCGGAGAAGGCTATTGCTGCGGCATGGCTTGATCCCGCGCCGGAGAAACATCCTAGGGACATTGCACTGATCAGTCCTCCCGTCAGAGCCAGGAACTCTCGGCGGCCAACTCTCCAATGTTCACTATCCTTAATTTCCATTAGTGCGTCCTCTTTCCCTTATCTCCCAACCCTATAGCCGGAGGCTGTTTTCCTCCGTGACCTCAGATACTCTGTACCAAACTCCAATCATCACCGTGGCCTGTCCCATTTCGATTATTCTGTTCTAACAATTACCACTTAGAATCCATCATGGCAAGCGAAAAATGCGAAAAATGGAATATGAAGAGTAGGAAGGAAGTTAGGATATGGCCCTACGAGTCTGATTGACCTGCCCCCCAGAATCGGACCCAGTGCTGAGTCATAACTCTGCACGGGGTAGGCTTTCCCCTGTTCTTGGTCCTTCATGGGTTTACGCGAGGATGATGAAGGTCACTTCAGAGCGCAGGGGTTGGGTATTATCAGATCGTCCTCCCGGTCCCCTTCCAATACTTTTCTCGCATTACCCTTTTGAGTATTTTTCCTGTAGGATTCTTTGGAAGCTCGGTCCAGAACTCTACCGATTTAGGTTTTTTGTAGCCCGCAAGGTACTCTCCGCAGAACCGGGTAATCTCCTCCGCCGATGCTGTGGCACCCTCCTTGAGAACGACAATTGCTTTTACTGCTTCCCCCCAATAATCATCAGGCACACCGAACACTGCTGCTTCAAACACTGATGGGTGCTGGTAAAGGACTTCTTCCACCTCCTTCGGATATATGTTGATGCCCCCGGAAATGATCATGTCATGTTTTCTATCCACGAGATAGATGTACCCATCCTCATCAGTCATTCCCAGATCACCCGTATGCAGCCAACCGCCCTTCAGCTTATCCGCCGATTCCTCGGGAAGCCGCCAGTAACCCTTCATCATGGCCTCGCTTCTCCCGACGATCTCCCCTACCTCACCCACCGCAGCATCGTTCCCTTTCCCATTGACAATCCTTACTTCGAATCCTACCACTGCCGTTCCCACCGAACCAATTTTTCTCAACTGTGCTTCAGTGCCCTCGACCACGTGGTCCTCAGCGCGGAGCAGCGTCGTCTGTGGCCCACTCTCGGTGAGGCCGTACCCTTGAAAAAAGCCGCAGTGGAGTACTGTCAGGGCTCTTTTCAAAAGGTCAACCGGCATCGGGGCACCCGCGTAAAAGATTGTCCTCAACCGGGTCAAGTCGTAACTGCCCACACGAGGGCTCCGAAGGAAGGCGTTTATCATCGTTGGAACAAGATGGCAGAACGTAATTCTCCCTCTGGAGAGAAGTGTGAGCACCTCATCCGCATCGAAACCGCCCTCCCGCCGTATAATCATGGTGTTGGGCAGGAAGAAACACCGTCCCACGTTGTCTTCATAAGAGACGTGGTACATGGGAAAGACGACCAATATCCTCTCGCTGTAACCGATCTTAAATTCGATAAGACCGGCAATGATGTTGGCAATTACATGCCTGTGGGTTCGCATCGCGCCTTTCGGCTTGCCCGTCGTTCCTGAAGTAAAGAAGATACTCATCACATCATCTTCGTAGACTGATACTGCAGGTTCAGCCCTGTCGCCTTGAAGAATAAAGTCCTCGTAATCATCGGCAAACGAAAGGCGCGGTCGTTTGAGGTTGACGCAATGTTCCACGGAATCGAGGCCGGCCCTTAGGCCATCTATCGTGTCAGCGAAGTCGGGGTCAAACACGAGGAACTTTGGAGCTGAATAGTCTATAGTCTCCTTGAGTTCCCCTTCTTTCGAATGCGTGTTGTAAGGGCAGAATATGGCCCCGGTTTTTGCTGCGGCAAAATAGAGCTCCACAAACTGGTAGCAGTTGTGAACGAGGATACCAAGGCGATCCCCTTTTTGCAGTCCCCTTCGGATTAACTGGCTGGCCAAAGCGTTTACTCGCTCATTCAAGGTCCTGTAGGTAATCGATTGCCCCTGGAAAACGATCGCGCTGTTATTGGGAAAATTGTGCGCATTTCTTACAAGCATACCACCAACAACCATCGGTCTTCCCCTGTTCTTCGCTTGCGGGCCCGGCCTCACGTCCCGAGATAAGACTGTTTCACCTTTTCATCGTTGAGTAGGTTCTATCTTTTGTCTGCAAGCGCGACCGTGCCATGCTCCGGCACCTGTTTCCTCGTCTTTTATCCAATACGCGATGCGCCTGAGGTAAACCCGCTTGTAGCAGCCATGACCCTTCCCATGATCCTCGAGGGCATAGCGCTCCACTTCTTCGGTACGGAGACGAAGTGGTTCCTCATACGGTCTACCAAGCGCATCCCGGGCATACGCCGTTCAATATATATTGACCGGACGTGGCACCTCCATCTCAAGGACTTTTGTCGGAAAGGTTAGTGGGCGCCCTTCTGCCAGAACCGTTAAGAAAAAAGCATGACCCGGAGAAGAGCGTACTGGCCTTGAAGACTATTCCAACACCGCTTTGGGTATCCGGAGCTCCTGGACAAGTTTGTACTGTCCGCCTTTCACTTCGAGCAGCAACTCGGGTGCACCAACCATCAGCCCATTCTTCAGCACATCGTTGTTAGGGAAAATAAGCGGCAGTTTGCCTTCCTGAAGGGCCTTCGGGCAGGCAGCGCGAATGGCATTGGCATCGGTGACGGTGCCCGCAATCTCCATTGCCCTCGCCATCATCCATACCGGATCGTGGATGGCAGGCCCTGTCAGTGCGGGCTCGTCCCCGTAGGCAGTTTTGTATTGCTTAATATAAACAGCTTGATACCCCCTCTTGTCCTGGTCAGGATACTTCCTGTAATATGTCCAGAGCATCGCTTCAACCAATGATCCCTCGATTTTATCAAGCGGGAGTATTTTCTCCGCCTTATTTATCCATTCAGAATTAAATAGGAATTTGCCTTTGTAACCGACATCGAGGGCATGACTGGCGGCAAGAGCCATGGGCTCCTCATAGGCGGTGATGAAGATAATATCCGGGTTCTTAGCCTTGAAGCTCGTCATAATTGAATGGTAATCCGTTATGGTTTTGATATCAACCGTCTCAAAGCCGGGAACTTGCCCGCCAAGGCTCTCAAACTTTTCTTTGAATCTTTTACCCCAGGATTCATAGGCTTCATTCACATCGGTAAGCACGCACGCCTTCCTATAACCTCGATCTATACAAGCTTGGGCCATGGGATCACCAAAATAGCGGGTTGGCGAGCGCTCCTGGATATAGAGAGGGTTTCCTTTCTTCCGGGAAAGGTCAGACGCAGACATACCAACAAAGAGAACGCCTAATCCCACGTTTACTTCCTGGCAGGCCCACGTGTTGGGCGTCCCTTGAGGGCCGAATACCACCGGGACCTTATACATTTCGGCGAGCCTTCGCATGCCAGCTACACTCTTGGCCGGATCAGCGGAGTCATCGTAGCTCGCGACCTCGAGCTTGTACCGCTGGTTTCCAACGAGAATGCCTGGCCCTTTGCCGATGGTCCCTTTCTCATTTATATTCTTGACAGCTAACTCAACGGTACGCAACACGCTCAACCCATAGAAAGCAATAGGTCCGCTGTGCGCACTTATGACCCCAACCTTCGCTGTCTTCATGGCAGGTGACTGACCCCAGGCTGTCGATACGATTGGTACCAGCAGAAAAAGTACACAAAGAAAAGTCAGCTTCTTAGTCATAAGCTTTCTCCTTTCTCGCCCAGAATCCCCGATCTTCTCGGTCAACCACTATCTCCGCTAACGGGCTGCCACATCAGTCCAAGCCAATGGCCTAGCCGCTCTGTGACAGGTGGGTAACTCAAGGCTATGCTACTGTGGCGGCCTATGTTTGTCAAGCAGATTCTTCTCGTGTTAGTAGCGGGCGGGTGTGCACATAGGCACCAGTCTGGTGAAGTAAAAACTAGCGTATAGTTAGAGACAACCGAGAGGTGCTCGGGCAGGCATTTTGCATTTCCCGTTTCCCTGAATGTCTCGGCAACGTCTTTTGATTTCTGGTGGCCCTGATTTTTCACTTCGGGGGCTGCGCTATTGCCACTTGAAAGGTGGTGCCAGAGTGAGAAATCCTAAATTCAGACTTTCGGGAATTCCTCAGCTTGAACGGCATCAAGAAACCCACGAATGCACAACTGCAGGCCCCTGCAAGAGGTGAGGATTATGCAAAAAAAGCGAGCATGGTGATACTGTGCCTGTGAGTCATCTATCGCTTTGCCGCAAGTTAGTAAGTTGATATCTTGGAGATCCGCCCCATTGCTTCCTCCTTCCTGTTTTTCAGGATGGTAAGAACATTTGCTGAGTCCACGGTCTAAACAGTTCTCACGTACTTTTGATTTTGGCCGCCACTCTCCCGGCGTAAGGACAAGTTCATCTTTTTCGGTTTGTTTACCCTTTGTCTTTGGAGATACCTTACCCATGGAGATTTCCGTTTCCTCCTCTCGAGGGGTAGGTCTTTTCGGGTCAGCCTTTTTTGCTAACGTATATCCCTTAATACGATTGCCAAGGGTAAAAACATGATTGTTCATGAAATGGAGTGGTGGACCAGTGCCTTATTTGGGCGCCAACAGACGGTCCAGCTTCGATCTTACCTGCATGCCGACCAGTTTGGCCATGCGCATCTTGCCGCGGGTTCTTACCATCTTGATCGAAGTCTCGATGATGTCCTTGGGCACGTGCGACTGTTCCGCCTTACGCACCAGAGAGAGGGAGTTCGTGGGACACGTGCTGACACAGAGTCCGCAGCCGATGCACCGGTCCAGGTTCAGGGCCGCCTTGCCGTCGTCGAGATGCGCAGCTTCCATCTGACAGCGCTTGACGCAGGCGCCACAACCCTTGCAGGTGTCCGTGTTGAGGTGCGCCAGAAAGGGGCTCGACACCAGACGGGCCGGCTTAGGGTCGCGCTTGAGACTTCGAAGCACACCGCAGCAGCAACCGCAACAGGTACAGATGAAAAGAACATCCTTGGCATTGGCCGGCTGCAAGACGAGCCCGGCCTTCTCCGCTCGGTTGAGGACCTCAAGGGCCTCTTCGCGGCTGATGGCTCTGCCACGGCCGGTGCGCACGACGCTCTCCGCGGCCATGCCAAGGGTCAGGCAACTCTCCAGGGGCTTGTCGCACCCTTTGCCCAAAATGTGTTGCTCCTGCCGGCAGATACAATTGGAGACGGCGAAGCTCTCTTTGGCACGCACCAACTCCTCGGCCTGCTCATAGGGCATAACTTCGTTCCTGACGCGGATGCTCTTGTTCACGGGGATCGTGCGTAATTGCGGGGCCTTCCGCCAGGAGTTGAGGTCGAACAAGGTAGGCAGGTATTCTTCGAAGTCTTGCACAAGCTCCCGGTTCAGCTTGTTCACCTGGGCCTCCCAGAAGCCCACGGCGAATTGCTGCGCCATGTATAAGGTCGGCTCACCTTTGCGCCGGATCCCAAGAATAAGGCCCTTCTGCTCCATCGCTTCCAACCGCCGGGCAGCTTCCTCGACCGTAATGTTGGCTCGCCGGGCGATCAACCGCGGTTCCTCCGGGATGACCGTGAGGTGCAGCGCAAGTTCGGCATCTTCTTGGGTGAAAAGCCGTCGTAAAATGCGTAATTCCACGCCGCTCTCGGTTCTGGGGAAACCAGCCGGCAGGTTGTCCAGATGCTTAGCCAGTTTTTGATAAACATCCGTTACCATACTGACCTCCTTTCTCAAGAGCCAGCACCGAAAGCTCCCTGGCCCCCGTACTTACCTTCAAAGCTATTTATTCTAAGAATACCACGGGTACACGGTTTGTCAATCTCCGGAAATGGCATGATAATTTACTTCTTCAGGATTTGCGTTTGTATGGCGTATACACGTATAGATTCGTAAATCTGCTGTCACAGAAAGAAGCGGGTGAGTGGCTCCGACTGTGATGTGGTCCCCAGAGAAGAAAGGAGTGCACGGGCCTGTCCAGGGTCATCCGGAAATGGGAGAGATCAGCTCTCTGGCAACACGAAGGGTCCTAAAATATTCCCGCATTGATGCCCTCGGCGACCGTGCTGCCAAGCTCAAAACAGCTCGCCAGCATTTCTTCGGTCACCTTACCCTTACAGAGAATCGGTTTCTGAACTTTTTTGAAGCGATACCCCCTGCAGATCCGTTCGATGTGGTTTAACGCGCCTGATCCGTCATTGCCTGCACTGATAACGACACAGAAAGGCTTCTTGTGCACCGCAGCATCATCTTTCAGTTCTTCATATGTTCTATCGAAAAAGTCTTTCACTGCGCCTGCCATGTACCCAAAGTATTCCGGAGAGCAGATTACGACAGCGCTGCAGTCTTTCAGATCCTGCGCCACAGTATCAACGGCCTGCTTAAGAATTGCCCTCGCATGCTCTGTTTCATCAACACCCCGTGCGACAGCCCTCGCCAGTTTCTCCGTGTTGCCCGTTTGAGAATGGAATATAATGAGTATGTCTGCCATACGAAACCGCACCGCCTGTTCCGCTATGAACCGAATCTACGAACTGCGCGAGCGTGGGCTTTTGCGGCCTCGACCTCACGGTTCCTGGGAGAGGCGGTAGTCACGAGCGAGCCGAGCAAAGCGGACGAAGCCTGTGCCACCTCATCCACCGCCCGATCGAACACCTCTTGGTTCGCGGCGGATGGTACAGCAAATCCGCTGATCTTCCTTACGAACTGCAGGGCCGCCGCCCGGATTTCCTCATCGGTCGCAGGAGGCTCAAAGTTGTAGAGAGTCCTGATGTTTCTACACACGTCACTCACCTCGCGTCATCCGATAGCGTCCAGTAGGTCCGGGTCCCACGGCTCCTCCTCGTGATGAATGCCCGTGCGTTGCAATCGAAGTCCAAGGAAGCTCATTTACCGAGAAGCACTACGGTGCTCCTGGGATTGGCGACGTAGTACTCGGGAGGATCAATCTTCACCTCAGCGCCGTCGGCGCAGAAATCTTCTCCGGCTGGAAGGCTCGTGTCAATCACCCTGTACCAGCGCTTCCCATCAGCAAAAGGCGGAAGCTTCACCCCTTGCTGTTTCCAGTCTCCATTCAAAATGACAAATATGTGGTAGTCAGGGCTTTCAGGATCCGTTTCGCTAGCCCTCGAGTCGATAGCAGATCGTGCGGAGCTCCGGGTCGTTCCACGAGGGTGCATCCAGATTGAATCCATACCACGTCAGGTCCGGTACATTGTCTGCATCCAGATCCTCAGCCAGCAGGAACTTCCGCCTTCGAAGCACATCGAATCTCTTTTCGACGGCAATCGCTTTCCTGGCAAAATCAACCATATCCGCGTGCCTGGCTGCGAGCCGCCAGTCGAACCAGCTTATCTCATTGTCCTGGCAATAGGCGTTGTTGTTGCCTTTCTGCGTCCTCATGCATTCATCACCGCTGAGCATCATGGGTGTGCCTGACGAGAAGATAAGATAGCATAGGTAGTTCTTTACCAGTTGTTTCCTCAGCTTCAAAATCTCGGGATCATCCGTCTCCCCTTCGATACCGCAATTCCAGGAATTATTATCGTTGGTCCCATCATTGTTGTTTTCCAGATTCGCCTCGTTATGCTTGTAATTGTAAGAGACAAGATCGTTGAGCGTGAAGCCGTCGTGACACGTGACAAAATTGACGCTGTTGTACGCAGACCTTCCGTCATCTCCGTAGAGGTCAGCGGAGCCCGTCAGCCTCCACCCCAGGTCCTTCACCTGTGCTGCATCGCCCTTGCCGAATTTCCGGACCGTGTCCCGGAACTTCCCGTTCCACTCCGACCAGTCGATGGGAAAGTTACCCACCTGGTATGTGCCGATGTCCCAGGGCTCCGCAACGAGTCTCACCCTGTTGAGCAGCGGGTCCTGCGAGACCGCGTCAAAGAAAGAGGCCGACGTGCGAAAGAAACCATCTTCCCGTCCCAGTACCGATGCGAGATCGAACCTGAAACCGTCGACGTGCATCACCTGGACCCAGTACCGGAGCGAATCCATGACGAACCGAATCACATGGGGGTTTGACAGATTCAGGCTGTTCCCGCACCCCGTGTAATTCATATAATAGCGGAAGGGCTCGTCGCCCGCCCCGGCCAACGCGTAATAGGTGCTGTTGTCCACACCTTTGAAACAGATGGTCGGCCCCAGTTCGTTGCCTTCCCCGCTGTGGTTATAGACAACATCGAGGATCACCTCTATGCCCGCCTTATGGAGCTCCCGGACCAGCGTCTTGAACTCATTGACCTGGCAGCCCGGGTATGCGCCTGTCCCGTATGAGCTTTCCGGCGCAAAAAAACCGATGGTGTTATAGCCCCAGTAGTTGGTCAGGCCCTTGGCGAGTAGGAAATCCTCAATATAGAATTCCTGAACGGGCATCAGTTCCACCGCATTGATACCCAGTTCCTTCAGGTAGGGGATCTTTTCCACGAAGCCAAGGTACGTGCCGGGCTTGCTTCACGCCGGACGAGGGATGAGCCGTAAAGCCTTTTACATGAACTTCATAAATTATCAGGTCCTGCGACGGGATCTCCGGTGACGTATCGCCTTGCCAATCGAAGCTGTCGTCGACCACTATCGATTTGGGAACCGCCAGCGTGTTGTCCCGGCCGTCCCTGGTGAGATCCTTGCCCCAGGAGGACGCGTCATAACCGAGCAGCAGGTTGTCACTGTTCTTGAACTTGCCGGTAAGCGCCTTGCCGTACGGGTCCATCACCAGTTTCTGCTCGTTGAATCTCAAGCCGTACGCTGGATTGTACTCACCTCTGATCTTGTACCCGTAGAGCTGGCCTGCTCTCACGCCGTGAACGAAGCCATGCCAGCAAAACCGCGCGCGGCTGGTGAGCTGTATGATGTCCGTGGGCTCACTGTCCGGCGCATCAAAGAGCAGAAGGAATACCTCGCGGGCGTTCCGGGAATAGATGGCGAAATTTACCCCGTCATCCGTCAGGGTTGCACCGAGAGGATAAAACTTGCCGGGCGAAAGCCGCCTGGTTGTCTTATGGACAAGTTCGTATGCCATAGTCTCTCCTTATAAGCTAGCTTTTAATGCACAACCTCCTTGCTGTCAAGCAGTTCCGGCAAAGTCCCAACAGCAGTGAGCAGTGAGCAGTAAGCAGTTCACTAGTGAGGAGTAGCTGCAAGCTTGACAGCAGGTTTCCAGTCTGCTGCTGTCCATCAATGCGTGGCTCCTCACGGCCCACCGGTCACTGACCGTCACTGTCGCCGGTCACTGTCCGCCGCCCTTGAGCCTTGCGCGGAGGCCCTTTTTGTGCTAATTTGTATGAGTCTTACATCGATAATCTGAGAAGTTTGCTCTCACACGATTTTGGCTGAGTTTTTGTCATTTCCACCTCAACCTTAATCTTAATGCTAGTGTTGTTAGATTTTAGCGGTCTAGCAAAGGACAGAAAACATGGATTATAAGGAGACACTCAACCTGCCCCGGACGCCCTTCCCCATGAAGGGGAAACCTGCCCGTAAAAGAAAAGCAGATCCTTCAGTTCTGGAATGAGATCAACGTATACGAGAAGCTCCTCGCGGCGCGTGCGGGCGCACCGGCCTTCATCCTGCATGATGGTCCGCCGTATGCCAACGGGCACATACATCTTGGAACGGCTCTGAACAAGATACTGAAAGACATCATCGTCAAGTCAAAGTTCATGGCAGGCTTACGGGCTGATTACGTTCCCGGGTGGGACTGTCACGGCCTTCCCATAGAAAACCAGGTAGAAAAGGAGATCAAGGGAAAGCAGCAGTCTATGCCGAAGGCCGAGTTTCGGCGGTATTGCAGGAAATACGCTGAACGTTTCATAGATATTCAGAGGACGGAATTCAAGAGGCTCGGGGGCATCGGGGACTGGGAACGGCCTTACATCACCATGGATTACGCATACCAGGCGACCATCATCAATGAAGTCGCGCAGTTCTTCGAGAGGGGTGAAGTCTACAGGAAGAAGAAACCCGTCCACTGGTGCATCAACTGCAGAACGGCTCTCGCCGAGGCAGAGATCGAATACGAGATGAAGGTATCCTCGTCCGTCTACGTAAAATTTCCGCTGCTCACAACGCATGAGGTCTTCAAAGAGTATCCGAAAAAACCGATATTCATGCTCATCTGGACCACGACGCCCTGGACTCTGCCGGCAAATCTGGCCATAGCTATCCACCCCGATTTTACGTACGTCAGCGGTCGAAACAAAAGAGCAGATCTACATCATGGTCGAGGACCTCGTAAAAGATACCATGGCAAAGGCCGGTATCACTGATTACCGCATCATCGGAGAGGTCCCTCCCCGGATACTCAAGGAACTCACCTTTCAGCATCCCGTTCATCGATCAGGCCATCCGTCGTCGTGCTTCGCGGAGTACGTCACGAAGGACGTGGGTACCGGTGCTGTCCACATCGCGCCCGGCCACGGCGAGGAAGACTATGAGACCGGTCTCGAATACGGCCTCGATGTCTATTCGCCCGTGAATGAGAAGGGCGAATTCACCGGAGAAGTCGAAGCCTTCAAGGGCATGAACGTTTTCGAGAGCAACGCGCATATCATAGAGAAGCTGAAGACGCTCGGGGCACTCCTTTTCACGGAGCAGATCGAGCACTCATATCCGCACTGCTGGCGTTGCAAAAAGCCGGTGATCTTCAGGGCCACGGAGCAGTGGTTCGTATCGATGGATGCTCAAGACCTGAGGAAACGGGCTCTGGAGGCAATAGATCATCAGGTGACGTGGATTCCGGCGTGGGGTAGAGACCGCATCTATAACATGCTCTCAATGAGACCTGACTGGTGCATCTCCCGGCAAAGAAGCTGGGGGGTACCGATCACGATTTTTTACTGTGAGGAGTGCAGGCAACCTTACTGGAGCCGGGAATCCTTCCGGATCATCACGGATGCCGTCAGAAAGGAAGGGGCAGACGTCTGGTTCGAGAAAGAGGCTTCTGCGTTCCTTCCTGAAGGTGCCACCTGCGCGTGCGGCAATGCTACGTTTGTGAAAGAGGAGGATATTCTCGACGTCTGGTTCGACTCAGGTTCGAGTTTTGCGGCTGTCCTCAAGGTAAGAGACGGGCTCACGTTTCCCTGCGACATGTATCTCGAAGGGAGCGATCAGCACCGCGGTTGGTTCCATAGCTCGCTGCTCGTCTCCGTCGGCAACAATGGTATGGCTCCTTACAGGTCCGTGCTTACCCATGGATTTGTTGTTGACGGCAAAGGCAGGAAGATGTCAAAGTCCCTGGGCAACATTATAGCGCCTGAGGAGATCATCGAGAAATATGGAGCCGAGATTCTCCGCCTCTGGGTAACGTACGAGGATTACCGGGATGACATAAAGATTTCGAAAGAGATGATCGACAGGATCGTGGAGACGTACCGGAGAATACGTAACACGTTTCGATTTCTCCACGCAAATCTCCACGGGGATTTCGATCCTGCGCAACACACAGTAACCTACGAACAGTTCTCGTATCTCGACCGCTGGATACTCTCGCGGCTCCAGGGCCTTATTGAAAAAGTGAGGGAAGCCTATCAAACCTATGGCTTCCACACGATCTACCACGCGATCGACAACTTCTGCGCCACAGAGCTGAGCGCGCTTTATCTCGATATCATCAAGGACAGGTTGTATGTGGAAAAGAAAGATGCGATCAAGAGAAGGGCGTCGCAGACTGTAGTTTTTGAAACGCTCACCACGCTCTTAAAGCTCGCTGCTCCCATTCTCTCGTTTACCACAGAGGAAATGTGGTCGTACCTCAAGCCGTTCGTTAAGGAAGAATCAGTGCTTCTCAGCACGCTGCCCGAGGTGAACAGGGCATACGTGAATGAGCAACTCGAAAAGGAATGGGATCGCATCTGGGAGATCAGAGAAGCAGTGAACAAGAAGATCGAGGAGAAGAGGATAGAAAAGATCATCGGTCACCCCCTCGACGCAAAAATCCGGCTGGAGGTACCGGCCGAGTGAGTATGAGCTTATGAGTAAGCTGGGCGACGAACTTAAGGACCTCCTGATTGTTTCCCAGGTTGAGCTCGCTTCCGGCGACGGGGTCGGGATTATCGTTTCCAGCGCGGATGGAGAAAAATGTCAGCGTTGCTGGCAATATTCAACGGATATTCAGACTGTGGGGGAATTCCCCAACCTGTGCACACGATGCCGAGCCACGCTTACCTCCTGATCGTTCTGCTCATAGTTGCTGCGGACAGATGGACAAAGGTCCTGGTCATCGACCATCTGACCTACCTTAATTACATGGACATCACACCGTATCTATCGATCGTCCACGCACGGAATTACGGAGGGGCTTTCGGGTTTCTGTCGCAGCACGGCGCTGCGGCCTACATATTTCTTGTCCTCCCCATCATAATCATCGCGGGCCTCCTTTACTACCTCCTGCGGTACCAGCATACCGGGACGGTGAAATTCTCTCTCACGTGCATCCTCGCAGGGGCTCTGGGCAACATGTACGACCGGCTGCGCTATGGGTATGTGACAGACTTCATCGACTGTCTATTACAAGCAGTACCACTGGCCCGCCTTCAACATTGCGGATATGTCAATAACCTTCGGGATCGGGCTCTGGATATTTACGCAGCTGTTTCTCGGCGAAGAAGGCTGAAGGCGATGTAATGCAGCACCATTCGGCATCTCTGACGCCGAGTTTCGTGACCTTTGACCCATGAACCTGCGGTGCGACATGGATGACGAGAACTGAAGCAGGCAATCTCAGAAGAGAACAAGAAAGTCCGACGATTACGGTTCATTGTCGATTTTGCCCTCCAGTACATCAGGACGCAGGAGATAACCCACGATGAGGCAATCGCCATCGTGGAAGGCGTCAAAAAGCATGCCCTCCGCCTTTTCCCGGGCAAAGAGGAAACGTTTGACATTATCTACGCTCCTCGATTCAAGAGAGTGCTCAACGAAAAGTTCAAGAGATCGTGAGACTCCCAACGCCTCTGCGGCATCGCATATCCGTCCGCTGGTCTGCCCACGCGGCCGTGCATGGGCCGATTGTCTTAACGTGCGTCAAGTAAACCTCCGTTATCTGAGTAGTTGTTTCAATTATCCACAAAAAGTGCTTGACAACACCGCTCAGCGTAATCTATAGTAACACTGTAGGGTTAGTGGAAATACATACAGACGGGTTGTTGTGAAGACCCGAATCAGGAGGACGGGCTATGAGCAACATTTACCAGGACAATACCTTTTCCATAGGCAGAACACCTCTTGTCCGGCTCAATCGCGTAATCGATGGGGCAAAGGCAATAGTCCTCGGAAAGATTGAGGGCAGGAACCCGGCTTACTCGGTCAAGTGCCGCATCGGTGCAGCGATGGTCTGGGATGCGGAAAAGTCGGGCAGGCTGAAACCGGGCATGGAGATCATCGAGCCCACGTCGGGAAATACCGGCATCGCCCTTGCCTACGTTGCGGCCGCGCGAGGATACAAGCTCATTCTCACCATGCCCGAGAGCATGAGCATCGAACGGCGGAAAGGTCCTCAAGGCGTTTGGCGCGAACCTCGTCCTTACACAGAAAGAAAAAGGCATGAAGGGCGCAATTGCGAAAGCCACGGAGATAGCCGAGAGCAATCCGAATCGCTACTTCCTGCCTCAGCAGTTCGAGAATCCGGCTAACCCCGCGATACACGAGAGCACCACGGCTGTCGAAATCTGGAACGACACCGATGGCAAGGTGGACATCTTCGTGGCCGGCGTAGGTACAGGAGGCACCATCACCGGCGTAAGCAGATATTTCAAGCTGACCAGACAGAAGCCCATCATCTCGGTCGCCGTCGAACCCTCGAATTCACCGATACTCACACAGACGCGTAACGGAGAGGAACTCAAACCCAGTCCCCACAAGATCCAGGGCATTGGTGCCGGTTTCGTGCCTAAGGTCCTCGACCTGAGCCTCGTAGATCGTATAGAGACGGTCTCTGACGATGAGGCCATAGAAATGGCCCGCAGGCTCGCAAAAGAAGAGGGGATCCTTTCGGGCATCTCCTGTGGCGCAGCCGTCACCGTCGCGGCGCGCATTGCCAGAGAACCGGCCAGCGAAGGAAAGACCATCGTCGTGGTGCTGCCCGACGCAGGGGAGCGCTACCTCTCCTCGCCGCTCTTTGAGGGCTACTTCAAGGAAGTGGAAAGAGCGACAGCATCGGATGATGTCATCTGAGAAGCCCACAGATGCGGCGGAGCCTAACTC
The DNA here is from genome assembly GCA_963821605.1 of uncultured delta proteobacterium. Lineage (GTDB taxonomy): Bacteria > Desulfobacterota > Syntrophorhabdia > Syntrophorhabdales > WCHB1-27 > JADGQN01. The sequence continues at coordinate 18,603 of CAWGEZ010000068.1, read as the reverse complement.
GATGAAGATTTCAACAAAGGGCAGATATGGCCTCCGGGCAATGATGGATATTGCCATGCACGCGCAAAACGGCCTTCCCGTGTTTCTGTCCGATATCGTGAAACGGCAGGATATATCGGCCAAATACCTGGAGCAGATATTCTCGACGCTGCACGGGGCGGGTCTCGTCAACACCGTGCGTGGAAGGAAGGGAGGCTACCTTCTCACCAGGCCGCCGGATACGATCAGGCTGAAGGAGATCATTACGGTCCTGGAGGGCCCGTGTGCCCTGGTCGACTGTGTCACGAACCAGGCAGCCTGTCCAAAGACAGAGAAGTGCGCGGCGCGCGACATCTGGACCCTGTTGAGCAATAAGATGGACGAGCTGCTCTCCGGTTTTACCCTGGCAGACCTCGTGCGGATGCAGAACGAGAAAAACGGAAAAGAAGCGAGCATGTACCACATATAACTGTGATCGGAGATGACGGTAGATGGGAACCTTAACAGCCACTCGAGGTGCGCCAACAAGTGAATCATTCTCCATGGAGTTGAGCCAATGAAAGTCACGGTAGAATTCTTGAGCTTACCGCTCATCACCCAGCCACTCGGAAAGAAGAAGATCGATATTGAGTTCCAAGGCTCCACGCTCTCCGATCTTGCGCGCGAGCTCGGCTCTAAGATCAAACGGGCGAAAGATATCCTTCTCCGCAGCGACGGCGTCATTGATGACGACATTCAAATCTATATCAACGGTGACCGGGTACAGAGGGAAGAGAGCGACAGCAAGAAGCTCAGCGAAGGGGATACCGTCACCTTTATGATGCTCGTTGCCGGAGGCTAATACCAATTTGCCTTCAAGCGTATACCTTCGTTGTCGCTGTGTCGCTCTCCTCGACGTACCGTTCGGTACGCCTGCGTCAGCTCCTCGCTGCCGCCTCGGTCTCCATCTTGAATGCAAATTGGTATAAATACTCTTGGTGCCTGGAGGCATAGCGAATGGAAGATAAATCGCCCCGTCAGTTGCTTGACGAGGCCAGGGCTGAAGTCGAAGAAGTGTCGGTCGATGAGGCACACCGTCTGTTCACGGACAACGCTTCAACCGTATTTCTCGATATAAGGGAACCAGAACAGGTCGCGGCGGGCTATATAAAGGGCTCGGTCTTCATCAGGGGGGACGAAGTGGAGATGCATGCCCGTCACCTCTTGCCCGATAAAGAGGCGCCGGTACTGCTTTACTGTGGTGAAGGCGTCCGCTCTCTCTTTACCGCGCTCACCTTGAAAGAGATGGGCTACAAAGATGTCCGGGCGCTGGCCGGTGGTTTCAAGGCCTGGGTGGAAGCGGGATATGAAATTGAGAGCGACAGCCTCTTAACGAGAGAACAGCTCAATCACTACAGCCGTCAGATCATCCTCAAAGAGGTTGGCGTAGAAGGACAGAAAAAGCTGCTCGCCGCCCGGGTACTGCTCGTGGGCGCCGGCGGTCTGGGCAGTCCGTCAGGTCTCTATCTGGCTGCCTCCGGCGTGGGCACTCTAGGGATTGCAGACTACGACACCGTGGCCGTGTCGAACCTGAACCGTCAAATCATCCATGCGTACGATAACGTGGGAAAGCCAAAGGTGGACTCGGCCCTGGAGGCACTCAGGCGGGCCAATCCTGAGGTCAACCTCATCGGCATCAACAAACGGATCGTCCCGGGTAACGTGCTCGACATCGTGAACAGTTTTGACATCGTCCTTGACGGCTCAGATAATTTCGCTACAAAATACCTGCTCAACGATGCGTGCTTCTTCGCGGGAAAACCCTATGTCTTCGGAGGAGCGACGCGATTCGAGGGCCAGGCGAGCCTATTTCACCCGGCGGGCGGCGGGCCGTGTCTGCGCTGTATCTGGCCCACTCCTCCAAGGGACGGGCTGGTCCCTACCTGAAGTGAGGTCGGGGTCCTGGGCGTTGTGCCCGGGCAGATTGGCCTGGTCCAGGCCGCTGAAGTGCTCAAGTTCATACTCGGCATAGGAAACTCTCTGACGGGTCGTCTGCTGCTCTACGATGCCCTTGATCTGGAATTCCGGGTATTCAATATTCAAAAGAACCCTGCGTGCCCGCTCTGCGGAGAGAAAACCGACCATAACAGGCCTGGGCTTGCCACCTTCGGACTCTTGCGCGCTGTAGCGGTCAGGCCCCACCACACCTTGATTTACCACCTGACAGAGTTTAGCTTTAAAGCAGACTGATCTCTGCTATACTATATCTTACTGACCTGTGCTGACTTGAGAAAAGAGTATGCCTAATATACTTGCACTGATGCTTGCCGGCGGCCGTGTGGACGAACTGGACGTCCTCACCTATTTCAGACCTAAATCGGTATTGCCCTTTGGTGCGCTCTACCGGATCATAGATTTTCCCATGAGTAACTTGATGAATTCCGGCATTGAGAAGGTGGGCATCCTTTCCCAGTACCGTCCACTCCGTCTGATCGGCCACATTGCAAACGGCCAACCATGGGACATGGTAGGCAGAAACCGTTTTGCTACCATCCTGCCCCCATTCAAGGGGCGGGAAGCCTCCGACTGGTATAAAGGCACCGCGGACGCGGTTTATCAGAACCTCGACTTCATCAAGATGAACAAACCCGATCTCATACTGATACTCTCCGGCGATCATATTTACAAGATGGACTATCGGACACTCATCAACTTTCATCTGGAGAAGAAGGCCGATGTGACAATCGGCTTCACCCCTTTGCCTAAAGAAGGCGCCAGTCGCTTCGGGCAGGCAACCATCGAAGGCTGGAGTCGCAGGGGCGGGAAAGTCACACGGTACGCGGAGAAACCCAAGAAGCAGTTGCTTGATTGGGCTTCTCTGACCATATACCTCTTCAACCCGCAGGTCCTTTACGAAGCGTTAGAGGCCAATGCTGCGAAGGATTCTCACGAATTCGGCAAAGACATCATCCCTGCCCTCCTTGAGAAGCGTCAAAGTCTTCGGCTTCAAGCACTATGGCTACTGGGGCTATACGAGAACCCTCGATGAGTACTGGCAGACCAACATGGACCTGCTCGGGAAAAAGCCGCGCATCGACCTTGCGTCGTGGCAGGTGATGACCAATATGGCAGACCGCAACATTTGCGACTGCCCGCCCGCCATCGTAGGCCCCTCAGCCTCCATTGAGGACTCGCTCTTCTATTCCGGTTGCACCATACGAGGAAACAGTGATCGGGTCTGTCCTCTTCCCCGGAGTAGTCGTCGAAGAAGGCGCAGTGGTGAAAGACTCGATCCTTTTCTTCGATACGGTGGTCAAGCGGGAAGCACAGGTGGTGCGCACCATAACCGACATTCTGACGCAGGTAGGAGCTAGAGCGAGGATTGGCGATGATTCTCGGGGAGCCCTCTCAGTTCTGGGAACGCGGAGCTCCATCCCGGATGAAGCTCTCATACACCAGGGCGTGACAGTCCATCCGTATGTCGATGAGAACCGCTTCTCCAAGAATGAATATCACCCCGGCGAGGTGGTGAAATGAGAGATGTAGTCGCCGTCCTCATGGCAGGCGGTGTCGGAAGCAGGCTCAATATACTGGTACGCCACAGGGCAAAGCCTGCGGTACCTTTCGGGGGCATGTATCGGATCATTGATTTCACGTTGAGCAACGCAGCAAACTGCGGCCTGTCGCGCGTCGCCATTTTGACCCAGTATAAGCCCCTTTCTCTGATGGATCATGTCGGAGATGGGTCGGCATGGGACCTCTCCGGACGCACGCGGTCAGTGAAAATCCTTCCACCGAAAACAGGGGAAAAGGATTGGGACTGGTACAAAGGCACGGCTGATGCCGTGCGCCAGAACCTGGACTTCGTGACGGCAGGCGATTACAAAGAGGTACTTATCCTCTCCGGAGACCACATCTACTGCATGGACTATGCGCCTCTGGTCAGATTTCACCGGGACCGGAAGGCCCACGTGACCATTGGTATGCTTTTCGTGCCCTGGGAAGAGACGCAGTCCTTCGGAGTGGGCATCGTCGACGAACAGGACCGGGTCATTGATTGGCAGGAGAAGCCGAAAAAGGCGCGCTCAAACCTTGCGTCCATGGGTATATATGTTTTCAACCGGGAGTATCTTGTCCGGACACTGCACGAAACAAAAGAAGAGGATTTCGGCCAACATATAATACCAAAAGCGCTTGAAGGCGGCGAGAGTCTACGGATACCCTTTTCATGGGTACTGGCGTGACGCCGGAACAATAGAGGCGTACTGGGCTGCCAACATGGATTTGCTCGACCCGCAATCAGCGCTGACGCCTCATCTGGCCCATGTCAAAACTAATCACACCACCGAGAGCATGTTTTACGACCGTCCCCCGACGAGAATAGTGAATGGCGCAGCGGTCACGAACTCTCTCCTTTCCCCGCATTGCACCATTATGGGAAGGGTTCAGAACTCGGTGCTTTCCCCGGGGGTGGTGGTGGAAAAAGGCGCTCTGGTTAAAGACTCGATCGTGATGCATGATTCAATCATCAGACAGGGAGCGCACGTGGAACGGTGTATCATCGACAAGGAAGTGACCATCGGCAGAAAGGCGGTCGTCGGCCTTGGCAATCCCTCAATAGGCAATCTCGTCTATCCCAATCACGTCTATTCCGGCCTCACGCTGATCGGCAAGCAGGCACTCATTCCCGACAATACCCGCGTGGGGACCAACTGCATTATCAGTTCTAAGGCACAAGAACAAGACTTCCACAAAGGCTCTCTGGGGGATGGTCAAACGATAGAAAGATAGCGGCTGGCTGAATGGCAAATTCCAATATCCAAGCACCAAATTCCAAACAATCTCAAATTCAAATGTCACAAACGAACGATCGTGTCGCACGCAGCATGTTTTGAACATTTAGCATTTGGTCATTGGACATTGTTTGAAATTTGGAATTTGAGATTTGGAATTTCGGTGAATTTCACTCCAACCCTGCCCCGTGCCTATCGTGGGTTTGCCGGCAACGTGAAATAAAAGGTTGCGCCGGCATCCGGCTTTCCCTCCGCCCAGACGCGCCCCTTGTGAAAGTCGATGATCCTCTTGACAATGGCAAGGCCGATTCCCGTGCCTTCGAAACGGTCTGAACCATGTAACCGCTGGAATACTCCAAAAAGCTTTTCCGCATCCTGTTGATCAAACCCGACACCGTTATCTTTGACCCAGTAAAGGTTTTCGCCGGTTTCCACTGAGCCGCCGATCTCGATCCGTGCGATCTCGCGGTACTTCGTGAACTTGAAGGCATTGGAGAGCAGATTTGCAAAGACCTGCCGGATCATCGACTCATCGCAGTATGCAGGGGGCAGCTTTCCCATCTGCAACTCAATCTTCCGTCCGGAATGGATGGCGGCGAGTTCGTCCAGAACCCCCCGAACGACCTGCTCCATCGAGACAGCAGACAACCCTATCTCCTGCCGTCCGAGGCGCGCGTAAGCGAGGAGATCCTTGATAAGTTGCTCCATTTTGTTTACGTCACTTCTGATGAGGCCCAGCATCTGCACGCCCTTGGGATCAAGCCCATCCGCGTAGTGCTCGAGAAGTCTCCTTGAGAAGCCGTCTATTGCCATGAGAGGAATGCGAAGATCGTGAGAGACAGAGTAGTTGAAGGCCTCCAGGTCGTGGTTGCTGCTCATTCAACTCCCTGACCTTCTGCTCAAGCGCCTCATTCAGCTTGCGAATCTCCTCCTCCGCCCGCTTCTGCTCTGTTATGTCACGAAGGACCGCCAGCGCTGCCGTTTCTCCCTTGAAAGAGATGGTCCCGACAGAAGCCTGTATAGTGCGCACTTCCCCATCCGGCCTCTGGATCTTATACTCCACGATCGTCTTAACCGAATCGCCATGCTCGCGGGCGAGGATCCGCTCCCTCACTTCTTTCCTGTATTCGGGAAGAACGAACTGGTCAACGGGTAGTCCCAGCACCTCGGACGGATCTTTGAGACCATGGATATCGAGAAACGCCTTGTTGACAAAGGCTCTCGTGGTGCCGACCGTAATGGCAATGCCATCAGTCACGCTCTCGACGACAACCCGGTAAAGTGCCTCGCTCTCCTGGAGGGCACGCTCCGCTTCCGCATGTCGTGCGGACAGCACTTCCATGTCCGAGAGGCGCACATCCGGCTTCCCCGACGGGTTAATGGGTTCTCGCGATTTCGCTCTCTTGCTCATGCCCGCACCTTCCGAAGCCCTCCCAAAATGGCACAAAATGTATTATTTCTCATTATACCATGATCAGAATAGCAGGTCTCTCCTACCGATTCCCTGGTCTCCTTTTTGCAGTATCCTCGTGCTATAATCTGCGGAGTCAACGTGAGCTGGTCTGCGGATATATCTCACACAACTCCACGTATTAAAGGAGGGGATGCGTCCCATGAAGAAGTCTTTACGGGTTCTCCGGTTGATCCTCTTTCTCTTCGCCTTTTCCTTCGTCGCAGGTCTTGCAGCAGGCGAGGATGCCCAAGTTGTCCTGTTTACGCCACAGGACGAGGTGAAGGGCGTTCGGCAGGTACAAGCGAGATTTTCAGAGCAGATCGTGCCTTTCGGGGCAATGGTGCCGCTGGAGCCATTCGACGTAAGCTGCCCGGAAAAAGGTCGCGGCCGATGGGCAGACGGAAAGAACTGGATCTACGACTTTGATCGTGACCTCCCGGCCGGCGTTGTCTGCCACTTCACCCTCAAAAAGGACATGGTGACGCTCGACGGCAAGAACCTCGTTGGACCGCAAACATTCTCGTTTTCAACCGGAGGCCCGTCCATCAGGAGTGTCCGGCCGCAAGAAGGTTCCGAGTATATAGCGGAAGATCAGATCTTTCTACTCACGCTGGATGCTGACGCGACCCGGGAATCGATCCTGAGGAACGTCTCGTGCACTGTGGAAGGCCTTGCAGAGCCCATCCCGGTGAGGATCGTTGAAGGCAGCGAGAGAGAGGAGATACTGAAGACTTACAGAAAGACTCTTGATGGGCGTACACGTCTTGCTGCTCCAGTGTGCACGCGTCTTTCCCGCTAAGACACGAGTGACCCTGACCTGGGGCAAAGGGGTCACCTCAAAGAGTGGCGTGGCGACAATCCAGAGTCAGGTTTTCGAATTCAAGTCAAGAGGTCCATTCACGGCAACCTTCCGGTGCACCAGGGAACACGCAAAGTCAGGGTGCATACCGATGCTGCCCATGTCAGTCGAATTCTCCGCCCCCGTTTCACGGGACCTCGCCACGAAGGTCACGCTGAGGAGCGGCGACAAGCGCTATCGCCCTGAAGAAAACGGCGATCGGGAGAACACGACAACGCATTGTTCGTTCAAAGGGCCTTTTCCCGAGAATGCGCCGTTCTTCGTGGAGATGCCACAGGACCTTAAGGACGATGCCGGCAGATCTCTTGAAAACAGGGCGCGATTCCCCCTTGCGGTCCGGACCGGTCCCTATCCTCCGCTGGCAAAATTCGCGAGTCGGTTCGGGATCATTGAGAAAAAAGATGCTCTGCTTCCGGTGACCATCAGAAACATAGAGCCTGTGCTCCACGGCAGAAAACTCGATCTCCTTGATGAGAAAAGTCTGGCTGACAAGGCAGCGGATCAGCCCCGGAGGGCGCAAAACAGGTGATAGATTCCCGGGGCAAGCCCGTGGGAATCTATCTAGCGAGCACGGCGAGCGAGAGGGGAGGCCGGGTACCCGCTTGCGGGTGAGGCTTTGCCGCGGGAGAGGGCACCGGGTACCCGCGTGCGGGTCCCAGTGGTTGATTCCGCAGGAGCGTGCTTCCGCAAAAAGGCAAGGAGGTCATGGAAGGGCTTAAAGGGAGGCTTCGCCGACCGGAGTCGGATGAAGAGATCATAGACTGGTTGAGAAAGGTTGCTGTTGCGCGCCGGGAGGAGAGCCTCCTGAAGGTGGAGGCAAAAGCAAAAGATTTCAGCATGCCCAAGCCTAACGGCCAGAAGCCGTTTGAAGTGGTCGGCATACCGCTGAGTAAACCCGGTCTTTACATCGTGGAACTGGAGAGCGACATCCTGGGGGCGTCGCTTCTTGGTAAACCGAAGCCTATGTATGTCCAGACATCCGCGCTGGTCACCAATCTATCAGCCCATCTCAAATGGGGCCGCGAATCCTCACTGGTCTGGGTCACATCGCTTGATACAGCGGAGCCGGTCACGAGGCGCGTCGGTCACAATACGGGACTGCAACGGCAAGAGTATCTGGCAGGGGACCACAGACGGAGACGGAGCGGCTCGCCTTAAGGGCCCTCTGCCGGGCGAGGGCGAACTCCCGAATTGTCAATGGAAGAGAAGAGACTCACAGGAGCAGGAATACTCTGAGCCGGGTCCGCTTTACGTGTTGTCAGGGGGACTCTTTGTCTTCGTCCGCACCCACGACGACATGACCTTCGTCCATTCTGCATGGGATGAAGGGATCGAGTCGTATCGGTTCAACCTTCGTGAAGGAGGGTACGGCGGACCGGTCGCAGCCCACACGATCTTTGACCGCACGCTCCTGCGGGCTGGGGACACAGTGCACATGAAGCACCTCATCAGAAAAGCCGTTTCTGCCGGTTTTGCCCTGCTCGGTAAAGAGGAGTTGCCCGCTGCGGTCGTGATCGAGCATATAGGCAGCGAACAGGCCTACGAGTTTCCTCTCTCGTGGGATATGGAGCATCAGGTTGCGGAAACAGACTGGGCGATCCCGAGGGATGCAAAGCTGGGCACGTACTCTGTTGCGCTCATCAATAAGAAAAGAAAGGGAGACGCAGCGACGAAGCCATTTCGAGAGGGATCGGTGGGAGTCCGGCACGTTCAGAGTGGAGGAATTCAGGGTGCCGCTCACGAAGGCCGGTATATCGGGACCAAAAGAACCGCTCGTAGCCGCCACAGACGTACCGCTCGATCTCTTCGTGCAGTATCTCTCCGGCGGGGGTGCATCAGGTCTTCTCCGTGAAGCTTCGCGGACAGATGCAGCCTAAGCCCATACGCTTTGAAGATTATCAGGAGTTTCAATGGACTAACGGACCCGTGCGCGAAGGCGTGACAAAGGAGGCCGAGGTCGAGGAAATATATGAGGAGGGGGAGGAAGTCGAGACGCAGGGTGAAGTAGAGCCTGCAAAACGTAAAGAAGAGAAGCTGCAGACCGTTGAACTCACCCTTGGGCCGGAAGGGACCGCACGCGCAGCGCTTAAGGCGGAGCCACGGGTTGCTTCGCCTCAGGAGATGCTCACGGAGCTGGAGTTCCGCGATCCGAATGGAGAGATCCAGACTGTCTCCAGGCGCATAGCTCTCTGGCCGGCGGCCCTGCTCGTCGGGCTTGAGCCGGACTCATGGGCTCTTTCCAAGGACAAACTGAGATTCAAGGCGATGACGTTGATCTGAAAGGGAAGCCGGTACCGGGAACCGCCGTGAAAGTTGATCTGTTTCAGAGAAATGTTTTCACGCACAGGAAGAGACTTGTCGGCGGGTTCTACGCGTACGATCATGTCACGGAGATCAAGCGGCTCGCATCCTCCTTGTGCGAAGGGAAGACGGATGCGCACGGCCTTCTGATCTGTGAAGTCCCGTCGCCCGTTTCAGGAAGTGTGATTCTGCAGGCTACGGCACAGGACGCCGAGGGTAAGAATTCCATCGTGCACCGCGAAGTGTGGGTTGCTGAAAAAGGAGAATGGTGGTTTGACGTCAAGGATACGGACCGCATAGACCTCCTGCCGGAGAAAAAACGGTACGAACCGGGTGACGTAGCCAAGCTCCAGGTACGCATGCCCTTCAGGGAGGCAACTGTGCTCGTCACCGTGGAGAGGGAGGGCATCCTGGAGACGTTTGTCAAACATCTCTCCGGCGCGAGCCCCGTGATAGAATTGCCCGTGAAGGGGAACTATGCCCCCAATGTCTTCGTCTCCGCATTGTGCGTCAGGGGGCGCGTGCAAGGGGTGAAGCCCACGGCCCTCATCGATCTGGGTAAGCCTGCCTACAAGCTGGGCATCACAGAGATTGCCGTCGGCTGGCAGGCCCATGAGCTGAAGGTCAAAGGTTCAGTCTGAACGTGAGCAGTATAGGATCCGGGAAAAGGTCCGCGCCTTCATCGCTGTCCGAAAAGCCGACGGCAAGCCTCTGCCTCAACGAGGCGAAGTGGCGATAGCGGTCGTCGATGAAGGGCTTCTTGAATTAATGCCAAACGGGAGCTGGCAGGTTCTCGAACAGATGATGAAGCGCAGGCCTTATGAGGTCAGGACAGCCACCAATCAGATGCACGTGGTGGGAAAAAGACACTACGGGCTCAAGGCGCTTCCCCGGGGAGGCGGAGGTGGCAGGCAGGTCACGAGGGAGCTTTTCGACTCGCTTGTCTTCTGGAAGGGACGGCTTATCCCTGAATGAGAAGGGTGAAGCATCGGTCGAGTTCCAGCTTCCTGATTCCCTGACAAGCTTCAGGATAGTTGCCGTCGCTACGTGCGGCACAGGTCTTTTCGGCTCCGGTCAGACGAGTATACGGAGCACGCAGGATTTGATGCTGCTTTCAGGGCTTCCGCCCTTGGTGAGACAGGGGGACACATTTAAAGCCCTTTTCACTGCGAGAAACGCGTCGATCCGCGACATGGAGGTCGAGGTCACTGCCCTCATCGAGGATGGCAAGACGACGAGAAAACTCGAAACAGTGAAGCAGGAACTCAAAGCAGGTGAGGCCCGTCCGGTTGAATGGGAGATCAAGGTGCCTCAGGGAATAGAGATGCAGAAGTGGGAAGTGATAGCCCGTACAAAAGATGGGACTGCTCAGGATGCGCTCAAAGTCTCCCAGAAGGTCATTGCCGCCATACCCGTGAGGACCACCCAGGGGACGATCCTGCAGGTGGACGGAAAGGCCGAGATCGCAGTCGAACAGCCGAAAGATGCGGTGTCAGGGGCCGGGGGTGTTCGCGTCTCCCTCCGGCCGAAGCTCTCAGAGATCTCCGCCGTCCTTGACTACATGCGCCAATACCCTTACGGGTGCCTGGAACAGAAGGTTTCAAAGGCCGTTGCCTTGAGAGACGAAGAAATGTGGAAGCAGATCATGGCGGATATCCCCTCCTACCAGGATAAAGACGGGCTTCTGAAATATTTCCCAACTATCCAGCGGGGCAGTGATGTACTCACGTCGTACGTGCTCTCGATAGCGCATGAGGCCGGTTGGAGTATCCCCGACCGTACCCGTGAACGCATCCAGCAAGGCCTCACCTCCTTCGTGGAGGGCAGGCTCATCCTTAATTCGGTTTTGCCCACTGCAGACCTCACCATCCGCAAGATCGCCGCTCTCGAAGCGCTCTCCAGATACACGGCAGTGCGGCCGGAGCAGCTTAGCTCGTTCAGCATCGATCCTAATCTGTGGCCCACCTCCGCGGTTATCGACTGGCTCAACCTTCTCACGCGCAGTGATGCGATCCCGCAAAGGGAACGCAGGCTCAAGGAGGTCGAACAGATACTTCGGTCAAGGCTCAACTTCCAGGGTACCACCATGGGATTCTCGACGGAGAGGGGTGATAACCTCTGGTGGCTTATGATCTCTACAGACCTCAACGCTGTGAAGACGGTGCTGGCGGTGCTTTCCCTTCCCGCCTGGAAGGAGGACATGCCGAGACTCATAAGGGGTGCTCTTGGCAGGCAACACAAAGGCAAATGGAATACGACCATTGCCAATGCCTGGGGCGTGCTCTCCATCGAGAAGTTCCGCCAGGCTTTTGAGGCCGTCCCCGTGACCGGCAGAACGGAAGCAGTGCTGCAACGGGAGCGAGAGGTGATCGATTGGGCGGCGACGCCCGCGGGCGGAAGCGCATTACTCAAGTGGCCGCGGGGGAGCAAGGCGCTTTCCGTTCAGCACGTGGGAAACGGCAAACCCTGGCTTACCGTGCAGAGCCTGGCAGCCGTCCCGCTGAAAGAACCTGTTTCAAGCGGGTACAAAATAACGAAGACGTATAGCCTGATAGATTCCCACAGTCGTACCAGTGGGAATCTATCTAGCGAGCACGGCGAGCGAGAGGGGGAGGCTCCACGGGCTTCGCTTGGGGAGGGGGCGACGCGAGCCCCAGTGATAGAGCAAAAACTGAAAGATACCTGGACCAAAGGCGACGTTGTCAGGGTGAAACTCGACATAGAGGCCCAATCGGACATGACCTGGGTGGTTGTTAACGATCCTATACCGGCCGGCTCGACAGCCCTGGGAAGCGGCCTGGCCAGGGACTCTGCGCTCCTTACCCGGAGCGAGGAGACCAAGGGGTGGACGTGGCCGGTTTATCAGGAACGTTCGTTTGAGGCATTGCGGTCGTACTATGAGTATGTTCCGAAAGGAAAATGGACGCTCGAATATACGGTGCGCCTCAATAACGAAGGCCTGTTCCAGCTTCCGCCAACGCGCGTGGAAGCACTCTATGCACCGGAGATGTTCGGGGAGATACCGAATCAGGCAGTGACGGTGAAGAGTGAATAAAGACAGGGTTATAGTGATTAGTGTATGGTGGTAGTGTTGGTGACAAGGCGTGAAAGGAATTTAGGGCGTAGGAGCTTAGGAGAGAAAGGGTGTTAAGAAATTCGTTACGGCGTTACGGGTTACGCGTCGCGATTGCCTTGGTTGCGTGCGCCATTCTCGCGGGTGGCGGACTTACCTACCGGGCGCTGCGGGAACCGGCGCCGCGGGTACCTTCTTTCGAGAAGACGCGGGACTCATACCAGCAAGTCCGACGCGCTCCTTCTCGATCGCCACGGCGTCGCCATCCACGAACTCAGGACCGATTTTGAAGGCCGGAAGCTTGACTGGGTATCTCTCGGAGAGATCTCTCCGGCCCTTGTCAGGAGCTGTTATCCATTCAGAAGACAGAAGATTCTATAGACACGGAGGCGCTGATCTGAAGGCGTTTTGCGGGGCCTTCATGCGCAATCTCTTCAACAGCGAGAAAAGAGGCGCAAGCACGATCACCATGCAGCTCGCCGCCACCATCAACAAAAGCGTTCGGCCCCGGTCAGTACGCAGAACAGCAGAGCAGAAATGGAGACAGGTGCGCGCTGCGTGGGAGATCGAGCGAATCTGGTCGAAGCAGGAGATCCTTGAAGCCTACCTCAATCTGGTGACCTTCAGGGGCGAGCTGCAGGGTGTGGCTGCTGCTTCACGCGGCCTGTTCCGCAAGGAACCGAGCGGCCTCACTGAAAACGAATCGCTTATTCTCGCCGCGCTGATCCGTTCTCCCAACGCCTCCGCAGAGCCTGGTGGCAAAGCGCGCCCGGCTCCTTGCTACGTCCCTGAAGTCCCGCGGAGAATCCGCGGAAATAGAAACCCTCGTGACTGCCTCGCTCACCACACCTTACCTCCTGAAGCCGAGAATCGCTCTTGCGCCTCATGTTGCCCTCTATCTGCTCAAGCCCGGCATAAAGCAGGCCGCATCTACGTTGGACGGCAGTCTTCAGAGCCTGGCCCAGAGCTTGTTGAAGCAGTACCTCATGGACCTCAGCGACCAGAATGTGAAGGACGCAGCCCTGCTCGTTCTCGCGAACAAGACAGGGGAGGTCCTGGCATACGTTGCGAATACGGGCTCAAATCCACGGGCAAGCCACGTGGATGGCATCCGCGCAAAGAGACAGGCCGGATCCACCCTCAAACCGTTTCTCTATGCGATGGCCATCGATAAGCGGCTGATAACCGCCGCGACGCTTCTGGAAGACGCGCCAATCGATCTTCCTACTGATACGGGTATTTATAGGCCCGAAAACTACGACAACCTATACCGGGGACAGGTGCCGGCACGGGTCGCGCTTGCCTCCTCCCTCAACGTGCCTGCAGTCAAGCTGCTGCTGCTCACAGGCACGGAGCCTTTTGTTCAAAAGCTCGAGGCGCTGGGCTTCGGGCCCCTGCGGGATGCCGATTACTACGGACATTCTTTGGCCTTAGGTACGGTTGACGTGAGCCTGTGGGAATTGACAAACGCGTGCAGGACCCTCGCTAACGGTGGGTGGTGGAGTGAAGCGACGCTCCAGCCCAACGCCGGGAAGGGCACAGGAAGGCGCGTCTTTTCAAAAGAGGCAGCCTTTATCGTAAGCGATATGCTTTCAGACCGGGAGGCCAGAAGCAGCACGTTCGGCCTCGAAAATCCCCTCTCAACAAGCTTCTGGACGGCATCCAAGACAGGCACGAGCAAAGACATGAGGGACAACTGGTGCATCGGGTTTTCGAGCGATTACACAGTGGGCGTTTGGGTCGGCAACTTTTCAGGTGAGGCCATGTGGAATGTGAGCGGCATCTCCGGAGCCGCCCCTGTCTGGCTCGAGATCATGAAGTATCTGCACAAGACGCGTCCGTCACGGTCGCCGGCGCGGCCCGAAGGGGTTCTCCTGGCAGCGCCATCAGGTCTTGACCGGCAATCCAAAAGAGAGTGGTTCATAAGGGGCACGGAACCGGGCTTGGTGCAATATGTCAAGGTATGGCCCTCTCCCAGAATAACCTATCCGCCTTCCGGGGCCCTGATCGCCCTCGATCCTGACATACCAATCCCTCACCAGAAAATCTTTTTTCAGGCCTCACATTCGCCAAATCAAGTGCGATGGCTCCTGGATGGCGAGTTGGCCGGAGAAAACTCCATGCAGCCCTGGACGCCGATACGCGGACAGCACCGGCTCTCTCTGCTCGGCCCGGATGACCAAGCCCTCGACACAGTCACCTTCACCGTACGAGATTGATTCTATCTCGTCTGACGTCCGTTTCCCTCGTTCATCATCCTGGGATGACAGACGCACCTTTGTGAGTCGTCACTCCCGTTGCCTACTGGACTGCTTAACGGTGTGCAAACTCCTCCTGTACTTGTGACAATCTTGCCTCCCCACGGAGTAGCCCATTATGCATGGTCACATCGTCAATGCGCCTATAGTTATCGGGGCCGGGGGATCAGCCCCAGTATCCTTGTACAAATCCATTCTCACTGTGCTATGATGAGTACACCAACCATAACCGGTATTCCTGTGTGTCCTACGGCGTCTCTTTTGTAAATGAAACGCCATCCATTATGGGCGTGGGGAGACGCCACGTGAAGAAGGATCAACCTAAGACTTCCGAAGGCCGCATCAACAACAAAAAATCCAGATCAGGACAAAAACCAGACGCACTCCGCGAGCAGGCTGAAAAACTGCTTTCCGAGAAGAAGACCCCAATGCCGCAGCAGGATGCCCAGAAGATGCTGCACGAGCTTGAGGTCCATCAGATCGAGCTGGAGATGCAAAACGAAGAACTCCGCCAGGCCCAGGATACAATAAGCGCCTCGCAGGAAAGGTACGCCGACCTCTACGATTTTGCGCCCGTCGGCTACTTTACCTTTGACCAGCTCGGGGCTCATTACCCAAGTGAATCTTACCGGCGCTTCTCTGCTGGGCGTTGAGAGAGGTGAGCTGACGAACAAGCCATTCTCATTGTTCGTGGCAGCGCCATCGCAGGACACCTTTCACCGGCACTATAGGGGCGTTCTGAAAACAGGCACCGCAGGCAGGTGTGAGTTGCAGCTGACCAGGAAAGATGGTACGAGCTTTTACGCCTCGGTACATAGCGTGCCGGTACGGGATGCCGGGGGGAATCTCACCGGCGTCAGATCAGCCATAGACGACATCACCGAACGCATGCAGGCGGAAGAGGCCCTCCAGCGCTACGAGCTCTTGGCCCGACACAGCCGGGACATCATCCTATTCATCCGGCGCGGCGACGCGCGCATCCTGGAGGCCAACGCCGCCGCCACAAAGGCTTACGGGTACACCCACGAGGAGCTGCTGGCACGTTCCATCCACGACCTGCGTGCGCCTGAAACGCAGAGGCTGACCGCCGATCAGATGGCCGAGGCCGAACGCCAGGGCATCCTCTTCGAGACCTTCCACCGGCGCAAGGACGGCAGCACATTCCCCGTGGAGGTCAGCTCGCAGGGCGCGACCATCGGTGCCACGCGCACCGTGATCAGCGTGGTCCGCGACATCACAGCGCGCAAACAGGCCGAGCAGGCCCTGCGCGACAGCGAGGCCCGGTATCAGCGCCTGGTGGAACTCAGCCCGGACGCGATCCTCGTCCATGCGGAAGGCAAGTACGTGTATGCCAACCCTGCGGGCGCTCGCTTGTTTGGGGCTCATTCGTCGGAAGAGGTCATCGGCAGGGATGTGCTGGGATCGATCCATCCCGATCATCGCCAGTCGATGGCACACCGGATCGAACAGGCATATGGTGGCGCGGTGACACCGCTAGGGGAGATCAGGTTTTTGCGGCTGGACGGCAGTACCGTCGATACCGAACTTACGTGCAGACAGGTCGAGTTCGGTGGCAGGCCGGCCATCCAGATCGTCGTGCGCGACATCACCGAACGTAAGCGGGCGGAAGAGGCCCTCCAGCAGAGTCATGAGCGGTTCCGGGCACTGGCAGAGGCGACCTTTGAGGGGATCGCCTTCACCGAAGCAGGTCGTATTCTGGAGGTGAACGATCAGCTCGCCCGGATGCTCGGCTACGGGAAGGACGAACTGATCGGTACGGAGGTGAGCTCCGTGATCTTCCCCGAAGACCGCCCTCGTGTGCTGGAAAACATCCAGAAGGGCCGTGAGAGCACCATCGAACACCGGTTCGTCAGGAAAGACGGCGGCGTGATCACGGTCGAGGCGCACGGGAAGCCCTTCACGTATGAGGGGCGAGGCATACGGGTGACCGCGCTGCGCGACATTACCGAGCGCAAAGATGCCGAGGAGGCGCTTAAGAAGGCCCATGATGAGCTTGAACTACGCGTGCAGGAAAGAACGGCTGAGTTGAGCCGGGCGTATGAGAGGCTGGAAGCAGAGATGACCGAGCGGACTAGAATGGAGGAGCAGCTCCGCCAGGCCCAGAAGATGGAGGCCATCGGCACCCTTGCCGGCGGCATCGCCCACGACTTCAATAACATCCTCGCCGCGATTATCGGTTTCACCGAGATGGTGCTGGACGACGTTTCGGACAATCCTTTCGTACAACAGAGGATGGAACGGGTGCTTAAAGCGGGCCTTAGGGGGAGGGACCTCGTCAGGCAGATCCTCACCTTCAGCAGGAGAAGCGACGAAGAGAAGAAGGCGCTGCACCTGTCCCCGCTCATCCAGGAGACGTTCAAGCTGCTGCGTGCTTCCATACCCACTACCATCGAGATGAAGCTCGACCTGGATACCAATCGTGATCTTGCCTATGCCGATCCTTCCCAGATACAGCAGATCATCATGAACCTCTGTACCAACGCATCCCATGCCATGCGGGAGAAGGGAGGCACCCTGGAGGTATCGCTACGCGCGATCACCATCGACACAGGAGAACTGCTTCCCGAGCCCGATATGGCGCCCGGTGAGTATCTGGTCCTGTCGGTCAGGGATACGGGTCTTGGGATGGACGACAGGGTAATGAAGCGGATATTCGAGCCGTTCTTCACGACAAAAGAGAAGGGCCAGGGAACAGGGCTCGGCCTCTCGGTCGTCTACGGCATTGTGAAGAGCCACAAGGGCGGCATACGCGTGTCGAGCAGGCCCGGACAGGGCTCTGTCTTCAGTGTCTATCTGCCGGCGGCACGTGCCGAGGCAGAGGTCGAGCGTGAAACCGTATCCTGGGACACCTTACCCACGGGGACGGAGAGAATACTCTTGGTTGACGATGAAGAGCCCATCGTGGAATTGGGCCAGGGAGTGCTCCGCAGGCTGGGTTACACCGTGGTCGCGAAGAGATCGGGCAGGGAGGCACTGGAGACCTTCAGGAAGGACGGAGCTTTTGACCTTGTCATTACCGACCAGACGATGCCCGAGATGACGGGAGTCATGCTCGCGGCCGAACTCCTGAAGCTCAGACCCGACCTGCCGGTCATCCTGTGCACGGGTTATAGCGAGAGCGTCTCCCGGGAGACGGCACAGGAAGTCGGCATAAGGGAGTTCCTGATGAAGCCCCTGTCAAAGCGTGAGCTGGCCGGGGCGGTGCGGAGGGCGCTCGAAGGCAATAAATAGCCTGATCCGATCATCCATTTCAAAGGTTCTCACCAGTCACGCGTCACGACTTTGCTCCCCTTGACCCATGATAGCGATAGCGTCAGCACTCCTGGAAGGATAGCGCTGATAGCGAAGCATCCTGGAAGGATAGCGATAGCGTAGCACTCCCGGAGAGGAAGCAGCCCTGGAAGGGAGCATCCTGTAAGGATAGCGCTAGCGAAGCATCCTGGAAGGAAGCATCCCCGTGGGATAGGGACCCCCCACCTATTATTCCTCTACCAGGTCTGCCTCCGCATTGAGCGTGAGATACGCATGCTTGCCCACCATAAATCCGCCATGCTCCAATTCCATGTTGGTCAGCATGCCGAAATCCTCGCGGTTCACCCTGGTTGTGGCCTGGAAACCGAAGGTGGTATACATCCTGTCGTCATCCTGAAAATGGGAAGGTCCTGCGTAGCGCACATCCAGTGTCGCAGGCCGCGTCACGCCGTGTACGGTCAGGTCCCCGTGCACCAGACAGTGATCCAGGCCCGCGCATTCCACGCGGGTACTCTTGAACGTGATCTTCGGATACTTTTCGGCGTCGAAATAATTGGGGCTCCGAAGGTCGTTGTCGCGTTTCTCCACGCCGGTGCAAATGCTGGCAACGTCTATCTCGGCCTCCACTGAAGACT
>CAWGEZ010000067.1:0-12902 GCA_963821605.1 uncultured delta proteobacterium | reverse complement strand
AAATAGTGAACGAAGCAACACGTGACGTCGGATAGGCAAGAGTGGCGACACGGGGCTCTTGAAAGGGCGCCAGTGTCGCCCCTTTCAAGACCTCCCGTAGAAATGAATTAATCTAATCAATATGCTCCAAGCCGCGATGGCGCTGCCTCGTCGAGAGGGGAACCGTCGAGCCGAGGAGTGATTGTCTCAAGGTCGATGCCGAACCTCTTGAGAATAGTCGGCGCGATGTCGGCACGGTCACCGTTCCTCCTCACTCTGTTGTCGTTTGTCGCGCAGAAGACAGCCGGAGCGTTGGTGTGGTTCCTCTGCCCCGCATCGAAACCGTGGTCTGTAATGTAAATCAGGGTCCGGGCATAGAGGCCCGTCTCCTTGAGTTTCGCTACAATCCTTCCAGTCACCTCGTCGTCGAGCCGTATTGCGTCGCGATACTCTTTTGAATGCTCGCCATACCGGTGGCCTGCCTGGTCTGGCTCAGCGAACTGCACGCAACAGGATAAATCTGTTCTCTTTTTGTTTCTCGATGATTTCAGAGGCCAACTTTCCCACGCGCTCGTTGGTCTTCAGATCGTTGATGAAGAGATCTACACCCTTCTGAGAGAAATGATACGGCTCGCCCGGAAAGAGGACATACCGCTGTCCTGCCTCTTCAACAATAGCACCATTGATGCTCTGCAGCCGTTTTTCCACGGGCAGTTCCTTGAGCTCTCCTTTCGCTGATTCCTGAAGCCAGAGATCATAGGGGACTTTCCGAGGACCTTCACTACCCAGGTTGCCCTTTTTTGCGATGACCATCGCCGCATAGACCTCGTCAGCCCCGGACGCCCTCCTCACCCGCTCGAGGATTGTCATTCCTTCAGGTATTGGTTGATAGCGTCGATTTGAGTAGACTCCTGTAGTCTCGGGTTTATAACCGGTGAGAATCTGCGCCCAACCGGCTTTTGTATCCGTAGCACCTGTCGTAACGGTAATATCCACAACAGCCCCCTCCTTCACTATGTCCATAAGGCTCGGGAGTTCTTTTCTCACGAGCATCTCTTTCAAGACTTCCCGCGCACAACCATCCCACCCGACGAGGATTACGTTCTTGAAGCTGCCTCGGGGTTCCGCGGGGCTTGAAGCCACGCTCGCGGCCAAACAAAGCGTAAACAACAGAGCAATGAGGAGGGACTTGCGGACCGTCACACTATAATCTCCAGGTGCGGCACTCCTTGCACACCGACCTACCGTTTTCCTGAATCAGCTTGGATCTTCTCGCCGCGTAAGCGTCACCGAACCTTGAAAGCTTCTTCCATGCCGATGTATTGCTTTCTGATCTTGGGCTTCTCGATCTTGCCGGTCGGGTTACGGGGAACCTCCCCGAAAAAGATTATCCTCGGCCTCTTGTAGCGGGGCAGCTTTTCGCAGAAACTGAGCACCTCTTCCTTCGTCACTGTTTTTCCCGGCACCACATCGATGACCACAGCGACCAGCTCGCCAAGCCGCTCGTCGGGTACCCCGATAGCCGCAACGTCCTTGATGGCCGGATGCGTATGAAGGAAATCCTCGACTTCAACGGGGAAGACGTTTTCGCCGCCGGTGATGATTACATCCTTCTTTCTGTCGACGATATAGATGAAACCATCCTCATCCTGACGGGCCATGTCGCCGGTAAAGAGCCATCCGTCTCGCAAGGCCTTGGCCGTGGCTTCAGGATTCTTGTAATACTCCCTCATGACGCAGTTCCCACGCACGACAAGTTCTCCCGGTTCCCCCCGGGACACATCGATACCGTTTTCATCAACAATGCGTGTCTCGCAGTTGAAGCCGGGCAGGCCGATAGCTCCGACCTTATGGGTATTCTCTATGCCCAGGTGGACGCAGTTGGGGCCTGTTGACTCGCTCAAGCCGTACGTCGTGTCGTATCCCATCACGGGGAAATAGTCTCTCCAGTGCTTGATCAAGGATGGCGGCACAGGCTGGGCACCGATGTGCATGAGCCGCCACTGAGACAGATTGTAATCGGAGAGCTTTAACTCACCGCTGTCAAGCTTGATGAGAATGTCCTGGGCCCACGGCACGAGCAGCCAGACGATGGTACCCTTCTCTTCGCTTACGGTCTTGAGGATCGTCTCCGGCGTCGCACCTTTGAGAATCACGGCCCTGCCGCCGACGACCAGGCTTCCAAACCAGTGCATCTTTGCCCCCGTGTGGTAGAGCGGAGGGATGAGGATGAAGGTATCCTCCTTCGTCTGGTAATGGTGCATCTTTTCGGTCATTGCTGCGTTGGCTATGTTCTTGTGGGTGAGCAGGATGGGCTTTGGCTGGCCTGTGGTGCCGGATGTGAAGTAGAGGCCGCAGGGGTCGTCGAAGCCAAGATCAACGCGGGTCGGATCCGCCGGAGACTCATCGATGACCCGGGCAAAGGAGTGCGCATAGGAGGGCACCTCGCTGCCGCAGCAGATAAAGTGCTTGACGAAGGGAAGCTCTTTCTTGATCGGATCTATCCTTTCGGTGAATTCCTGCCCGAAGACAAGTATCTGTGGTTCCGCTACGTCTGCACAATATTTGATGTCTGTGCTCGCAAACCGGAAGTTGAGCGGCACAACCCATGCGCCCGTGCGTACGATACCGAAGTACGCGACAAGCCACTCGATCGAATTGTTCATCAGGTGCATCACCTTATCACCCTTGACTATGCCCTTTGTCCGAAGGCCGTTCGCAAAGCGATACGCTCGTTCGTCAAACTCCTTCCACGTAATCTCGAACCGTTTACCCTCCGCCGGTGTCTTTTCGATGAGCGCTATCGCATCGGGGTACATCCTCGCGTTGCGCGCAAGCATTTCACCGATATGAATATCCATGTTTCCCATGCTTTTCACCTCCATTGTTTTCGTTTCAATCCTAGTATGCGCCTTGGGTTTAGTCAATCGAACATTTACCGGACCTTCCCGAGTTTTGCCGCCAGCCGGACTCCACCGTTCCCGACGCTCGCTCGGTGCTCCGCCTCTCACCCGGCTAAGGGCTCCCTCCGCTTGGCTGCGGAACTCGCGCACGCCGGCCACGGTGGCCGGCCTTAGCGCTCAGACAGTCCTCGCCATCCCGCCCTCAGCGGGACCGCTCCTTCCGCCCGTAAGCCGGGTGCCCCAGAGGCTCCCGCAAGGCTTCGCTTACGGGAACGGTTCCGTCCTGCTTCTTCTCCGTCATTCATGGTCGGTTATGCAGTATGGAGTGAAGAACTCGGGAAACTCCAGAACAATTATCTGTCATTGTCTTGCGCGATTATTGCGCAGGCCCTATTTGGTTCGGAAGACTGAGGTGCAAACTTCTTGACAGTTTTCGGCTGCGTGCTACAATCAGATTTATTCGGGGGGGGTAGTACTATGGAAACGATTCGGGAATTCATCAAGCTTCTTGAGCAGAAGGGTGACATCGCTCATGTCACAAAACCAGTATCGGGCGAAGGAGTCGCGGCCCTCATCTGGGAACTGAACGAACGCAAGGGTCCGGCACTTTGGTGCGACAATGTGAATGGCTCCAGGGTGCCGCTCGTCGCAAACCTCTTCGGTTCCTTCTCCAGGGTGGCCCTGGCGCTCGGGCTGCCGGACGACGCACCACCGAAGCAGATCCGCAACCATTACGCCGACATAATGGAAAACAACAGCAAATGGCTGGCGCCGGAGATTGTCAAGACCGGCCCTTGTAAGGAGGTCATCCGCACAGGCGATGACATTGATCTTTTCCATTTCCCGATCTTCAAATGGGCCCCGGGAGATGGTGGTCCCTACATCACCCTGAACGGCACCGTCTCGAAGGACCCGGAGACTGGGCAGAAACGTAGGCATGTACCGGGTGCACGTGATCAACAAGAATACGACGGGCATCATGGCGCTCTCCATGCAGGATATCGGTATCCATCTCGCCCGCGCCAGAGTACGCGGAGACGAATTACCTCGAAGTCGCCATACTGATCGGCATGTCGCCCGCCGTCTATTTTGCTTCGACAACCAAAATGGCTGCGGTAACGGAAGACGAGTACGCATTTGCCGGTGCGCTCCAGAGAAAACCGGTGCAGCTCGTGCGCTGCGAAACCATCGACGTGGACGTGCCTGCTGATGCGGAGATCGTGATCGAGGGACGCCTCTATCACACCGAGCCATTGCAGGAAGGGCCTTACGGCGAATGGATGGGCTACTACGAAGAATCGATGATCACGCCGACCTTTCATGTCACCTGCATCACGCACCGAAAAGACCCCCTCTATGTGACGGGCTCCATGGGCCATCAATACGGCGAGGGAGAGGTCTTCAGATATCTGCCCATCCAGGCAAATCTTTACAATGTGCTCAAGAGATCCGTCATCGGTTTCCGCGATGTCTACCTGCCATTGCAGGGACGCGGCTACAAGGCCGTCGTACAGATCAAGAAGCGTTATCCGGGATGGGGAAAGCAGGCGATCTATGCGGCATTTTCCGCCGGGTATATCAATTCCAGCGTCAACTGGGTAACGATTGTGGATGAGGATATCGACCTGTACGACCTGAATCAGGTCTATTTCGCTGAAGCCACGAGGGTGGATCCTGAGCTCGACGTGGTCGTGCTGCCGGTGCAGGGCGTCTATCCGCTCAATCCTGCGGCGCGCGACCGGTACGAGGCGAAAGACCTGGGGCACGAACTCGGTTTTACCGAGTTTGCCTGGTGCTCAAAAATCGGCATCGACGCCACGCGGAAATATCAGGATGAGCACAGGAGGGCAACACCGGATCGAGTGATCCCCGATCCGAAGACCTTGCGAACTGGTGCGCAAGAACTGGGACTCTTACTTTAAGAAGTAGTGGGCAGTCATCTGAGCCAGACGGATTGCCAAAAAAGGGGAGGTACGTATGAAAAGATGTGTCAGCATCGTGATAGGCCTTTCAATATCGTTTTCCTGTTCTTTTTTCTGGCTATCTCTTCGGCTGCGGCACAGGTATCAAAGAAATACGAACTGCGCTGGGGCACTATCGTCGCAGGCGGGGCCTGGCAGATCATAGGCAGCGCGATGCTCGAAGACGTCAAGAAGGCGAACCCGAACATCACAGGGTCCACTGTTCCCAGCACCCCGACACAGACCCTCATGGCAATAACTCAGGGGAAGTTCAATATCGGCTTCAGTCTTACCGACGCGACCGCCACCGCCTGGGAGGGGGAAGACTACTTCAAACCCACGGGACCGATCAGGAACATCAGAGCCCTCGCAGCTCTCTATCCCCAGGCAACGCATATCGTCGTGTGGGCCAAGTCCGACATCACGCAGCATAGAGCAGCTTAAAGGTAAGCGCGTCAGCCCCGCGGCAAAGGGCCTCTCCAATGATCTTGAAGCACAGAGGCTTCTCAAGCTCTATGGCATGACCTATAATGACGTGAAGGTACAGTTTGCGAGCTTTGAGGATTCTGCGACCCAGTTCATCGACGGCCATCTGGATGCGCTCCTCTACATCACTGTCCCTTTTCCCTTTGCCCCCGTGATCAACGTGGGTTCGCAGTCTCCCATCCGGCTGATCTCCATACCCGACGACAAGGTTGCGCAGCTCACAAAGTTCCGGGGCGTTGAAGCGTATACGCTTCCTGCGAACCTTTACAAAGGCATAGACTATCCCGTGAAAGGTATCGCGGTGCGCGCGCATCTCGTTGTCAGAGATGACATGCCTGATGAGCTTGCCTACGCCATCGTGAAGAGCATAGCCGACAACTTTTCGCGGTATCCCGTTGCGCTCAAGTCCATGTCGTATGCCAAGCTGGAAGATATGCCAAAGGACGTGGGTATACCGCTCCACCCCGGCGCGGTTAAATATTATAAGGAGCGCGGCTGGGTGAAATGAGCGAGTCGATCAGGCAATACTTTGCGCAAAAACGAGGCGTTGCGGGCGTAGTCGCCTTCATCGCGGTGTTCCTCTCTCTTTTTCAGCTCTACACGGGCCTTTTCGGTAGCTTCGACGCGCTGATGCAGAGGACCATCCACCTGGGGCTTGCCCTTCTGCTTGTCTTTTTGACGCACCCATCCGGCAAAGCTAAGGAGGGGAAGGCAAAGGTAAATGGCGTCGATATTCTTGGTCTCGCAGCCACTCTCCTCGCTTTAGGCTACGTCCTTGTGCGGTACGAGTGGATTACCGTCGAGCGGATCGCGGGGATCACCCCGTTGAGCCTGCTGGAGGTGGTCCTCTCACTTCTGACAATTCTCCTTATTCTGGAGGCAACCCGCCGCATCGTCGGCATGGGCCTCGTCGGGCGTGGTGATCGGCTTTCTGGTATATCCCTTTGCCGGACCTTATCTTCCAGGGATTCTGCACTCAGCCCCCATCAGCTTCCGGGAGCTCCTCGACTTTCAGTACATGGGGCTTTCCGGCATATTCGGGATTCCGCTCGGTGTCTCCGCGACTGAGATTGCCCTCTTCATTATCTTCTCTTCGGTGATCACCAAGAGCGGCATTGCCATCCTTCTCAACGACGTTGCCGTTGCACTGACAGGAAAATATAAAGGCGGACCCGCGAAAATAGCTGTCGTGGCAAGCTCATTGATGGGCACGATCTCCGGAAGCGGGACTGCCAATGTGGTGGCCGTGGGCAGCATCACGATCCCCATGATGAAAAGGGCCGGATACAAGCCCTATTTCGCGGGCGCTGTCGAGGCCGTGGCCTCCACAGGGGGGCAGATCATGCCGCCCGTCATGGGCGCAGCAGCGTTCGTGATGTCCGCCTTCACAGGCATCCCCTATATCACGATCACGTTTTATGCTATTTTCCCGGCGATCCTCTACTACGCGGCCCTTTTTATAATGATACACCTGGAGGCCGTCCGGCATGACCTGGCGGGAGTGAAGCCTGAAGGCACGTTGAAAAAAACCGTGCTTGACTACGGTCACATGGTCATCCCGATCGTACTCCTGATCCTGCTCATGGTGGTGGGCTATACACCACGGTACGCTGCGGGCTCCGCGACCGTAGCAGCGATCATCATGGCGCAACTGCGCCGGACCACGAGGCTATCTATCCCTGATATTCTCGATGCTTTTGAGGCAGGGGGCAAAGCCCTTCTGATGGTGGCAGTGGCGACTGCGGCAGCCGGCATTATTGTGGGGGTTGTCGATCTCACAGGCCTGGGACAGAGGCTGGGAAGCGGCCTTCTGGCGCTCTCCGGAGGGAAGCTCCTTCCTGCACTGATACTCACGATGATTCTTGCTATGATCCTGGGCATGGGCATGCCAACGACGGCCGCTTACGTGATCCAGGCCTCCACCGTGATACCAGCCCTCATTTTTATGGGTTTACAGCCCATTGTAGCCCACATGTTTGCTTTCTATTTTGCCTGCATGTCACTCATTACTCCTCCTGTCGCCATAACGGCATATGCTGCTGCCGCGATTGCAGGCTCTAACATGTGGATCACGGGCTGGGCAGCCTTTCGTCTTGGTATTGCCGGCTACATCGTGCCCTTTATGTTCGCTTACGGTCCATCGCTTCTGCTTATTGGTTCATTCTGGGAGGTCACACTCACGGTCGCAACGGCCCTTGTGGGGGTAGCATCCCTTGCGGTCGGGGTTTCCGGTTATCTCTTCTGCACGTTGACGATCGGCGAGCGCGCACTGGCAGTTGTGGCAGCGATGCTTTTGATAGCACCGTCCGTCCAGCTTATCCTTCCGGGGCTGGCGCTCATGGCCCTTTTGGCCTTCATTCAATGGAAGAGGAAGCAAAAGGCCGGCGCAGGCGCGCCCGTTGAACAAGCGGGAGATCAGAGTTCGTGAAGATTGAGGCTGCCTCTTACTGGAGCGTGATGGAGACAATGGGCCGGGACCCGTTGGAAAGCCTCCAGACAAAGAGGCTTCGGGCGCTGGTTGCTTATCTAGAGGTCCGCAGCCCATTTTACAAGAAGCGATTTCTCGCGTCTGGCCTGTCAGCCCGGGATATTTCGTCCATCAGTGATTTGCAGAAACTTCCGTTTACGTCAAAGCGGGACATTGTAGCCGCCGCGGGAATGGCGAGCCAGCCGTACGGGGATCTCCTTTCGGTCGAGCCCGAGGAGATATTGAGATGGCATCGGACTTCCGGCACGACGGGAAAACCCGTTAAGATACCGGATACCATGGCCGACTGGGATAGCTACGCTGAGGTCTCCGCGGAGGCACTCTACGCCATGGGCCTGAGAAAAGAAGACGTTGTCCTGGTTGCCTTCGGGTATGGTCCTTTCATCGCCTTCTGGGGATACATTGCGGGTGTCGAGAAAATAGGCGCTACCTTCATCCCTGCGGGCAATATCGATACAGTCGGTAGAATCGAACTTGCCAGAGATTTTGGCGCCACGGTCTTCATGAGCACCCCTTCATATGCCATCCACGTCGGCGAAACAGCAGACTCGATGGGAATAAAGCTGAACGAATATACGTCGGTCAGACTAGTTGTGCATACAGGTGAACCCACCACGCCGTTGATGAAAAGGCGGATCGAAGAGCTATGGTGCGCCAAGCAGATGGACAGGTTCGGCAGCACGGAAACCGGAGGATTCGCCTTTCAATGCCCCCATGCACGCAATATCTATCATATTCAGGAAGGCTACGTCATAGCGGAAGTCCTCGACCCCGTTGACGGCCACAAAGTAGAGCCGGGAGAGGAAGGGGAGCTCGTCCTTACCCCCTTATTCCGGAGAGCCATGCCACTCGTGCGCTTCAAAACGGAGAACCTGGTGAAACTGGCCGAGGAGACAGCCTGCGCGTGCGGGAGAAAGTGCAAGTCTCTGCAAGAGACCGAGAATGGAGTGGTCATAAAGAGGCTCGACAAACTGCTGAAGGTGAAGGGTGTGCTCGTCGACCCCGTTGCCATCGAAAATGCCATACGCGCGTTCAACCTTTTCGGTGAAGAATACAGGATCATTTTCGAGAAGAACGAAAGCATGGATAACATCAGGGTTCAGATGGAGTTGAAGCCCGGGATCGATCCAGAGAGCGCGGACAAGGAAAGATTAGCCTTTGGAGAGGAGTTGAGGAGAAAGATGTTGCTCAGCATCGCTGTGGAATTTTTATCATTTGGAACACTGGAGCGATTCGAAGAGAAAGGAAAACGGATAGTCGACCTGAGAAAACAATGACACCAGAGGAGCGTAAGAGACTGGCCGAGACTTTGAAGCAGGCGAAGAAGCTGCTGGACGGCATCGGCACCACGTCTTACGAAGGTGTGAACGCAAATATCAAGAGGGCCCTGATTGCCATTGATCAAGCGCTCTTCAACCTGGGCGAAGAGGACTGAGAGGTGCGACCGTGAAAAAAAACCTGAATATGCGTGACTGGATTGAGACACTCGATAAGGCGGGAGAGCTGGTGACGCTCAACAAGCCCGTCGATCCAAAGACTGAGATGGGTGCCCTGCTCTACAAGTCGCGCGACAAGGCGCTCTTTTTCAAGAACGTGGCCGGATTTCCCGGCTGGCGGGCGCTCGGACAGGCGCCGAGCAATCTGAGGCAGGCAGCGCTGGCCTTTGGCGTTGAGTCAAAACTCCTGGTCAGGGAGTTCGCGCGGCGCGTCACCAAGCTCAAGAAGCCGCGCATCGTCGATGATGGTCCGGTCCGCGAGAAACGCTTTCGGACGATGAGGTCGATATGACCACGCTTCCTGCTCATATCGCCGGCGTGCGCGACGGAGGGCGCTACATCACCTCCGGGCTGATCACCGTGAGGGATCCCGATACGGGCGTGCTCAACATGAGCTTTCATCGCATGCAGATCAAAGGCCCGAGAAGGCTCGGCATACTTATGGTGCCAAGGCATCTCTATCTCATCTATCAGAAGAATGAAGCCAAGAACAAGCCCACGCCCATCTCCGTGATCATAGGCCATCATCCCATGTACTACTTCGCGGCAGCGTACACGGGTCCGGCAGACCTCTCCGAACTGGAGACTCGCCGGGGCACTGCTCGAAGAAGAGGTAGAGGTAGTGAAGTGCGAGACAAACGATCTGGTTGTGCCGGCGCATGCCGGAGATCTGCTATGAGGGAGAGATACTCCCGCACGAACGGGAGGAAGAAGGCCCATTCTCAGAGTTCCAGGATTACTACGTTGCGGCACGGGCATGAATCCGGTCATCCGGGTGGATCGCCTCATGATGCGCAAAGACGCCATCTATAAGGAGATCCAGAACGGCTCGGAAGTGGAGGGTTGCATCTATCACAAGGTGCCCATGTCCGCGGCCATGTTCGATCGCTTGAAGACGGTCGGGCGGTTTTACGGACCTCGTCAACGTGATGATCCTTCCGGGCATCTTCGGCGTGGTAATCCAGTTGAGGCAGCGTTTCAAAGGAGAGGCCAAAAACGTGCTGATGGCAGCCCTCTCCTCTCAGTATCTTCATCCCAAGGTGGCTATCGCCGTTGACGAGGACGTGGACATATTCAATCCGGCAGAGATACTCTGGGCCATGTCCACACGCCTGAACCCGGCGCGCGATATCTTCGTTATCGACGAAACGCGCGTGCACCCCATGGACCCGACCGGCCTTGAAGTGATCCCTCCGGAAGTCCGCTGGGCTGGTCTCGCATCGGTTCCAAAATGGCGATCGATGCGACAAAGCCGCCGATATCCGACGCGGCGGGCCGAGAATCTTTGAGCGGATACGTCCCATAGGGCTCGAGACGGTGAAACTGGAGGACTTTCTGTAAGAAAAGCAGGTTAAGGTTGACGTTGAGATCAAGATAAAATGCAGGGCGAGAAACGGGCAGTGCAGCGCGGGGCTCACCTTGTCCTACAAATCCCTACCAGCTTAACCCTTCCTTCCTCCTACCATTAATTCCTGTATAAGTATCATTTAAGCAGTAAGATTAGCCCCAAGAAAGGCAGGGGGACTTATAATGCTTCCTGGGTCGCCGAACCCTTATTTCAGTCTGTCCCCTGCCTCTTGGAGCCATGATAAGTTGATTGGGCGACAGAGCCCTTGTGACTGAGGAGGATTGGCCGGAGGCAATCCCTGCTTTTCTGCTACGTTCAAGGAGGTTGTCATGGCTATGTATGTTGAGAATCGATGTGTCGAAAGAAAAGTTTGATGCGTGCTGCATTGGGAACGAGGGAACAAATCTTCTCCGTCTCCTGCCCTATGGACCGAGTAGGATTTGACAAGTTTGTACTGCGGCTGGCGGCGGTGAGCACGGCCTCCCTGCTCCTCGGCATGGAATCGACGGCCTGTCACCATATCGCCGCTGTTCTCGTATCTTACCGCACAGACTACCCGGTTGCCATCATTAATCCGCTCCTCATCGAAACTTCGCGAAGCGCTCGTTGAGAAAAACGAAGACGGACAAGAAAGATGCTCTGACCATCGCGCAGTTCGTACTCCTGCGGAGGTCACTCTCCATCGGGTCGACCTTACCTCACCGAATCGTAAAGATCTGGGACACCGCCAAGAAGAGAGAGGCTCGCCGATCAGATGACCTCCTGAAGAATGACATGAAGAGGATCCGGTCTGTGACCTTCCCGGAACTTGAACCATAACCGGCGATCTTCACGAAATCGACCCTTCGTCTTCTCACTGAGTTTCCATCTGCCCACGCCCTAGCAAAAGCCGGTCATGACTGCTGTCGCCGGTATCGTCATCACCAGTCCAGGGGAAGAAAATCTTCAAGCCTCGGTCAATGCACTCATGGCAGCGGCATGGTATCGTCCGTCGGGGTAGCGAGCTCCGCAAAAGACATGATCCTGAAACAGGAAGCCTCCCTGCTTCTCGCGCTTGCGTCGAAGAACAGATGAGGGAGACCACGAAACTCACTCATGGAGCCTCTCAACGAGAAGATACATCGAGACGCACACGGATCCTCACCTCTATGCGAGGCGTCGGCGACAAGCACCGCGATAAACTTCCTGATCGAAATGGGAGGAGACATAAAGGCTTTCGAACACGACAAGAAGCTGATCGCTGCGGCAGGTCTCGATCCGACCACCTATGAATCAGGCAAGTACAAGGGAAAGAGCAAAATCAGCAAGAGAGGAAATCGCCATCTTCGCAGGGTCATCTGGCTCATGACGACCAAGGTCATTATCACCAATCCGGCGTTCGGACCTACTACTTCAAAAGACGGAAAGAAGGTCTCACGTACAAAATGGCAGTCCTGGCCACCGCGCATAAACTGATCGAGTGATCTTCGCCATGTTGGAACCCAAAACATGCTTGTACCGGAGAGAGGAAATAAATATAGTTGACTGAAATATCGGCGCTACGGATGATACCCTGCCAAATGTCGGCGTTTTTCTGCCACAGTTCCTCATCGGTCATGTCTAAAGCGACTCGCGCGAGTGCAAGGTTCGCACGGACTCCAAGGGGCGCGTTCACGCATATTCGCTGCGCGAAGATCCATGGCGGCGCTCATCAATCTGTCAGCCGGCACCACTGCGTTGACAAATCCGAGGAGATACGCGGCATGCGCGTCGATAGGCTCCCCGGTGAGGAGCATCTCCATCGCACGCACCTTCGGCATAACCCTGGAAGCCGGAACGCGCCTCCTGCCCCAGCGTAAAGGCCCCGTTTAACCTCAGGTTGGCCGAAGACGGCGGATTCTGCCGCAATAACGAGATCAACGACAGGACTATTTCGCAGCCTCCGGCCAGCGCTGCGCCGTTGACAGCGGCGATGATCGGCTTGGTCCTCGGGTAGGTGACAAGGCCGGCAAAACCGCCCCTGCCCTCTAAGATTGCAGGCCCGTCTCCAGCAGAGAAGGCTTTGAGGTCCATTCCAG
This sequence comes from uncultured delta proteobacterium, assembly GCA_963821605.1. Taxonomy (GTDB): domain Bacteria; phylum Desulfobacterota; class Syntrophorhabdia; order Syntrophorhabdales; family WCHB1-27; genus JADGQN01. The sequence goes on along the minus strand of CAWGEZ010000067.1, from coordinate 184 downwards.
CGCAAAAAGCGCGATCCCCAGCTCCGGTAACGATAGCGGTCCAGACCTCCTCTTCCGCCTCGAAGCGATCCATCACCACCCGCATCTCTTGCGTCATTTCCGCATCAAACGCGTTTCGCTGTTCCGGGCGGTTAAAGGTAATTATGGCGATGTGGTCCGCGACCTCATAAATGACTAGCTGGGT
>CAWGEZ010000066.1:0-37436 GCA_963821605.1 uncultured delta proteobacterium | reverse complement strand
GCTGACTGGAAGAAGAAGTATCCCCTCGGATACACCAAGGGCAGAATGCTCAAGCCGCAGTACGTCATCGAGAGAATCTACGAGCTTACCAAAGGCAAGGCGATCATTGCGACAGAAGTGGGCCAGAACCAGATGTGGACTGCCCAGTTTTACAAATTCATGAAGCCGCGCACGATCCTTACGTCAGGTGGGCTGGGTACCATGGGTTACGGTTTTCCCGCGGCTCTGGGCGCTCAGGCGGCACACCCGGACATGCTGGTTGTAAATATAGCGGGCGACGGCAGCATCCAGATGAACATCCAGGAGCTGGCCACTGCAGTCCAGTACTGCCTGCCCGTCAAGGTGGTGATTCTCAACAATGGCTGTCTCGGCATGGTGAGACAGTGGCAGCAGTTTTTCTACGAGAAGAGATACTCCTGTTCCTTACTCCAGTGTACGCCCGATTTTGTGAAATTGGCGGAGGCTTATGGAGCCGTGGGATATGAGATAGAGGACGAAAAGGAAGTGGACAAGGTCCTCAAGAAGGCCTTCAGTAACGGAAGGCCAACGTTTATCGATGTGCATGTGGACCCCGAGGAATGCGTCTATCCCATGGTACCTGCAGGCGCACCGCTCAACGAGATGGTGCTCGTGTGAGGGAGGGTACGTGAAGCATATCATATCGGTCCTTGTAGAGAATGAGTTTGGTGTCCTTGCCCGGGTTGCGGGACTCTTCAGCGGGAGGGGTTTCAACATAGAGAGTCTGTGCGTGGCAGAGACCCTTGATCCGACAGTCTCTGCGATGACGATCGCAACCAGCGGAAGCGAAGCAATCCTGGAACAGATCCTCAAGCAGCTCAACAAGCTGATTAACGTGATAAAGGTCGTTGATTTTCGGGATGTGGAGCACGTGTCACGCGAGATGGTTCTGGTTAAGATAAATGCAACCGAACGCAACCGGGAAGAGATCCTCCGGATGACGGAGATATTCCGAGGACGGGTGATCGATGTCTCGGCCAAGACATATACGGTTGAGATCACGGGTACCGAAGACAAGATCAAGGCATTTCTGACCCTCGTCAAACCTCTGGGCATTAAGGAGCTGGTGAGGACCGGCCCTGCTGCCATGATCAGAGGGGAGAAAACGATACAGGTGAGAGAAAAAGAGCCCAAAGGAGGAAGTGATGGTTAAGGTCTATTACGATGGTGATGCGAATCTTGGAGAACTCAAAGGGAAAAAGGTAGCGATTATCGGCTACGGAAGTCAGGGTCATGCCCAGGCGCAGAACCTGAGGGATTCAGGCGTTCAGGTGGTCGTGGCAGAGCTTAAAGGCACGAAGAACTACGACCTCGCCGTTGAACATGGATTCAAACCAACGACGGCAAAATTGGCTTCTGAGCAGGCAGACATCATTCAGATCCTTGCGCCTGACCAGACCCAGGCTGCATTGTATCGAAACGAGATCAAAGACAACCTGAAGAAGGGAAAGACGCTCGTCTTCTCCCATGGGTTCAATATCCATTTCGGCCAGATCGTGCCCCCGGCCGACATCGACGTGATCATGGTTGCCCCCAAAGGCCCGGGCCATTTGGTGAGGAGGGAGTTCGAGCGGGGCGCCGGTGTGCCCTCCCTGATCGCAATCTACCAGGATTACTCGGGCAAGGCCAAGAAGAAGGCGCTCGCTTATGCCAGAGGCATAGGTGCCACACGGGCCGGCGTTCTCGAGACCACCTTCGCCGAAGAGACGGAAACAGACCTGTTCGGCGAGCAGGCGGTCCTCTGCGGAGGCGCATCCGAGTTGGTCCGCGCCGGTTTTGACACGCTCGTCGAGGCCGGATACCAGCCAGAGATCGCTTACTTTGAGTGTCTGCACGAACTCAAGCTGATCGTCGATCTTATGTACGAGGGCGGCATCTCATACATGCGTTATTCCATCAGTGACACGGCTGAATATGGTGATATCACGAGGGGCAGGCGCATTATCTCTGAAGAGACAAGGGCTGAGATGCGCAGGATTCTCAAAGAGATCCAGTCGGGTGAGTTCGCCCGGGAATGGATCCTCGAGAACATGGCTGGAAGGCCCGTTTATAACGCAACCAAGAAGAAGGACAGTGAACACTTGATCGAACAGGTGGGCGCGAAACTCCGCTGCCATGATGAGCTGGATCGGGAGAAAGGGTTGAGGGGAATTCCCCTTGCGAAGGAGGGACTGGTCTTTGTTGTACCCGCGCTTGTTCTGTCCCTCCTTTCTCTTGCCTTTCATCTCTATGTCCTTTCGCTGATCTGCTTCTTTCTTTTCCTCTTCTTTACCTATTTCTTCAGGAATCCGAAAAGGATAGGTCATAGCAGTGCCGCCGAGCTCATAGCTCCTGCCGATGGAAGAGTGATGGGCATAGAAGAAATGACGGAAGAGGAGTTTCTGAAGGGTTCGAGCGATGCGCGTCTCCACCTTCATGGGTCTGGCCGACGTACACGTGAACCGGGCTCCGTGTGACGGTGTCGTGAGCCGCATAAGTCACAAGTCCGGGCGCTACGGGCTTGCCTTCAAGAAGGAAGTAGATAAGGAGAATGAGAGAAATTACATTCTCCTCGAGAAGGGGAACGAGAAGCTGCTCGTCGTTCAGATTGCGGGCTTTCTTGCCCGCCGCATCCACTGCTGGGTGCGCGAAAGGGATGCTGTCAGGAAGGGGGACCCCCTTGGTATCATTGCTTTCGGGTCGAGAGTGGACACCTACATACCACGCCGGCTACGAAATTATGGTACAATTAGATCAGAGAGTGAAGAGCGGGTTGACGCCATGCATTCAGGCAAGGAAGGGAGAAGCGAGGGAACATGAAAAGAAGGAGACGAAGAGGGGTATATTTACTACCCAATCTTCTCACGACCGCAAGCCTTTTTTGCGGCTTCTATTCTATGGTCGCCACAATAGATAAGAAATTTACTTACGCATGCGTGGCCATATTTCTGTCCTGCCTGTTTGACGCCCTGGATGGCAGAGTGGCCCGGATGACGGGATCGACCAGCAAGTTCGGCGTCGAGTACGACTCTCTTGCGGATGTGATAGCCTTTGGCGTAGCACCCGGGCTGCTCGTTTACATGTGGGCGCTCAAAGGGTATGGAAGGTTCGGCTGGCTCGCAGCTTTTCTGTATGTGACGTGCGGTGCGCTCAGACTCGCCCGCTTCAACACGCAGGTCGAGACGGTTCAGAAGAAACAGTTCCTCGGGCTTCCCATTCCCGCAGCAGCGGCAACGATCGCCGGGTCCATCCTCTTTTTTACCGAGTACGGCCCCTTGCTCGAGACAAAACGTATTTTCATGCCCATACTCGTTTACGTACTTGCCTTTCTCATGGTGAGCAACGTTCGCTACCACACCTTCAAGGACATGGCTTTCTTCAGAAACAGACCGTTCGAATCGATTGTCGTCTGCCGTTCTGCTCTTTGTGATCATTCTCATCGAACCGGAGATCATGCTCTTTGTTTTCACCGTGGCCTATGTGCTGTCAGGTCCGGTTGTCCGTCTCGTCAGGGGGAGGAGGGCTATTCCTGAGGAACATCCCCATTCGAGAGAAAATCTAGCAAAGCAAGATGGTCGTCTATAAAGGCATCCTCTGAAAGATGCCTTGTCTTGTAAGCTACAAAGCTGACTCCTGAGGCTTCAGCAGTTTTCTTATCGACGTCAGAGTCCCCGACGAAGAGGATTTCTTCCTTTTTCAGGTTAAACGCCGAAACTATCTTCTCTACTGATTCGCCATGCGGTTTCGGGTGTTCGACATCGAGCGCCGTCACCACCATATCGAAGTAGGGCCGCAGGTTAAACTTCTCCATGACATGTTTCATCGACGTGGTTCTGTTCGTGCTGATTGCCGTTATGATCTTTCTTTGCCGCAAAGCGCTCAGGGTCTGTAACAGATGCGGCTCCATGATGAGGTATTCAACGAACTCTTTAAGGTCAACCCGGTGCTTGAGGAAGTCCAGGGCCCTTTTTTCTCCTGCCTCGTCTTCCTCAAAAAGAGAGTGGAGGGCTTCAAACACCGTATGCGTATGGCAGTAAGCCAGCTCTTCTTCTGTGAGCGGTTTTCTGCCCATAGACGCACAGATGTGACTGTAGAGTCTCCGGTTTGCTTCCAGAGAATCAAAGAGAACGCCGTCGCAGTCGTAAATCACGCAGCTAATCCGTTGTTTTACCTTTTCGAGAACCCATAGCTCTCCAGCCTTTCACTAACAGTTCTGTATTCCCGCATCGTGGGGCAGCAGACCACCGGCTTCAGATGGTCGATCACGATTCCTCCCCGCTGATCGAGGATCTGCTCGTCCGCATGGACCTCGACGATCTGGCCGATGACGAGTGTATGACTTCCCAAGGGGTGCGTCTCGTGGACCTCACATTCCAGGCTCGCGATGGCCTCGCTGATGATCGGGGGAGATGACTCTTTTCGAGGGCAATTTCGTCAGCTCTGCGTGGGCGAAATGGTCGCTGGTAATCCCTGCCATCATGGCGCAGACATCTATCTGACGCACAAGGCCCTCATGCGGAATGTTCACGGTGAATTGGCCGTACCTTTTGATGAGGGCGTATGAGTGCGTTTGCGCCCGCATGGAAATCCCGAGCATCGGGGGCTCGGCATTGACCACCCCGGCCCAGGCAACCATGCTGATGTGCGCCAGGCCCATGTCGCCCGAAACAACGAGTACGCATGGTGTTGGGAAGAAGGCCGTTACCGGCCCCAGTAAGCGTTTCATGGCCATGAAAGTCTAATGGGATTTGACCCAACAATCAAGGGTAAAATTGGCGAAAACAGCTTGTAACGCTGGTTTTAGTGACCCGACCCGTGGTATACTAGACGCACAGAAAAAGGAGGTCTTCATGGTCACTGCTTCTATTCCGGGATGGGGTGAGATCACCCTGGAGTATCTGCTTGTCGACTTTAACGGCACGATCGCATTTGACGGGCAGATGAAGAAAGGTGTGAGGGAACTTCTCGACGAGGTCTCCAAACACGTGAAAGTTTTTGTAGTTACCGCCGACACTTATGACAGTATCGAGAAGGAAGCCGCGGGCAGCTTCACCGTGGTCAAGACCGGGCACCTGTCGAGTGGTATCGACAAAGCCGAATTGGTCAGGCAGCTTGGGCCCGAGCAGGTGGCGGCCGTCGGCAATGGAGCAAACGATGCGATGATGCTGCGCGAAGCAGCTTTGGGGATAGCAGTCATTGGTGAGGAAGGATGCGCCGCGTCTGTTCTTAAAGAGGCGGATATTGTTACCGCAGACATAGTCCACGCCCTGGATCTGATGTTGCATCCGGAAAGGTTGGTGGCCGCTTTAAGAGAGTGAAACAGGTAAGGACAAGAGCAGGTTGAGGTAAAAACTAATACGAAGGTTAAGGTTGAGAAAGAACAAAAGTTCCGGCCGAGATTAGGTTACTTCTTATTCGCTATCTTTTCTCTCAACCTTAACCTTCTTCATCTCTTACCTGAGTGACCGGACGGTCACTTTCTTTCCATTAAAGTAGTCGCCCAGTAAACCCCTGCTGTGTTCGTCGTCGTGGCAGTAAACGCAGAGGTTCTCCCAGTTGGAGCCGTCAGGCGGATTGTTGTTCGGGTTGCCGTCCCTGTGGTGCACGGTGAGAAGGTGCTGATCCTTGTAATCGAATTCCCGTGCGCATTTGGCGCAGATGAGGCCGTGGATCTTTAGTGAACGCTCGCGGTAGCCTCCCGCAGGCCCTGCCTGATACGCTTCCCGTACGATTTCCTCGACCGACTTGACCGCCCCTGTCTTTCCTTGAGTCGGTTTCTTGCGGATTGTATAGCCTTTGTTTCTCATCATTCCCCCTTGCGAGCTTCCATTCCAGATATAATACACCACCGGAGGCCACCCATCAACGGGCATATCGTACCGGGCGAGGGCTCTGCCGCATACGTATCCGTCCGTCCGGCAAATTTATAAAGAAAGATGCATTGCAAGGCCCGGATGCATAGAATAATATGAACGTAGTGATACTATGAACGATCAGGAACTCAACGAGAGAATCATCTCCAGGGGGAAAGAGTTCTTCCGCACAATCGAGGGCGAAAAACCGTCCCTCTTTGATAAGGGCCGCTGGACGGGGAAAATGATGGCCTGGTCCATAAGTCATCCTGAGTTCCGCACCGCGATGCTCCGTTTCGTCGATGTTTTTCCCTGCCTCTCCAATTCCGCGTTGCTGAGACAGCACATAAGGGAATATTTTGACCATGAAGATCAGCGAAATACCGGGCCTCGTGCGGCGGGGTGTGAAACTTGCGGGTTATGGCGGCCCTCTCGGGTGCTGTTCTCCTCCGCAGCTTCACTCGTTATGCCATCAAGAAGCTGGCCGGCCAGTTTATTGTGGGCGAAACGAGCCAGGATGCGATCAGGAATCTGACGGGGTTGCGCAGAGAGGGGCTGGCCTTTTCTATCGATATTCTGGGCGAGGCGACCATCAACGAGGAGGAGGCAAGGCAGTATGCGGATGCCTACCAGGAGCTGCTAGACGCCCTGAATGACGCGCAGAAAGGCTGGTCCCCGCTCGGCGGGCGTGCAGAAGAAGGGAACCTGGACTGGAACCAGGCGCCCAGGATCAGCGTCTCCCTCAAGCCGAGCTCTCTATACTCACAGACCAGGCCTGAGGACTTTGAGGGGTCAGTGACCGGGATCCTCAAGCGGCTGCGCGCGATCTATGAGAAGGTGATCGATGTCGGCGGCTCGCTCTGCATCGACATGGAGACTTACCAGCACAAGGGCATCACCCTTGAGGTCTTCAGGCGTCTGCGCCTGGAGTATGCGGCCTATCCTTACCTTGGCATAGCCATACAGTCGTACTTGCGCGATACGGACGAGGACTTGTCCTTTCATCCTTGGCTGGATGAAGGACAACGGGCTGCCCTCTTCGATCCGGCTCGTGAAAGGCGCATACTGGGATTACGAGGTGGCAAGGGCGAAGCAGAACGGCTGGCCCATCCCGGTCTACACAACCAAGCCCGAGACGGATGCAGCCTTTGAGCGCCACGTGCAGATCGATCCTGGAGCAGAGCGACGTCTGCTATCTCGCGTGCGGTTCCCACAATATCCGCTCGATCGCAGCAGCGCTGGAGCTGGCGAAAAGCCCTTGGGGTGCCAGAGGCCCGCTATGAGTTTCAAGTTCTGTACGGGATGGCAGAGCCGATCCGGAGGGCCCTTCTGAAGGAGGCTGGAAGGGTGCGGCTTTACTGTCCACATGGCCAGATGGTGCCCGGCATGGCCTATCTCGTGCGTCGTCTCCTCGAGAACACAGCTAACCAGGGCTTTCTCCGCCGCCTGTTCGACGAGTACGCACGAGATCGACGAGCTTCTCCGGGACCCGGCCGATGCGGCCAAGAGCGGGACCAGCCAAGTGCCTGCTGAGAAAGAGGGCCCTGACGAAACGGTCAACGTTCCGCCTTTTAAGAATCAGCCGGCGTCCGACTTTGCGAGGCGAGATGAGCGGGAAAGCTTTCCACGAGCGATTGCCGTGGTCCGCAACAATCTCGGAAAGACCTACCCGCTCTACATCAACGGCAAAGAGATCATCACCACGGACATCCTACCCTCGGTCAACCCGGCCAGGCCAGATGAGGTCATAGGCCACGTCTGTCAGGCAGGGAAAGAAGAGGCCGATCAGGCTATCCGTGCGGCGCAATCCGCCTTCCTCGCCTGGCGCGATGTAGAGCCGCAGGGAGAGGGCCGCGTATCTGTTAAAGGCAGCAGCCTCACTTCGCAGTCGCAGACATGAGCTTGCAGCCTGGCAGATACTGGAGATCGGGAAGCAGTGGGATCAAGCATCCGCGGACGTGGCCGAGGCATGCGATTTCCTCGAATACTACGCACGCGAGATGGTGCGCCTGGGGACGCCGCGGCGGCTCGGTTCGGCGCCGGGCGAAGTGAACCACTATCTCTATGAGCCGAGGGGCGTGACGCTCGTTATCGCACCCTGGAATTTTCCCTTGGCCATCAGCGCCGGCATGGTCTCCGCGGCCATCGTGTCCGGCAACTGCGTTGTCTATAAACCGTCTCCCCTCACCCCGGTCATCGGTCACCACCTGGTGGAGATCTTCCGAGACGCCGGTCTTGCCCGCCAGGAGTCTTCAATTACGTGCCGGGCCGCACCGAGGTAATCGCCGAGTTCCTGGTCGATCACGCGGCCGTGAGCACCATTGCCTTCACCGGATCCACGCAGGTGGGTCTGAGCATCATAGAGAGGGCGGCCAGGGTGCACCCGGGCCAGATGAACGTGAAGCGGGTGATCTGCGAAATGGGGGGCAAGAACGCGATCATCGTCGACGACGACGCAGACCTTGACGAGGCGATACCTGCCATTCTTGTGTCAGCCTTTGGATTTCAGGGGCAGAAGTGCTCCTCTTGTTCCCGGGTGATCGTGCTCGAATCGATCCACGATCAATTTGTACACCGTCTGGTGAAGGCAGCTAAGGCGCTGGCTATGGGGCCTGCGGAGAATCCTGCGTTCGCCCTCGGTCCGGTTGCGGATGAGCATGCCCGGACGAGGATTCTCAAGTACATCGAGATCGGGAGAGAGGAAGGGCGGATCCTCTATACGAGCTCCACGCCTGAAGATGGAGGCTATTACGTGCCCCTCACCATCGTAAGCGACATACGGCCCGATCACAGAATCGCGCAGGAGGAGATATTTGGTCCCGTCCTTGCCGTGATGAAGGTGACAAGCTTTGCGCAGGCCTTGGAATGGGCCAATTCAACGCGGTTCGCGCTGACCGGGGGCGTGTTCAGCCGCAGCCCGCGCCATCTTGGAAGAGGCCCGGCGCCAATTCCGGGTAGGAAACCTCTACCTGAACCGGCAGATCACGGGCGCCCTGGTGGAACGGCAGCCCTTCGGTGGCTTCCGCATGTCCGGGCTGGGGACGAAGGCGGGCGGTCCTGAGTACCTCCTCCATTTCATGGATCCGCGGGTGATCACGGAGAATACAATGCGCCGCGGCTTTACCCCGGATGCTAGTTCGTCTTCAGCCATATAGCTTCGTTGCCGGCGCCCCGGCTCACTCCGACGTACCGCAAGGTACGCCTCCGTTCCCCAGGGCTTGAGCGCCTCGCTCTATGCCCGAATACGAACTAGCATCGTGCACGTATTCTCGGGGTTGTTCGCTCCTCAGCCTGTAAGAAGTCTGCATAACTTAATCGTGATTGATGCCAGGCTGAATTTCGATGCATAACGCGGCGAACCGAGGTCTGGGCTGCGCAGGCGTACCTCGGGGTACGTCGAGCAGAACAGGCCGAAGGACGATGTTAGGCGCGAAAGCCAGCTGCATCAATCGGCCAAATCGGCCACGCTTTCCACCCCTGCCGCCTCGCCGAGGTAGTCTTTGAGGTTGGGTTGAATCACAACCGGCTTGATAAATTTCTCAACATACTGACGGGTACCTTTCGTGCCCAATAGATGAAAGAGCTTCGTGAACTGGGCTTCCCAGTCCTTATTGATCTGTTCTTTAACAGAAAGCGGCAAGGCCCAGGACTGTGCCTTGAACGGTCCCACCGCATTCTTACGTACCTTGTAATAGAACTGTTCGTCAGTCATATCGCTTTTACGCTCTGAGGCCTGTTTCTCCCGCAAGTAGGCGTACATCTCGTTGCGCAGAGCCTCAGGCAAACGCTCGAAGAACATATTCATAAAACCCGTTGCCAGGTGAATCTCGCACGTTTCGGTTTCCAGGAACTTCCCGAACGCATCTTCGGGCAACGTCGATGCGCCGTGCTGCACTGCACCGGCCATGCCGTAATCCCTCCGTGCAACCTGACTCAAACGTTTCAGTGTGTCAAAATCGACCTTGACCTTTGCTATCGTCCCGTCAGGTAACGCAACGCCACCGTGCGATGTCCCTGTCTGGATGCTGATCTTGCTCAAGCCCGTCAGGCCTGCACCTTCTTTAGCCAGTTCCTTCCTGAATCCTTCGATATAGGCGCGCAATTCTTCTTCTGTTGAATTGCGCCCGCCAACCTCGCCGATTTCACCACCCACGGAGATGGTAACCCCCGCCGGCTGCAACGTGCGAAGGTAGGATGTAAACTTGGCAGAAAGCCCCGTATTGACCGTCTGCTGCTCAGGCACGGAGGGCTTACTCAAATCCACGAGTGTAGACGTATCTACATCGATGTTGAAGAAACCTGCGGAGACCGACTCTTTCATCAGGTCTTTCACTGCCTGCACTTCCGTATCCGGGTCAGACCCGTAGCGTTTGGCAGAGACCTGGAAGTGGTCCCCTTGAATGAAGACCGGTCCCTTATAATCCTCCGCAATGGCTGCGGCGAGGACGGACGTGGTGTACTCTGCCGGGCGCTGGCTTGTGTATCCGATCTCAGAGCGGGCGATCTCAAAGATGAATGCCCCGGCGTCCACCCTTTTCGCAACGCGGAAAACGATCCGGGCTGCGTCAAAGGCAAGGACCCGCAGATTGATTGCTGGTACCGTAAAAGTGGGTGGAGCCTCTCCACGACCGCGGGCCATGTATAGATCGTGAATTGAGGCGGGGATAATGCCCAAATCGAGCGCTGCCGCACGCGTGAGGTAGCGGGCGAGCCCCTGTTTTTCCCCGGACTCCAGAGCCGATATCTCGGCGAGCTTCTGGACCTTTTGCCGGAATTTAGAAGGATCACTCACCCGGACCGTTCCGCGGTCAATCTGCAGACTGTTGTCCAGTACATCCAATATCTCCTTAATCTTTGCGCCAGCCATGGTAGCCTCCTTTATTAGTTATCACTCTCAATTCGGTCGATTCAGATACTATTATACTCCATGTATGGTGCACCTGCTGTCCATAGCTAAACCTTCTTTTGCAGGGGTTCTTCAGTGTTCCCCCGGCTCAAACTGTAACCTGGCTTTTTTCGTTAGCCGGCCGAATTTGGTGTACTCATCCGGCGAAAAAAAGGATGGACAGTACAGGTCGATAGCCGCCTTCTCTGAAAAGATCAATGAATCGTCATTCTTTTGCGTAACGTGTGCATGGAGCCACAGCCTGTAGTTTCCCATAGTGAACATAAGTACGTTCCCGTCAACCGATACGAAGTCAGAGCGGCGCTTCAGCCTGGAGATGGTCAAGACGAGGCATGCCCTGTAATTGTGCCTGATCCACGTATCGGAAGCCTCTTCGACATAATTCTTATCTTCATCGCTCAGGGAAAGGCCTTTGTATGCCACGACCTCGTCAATCGTTCTGTACGGATGGGTATGGAAATCACCAAGAAACTCGTATTGCGGCCAAAAGGAGGTCACTATGTCCTTTTTCAGGGTAAATGCTTCAGGGTAGGGTCGACAGAAGGACTTGCCAAACTCCGCGGATATATCCATGGAGACCAGATCTACGCTGTAAAGTGTTCTTCCGTCCGCCTGGGTAACCTCATGGCCCCAGACCAGCCCGAACGTCTCAGTCATTGCCTCTTTTCTCTGCGTGCCCCCTTTCCGGTAGATGGTGTAAGCCTCAAGACCGTGGAGGCACATCTGGATCGCAGCGCTCTCCGAGACCCTGATGACGTACCCCTTTTCATTGAAATCCAGTCCCATCTCAAGCCTCCGGTTCACCCTCTGCTCTTACTAGATCTAACCCACAATCCATTCTAAACACCCCAAACGGCTTCCGTCAAACATTTCTTTATCGAACAGGGTGGATGATTAGAAGGATCTGGGTTAAAGTACCTAAATAGTATACTAAAAATATATAAAAAGAACTTAAATATAGTTTATTATACACTAATAAACTTGTTATATATACTATAGAATACTTAATAGCTACTGATGTAATACAATAGAAATCTTTTTCCTCTTCGTTACTTTATGGTGCTGTAGTATGTCGTATCGGGTTTGACACTTCTCGGGAAATCCCGTACAATTAAGGCGTGCGAGAGTGGCGGAATTGGCAGACGCACTGGACTTAGGATCCAGCGGTTTACGCCGTAGGGGTTCAAATCCCCTCTCTCGCATTTTGTTCATGTTTATCCCCTAAACGAATCTAGCAAGGCTGGAGTCGCAACGCTTCCCTCGCCACGTGCAGAGCCTTCACGGGCGTAGGCCCATAACCTCTTGATAATTTGTGCGTTTATGGTTATACTAAGATCTTCAAGGAACAGCAGAGGCCCATACTGCAAGGTTTCACGCCGCAGTGCAACCCGCGCGATGTGTATCTACTGTTTGCCCGTCCCCGGAGGCTTGCATGAAGGTTCAGGTTGAGAACGTTGATCGCGTGAGAAGAAGAATCGAAGTGATTCTTGATGAGGAAAACGTACGCGAGTTGGAGAATAACTCTACGAGGATCTGAGAAAGCGGGCAAAGATAAAAGGATTTCGGCCGGGGAAGATCCCACGATCAGTGCTTGCTGCCTACTATAAAGATGTGATGGATGAGGAACTGAAGAGAAAGATAGCGGAGAGTACAATCGCCGCCGCTCTTTCCGAAGCCCAGGTCGACCCGGTGAGTGAGCCTTCCATCAAGTTTTACGAGGAGAAAGGACAAGTATGGATACACCATGGAATGCGAGATCTCGCCGGACTTCGATCTTCCCGCGTACAAGGGCCTTGAAGTCGAAGTAGAGCCGCTAAAGATAAGTCCGGAAGATGTCGATAACAGGTTAGATGCGCTGAAAGCAGATGCACGCAGAAGTCGTGGCGAAAGAGAGCGGCGAACGCACAGAAGGGAGATTTCGTCATAATAAAATATGAGGGCTTCGTTGATGGTAAGCCTCTAAAGGATGCCCGCAACGATGCCTATCCCCTTGATCTTGGGCTCCAGCACGCTGTCGCCCGAGTTTGAAAGCGGAATCATCGGAATGAAAGCCGGTGAGGAGAAGGAGATAGAGATAGCCTTCGCGGCCGATTATCCCGACAAGAACTGTGGCATCAAAAAAGGCGCTCTTCAAGGTACTCCTCAAAGAGGTTAAACAGAAGAGACTACCGGAAATCAATGATGAATTCGCAAAAGACGTTGGTTTTGAAAATATGGAGCGGTTGAAAGAAGGCATTTCTGCAGAGCTGCAGAAAGAGAAAGAAGACCGAGAGAAAAAACAAGATCTCCGAGAAGATTGTCGACCAGCTGCTCGAAAAGACCGATATTCCGGTGCCTGCCCGGCTTCTGGAGAAGCGCCTGGCCGCTATGGTGCAGGAAGCAAAGTCACGCATGAAGGCAAACAGGCTCAGTTCCGAGGAAGAGCGGAATATTGACAACCTCTTGCAGAAAGGAGCTTGAGCCGCAGGCGGAGAAGGGGATCAAGGCCGGCATGCTGCTCTCCAGGATAGCAAAAGAGGAGCATTTAAGCGTGGAGGATAGCGAAGTAGACGAGCGTATCAAAAGAATTGCAGAAGAGACAAAGAGAGGCTATGATTATATCAGAGACTTTTACGAGAAGCACAATTTGCTCGATAACCTGAAATCGAGCCTGCTTGAAGAAAAGACGATGGACCTCCTGATAGGGAGCGCACAGCTGAAGGAGACGCCATGAACCTCGTGCCGATAGTCATCGAGAAAGACGGTAGAGGAGAACGCGCGTACGATATTTACTCGCGGCTCCTCAAAGATCGGATCGTCTTCCTGGGCACCGGCATCGATGACATGGTTGCCGATCTCATCATCGCACAGCTTCTCTTCCTTGAGTCTGAAGACCCGGCGAAGGATATCCACTTTTACATAAACTCGCCCGGCGGCCTGATCACAAGCGGCCTTGCCATATACGACACGATGCAATACGTTAAAGTGCCCGGTGTCGACCATCTGCGTCGGACAGGCGGCGAGCATGGGAGCGGTGCTGCTCGCCGGCGGGGCCAAGGGAAAGCGGTACGCGCTGCCCCACTCGCGCGTACTCATTCACCAACCTCTCGGGGGCGTCCAGGGGCAGGCCACTGACATAGACATCCAGGCCAGAGAAATACTGAGAATGAGGGAAGAGATCAATAAGATCTTCACGTATCACACGGGTCAACCGATGGAAAAGATCCAACAGGACACGGAAAGGGACTTTTTCATGACGGCTGCCCAGGCCCTTGAGTATAGCATCATAGATCAAATTATGGAGAAGAGAGTATGACCATGATGAAGAAGACCAACGGAAGGACCATGAAACTTCACTGTTCCTTCTGTGGGAAGAGCCAGGACGAAGTGAAGAAGCTGATTGCAGGGCCGATGGTCTACATCTGCGACGAATGCATCGAGCTCTGCAATGAGATCATCCAGGAAGAAGCAAAGCGGGAGCGGTTCGAATTCATTAAGACGTCGATCCCGAAGCCGCACGAGATACGAAGGATTCTCGACGAATACGTGATCGGTCAGGACTTTGCGAAGAAGGTGCTCTCTGTTGCCGTGTACAACCACTATAAGAGGATAGAGGCGAAGGTCAACTTTGACGATGTGGAGATACAAAAAAGCAATATCCTGATGGTAGGTCCGACCGGTTCCGGAAAAACGTTGCTCGCCCAGACCCTTGCCAAGATACTGCACGTGCCCTTTACCATCGCGGATGCAACGACCCTCACCGAGGCAGGATATGTGGGCGAGGATGTGGAAAACATCATTCTCAACCTGCTCCAGGCTGCGGACTACAATATAGAGAGGGCCGAGAAGGGCATAGTCTACATCGATGAAATCGACAAGATATCGAGGAAGACGGACAGCCCTTCTATCACGCGCGACGTGTCGGGCGAAGGCGTGCAGCAGGCCTTGCTCAAAATCATAGAAGGCACCATTGCCAACGTGCCGCCGAAGGGCGGAAGAAAGCACCCGCAGCAGGATTACATCAAGGTGGACACCACGAACATCCTCTTCATCTGCGGCGGCGCCTTTCACGGTCTGGAAACCATCATCAGCAACAGGATCGGCAAGAAAGGCATCGGTTTCGGCGTTGACGTGGAAGGAGGAAGAGACAAACAGTATACCGAGCTGATCAAGGACGTTCAGCCTGAA
Source organism: uncultured delta proteobacterium (assembly GCA_963821605.1). Taxonomy (GTDB): domain Bacteria; phylum Desulfobacterota; class Syntrophorhabdia; order Syntrophorhabdales; family WCHB1-27; genus JADGQN01. The sequence continues at coordinate 22,514 of CAWGEZ010000066.1, read as the reverse complement.
GACCTGTTGAAATATGGTCTTATCCCCGAATTTATAGGAAGGCTGCCGATCATTGCTACGCTCGAGGAGTTGGACGAGGATGTCCTCGTAGAGATCCTCAAGAAACCGAGGAATGCCATTTCCAAACAGTACAAGAAGCTCTTTGAGCTTGAGAATGTGAAACTCACCTTCACCGAGGGCGCGTTGCGGGGCATTGCCAAGGATGCGATCAAGAAGAAGACGGGTGCCCGCGGGCTTCGCTCCATCATGGAAAAGGTCATGCTCGACGTGATGTATGAGCTTCCTTCCATTTCGAACGTGAAGGAGTGCGTGGTGAGCGAGGAAGTGATCCTCAACCACGAGAAGCCTATACTCATCTACGAGGAAGAGGCAGAGATCGCCTAACCTATCCGACTCGCTTTACGCTGTCAGACCGGCTTCGTTGTAGCCTTACGTCGCACCGTGGAGCTGCGCTCCCTTGAGGACGCGTCGCCTCTGGCGCACTTGAGGCAACTGCCTCAAGGCTGAAGCGTACCTCAAGGGCGAAGCCCGGTCCTCGAACCGCGCCACGTGTGCGTGGTCGATGTCGCATACAAGCCGGTTTTGCCGGCGGTCCTACAAGGTCCCTCTCCGCGGTTGACTAATCAAGGATTATCGGTTATTTTATTAGACTTATGTTTGAGAAGCTCCAGGAACGACTCGACGTCATATTCAAGAAAGTCAAAGGCTACGGAAAGCTCACTGAAAAAAACATCAGTGACTCCTTGCGTGAGGTGCGCGTAGCGCTCCTCGAAGCAGATGTGAACTACAAGGTCGCCAAAGATTTTCTTGAGAAGGTTAAGGAAAAAGCCCTGGGCGAAGAAGTGCTGACGAGCATAACCCCCGGGCAGGTCTTCGTGAAAGTTGTCCATGACGAACTCTGCGAACTTCTGGGCACGGTCAACAAACCCCTGGAGATTTCAGGATCGCCGCCTGTGCCGATCATGCTTGCGGGATTACAGGGTTCCGGGAAGACCACCACCGCAGGCAAGCTGGCCCTCTATCTCAGGAAGAAAGGGAGAAGGCCGCTCCTTGTGCCGACAGACGTTTACAGGCCGGCCGCAATAGATCAGCTCTTGAAGTTGGGCAAACAGCTTGGTATCGAAACCCTGTCTCACGACAGAGAAGGACCCGGTCCGTATTTGCGAGGAAGCCCGGGCCTATGCCATGAAAAAGGGCTGCGACACGCTGCTCGTTGACACGGCGGGCGGCTTCACGTCGATGAGGAGATGGTTGCGGAACTGATCCGGCAGAAGGAAGTCCTGAAGTCGAAAGAAGTGCTTCTCGTCCTGGATGCCATGACCGGACAAGACGCCGTAAGCGTTGCGAAAATCTTCGACGAAAGAGCTCGGCGTGAGCGGCTTTATCATGACCAAACTGGATGGCGATGCCAGAGGAGGCGCTGCCCTTTCCATCAGGGCGGTCACGGGTAAGCCCATCAAATTCATCGGCGTCGGGGAAAAACTGGACGCGCTTGAGCTCTTCCATCCGGAAAGGATGGCCTCACGGATACTCGGCATGGGCGATGTGGTTTCCCTTGTTGAGAAGGCCCAGGAACTCTTTGATGAAAAAGAGGCGAAGGAGCTTGAAAAGAAGATCCGGAAGGATGAGTTTACTCTGGAGGATTTCAAGGACCAACTGAAGCAGATCAAGAAGCTCGGCAGCATGGAGTCGCTTCTCGGCATGATCCCCGGACTCTCCAAGTTCAAGGGGGCCATAGACTTTTCCGAGGCCGAAAAAGAGATCAAGAAGACAGAGGCTATCATCAGCTCGATGACGCCCGGGAAAGGCTTTTGCCTCACCTTCTGGATGGCTCGAGGAGGGAACGGATCGCAAAGGGGAGTGGAACTCGTGTTCAGGATATCAATGAGCTTCTCAAGCGTTACATGGAAACAAGGAAAATGATAAAAAAGTTCTCAAAGGGCGGAGCCAAAGGCCTTCCAAAGCAATTCATGTTCAGATAAGGAGGTGGAGCTTGGCTGTAAAATTCAGGTTGTCAAGGTATGGATGCGAAGAAGAAACCCTTTTACCGGATCGTCGTGGCGGACGAAAGGTGTCCCGAGAGACGGAAGGTTCATCGAGAGGGTGGGATCGTATGACACGTTGAAGGACCCGGTTGCGATAGTCCTCGACAAGGAGAAGATCAAGACGTGGTACGAAAAAGGGGTGAGGCCTACCAAAACGGTTGAGGATATATTCAGAAAAGAGGGGATTCTGAGAGAACTTAGACAATAATGCTTGGAGGTGGGGCCGTGTTGAAAGAACTCATCGAGTATCATCGCGAAGGCTTTGGTGGATAATCCCGATCAGGTAAGGGTCTCCGAGATTGAAGGAGAAAAAACATCCGTCATTGAGCTCAATGTTGCAAAGGAGGATCTGGGCAAGGTAATCGGAAAGCAGGGCAGAACGGCAAGGGCGATGAGAACCATCCTGAGTGCGGCCTCCACTAAAGTAAAGAAGAGAGCGGTGCTCGAGATAATAGAGTGATATGGGCTATATTCCTGTTGGGCGGGTACTTTCTACCCATGGCGTGCGAGGGGAGATACGGTTTCGATATTACAACGACTCTGAATCGAATTTATACGGATATGCAGCACTCTTTGCAGATCGTGACGGCCGGAAGATTGGGCTCAGACCCGACTCGAGTGCAGGCTCGACGCGGCTATTTCCTGATACAATTCGGAGAGTTTGAGACGCCCGGGGCGGCCTCCTTTCTTGTTGGCAAGGAGCTGTTCGTAAGGGAAGAAGACCTCCCCAGACTTGGCGAAGGCGAATACTACGACTACCAGCTCATTGGTCTCAGGGCGATCAACGAGCATGACGAGCCGATAGGCCAGGTGACGGAGATTATCCATACGAAGGCAAATGACGTAATTGTGATTGAGGGTGAAAGAGAGATGCTCATCCCCATGCAGGAAGAGTTTCATTCTGGGCATCGACGTCGATGCTGCATCGATCAGGATAGCTGAGGGTGCCTTTATTGAATGATTTTTACTCTTCTCACCTTATTCCCGTCCATATTCGAATCACCGCTTAACGAAAGTCTTATCAAGAAGGCCAGAGACAAGGGCCTTCTCAGCTTTAATATCATTAACATCAGAGATTTTGCCGAAGACATCCACAGGACGTGCGACGATGCTCCTTACGGCGGCGGCGCGGGCATGGTCATGAAGGTGGAGCCCATCTATCAGGCCATGGAATATGTGAATGCTCATTTTGGCAAACCCCGCTACATCCTCCTTACCCCTCACGGCAGGACGTTTGATCAGGAGACTGCGGCGAGACTTTCGCGCCAGCCGCACCTTGGGCTTGTTTGCGGCCGATATGAGGGCGTGGACGAGAGGGTGCTTTCTCTGGTCGATGACGAATTGTCGCTGGGGGATTACGTGTTGTCCGGAGGCGAGGCAGCTGCCCTTGTCGTCATCGACGCAATAGCGAGGCTCGTCCCCGGCGTCATCGGCAATGAGACCTCCTCCATCGATGAAAGCTTCAAGGAGCCTCTTCTCGAATATCCGCAATACACGAGACCCCAGACCTTCATGGAGATGGAAGTGCCGGGCGTGCTCCTCTCGGGCAATCACGAAGAGATACGACGATGGCGACGGAAAGAGTCGATCCGGCGAACGATCCTGAGACGGCCCGATCTGCTCGATCAATTTGAGCCGACGGATGAAGACAGGCGCTTGATACGAGAGATTATGGAGGAGATAGCTGAGTAGGCTGAATACCTGTTACGAGTTAAGCCGCTGCGCGGCGTTACGGGTTACAAGTTCAAGACGATTGACGATCTGACCTTATGTCTCAACGCCTTGCGGCTTTGTGCCCTTAACGCGTTCATTGCTCGTAACTCGCAACTCGTAACTCGAAACGGTCTTAACTATGGGTTCTGTCTATCTTGCCATCATCCACTATCCCGTTCTGGACAAACGCGGGGATACCGTCGCAACAAGCCTGACAAACCTTGAACTACACGATGTGGCAAGAAGTTGTATGACATTCGGTGTGGAGTTATGCTATATTGTTACTCCTTTGCGAAGGCAGACCTCGATAGCCGAAAGGCTCATAGAGCACTGGGAATCCGGCTATGGTGCCCGTTACAACCCTGACAGAGCGCAGGCTCTGACAAAGATCAGGATTGTCGGGGACATCGAGGAAATGATGAAGGAAGTCAGGGCAGCAGGCAGCCCGGTTGTCATAGGCACGTCGTCAAGGCAGGGATCTGAGATAGTCAAGTATGAAGAGCTGAGAGCATGGATCCGGAAAGACGACAGGCCTTTTCTTTTAGCTTTTCGGCACGGGTTGGGGGCTGCCTCCTGCAGTGACCGAGCGATGTGAGAGGATGCTTATGCCCATCCGAGGTAGAGGTGATTACAACCATCTATCACTGAGGGTGGCCATCGGCATCATTCTGGACAGAATACTGGGAGAAAGAGGAGGGGACCATGAACGAGATGATTGACCTGCTTGAAAAGGAGCACATGAGGCTCGACCTTCCCAAGGTCGACGTGGGCGATACAGTCAGAGTGCATACGAAAATCCACGAAGGGGACAAGGAAAGAATTCAGGTGTTCGAAGGGGTAGTCATAGGGCAGCGGGGCGGCAACACGAGGGCCACCTTTACCGTCCGAAAGGTCTCTTACGGGGTTGGCGTGGAAAAGACCTTTCCCGTGCACTCGCCTCTCATCGAGACCATAGAACTCTTGAGCAAGGCAAAAGTAAGAAGGGCCAAGCTTTACTACTTGAGAAACCTGAAAGGAAAGGCGGCGAAACTCAAAGAGAAAAGAACCTGATGGACTGCCTGCTCACCGGGATTGTGGCTGGCCTGGATGAGGCAGGACGTGGGCCGTTAGCTGGTCCGGTGATATCGTCATGCATTGCCTGGCAGGGCCTGCCTGCGGTCAGGGCGCCGGTCAATGATTCGAAGCTGCTGAGTGAACAACAGAGAAAGAGCCTCTTTCCATGGATCGTGACGAATGCCTATAGAGTGGGTGTTGGACTGGCAACTCCCCGGGAAATTGAAGAGCTGAATATCCACAACGCCACGCTTCTCTCGATGGAACGGGCACTCGAAGCGGCCCGTACCCACATGGACCTGATTCTTGTTGACGGTCTGTTTGCCGTTCCCTCTATACGCCAACTGCAAGACATTGGTGAAAGGCGATAGGAAATGTTTTTTTATCGCCTGTGCCTCTATCGTTGCTAAAGTAGTTAGAGACGATATCATGGAAAGTTATGATGACCTTTACCCCCAGTATCTCTTTAAGAAGAATAAGGGTTACCCCACGGAGGAGCATAAAGAGGCGATCCGCACCTATGGGCTCTCGCCGATCCACCGCAGAACCTTCAAGGGTGTGAAAGAAGTAGTCAATGCAGAGATGGATGAAGGCAGGATGATCTAGTGAATTTAGTGGATGCGAATTTGGATTTGAAGATAGAGTGAAGCGCGAAAGACATTGATATCAGTTTGCATTCAGAAATAGAGCAAGGCGACCAGGAGGATAGCGCATAGCGAAGCATCCTGTAAGGACTCAGGACGAGGCAACGAAGCTATATGAATGAAGGCAAACTGATATTATGAATAAAAGAGACGTAGGTACTGCTGGCGAAGAGACGGCGATCAAGGCCCTGAAGAAGCGGGGGTATAAAATTCTTGAAAGAAACCACACGACCAGGTTCGGGGAGATAGATGTCATTGCGGAGGAAGGTGGATACCTCGTTTTTGTCGAGGTGAAAAAGAGGAACACAGATCAGTTCGGCGACGCACTCTCAGCTATCACGAGAACAAAGCAGCGACACATAGTGAAGTCTGCGCTCTGGTACATGAAGAAGCATAAGTGTTTCGACAGGCATGTCCGGTTTGACGCGGTGGGGCTGGATGGGGAGCAGGTTAAAATCGTGAAAAGTGCATTCATGGTGGAAGATGACGGAAGATAAGATTAGAAAGCTGCTAAAAGGGATCACGCGCGGCACCGTCACGGTAGAAGAAGCCATCGAGCAGCTCAAAGAGCTGCCATTCCAGGACCTGGGTCACACAAAGATAGATCACCATCGGAAGCTGCGGAAAGGCATGGAGGAAGTGCTCTTCGGCCAGGGGAAGAGTCTTGATCATATGAGTGAGACGATACGGTCGATGAGGGAAAAAGGCACCGATGTATTGGTCACGAGGATAGGAAAGGACGTGGGACTGAAGCTGAAGAAGCTCTTCCCCGAGGGCGAATATACTGAGCCCGGGAAATGCTTTGTTATCAAGAAGGAGCATGCTGTTAAAGGGAAGGGCATGATCCTGATCATATCAGCAGGCACGAGTGACATTCCCGTGGCAGAGGAGGCTTACGCCACGTGCAAATTCTTCGGTAACGAAACCGAGAAGCTCTACGACGTAGGCGTAGCAGGTATTCACCGGTTGTTTCAAAGTATGACGCTCCTCCGCAAGGCCCGGGTGATCATAGTGGCTGCGGGAATGGAGGGGGCGCTTCCATCGATCGTGGCGGGTGTCGTAGGGGCGCCGGTGATAGGCATTCCCACCAGTGTCGGTTACGGGGCGAGCTTCGGTGGCGTATCAGCGCTTCTTACCATGCTCAATTCCTGTTCGACAGTGGCCACGTTCAATATCGATAACGGGTTCGGCGCTGCTTACTTCGCAACCCTGATAAACCGGCTATGACTCTCCTGTATATAGATCCCGTATTTGGGATAAGCGGTGACATGACCATCAGCGCGTTTCTCGATGCGGGCTGCCCTCTTGCCGTGCTGACTGAAGTGCTTGAACAGCTCCCCGTTTCACTGCCGTCTCTTGCTCCCTGAAAAAAGGAAGCATGGCGTTGTTGAAGGGACATACCTCAAGATAGGCCAGAGCGACCTGCATCTCTCAGTCCAGCAGATGGAAGAGATGATACGGGCGTTGAAGGTCGAGGAACGGGTAAGAGAGGATGCCCTCGCTATTCTCGGCATAATCGTCAAGGCGGAGAGCACAGGTCCACGGCGTTGAGCCGGAGAAGGTGCACTTCCACGAACTCGCGCACGTCGATACCTTGATCGACCTCCTCTGCACCGCAAGGGCCATATCCTACTTTGGCATTGACGAGGTCTATTGCGGCCCGATTCCGCAAGGGCGGGGCTTCGTGCGGACCTCTCACGGATTGTTGCCCAATCCGCCCCCGGTTACCGTGGAGATCCTCTCAGGCCTGCCACTCGTCTTCTTTGAGCAGGAACTGGAGCTGACGACGCCTACCGGGGCTGCTATAGTCAAACACTACGTGAAGAATCCCGCGGCGCGGCCGCCGTTCTCGCTTCGAAGGAGCGGGGTCGGCTTCGGTACCTACCAGACAGATACTCCGAATGTGGTCAGGATCTTCATCGGAGAGACAGAGCGGCCCGAACCTCATGAAGAAGTCTGGGTCATTGAGACGGACGTGGATGACGCCGAGATGGAGTACATGGGGGCAGTGGCGGAAAGGATAAGGACGGCCGGGGCCCTCGACGTACTCTATTTTCCCGTCTACATGAAAAAAGGCAGGGTGGGTTTGAGGCTCGCGGTGGTAACGAGTGCAGCATGCCTTGAGACGGTTATCGACAGCGTCCTGAAAGAGACGACGACCTTTGGCTTGCGCCTGCGCAGGGAGTCACGACGGGTCTTGCAGCGGAAAGAGACTCTTCGCGATACGTCATTCGGGCCCGTGAAGGTCAAAGAAGGTTACGACCGTAGCGGCGCTCTTATCAAGACACACATTGAATTTGAGGATGTGAAGAAGATCGCTGATGACAAGGGGCTGCCTTACCGGCTCATCCTGGAATCACTTAAGAAAGAGCTTTAGGTCTTTAAATATCCCGGGCTTAATCCGCCTGTCTATCTTTCGCAACATATCCTGTTTCATGTAGCGCAATTGAGATAGCCAAATCGGGTCGTCGACCTCCACGTACAATATGTCACCATTCAGCCTGATGGGCCTGGAATGGTTTGCCACAGTCGGTCCGGCGATCTCAGCCCAGACGGAGAATATCTTGTACGCATCGATATCCGATGTGAGCTTGTGCTCCTTCAAGACCGATTCGAGCACCTGTTTCAGCGAAGTGAATGACATGTTACCTCTCTATTCTTGGAAAGAGCGGAGGAACTTTCTCTATGGAAGAGAGCCCTTGGGCGTCGTAATAGAAACTCCGCTCCCGATCCTGGGAGGCCGTTCCTATTGGCGTCCCGATCCCGATGGCTTTCCATATCTCCTCGGTCTTCTGAGGCATGAAAGGATGAAGGAGAAGAGTGGCTATCCTCACGCCGTTCCAGAGGTTGTAGAGCACCGTATGAAGTCTCGCTCTGTTATCCTTCGCAAGCCTCCACGGCGCCTCGGTGTCCACGTACTTGTTGAGCAGAGAGACGATATCGAAGGCGCTCGACAGGGCCTTATGAAAGCCGAAACTCTCCATCTCTTTCCCGTACTCGGCAACCAGGTCCCCTGTCTGGCTTACGAGGTGTTCGTCCGTACCCCCTGCCTCCCCAGCCTGTTCCAGTATGCCATTGGAAAACTTCTTGATCATGGTGACGCTTCGGGAGACAAGATTCCCGAAGTCGTTTGCGAGATCTCCATTTATCCTGTGGACAATGGCCTCCCGGGAGAAATCTCCATCGAGGCCAAAAGGCACCTCCCTGAAGAGAAAAAATCTGAATTGATCCACCCCGTATGTGGAGGCGATCTCGGACGGAGAGACGACGTTGCCCAGCGACTTTGACATCTTCTGTCCGTCCACCGTCCACCAGCCATGCGCAAAGACCCTCTTGGGCAGTTCCACCCCGAGTGACATGAGGAAGGATGGCCAGTAGACAGCATGGAACCGGAGGATGTCCTTGCCGATCAGGTGCGCATCGCAGGGCCAGAAGTCGGCCATCAGCTGCTCATCTTCCAGGTAGCCGATGCCGGTCAGGTAGTTGAGGAGGGCATCGAACCAGACGTAGATCACGTGCCGCGGGTTACCGGGCACAGGCACGCCCCAGCTGAAGCTGGTCCTGCTGATGGAGAGGTCGCGAAGACCGCCCTTGACGAAACTGAACACCTCGTTGTAGCGCACCTCCGGCAGCACAAAATCCTTGTGCTCCTCCAGGTAACGGAGGAGCGGCTCCGTGTATTTTGACATCCTGAAGAAATAGGTCTCCTCCTTCAGCCGTTCCAGCAAGCGGCCGCAATCAGGGCATTTGCCTTCCTGCTGCTGCAGTTCGGTGAAGTAGCTCTCGCAGGGGACGCAATACCAGTCCTCATATTCGCCGAGGTATATGTCCCCTTTCTCCTGGATCTTCTGGAAGAAATACTGAACGACCCTTTTGTGCCGCTCTTCCGTGGTCCTGACAAAACCGGTATTGGAAATATTGAGCATCTGCCAGAGATCGGTAAAGGTGTGAACCATCGTGTCTGCCAATTCCTTCGGATGGATCTGCTTTTCGGTAGCCGTCTTCTCCGCCTTCTGGCCGTGCTCGTCCACGCCGGTCAGGAAAAAGACCTCATATCCCTGCAGCCTCTTGTATCGGGCCATAATGTCGGCGGCTATGGTCGTGTATGCGTGGCCGATGTGTGGGACATCGTTGATGTAGTAGATCGGCGTTGTGATGTAGTAATGCTTTCCCAAACTACGTGCCCCCGGCTTGGCCGGTCTGACCCTGCATAACATCCTTTATCGGCACCGTCACTTCTTTCCCGTCATCGAGCAGGACTGCCACGGAACCGGTAAGCGCATTGTGCTTTACTACCTTCCCTTCACCCTGGGGAGTGTTAACCCGCTTCCCCACTTTCGGAAAGTTCTTCTTCAGTTCCAGGTACATATCGTGCTCATAAGAGAGACAGCACATGAGTCTCCCGCACACCCCTGATATCTTCGCCGGATTGAGCGCCAGACTCTGCTCTTTCATCATCTTTATGGAGACTATCGAAAAGTTGTTCAAGAATCTCTTGCAGCAGACCACATTGCCGCAGTTCCCGAGCCCTCCTATAATTTTTGCCTCATCCCTCACACCTACCTGCCGCATCTCTATTCTGACCTTGAATTCCTTTGCAAGCTCCTTGACGAGGTCCCTGAAATCGACCCGGTTCTCGGAGAAAAAATAGAACAAGAGCTTTGAGGCGCCGAAGCTGTACTCAGCCCGGAGCAGCTTCATCGGCAGGTTCATCTCTTCTATCTTCTTTCGGCAGACGGAAAAAGCGTGTGCCTCCTTTTCTTTAAGGGCTGCGTAGGCAGACAGCTCTTCGGGCGTGGCCTTTCGAAGTATCTTCTTCAACCCCTCTTTTGTCGTATCCACGGGCTCTGTTGCGACAACTCCAAGGATCTCTCCTTTGTCCAGCTCGCAGACGATCTGATCACCCACGCTGATCTCATCAGGTGCCTCCATTTCCAGCACCCCTGTCAGCCTGTCAAATTTTACGTAGCAGCTTTTCATGGTTATCTCATGATTGAAAGGGTCAGGTGTTCGAATGCAAGCCAGCGATTGATGTTGTATCGCAGACTTTCCAGTGCTTCCTGCACCTTGTATATAGACCGTTCGATCCAGGCCCCGTCCCAGGTGTTTGCCTCAAGCAGCTCCCTCAGGTCGCCGTTTACCAGGGCGTGCGCATCACCTGTCTGATTGACCACCCAAAGGTCCCTGAAGAGCGACAGCAAAAAGTAAAGATAGAAGCGCAGCCCTTTCTCATAGCTAATGATGATTTCCGAGAGTCCTGTGGCAGCCACAAAGCCCTTCTTTTTCCCGATCACAAGCTCTGCAAGCCGTCTCCTCATGGCAAAATTCTCCTCGTCCATCCAGAAGAAAGCGGAGCTCATACTGCCCCAGCTCAGCGCGGCTATCAGTTCCGCCTGTTCGTTCGGGGAGGTGAAGCGTCTTTACCAGGTGGAGACTTCATCTCTTCCGCCGAAATAGGGCCAAATCCGATGTGCATGCATCTTGAACGAATCGTCAAAGGCACATCTTTCTCTGAGGATGTGATGAGAAAGAAGAGATTCAACGGAGGGGGCTCCTCCAGAGTCTTCAGAAGAGCATTTGCGGCCTCATGGGTCATCTGCTCCGCTCCGTCAATCAGTATAACGCGCAAGGGGGCTTCGATAGGGCGATTCGTAAACCTCTTTCCTCACATTGCGAAGTTCGTCAATGCCTATGGAAGTCTCGGACCTGACGATGCGGAAGTCAGGGTGCGCATTGCGAATGACATTCTGGCACGGCCGGCAGACTCCGCAGGCGGTCTTCGTCTCGCAGAAGAGGTGCTTAACCACTTCTACCGCCACGGTATATTTGCCCACACCCGGCGGACCCGAAAAGAGGAGCGCGTGAGGGAACCTGTTTTTCTCGAAAATGGACGAGAGGAGGCTCCGCGGTCTTTCATGTCCGACAATGCTGTTAAATTCCATGGCTTTGGAGAAGACTCTCCACTTTCTCCCGTATCGCGCGGTGCGTTCCTTCAACATCCAGGCTTGGGCCGATCACAAAGAACCGTTTGCTATCCTCCTCTAGCGAGCTTGAGGTAAGCTTCCCGTATCTTTCGGTGGAAAGAGATGTCTTCTCTCTCAAACCTGTCCATCTGCTGGTTTGCCGCAAGCTTCCGTTTGAAGGGCCTGATCAACGTCGCAATCCAAGAGAATGGTGAGGTTAGGCCTCACGCCCTTGGTGACAAGCCTGTTGAACGTTTCAATGATGCCGAGGTCTATGGAGCGTCCGTACCCTTGATAGGCATAGGTTGCGTCAACGAACCTGTCGCAAAGCACAATCTTACCTTCGGCCAGTGCCGGCGAAATGACCTCTTCCATATGCTGAGCCCTGACCGCCATGAAGACGAGCAGCTCAGCAAGCGGGAAAACACGCATCTCTTTGCGAAGAAGCACGTCCCGCAGGGCCTCTCCGAGCCCGGTGCCACCCGGTTCACGGGTCTTAATCACGTTGTATCCGTTCTTTTTCAGATAGGTGTACAGAAGGTCGGCCTGGGTTGTCTTTCCACTTCCCTCTATCCCTTCGAAGGTGATCAGCATGCTCCGGTCCTACCTGGAAACTCTCGTTATATACTGGCCGGTCCTCGTGTCTATCTTGATGACCTCACCCTCCTCAAGAAACAGCGGAACCTGAAGCGTATACCCGGATTCCAGCGTAGCCGGCTTGGTAGCATTCTGCGCCGTATCTCCTTTGATGCCGGGTTCTGTATTTACGACCTTCAGGTCGACGAAGTTGGGAAGCTCCACCCCTATTGCCTTTCCTTTGTAAAACGAGAGCGCTATAACCATGCCGTCCTTGAGATAGTTAACGGCATCACCCAGATTCGCCTCCGGCACGAAGGTCTGATCGTAGGTAGCCGGTATCCATGAAGTAGTACCGGTCTTCTTCCTTGTACAGATACTGCATATCACGTTGCTCCACATCGGGTACCTCGGCCTTGTCGCCGGACCTGAACGTCCTGTCGAGCACGTTCCCGGTAACGAGACTCTTGATGCGTGTCTTGACAAACGCGCCGCCCTTCCCGGGCTTCACGTGCTGAAACTCCACGATCACAAAGGGTTCATTATCGATCAGGATCTTAAGCCCCTTTCTAAACTCTGCCGTGGAAACGATCATCGACTACCTCCCTCAGATTTGGAGCAAATCCTTGCGCAGATGCGTGAGCACCTCGCCACCGCTCTCCGTGACGAGCACCATATCTTCCATGCGAATTCCACCCACGTTGGGTATATAGATGCCGGGCTCAACCGTGATCACCATATTCTCTTCAAGCAAGGCTTCTGCTTTAACCGTAATAGCAGGTGCCTCGTGTACCGCAATGCCTACTCCATGGCCGGTACCGTGCCGGAAAAACTCCCCGTAGCCGCGCTCTTCGACGGTTCCTCGCACAAGGGTGTCGAGTTCAACCACCGGCAAGCCTGCCCTCACCGCCTTTATGCCGGCTTTTCTCGCTTCATCCACTACTTCGAAGATATCTCGCATTTTCTGGTCTACCTCTCCGAGGGCGATGGTGCAGGTCTCGTCGCTTGAGTAGCCGCCGACCTGACACCCGAAATCGATGATGACCGTCTCTCCCTGCTTCAAGGCTTTGTCCGTGGGCCTTGCATGAGGAAGGGCCGCCCTCGCCCCGGACGCCACGATGGTCTCAAATGAAGGGCCATCCGCCCCCAGGCTTTTCATCGTATAGTCGAGTTCCGTGGCTATCTGTCTCTCCGTTGTGCCTGGTGCTATTTTTGCCAGCACGCGGGTGAACGCATCCGTAGCCAGCTGGATAGCCCGGCGGATAGCAAGGATTTCCTCAGGCTCTTTCTGTGTTCTTATTGTTTCAATCTCAGTTCCGATGGGCATGAATTCCACATTGGGTGCTGTTTCGCGCCATCCCTGATAGGCCTGGTACGTCGTGTTGTAACTGTCAAAACCCATCTTCCTGATGCCATACCGGTCACAGAGTGTCGCGAGATGGTTTTCTTTTCCCCTGGTCTCGACAATCGCAATATCCTTCGTGACTTCTGCCGCATGGGTGAGATACCTGAAGTCCGTCAGGAGCACCACATCGCCTCTTGTCACGAGAAGGCTGCCTTCAGAGCCTCTGAACCCGGTCAAGTAGAAGATGTTGTCCATACCTCTGATGATAATCGCATCCACGTCCATCTGCTTCAACACGTGGAGGACGCGGTTAATCCGTCTCTCGTTCATCTCTTCGTTCTTCTAGCCTCTTGAGTATCTGGGTGAGGGCTCGAAGCCGTTTCCGCTCCGGCGTATCGTGTTCGAGAAGGGATACCCTTCCTTTGTAAAGCGCGTTTCCTGAGTCTCTGGAGAGGAGCTTCTCGTAGACATCCTTGGCCTTGTCCAGGTGACCCTGTCGGATGTAGATTTCCGCAAGGGTAGAGGTTAGGATCTTTAGTTTCTCCATGGGCGATAGTTAAATGGTTTTGGCCTCAAAAATCAAGGGCAATCTCGTGTGTGTTTTTACGACTTGTTATACCAGTTTGCATTCAAAAATACGACCCAGCCTTCGGCCGGGTGCCCCGGGCGACTAGGAGGATGCGACGGAGGCGTACATTGTACGTCGGAGTCGCGCCGATAGCGAAGCATCCTGTAAGGACGCTGGCAACGAAGCTATATGAATGAACGCAAACTGGTATAAGTATAGCACAAAAAGTGTTGACTAAATAGGGGGTGCGGTATATATAGAAAAGGTCACTGCTGTCCGGTTAAATATCGAATAATGTCATTTGGTTACGGAACATATTGCTGTTTTCCTCCTCAGTTTTGTACCCGGAATCTGTAAGGAGTTGAATAAGCGGCGTTTTCTCGAATAGGGTTACGCTGAGAATCTGTAAAATTGTGTAGGGACTCAGGTCAAGATGGAGACGCTTTTTTATGATGGCGATAAGGATGTATACGGAGACGGCTATCCATATCTGGGTCTTCACGGCGTTCTCCGAGGTGCCGTAAAACGACTTGATTCTGAGATGCTGCTTGATCCACTTGAAAAACAGTTCCACCTGCCAGCGGCTCTTGTAGAGCATGGCGATGCTCAGGGCCGGCAAAAGGAAGTTGTTGGTGAGAAATACAAAGTCCTTGTCCGTCTCTTCATCAACATAGCGGATCTTGCGAAGCTTTTCAGGATACAGCGTGGAAGTCTTCACGCCGGTGAGTACGATGGTCTGGTCGCATCGCAATCCCGTCGCTTTGTCTATGGGATGGGAGTAGAGCCTCCTGGCTGTCATGTTCCTCTTTGCGCGGACCACGAAGAATGCGAAGAACTGGGAAAGGGCATAGAGCCGTCTGAAGTCCAGATACCCGCGATCCATGACGTAAAAGGAGCCAGGTTCGGGAATGAGGGCATCCAGTATGTTGACGTCGTGGACCTTCCCGTCAGTGATTTCTATGAATGTGGGAATGCTGCATTTCAGGTCGATGAGGGTGTGCATCTTCACGGCGCCTTTCTGTTTCCTGAAGCGCGCCCAGGGAAAGAGAGAAAGACAGAGATCGATCGTTGTGGAATCAAGCGCGTACGCCATCTGCTCAAGCTCTATGGAGAACGCTTCATCCCGGTAGAGGGTTCGCGCCATGCCGATGAGGACATGGCAGAAATCGGCGTAGATACGCCAGTCGCGCATTTCATTTGCATCAGCCAGAGTACTCCTCGCGACCTTCCCTCGGATGCCCATATGGTAGAGCTTGCTCTGCATAGAACGGAGACAGGCTTCGATATCACGGAGGCTTTCGCGGTAAGTAAGCTGCGCGAAGGCCATACACATATACTGATCGAGGCAGGAGAACCTGGCCCGATAATCGCCGTTATAGCGCTTCACACACTTATGGAATTCATACATCGGCAAGAACTCCATTACCTGCGAAAACACGAACCTCCCCGTGTACATGAGCCACCCCCGGTCTTTTTGGATGAATGGCTATCGCACGGACAGAATAATTTCAAGTCGAAAAATTGCATTATCACCCGTAAACCTTTGTACCCGTGGTAAACTATGAGCCACAGGCGTCCGTCAATCGGACATCAGTGAGAAGGTACCAAAAACAGGGGGGTGGACTATGTTCAAGAAGATCCTTGTTCCCTTGGACTTCTCAGATTATACGGACGAGATTATGAACGTTGCTGCTCCGATAGCCGAGAAATTTGGTTCGACTATTCACCTGCTGCACGTGATTCCGAATATGGACTACTTCACCCCGTACGAATCCTTCCTGCCAGCGGAAAATCTGGTTAGCATCCAGAGAGACATCGAGCGTGAAGTGGGAAAAGACATGGAAGCCGTAGCCAAGAACGTCAAGGATATTACCTGTTACGAAGGCAATACACACCGGCGTGGCTTTCCTGGAGATCATAGATTACGTGCGCACAGAAAAGATCGATCTTGTGGTGATGGGCACTCACGGCAGAGGCGGGCTCGAGCATATTCTCATCGGGAGCGTTGCCGAGAAGGTGGTGCGGAAATCGCCATGCCCGGTCCTCACCATCCGACCCGCCGGCAAACAGTTCCCCATGCCGTAACGGGACAATTACTTGGTTGACTAGTCGACTGCGGCGTGATTGAGTAACCGCTACGCTTAAGGACAGGCCTTCGAGCTCTATCTGAGATGCGTGCTATGCGGCTATGAGCGTTGTGCTCGCTAAGACAGTGAAGGCTGATGCCGACAACGGGGAGCGAGATCGGCCCCAGGCTCGTAGCGCAGTACATTAAGGTAATCGATCGACCAAGTCAGCTGTAGTCCGTCAGATGTAGTACATCAGATGCTTGTCTATCACCCGCTCGACGCCCCTTTGCTGAGCCTGTTTGCAGAGGTCCTGCAGGGTGATGGAGTCAAAATACTCCAGGAGTCTCGTCGATGCTCCTTGCCAGATATCTCTGGCCACACAATGTACAGCCCTCTCGCAACTCTTAGTCGCAGCCTTGTTGTGACTGAGACAGAATACGAGATCGAGGTTGCCCTCTGTGGCCCTGATAATATCGCCGACCTTGATCTCCTCAGGGGTCCGGGACAGATAATAGCCTCCCGATGGCCCCCTGATACTCTTGACCAGTCCAGCCCGTTTGAGCTTCTGGAAGATCTGTTCGATATACCTCGGCGAGATGCCCTGCCTGGCGGAGATATCCTTTACCTGGGTAGATAGACCTGCTGAATGGTAGGCGATATCAAAAAGCGCCCGCAGACCATACCTGCTTTGAGTGGATATTTTCATAATGCAATAAAATACATTGCACCATTATTTCTGTCAAGTATAGAAACCATACTTATCCCACTTGCGAAAGATAGTCGGCGAGCTCGCGGATGTTTCTTGTGGGCAGGAGCTCGACCCCGGTCGATTTGTCCAGACCTCTCGGACAAAGCACTTTCCTGACCTTGAGCCTCTCGCACTCCTTGACTCGAAGTTCCATGTTCACCACCCTCCTCACTTCTCCCGTGAGGCCGACCTCTCCAAAAAACGCAGTATCCCGCCAGCTCAGGTTCTTGTAACTGGAGAGCATGGCTGCTGCGACTGCGAGATCGACACCGGGCTCGTTTACCTTGATCCCGCCCGTGACGTTAACATACACATCCCGGTCGGAAAATGGGAGACCCAGGGTTTTCTCCATCACGGCCGTGAGTATGAACAACCTGTTCACATCGTAGCCGACCGAGAGTTTCTTGGGGATGGGAAAGACTGTTTTCGGGGTCAAAGCCTGCACTTCGATCAGCAGGGGCCGCGAGCCCGTGATGTAGGGAAAGAGGGTTGTGCCCGAGCTTGCTTCTTCCCGCTCTGATATGAAGAAGAGGGAAGGCTCCGCGCTCACCAAGCCCTCCCGCGTCATTTGAAAAAGGCCTATCTCGTCAACGGGACCGTACCTGTTCTTTATCGCGCGGAGCATCCTGTAAGGGAGCATTTTGTCACCCTCGAAGTAAAGGACCGTGTCGACCATGTGCTCGAGTATCTTGGGGCCGGCAATCGTTCCCTCCTTTGTGACGTGACCCACAAAGATGTGCGTTGCCTCCCTGCCCTTCAGTTCTCTGATAAGCCTGGACGAGACGTCCCGTATCTGGCTCATGCTCCCCGGCAGGAAGGGCAGCTTCGTATTGTAAATCGATTGAATCGAGTCGATGATGACAAGAGCGTAAGTTTTTTCCTGTATCGCATCCATGATGTCGCCAAGACTGCTCGTAACGAGTATGGAAAAGGACCCTGCAAGGCCGAGCCTTTTCTTCCTGCCCGCCAACTGTCTAAGCGACTCCTCGCCTGACACATAGAGCACTTCAAGGCCCATCCCGACCACACGGGCGGCAATCTCGAAGCACAAGGTGGTCTTGCCTATGCCGGGGTCTCCTCCGAGCAGTATCGAGGAGCCCTTGGTGAGACCTCCGCCCAAAACCCGATCCATTTCTTCCATTTCGAGAAGCAGGCGCTCCTCTTCGACCTCCTCGTCGCCCAAGGTAACGGCGAATTTCCTGTCCTGTCTCTTCTCGCCTTCCTGTTCCAGCTTGATCTCTTTGATTGTGTCCCAGGCAGCGCACCTGGGACACTTCCCCATCCACTTGTATGTTTCGTACCCGCACGCGTCGCAAATAAAGGTCTGTTTGATCTTAGCCATATTCCTCCTGAACCAGGTGCATCCTCATGAATGAGGCAGCATAACGCATCGTCATGACGAGCCATTCTTTGGTAACCGGGAGTTCCTGGGGTGCGACCTCCAACGTGACCATCCCGTCATATCCGACCCTCCGCATGGTGTTGAGAAGGCGCGCGATAGGCAACGCTCCCCTTCCGAGAAACAGGTGACTCTCCACGGCCGTGGAGTCGCTCAGGTGCACATTCTTGAGCCTTTCTGTCTTGTAGAAGCTGAGAAACGATACCACCGGATCAAGGTCGAAGGTCCCAATGTGGGTCGTGTCGAAGGTAAAGTAAAGATTCCTTTTGATGCCGAATTCTAATAAGTCCTGGTAATCGTTGAGCACATAAGGAGCGAGCTTCAGTCGTTTTCCGATACGTGGCATGTTTTCAATGGCCAGGAGCACATCCTGGCAGTCAAGCTCTTTTTGGAAATCATGTATCCTTCGGAACCACCGGTAAAAGGTTATCTCGTGGTGAAACCATGAAGGCGGGTGGAAATTAACGAGGCGTATGCCAAGCTCCCTTGCTGTCTGGACGCTGCGCACAAGTGCCTTTACCTGTGTGCCCCACACGGCGAGCCTGGTGAAAGGCACGTGGAGAGAGTAAGCAGGCAGGATCGCCAAAGCCTCCTGTATTGTTTCCTTAAAACGCGGCTCATCGAGGGATCTGTTCACGACAAGGTCGCAGCCGTCAAAGCCTGCTTCTTTGGCCAGGGAAAAAATCTCTTTAAGGGGCCACTGGTAAAGTGTTCCGCTCGAGAAGAGAATCTTCATACAATGGTGATCTGCTCATCTCTATTCGTCAGGATCCGGTAGCCGCCGGGTTCCAGGAGTACAGTATTCTCAATGCCGCACGCGCCCTTTTTCGGGAAGACCATCTTCGGCTCGATCGCGAAGGTCATGCCGGCTTCCAGCGGATAGTCGTGGGTCCTTGCGATGAAGGGAAGCTCAGCCAGTTCCAGGCCGATGCCGTGGGCAAGAAAGTTCACTTTGTGGTGGCCGTAGCCGAGGTAGTTCTCTCCGAACCCCGCATCTTCCGCAAGCTGCTTCGAATACATGAAAAGGTCAGCCGTGCGCATGCCCTCCAGTACCTTGTCCAGGACCCTGTATTGGATGTCGCGGCAGACGTTGTAAGCTTTCACAAAGGGTTCGGGCATATGGCCCATGGCGTACATACGGGTCTGGTCCACGTGGTAGCCGTGGTAGCGAGATGCCGAAGTCGACGAGGATAGGCTCGCCCCGCTTCATCTTCTTCATGCTCGCCCCGACAGGAAAGGCGGGAGAGAGACCCAGCCCTCCCATGGGTGAGTCGGACTGGCTTACGATGCTGCCCGTGCGGCCGCTGAGGATGTGCCAGGTGTACGCCTCGTAATTGAGCGACCTGACCCGCAGCAATCCTTCGTGCCCGAGGGCTTTGGCATAATTCTCCAGCAGCCCTCCCAGCTCTATCTCGCGCAACCCTTCCCTGAGAAAGTTCGGTACCGCATCATAGACCTGGTTGCTGATAGCCGCCGCACGCTCCAGGATGCTGATTTCGAAGGGTGATTTGTTCTTCCGCAACTGCTGGGTCAGCGGGGAGACATCCACCATGGTTACGTCTCCGAGGATATCCTTGAACTTCATAGCCATCGTATAGGGCATCACGTCGAGCTGCATCCCCACCCGTTTCAGTGGACCAAGGAAGGGTTTGATATCTTTGAAGGTCTCTGATAGGAACAATCTCCTCAAGCGGAGACTCGCGGAGCGCCCTCTCTAACTCGCGTCGCACGAAGAGGATTGGTTTTGCCTCGGGGCGAACGTAGAGAAAGGCATCCTGCATTGTTCCTGAGAGATAGAAATAGTCGATTTTGTAGTGGAAAAAGGCCCCGTCGAGCGAGGCCTTCTCCACCAAAGGTTTCAACCGCTCCAGCCTCGACTGAGATCTCGGCTTTCGGCGTATGCTGTATCCTGTATTTGTGCCTCACTTATCCTTCCAGACCGCTTTCCTTTTCTCCATAAACGCGGTAATGCCTTCCTTGGCATCCTCCGCCTTCATGCAGCCGTCGAGATAGAGCACTTCGGCGGAACGCAGGCTGTCGGGGAAGTTGACGCCGAGGCTCGCCCTGATCGCGCGCTTGCTCCAGATCAGGATCGGTCGGCTCTTGTTCAGTATGTCGGCCAGGAACTTGTCCACATCCTCTCTAAAGCTGGCTGCGGGAAAGACCGCGTTGACCAGGCCGATCTCCTTGGCCTCCTGTGCGCCGATCATCTTGCCGGTGAAAAGGAGCTCGTAGGTCTTCTTGAGGCCGACGATCTTGCTGAACCAGGCAGCGGCGACCGGCGGGAAGACTCCCACCGCAATCTCCGGCTGGCCGAGCCTCGATCGGTCTGAGGCCAGCACGATGTCACAGAAACTTGTAAGCTCACAGCCGCCGCCCAATGAGACGCCGTTCACGAGCCCGACGATAGGGATGTCGATCTCATACATGAGCCTGAAGGCGCGGTGGAAAGTGTGAATCATCTCTTCCACCTTGTCATCGGTGTGGTCCGCCACGTCGACACCGCTGGAAAACGCTTTCTCCCCTGCGTGGTCGAAAATAAGCAGCTTGATCGTCTGATCCTTTGCCACGTCGACAAGCGCGTCGTTGATCTCCTTCAGCATGGAGATGGTGATCCAGTTAAGCGGCGGTACGTTAAGCGTGATGCGGGCAACCTTCTCTTTCTTTTCATAATTGATCAACTGGTAAGCCATATCATTCCCTCCTTTGAAGTAAAGGCTATCAGCTTGTAACGGCTAATGAACTTCTTATTCTCATTTACCATATTTGCCCTCGCAAAGCTACAAGGACGTTGTGCTGCGGATGGGTGACCTCGGTGAAAGAAAAGGGGGGCTCAAGGCCCCCCTTTTTGTCGTGCAGCAGCATTACTACTTCTGCGGTTTGCCCAGTACTTCTTCCATGAATTTCTCGTTTACGAGCGTTCCCTCGGCGACGAGCTGACGGTACTTGATGAAGTCGATCGTGTCGACGCCCGTGATCTTCTTCGTGTTGAATGCGCCGAAGCCCAGAAAGGCCTCGCCCATCATGTTGGCGGCCAGCCAGTGCCGGTGATCGTTCTTCATCGTATCCCAGAAGAACTTCTTCTTCTGCCTGATACCATCGATCGACTTCATGAGGCAGCCCGGGAACAGGTTAGCGAAGATCCAGACGATCCGATTGACTTCCGCATCCAGCAGGGAGAAGTCATAGTCGTTGTTCTTCAGCTTCTCGTTTACCCAGGCTCTGGCCTGTTTGCATTCTTCGCCGGTTTTGTATTCGCCGTACACGATCTCGCCGTTGTCGATGAACTTGTCGGTGATGACCTGCGGATTCCTTACCCAGTTGCCCTTCTCGTCCTTCAGAACCGGCACAACCTTGGTCAGAAGACCTTTCTGGCCATCTTGTAGGCGCTCCACATTTCGCAGCTCACGCAGTTCCACATCGCGTCTTCGATGCTGAGAAGGACCAGGGAGGAAGTCAGAGGAGCCGCCCACCGGGGCAGAGCCGTGGCGCGGACCTGCCTGGCCATAAATCGCAAGGTCCGACGTAGATGGTCGAGGTCGCAGGCCGGGCCGATTTCCTGGCCGCCGGCAACCCTCATACCGTTCACCCGGCTGATGACCGGCTTCTTGCACATGAGGATCGAGTCAACCATGTTGTTGAAGAGTTCCATGTATGAGCCGTATTCCTCAGGCCTCATGCTGTAATACTCGGAGTATTCCTTCGTGTTGCCGCCCGTGCAGAAGGCATTGGCGCCCGTGCCGGTGAAGACCGTGGCCACGACTTCGCGGTCTGTCGAGGAATTCTCGAAACCGGCGATGACGCCCTTCACCATCTCAGTGGTGTAGGAGTTGTACTGGCTCGGGTTGTTCAGCCTGATCCACGAGACATAGAGCCCCGTTACGACGTTCCCCTTCGGGTCCGTCAGAGGCTTCTTCTCGTACACAACGCACGGGGCTTCCGTTCCCCAGTGCTCTGTGCCATACCGGTCATGATTCTTCTTACCGTGTTCTCTTGGCATCCATTCAAGTCCCATAGTTCTCCTCCTGATAATAGTTTATTGTTAAACCCTTAAAAGTCAGGTTTCAGTACGACTCTCTTGGCAGGGGATCCTGCCTTGTGTATCTCGTCGAATGTTGCCGCAATGGTGCTCATTGGCCTTACTTCGACGAACGGGTCAATCACGATCTTCTTGCTCAGCACCATGTCGAGCACGATGGGGTAATATTCCGGCAAGCAGCCCCACGTCCCGATGATCTCGGCATCGAATGCCATCAACTTGGACATCATGTACTCGCTCTTAGCCATGCCGAAACCGACCAGGATCAGTTTTCCGACGAAGGAGAGCAGGTCGAGAGCGAGGTCCTGTCCGGCTTTCGTTCCGGTCACTTCAAAGATCTTAGCGATACATT
>CAWGEZ010000065.1:0-16746 GCA_963821605.1 uncultured delta proteobacterium | reverse complement strand
GTGTGCTTTGAAAGGCTGTTCTTACTTATTAATCTTCGTAATCTTCGGTCCCCTGCAGGCCGAGACCGGCCATAAGCCCCTCTTGGGCGAAGAAGAAGGCGTAGGCGTCGGACTGCGCCGAGGTAGTTGAGATGCCAGTGGCCGCTCCCTTGTCTGCAACGACAATGTTCGGCGCCGTGCCAAGCTCCCAGCCATCGCTCTTGTCGAGATACTTCAGCATTGATTCTGTCATAAAAAATAACGCGTAGCCATACCTCTGGACACCAATCTGCAGACCATACGAGCCCGAGACAGTGTTATAGTAGCCAATGACCTTTCCGTCCCGCATCAGGGCGCCCTCGCCATACTGTCCACCGACGATGAAGCCCGCCTTGTAAATGTCCGGAAAGACCAGGATGGCTACTGCCTTTTCACCCAACGCTTTCGCTTTAGCCGATTTTGCGTACAGCTTCTCAAGAGCGTTTTGGGCACCACGGTCTATTTCTGCTGCTGATGCCGCTGCAGCGGGATTCGGGCCAACGAAGGCAACGGCGAACGCTACAAACAGACATACAATAATCGTGAAGTGAAGGTATCTCATGAGTGCATCCTCCTTACGTGTCTTACTTCTTGTCCGCTTTTACAAGCGGTATGCGTGCAGCAAGTTCATAATAGAGCGCCGCATTGATTTTGTTTTCGATCTGGTAATAGCGCACTGCTTTTGTACCGGGTAAAGCCTTGCGGAATTTCGGGAGGTATGCCTTATTCAGTTTCTGCCGAAGCGTCTCGATTGTCATAGACTCGTCAAGCAGCCTCTGTGCAGTGGCATTGGTCATCGTTTCATAAGTGGCTGCGTAATCGTCGATCAATTTCCCGGTACGGACGCGAATAAGAAAGAGTTCATTCTGGTATTGGTCGTAGATCGGCCAGAAGGCTTTTGCTTCGGCATCCGTAAGCTGCAGGTTCTCCGCGACAAGCAGCCTTTTGTCTGCTTTTATCTTCTCAAGAAGGAGCTGCATATTGTCCGCAGGCTTATCCTGGGCCAGCGCGGGCAGGCCGGACAGGGAGAGCACCAATACCAATGCCATCATGATGAGGATCATTCTACCTTCTGTTTTCATCTGCTTTCTCCTTTTTATATCGTTTACTGATCACTTTCAAGCTTGTCGCGAGTTACGGGTTTCGAGTTGCGGGGCAAAAGAGTTCACGTCTTGGTCTTTTAACTCGCAACTCGCAACGCAGAACACGTAACAGGTTCTCATTACTCGTAACTGCTCACCGGTCCGCCATCAGCCGGCGCCTCCCCGCGATCGTCGTGAGACACCCATACTTTCAGGAGAGTGTAGGTGACCGCAAGCACCACCGGCCCGATGAAAAGACCGATGATACCAAAGGCGATAAGGCCTCCGATCACGCCGGCAATGATCAGGACCAGCGACAGGTCCGCCCCTTTCTTGATGAGAACAGGCCGGATAAAGTTATCAATGGTAGCGGCTACAACCGTAAAGACGAGCAGGACAGTTCCCCATAAAGCTCCGTGCGCCCAGTAAAGCCAGATCACGACAGGAATCAGCACCAGTCCGGGACCTATCTGGGCCAGACAGAGTATGAACATCACGGCTGTCAGCAAGGCTGCTGCAGGCACGCCGGCCACAACCAGCCCGATGCCGCCGATGAACGACTGAATGATCGCCGTAACGACAATCCCAAGCGCACGGCCCTGACCGCCTTAGCCGCGAGGACACGGCCTCCTCACCATGCTGTCCGGCAAGGCGCCGGGCGAACTTGTACACCCCCGCGGATGCAGCCTCACCTTTGGCATAGAGGATCGCGGAAATGATGACCGTCAAAAAGGAACTGGAGCATCATCAGCGCGACACTGCCTGCCTGGGCCACGAACCAGCCCACGGCTCTTCGCGCAAAAGGGCTCAGTTGCGCGGCGAATTCCTCCTGGCTGAGGGTGGTGAAGTGCTGCCAGACGCTGGTAATTCTTTGGCCGACCAAGGGGATTGTTCCGACCCACTCCGGTAGAGGCCGCAGCCTGAGAGCTGCCAGCGCCTTAACCCGTGAGGCAATGTCATCCGCCTTTCGATTATGGTGGCCACAGCCAACAAGAAAGGCACGATGACGACCATCAAAATCAGAACCGTCATCACTGCCACGGCAAGCCCCCGACTGTTCTTCAATCGAGCCTGGAGCCACAGCAAGAGAGGCCACGTGGCAACAACAATCATGGTTGCCCAGACGATCGAAGTCAGGAACGGTCGGAGTATCCAGAAGCTGGCGGCTATGAACACGCCGATAAAAAGCACCGCCAGCGTCGTTTTGGTAATGTCTCGGGAGCCAGGGGTATCAACTCTCATCTGTGAGACCCTCCACACCGGCCACGTGCCCGAAATCGGGTGAACAGTGGCCGGTGATCAGTTATCGTAACCAGTTATCAGTAAGGCATGTGCCAATCTCTGAGCACACTCTACTTAACGAGTGGTATGCTGGTCGCCAGCTCGTAGCTCACCACCGCGCCGACCTTGTTCTCAATCTGGTAGTAGCGCGCAACCTTTATATCGGACAGTACCTTGCGGAACTGCGGCAGATAGGATACTCTCAGTTTTTGGTGCTCTGCCTGAATCGCGAGAAACTCGTCGGTCAGCTTCTTCGCAGCTTCATTCGTCATGGACTGATAGTTACTGGCGTAATTCTTGATTATCGCGATGGTGCGGTCATTAATCTTGGTCAGGTCTTTCTGGTAGCTGTCGTAGACCGGCCAGAATGCTTTTGCTTCCGCGTCCGTGAGGCCCATAGCCTCTGCCACAAACAGCTTCTTATCTGCCTTGATCTTGTCCCGGACGATCTGCATGTTGTCCGAAGGCTTATCCTGGGCCAGTGCCGGCAAGCCGGACAGGGA
This sequence comes from uncultured delta proteobacterium, assembly GCA_963821605.1. GTDB lineage: Bacteria > Desulfobacterota > Syntrophorhabdia > Syntrophorhabdales > WCHB1-27 > JADGQN01. The sequence continues at coordinate 13,862 of CAWGEZ010000065.1, read as the reverse complement.
CAGCACCAATGCCAATGTCAATGCCGCAACAATAAAGATTTTTCTGCCTTCTGTTTTCATCTGTTCTCTCCTTTCGATATATTTTTTTGGTGCAACTTTATTACGATCACCAGTAAGGGCCACATCTTATCACTTCCTGTCCTGCCTTAGCAAGAAGAACCGGGTCAGAAAGGTGCGGCGGCATGCCGCGGGCGTTGCCGATAAACGCCACCATCTGCTCCGCCCGGAACTTAAAGGCCTCTTATCTTTTCTTGGTATGTAGAGAGTCGAGCGACGAGTGAGGACTCGACACCGGATTATCCGTTTCTATGTTTGTTTTTCATGCACCGCCGTAAGCGGAAGGATTACGTTTTGCGGATAGCTTAACTGCAGGCGCTACCAAAGGGTCCGGGGCAGGCTGGGTCGTTGTGCCCGACCCGGACCTCTCAATAATCAATAATCGTTAAAAGGCTCTTATAATTCCTGGTTAGTCCTTCTTCGGTCCTGCCGAAGGCATTGCGCCCGGTGCGGCAATCCTTATCTTTTGGATCCAGTTGGTTCCATTGACCACCATGCCCTCACCACTGACCTTGTCGCCAGGCTTCAGGTCGGCTACTCCGTTATACCCGCCCTCATATTTGGCGTAACCCAACCTCGCGATGCCAGTCTTATCACCCTTGGCACTCTTAAACATCACGGTCTGGGCCTTCGGATCGACACTCACGATCTCTATTCCTGTGAACTTGAACTCTTTGCCCTTGGCGATAGCTTTAGCCTCATCTGCGCTATCCCATTTCTGAGCATAACCCGAGCTAAACCAACGCCAGACTGATCACCACTGCCAAAACTACCAACACCTTCTTCATACCCCGTCCCTCCTTGAATTTGGTTTTTTTAAAACCTTCGTTTGTCATTTTATCGCGTCTTTGCGCCTATGTCAACGGCCAACCGACAGGGCCTGGCCGGTTATTATTCCTTCTCTGAGCTTAGCGCAGTCTGTTTCACTTGTCCAGAATTTTTTTTGGGGGCGGAAATGGTAATCAGTACCGGTTTACCCTCGACACCGTTCATTGTTTCTGAATAGGCTACCGCCATTGGGTAATCATCCCATATCCTGCTAACGTGCTGAATTCTCGGGATTATGCCCATTCTTCCCGGTTACTGCTCGCCAACTACCGGTTACCGCTCACTCCGCCCTCTACCACTGGTACACTGGTCACTGATAACTGATAACCGGTAACAAGCCACTGCCCTTATCCTTTCTACACCGGCCACTGGTCACTTTTGGCTTGCCCCGTCTCCTGATGTGTCCCTTCGCGCACCCGCGATGGCCCACAAGATGGCGTCCAAAAGTGCCTGGTCATCGACGGGCTTTCGGAAGAATGATACAGCTCCCAGTTGGCGTGCATACTCACGGATGAGCGTTTCATCACTGGCCGAAATCACAATCACCGGCAACTGTACTCTGGTTGAAACCAGTTGCCGCTGGAGGTCGAACCCGGTTGAACCGGGCATACGAATGTCGACAAGGATGCAGGCGTCTTGCTTTTGTTTTGGATTCTTCAAGAACTCATCAGCGGAAGAAAAGGTCTCTGCATTGAAGTTTGCGGATCGTAAAAGCCTCGCCAATGCAGTGCGCACGGATGCGTCGTCGTCGATCACATAGACTGTGCTCTGTTTCTTTGCCATGATCATCCCTCGCAGTCTGGTATGGCTTTATGTTCAAAACTCGGAGTTACGTGAGATGCGCCACTAAGAGTAGGATAATGAAATGCGGAGGTCCTGTCTATACGACCTTAGTCCTATATGGAGAGGGACGAGGGAAGTGATCAGTTACGTCGGTTATCAGTGAACGGACTGAACGTCAGCTACAAGTTATCGGTGATTCGTAATCAAAGTGCGGATGATGATCACTATTGACTGGTTACTGATTACCCAGCTATTCCGGCGGCTCTATGCCTGCTTTTTCGGCCATGCGGACCAGTTCAGCGACGGAACGGGTGCCCAACTTCTCGAACACGCGGGAGCGGTGTATTTTGACGGTTTTCTCTGCGATGCCCAGCTTAAATGCAATCTGCTTGTTCAGCATGCCGGTGATTAGATATTGCAAGATCTCATATTCCCGCGGAGTGAGCTGCTCCATGCGTCCCAGGATGTCGCGTGCTTCGGCGCGTTCTGCTTTCGCCTGCATGTCTTTTTCGATAGCCTTCCTCAAGGCGTCCAGAAGTTGATCTTCGTCAAAGGGCTTGGGGAGGAAATCGACAGCACCTTTTTTCATGGCCTGGACACTCATGGGAATATCACCGTGGCCCGTAATAAAAATGATGGGCATGCTGTAATCGGCCTTGTTAAGCTCGTCCTGCAAGTCCATGCCGCTAAGGCCCGGCATGCGCACATCGAGGACGATGCATCCGATTCCTTCGAAACGCTCCCTCTTCAGGAATTCGTCAGCGGAGGCGAAGCTTTCCGTGCTGAACCCCACTGAATCCAGGAGCCTCGAGAGGCTCTTACGCACCGAGGCATCATCGTCGATAACGAAAATGGTGTGCTTTAACTTAGTCATCATAAGAAAGTGTCGAGGGCTCGTTCTCTCCCCTTCTCCGCATCTCCGTGTCCCCGAGTCTCTCTGTCACTGATCTCCTCGTCTCCCCTACTCCGTGTTCCCTCTCCACTGTCGCTTCCGCTCCCGGCAGATCGAAGTAGAAGGTCGCGCCTTTGTCCGGATTATTCTCAACCCAGACGTGACCACCGTGTGCCTCGATGATGGAACGGCTCAGGGAAAGGCCCATGCCCAGAGCCGGAACGTTTGGTCGTGAAGAAGGGTTCGAATAGTTTACCGAGATCTTCTTCTTCAACACCGGGGCCGAAGTCACGCACAGCCACCCGCACTGCACCGCCATCGGTCGCCCATGTGCGCATGACTATCTTTCGCCCTCCTGATGCATCCAGCATTGATTCCGCAGCATTCATCATAAGGTTGATCAACACCTGCAGTATCTGGATCTTGTTTACCATTACCGGTGGCAATGGATTAGCGCAATCCGTCTCGACCCTGATGTTTCGGATAATGGCTTCGCTGTGAAAGAGCGAGGAGGCTTCAGTCAATACATCGTTCATTGAAATGAGCTCCTGGTCTCCTTCCTCCGGCTTGACCATGGACCGTAAGCTCCGGATAATGTCTCCTGCTCGCTTATCATCGCGGGCGATGTCCTCCAGTATCTCCCGCAATTGATCCGTCTCCAGTCTCCCTGCTTCAAGAAAGCGAAGGGCCGCCCGCGCATTGCTGAGAATCGAGGTGAGGGGCTGGTTCAGCTCGTGCGCCAGCGATGCCGTCAATTCCCCCATGCGCAAAAGCCGCTCCGTCCGCAACAGTTCTCTGCGCGCGTTAAAGGCTTCAGCTTCGGCCTTCTTGTGCTGCGTGAGGTCTCTAATCGTATGAACCACGCGCGTGATCTGTCCCTGATCGTCGAAAATAGGGGCGACAGAGACCTGAAACCAGCTATTCGTCTTTTCGTCATACAGCTCGCGTTCCTCGTGCATCTTGGTCTCCATCATCCTTGCGACGGGGCACAAGTCAGCAGGTTTATTTGTCTCATGCATCAAGGCAAAGCAATGCTTTCCCAGGATACCTTCTAAGGGGAGGCCCAGAAAAGAAAGGGCCGGGGCATTAACCCGGATAACCCTGAAATCCTTGTCCAGAATCATGACCTGTTCCTGAACGGAATCAAACGTGCTTTGCCACTCTTCCGCAGCCTTCTGGATTTTCTCCTCCATCAATTTGCGCTCTGTAATGTCCAGGGAGACGCCCGTCAAGCGGTCCGGCTCTCCGGAAGAAGCGTAGTAAGGGCGGGCACGGGTTATCAACCAGCGGACAGCCCCGTCGGGGCGGACAATGCGGTACTCGGCACGAGCGTCCCTCCCGGACACGACGGCTTCGGTCATGGTCTGACGGAGCCGTTCGCGATCGTCAGGATGGACCAGACTGAAGAAAAGCTCATCGGTCAGGTTGACGCTCTTGTCGAGTCCCAGCAACCTGTAGCTGCCCTCCGAATTCCAAAGATGGTTTGTGGCAATGTCCCGGCTCCACAAACCTATTTCCGCGGCGTCGGCTGCCAGGTTCAGACGTTCCTCGCTTTTGCGCAGCGCCTCATCGGCCCTATTTCGGGAGAGCGCATTGGCGAATACTTGGGCGAGCAGCTGGAGATACCTTACGACCATTTCCGGCCAGTCTCTCTCTTCGCGCACGTAGCGAAGCTCAACGACCCAAGTATCGTACCTCCTCCAGCCAATAACGGAACCACCAGGATGGATTTCGTCCCATATTGACGCCAGGTATCGCGGTCACGAGCCGCCTCCGGCGGGAGGTCCTCCATTTTCAAAACAAGGACCGTCTCACCGCGCAAAACTCTCCGCGATGTCCAGGGAAAAAGAGTTCTTCCCTCCAGCCCTTTTGGCGGCGGCACTCCCGACGATTGATACACGTGTGTCAATCGCATCGGTGCCGCAGCGTCTTCACCGGATGATTGCCAGAGCATGGAGCGGTCAAGACCCAGGAATTCACACACGCGACGCTGGGCGTCTTCGATCTGGCTGTCCATCTGGCGGGGAGCCAGAGCTACAAAGCGCGCGGAGAGATCGGCCAGCAGCGTCTCAAATCGCAGACGCTCTTCCAATTGCACTCTGGCTCGCTTGCGCTCCATAGTGTTTATGAGGATTTCCCCCATCATCTGCAAGCGTGGAATGTAGTCCTCCGGCCAGGCGTGTTCTTCGGAACGAGAAGCAGATGGAAATCGTGTAACGAATTGAGCCCTCAAAGGACATACGGAATGGTCAGAATCGAGCGAGTGCCTAACTTCGTGTATGTTTCCTTATCCACCGCAGCCGCTGCCGGCAGGTCTTCAAGTGTTGTGACGCGTACGACCTCGCCCTGCCGCAACATCTTCGAAGTCCAGGGGAATCGAGGGACCACGTCAATTCCAATCGGCAATCGGCTCAGCGTCGGTAGCATATGCAGCCGTGGGCGATCGACGGCCGTGTTTCTGTCAGGGGAGCCTTCTATCAGGATGCAGTTGGTTCACGCTGGAAGAAATCGACGATTCGCTCTTAACGCGTCCTCTATTTCCTGGTCGATCTCAGCCAGGAGCCGGCATATACAACCCTGGCGGAGAGGTCGGAGAGCAATCGTTCAAATCGCAGGCGCTCCAGCAGAGCCTTTTCCGAAGCAACCAGCCTTTGGTTCGCTGCTAACAGTTCTGCCGTTCGCTCTTTTACGCGTTGGTCCAGTTCATCATGGGCCCGCTGCAGCGCGTCTTCCGCCTTCTTGATGCGCAGAAGGGAGTTGACTCGCGCAAGAAGTTCATTGTTCGGAATCCCCTTGACGATGTACCCATCCGCGCCAATATCAAGTCCGGTTGTCTGCGCCTGGCTTGAGGTGCTGATCCCGGAATGGAAAGCCACAAAGATCCTTCGCAAGGCCGGGTCGGACTTAATCTGTTTGCAGACCTCGAAACCGCTCATGTCGGGAAGCACCACGTCGAGCATAACCAGGTCGGGATGAGCCCTGGCGACCGCTTCCAGGGCATCTTTCCCTGTGGAAGCCTCTATAACATCGTAGCCGCCCGACTCCAGGACTGTGGACGTGAGCTCGAGGATATGCGGGTCGTCGTCAACAACCAGTATTTTCATGTGACCGCTCTTGGGATAGTCTACCAGCCGATAGATGTTTTTTCAAGGCGGGTATGGACTACTGGCACTGACCACTGGTTACCGGTTTCTGGTTCACTGACCACTGGTCACTGGCCACTGGTTATCGGCTTGCTGGTTGGCGGTGGGAGAGACGCCAGGTACGTCGCGACAGCCTGCTCGAGACTAAAATGCATCCGCTCTCGCCCCAGGAGATTCGCCGAGCGACGACCGTTGGATCACAGCGAGCACTCCCGGGTTAAGCCCTACCAGCCACACCGACACCCCGCCCTCACGTAGCCTCTTCTCGCCTTCGATCAGCATCTTGAGAGCGCTGTACTCAAAATCGAACACGCCGCTGAGATCAAGCGCCACGATCTTCGGCTTTGCCTCGTCGACGAGCGGCCTCATCTTTTCCGCGATGCGCTGCGCATTGGCGAAAAAGACGCGTCCCTCAAGCCGCAGCATCAGCAGACCGGGGAAAGTTTCGTCCTCGGGGTGCTCCTTCGAGCGCGGCCGGAAGACATTGGTGCCCGGCTTGCGCCCCAGCACGTGGACCGGCGGATCGGACGTCTGGTACGCAAGGGCCACTATCGACGCCACGACGGCAACGAGGATCCCCTTCAAGGTCCCCAGCAGCACGACGCCTGCAACGAGCGATCAGGGCCCAGATGAACTCCGTTCGTCGGATCTGGAGGATTGCGCGGAAATCTGCCGGCTTGATCAGTCCGATCGAGTAGACGATGACCACGGCCGCAAGGGTGGCTTGCGGCATCAGCCCGATGAGAGGGGCGAGAAGAAGCATCGTCAGCAGCGCGGCCGCCGCTGTGACAAGCTCCGCCAACTGCGTGCGCGCGCCCACAAGACGGTTGACCGCTGTCTGTGTGGTGCCGCCGCCCGACGGCATGGCCCCCAGTAGCGCGCCGCACGCATTCCCGAGTCCTGTCGCCAGTAGCTCCCGGTTCGGCCGCGGAGGCGGCTCTTCGCTCGTTGCGAAGGCGCGCCCGGCCGCAACCGTCTCGGTGAAGCTCATCAGCGCGATGCCCACGGCCCCGGGCCAGAGCTTTGCGACGAGTGAGAAGTCCGGGAGAGATAAGGGAGGGCAGGCCTTGGGGAATCTGGCCGACCACTTCCACACCATGGGCCTGCAATCCGAGTAGACTCGCGCCTGCGATGCCGCCGGCCACCACGATCAGCGGCGCCGGGGCCCGCGGGAGAAAGTGCTCGATCCCGACCAGCAGGACGATCATGACTATCCCGACAATCAGGGTCGGTATCGACGTGTGAGGGATGGCCTGAACAATGGCGAGCAGATTGTGAACGAAGGCTCCTTTGGGGAAATGGACGCCGAGCAACTTAGGAACCTGGTCCACCACAATGACGATCGCGATCCCCGCCTTGAAGCCGATCAGCACCGGTTCTGAAATGAAGTTGGCGACGAAGCCCAACCGTAAGAGCGAAGCCAGCACGAGGATAGCCCCCACCAGGAACGTCAGCGTTGCCGCAGCTCTCATCAAGGACGCCGGATCGCCGTCCGGGACGACCTGGCCGAGTTGGGCCGCTGCCAGGATGGCCAACGTTGTGGTGGTGCTCACGCTGAGCGGCCGAGAGGTCCCGAGCACCGCATAAATCACCATCGGCAGGAACGCCGTGTAGAGTCCTACCTGCACCGGCAGCCCGGCGATCGTGGCGTAGGCCATCGCCTTCGGAATGACGACCGCGGCGGCTATCAAGCCGGCGATCAGGTCGCTCGACAGCCACTCCCTCTGATAACTCAGGAGCCAATCCAATATCGGGATAGCGCTGGAGCGCTGGGGGTTAGCCGACATGTTATTTTTCCTCCTCGCGTCTTCTTCAGTTCCCTGTGATCGACACCGTTGCTTATCCAAGTATTTTTATCTTGCCACTTTGTTCTCACTCGACCCTCGACACTCGTCACTTTCTACCCGTCCAGCGCCTTGCGCACGTTTTGCGCCAACTCCCCCTTTGTAAGGGGCTTCATCACCATAGCCCGGATGCCCGCTTCCCTGGCCGCTGTCGGATTGACCAGATGACTGAATCCGGTGGCAAGGACGATTCGGATATCCGGACGAAGGGCCATACACGCTCTTGCCAGTTCAAGCCCTGTCATGTCCGGCATGGTCTGGTCGGTCACGATGAGGTCGAACCGGCGAGGATTGTCCGTGAAAAGCTTCAGGGCTTCAACACTGCTGTTCCTGACCGTCACCTCGTAACCAAGCCCTTCGAGAAACTCCTGGCCGGTCTCGGTCAGCGCCTTCTCATCGTCAACGAAGAGTATCCGTTCGTGCCCGGTCGGGGCTGCTTCATCGCTGATGGCTTCTCTTCGGGGTTGCTCTGCAACCTTGGGCAGGTAGACCGTGAAGGCAGAGCCTTTCCCGGGTTGGCTCTCCACGGTGACGTAACCGTCGTGTTGCTGTATGATGCCCTGCACGACCGAGAGGCCGAGACCTGTTCCCTCGTCAGGCTTCTTGGTCGTAAAGAAGGGGTCGAATATCCGGTTGATCACCTCAGGCTGTATGCCGATGCCCGTGTCACGAACCACGAGCTTTATGTACTGTCCGGGCTTCATGCCGTCAGATTTTGCCTCGGATGGCGCGACGCTGAAATCACTCAGGTCGAGGTCGAGGACACCGCCCTTCTCCCGCATGGCGTGGGCAGCGTTGGTGCAGAGGTTCATCAGCGACCTGCTGTATCTGGACCGGATCGGCGAGGACCGGGCCTGACTCGCTCTCAACGTTGACCCTGATGCTGATCGTGGCGGGGATCGAAGCCTTCAGGAACCTGGCCGGTCTCCTGGACGATGGTACTCAACTGCAGCGGTTTCTTCTCCTGGTCTGTTTGGCGGGAGAAGGCGAGCATCTGCCTGATGAGCGCGCGACCTCGAAGGCCTGCATCCATCACCATCTGGAGGTGACGCTCATCCCGGCTCCCCTTGGGGAGTTTCTCTTTCACCAGCTCGGCAAATCCCATCATGGCGGCAAGGATATTGTTGAAGTCGTGGGCGATGCCGCCCGTGAGCGTGCCGAGGGCTTCCATCTTTTCTGCCTGGCGCATTCGGGCTTCGAACTCCTGCCGCTCGGTGATGTCTGTGTCGACGCCGCGATAGCCCAGCAGGTTACCGGCCTCGTCCAGCACCGGTGACCCGCTGGTCTCCAGATGCACAACGCGCCCATCTTTGCTCAGGTTCGGATTCGGGAAGGCCCGGAACGGCTGCTTTGTAGCAAATACTTTGAAAGCGGCTGCTTTCAGCTCTTCACGAACCTCCGACGTGAACAGATCGTAGAAGTGCATCTTCCCGATCAGCTCATCAGGTGAGTAGCCCAGGATTCTTTTGACGGACGGACTCGTGTAAAGGTAGAGTCCCTGCGCGTCAACCTCCCAGATGAAGTCGCCGACGTTCTCGGCCACCTGCCGGAACCGTTCCTCGCTTTTGCGCAGTGCCGTCTTCTGCGCGCTTGCGCTCGGTGATATCACGCACGATGGCCCACATCCCGCTGTTGTTACCTTGTTCGTCCTTAAGGAGAAATGTTCTCAGTTCTACAGGAAATATCGTCCCGTCCTTTTTGCGATATTCTTTCTCATAAACGTCAGAGTATCCCCGGACTAGAATCTGCTCCTCGACAATCTTTCGTTCGACATCATGCCATTTGTCCGGTGTGAGGTCCCGGTAGGTCAGCTTGAGTAATTCTTCCGGCGCATATCCTGTCATCTTCCGATAGCTTTCATTATATTCCCTGATCAGCCCGTCCATGCTGACCAATACAAACCCATCCATCATGCTTTCATACAAACTCCGGTACTTCGCCTCCGATTTCCTGATTGCCTCCTCTGCCCGCTTGCGCTCGGTGATGTCTTCCATGAAGCCTGTATAGAAGAGCGTTTGTCCATCCGGCCCGGACACGCGCCGGGTGTTGAGCGACACCCAGAATTTCGTTCCATCCTTGCGCGTGAACTCGGACTGGAATCCGCGGACAACCTCCTGCTGCTCAAGCAGCCGGACATACCTCGAACGCTCATTCGGATCGACCCATACCTGATGTCCCGTGTCTCTGATTGACGATATGAGCTCGGCGGGCGAATCATAGCCCAGCATCCTCGCCATGGCCGGGTTGGCAGTCAGGGATTGCCCCTGCGGTGATGTCTCAAAGATACCTTCCAGGGCGCTATCGAAAATGTTCCGGTACTTTTCTTCAGCGTTCCTCAAGGACTCCTCGGCCATTTTCTTCCGGCGTCTCTGTACAACGAGGAAAATGATCAAAGCGGTTTCCGCCAGGCAAAAGACGATGATACCGATAATGGCCCATCTGTATCTCTCCCAGACCGAGACCGGTTTGTTCAGCACAATGGCGCCCGCGGGAAGGGCGGACTCGTTGAAACCCCAGCGCTTCAGTTGCTGCCAATCGAACATGGGAACAAGAGGGGCCGGGAGAATCGTAAGGGCTCCGCGGGGAGCTTCCCCTGCAGGATCTCCAACGCCAACCGGACAGCCCTCTCCCCTTCAACCCGGTGATTCAGGATGGTGCCCCCAACGACGCCGTTGTCTCCGAGCAGGGTCTCGAAAAGGCCGTAAACAGGCGCGTTGGCGGCTCGACTGATCATGCGCGCCGCATCGGTTGGCATAAACGTTTTTCCCGTACTGTCAGCGTAAACCGTTGCATAGAGAATTGCTGTTTTCCCCGGCAGACTAGCAACCTTCTTCAGAATCTCATCCATTGGCAGGTCACTTATGGACTCAATCTCCACGCCGCCCTTCCATGCCTTAAGCTCGGCTCGAATGCGGCCCTCAAATCGCTTGTCCAAAGCGCTGCTCCCAGCGACGAGCACGATCTTTCTGGTTTCAGGCTGGAGGTTTAACATTTGTTTTACCGTTGAATAAATATCAATCGAGAAAGGCAATATGATGATGGTGCGCTTTAAATCAGAGCGCTCGAACTCGGATGGCCCCAAGATAGAAATGACTGGAACGTCAGGAAAAAAATCTCCGGCGCCGTTGAGCAGGAATTGAAGGGCCTCAGTGTGCACTGTGAGAATCAGGTCGATTTTCCGTGCTTTGAATTCCTCGCGAAAACGTTCCAGAACATGTTTCCGGTATTCCTCGCCAGGGTTACGCGCCAGGTCCATAAATTCGAAATAAAGATTATTGAAATCAAGCCCGCTGGCTACGAAGGATTCGATGAGAGCCGCATCGATGATCTTGTACGCGGGCTGGGCATAGGCGAAGGAGTGCAAGATCAGCACCTTCTTCGATGCAAGATCGGATTTGGCAGAGGCCAGGTTCTCTTGAGGACCCAGACCGGGACGGTTTTTGAGATGGCGGAGGCAACACCTGTGGCTGCGGCTCAGCCAATACCTGGCTTGCGCGCAAACCGCAGGTGAGCGAAAAAGGGAAAGACTGACTAAAAGGCCGATGAGCGCGAGTTTGAAATGTCTATCGTACATCCCTGCTCCTGAGCATTCTCCACATTGCCCCACTCTGCGCGTTATTATACGCCATTTTATAGGAATTCTGCATGTGGCTTCCCATCGTCCGGCAAGTGCAGCTGCCAGGGCTAATGGTGGGCAGGGTCCTACCCTTTCCTATCTGACCTGTCATGAGAAGGCCGTGGCTTCCTGGTCTCGATCCCGAGCGATACGAGCCGTGCCACGAGAATCGCCAGATAGAGCGGCCCAATGACCCGGCTCCCAGCATCACGGCAGACCGCGCCCACGGGTGGATTGGTGTAATGTCCCCGTACCCGAGCGTGGTGATGGTTACAACGCTGAAATAGAGGCACCCCTGCAATGTAGTTCGCCCTTTACCGCCTGCCAACCCTCCGGAAAACGTAAAGAACCCGGATACACGTACTCGATGAGGCCATAGACATATGCGAAGAAAACCGCAAGGAGAAGGTAGGCTTGCTACCGCGCCACGGATACGGTGCGCCGTTACCGGGCCTTCCTCGAGAACCGCCCACAGCACGACGACCGTAAGCCCTGCCAGGCCGAGAGCAGAAAGCAGAGCGTCCCACAGCACCAAGCCCGGTATTCCCGCCTCGCGCAACCAGTCCACAGTTATGATCGCGACGACAAAAAAGGGTGGATGCGCCCCGAAGAACCGGGTGGCGCGTTATGGTAAGAAGGCGGCGAGCAAAAGAAGCGAGAAAATGAAGCCGTTCACCAGACCGAGGAGGAGTACCTCGCTGCAGCAGCGGAAAGAGGAGAAACATTTCGAAGCTCAGGAAAATAAGAAGGGCTGTCTGACCGGTCTCTTCGGACCAGAACCGCATTGCTCTACGTATCATACTACCGCACACCCCGTATCAGTAATCGGTGATCGGTGGAACAGAGTGATCGGTAATCGTAAACAGTAATCGGTAACTACGACATGTGTCAATCCCTTTCTTCTCAGTGACGCCGTATGTCGCCGTCCGTTCACTTTCTGCCACTGTCTTTCACTGATCACCGATTACTGATTACTGATTACCGTCTCCGTCACTGATCTTACTATTACTGATCACTGATTACTGGTCACTGGTTACTGCTCCCCGTCATCTTATCCGCTTCGATTACCCAGCCGCCCCCGATTGCCTTGTAAAGATTTACATAACTGACCAGCGCCGCCGCCTGTGTCTGTGTAGCGCTCAGCTCTGCAGGGAAGAGTTGCGTCTCGGCATAGAGCACTTCGAGGTAGCTCGTGTACCCCCCGTTGTATTTGAGCCATGCGAGGCGTGTGTAATCCCTGTAAGCGGCGACGCGCTTCTGCTCGGCTGCGAACTGTCCTGCCAGTTTCTCGCGGATGACCAGCGCGTTTTCCACATCGGCAAAGGCACCCTGGACCGCCGCTTCATAACCGATGAGCGCCGCCTTCTGCGCCGCTTCGGCCTGCTCTACCTGGCCGTATATCGCCCCGGCGGTAAAGATCGGGCCGGTGAATGACCCTGCATAGCTCCAGGTCCGTGACGGACCTCTGAAGAGGTCGGAGAGGTTGGCGCTTTCGTAGCCGAAGATTCCGGTCAGAGAGATGGTCGGGAAATAAAGCGATTTTGCCGCTCCGATCTGGGCATTGGCGGCAACCAGGTTCTGTTCTGCCTGGGCAAGGTCGGGGCGGCGTTCCAGGAGCTGTGACGGCAAACCTGCGGAACCGGCGGGTACGCCAGTTCGTAAATGCTCTTTCCTCGTGCTATCGGTCCCGGATTCGCCCCAGAAGAATCGACAGAGCGTTTTCGACCTCCACTATCTGCGATTCGATCTGCGGAATAAGCACAGCCGCCGTCTCATACTGGGTACGGGCCTGCTCACGACCATCTGGGAAATCAGGCCGTATTGAACTGCAGATCATAGAGCTTGACCGACTCGGCATAGGTGGCCAGATTGCGTTTGGATATTGCCAACTGCTCGTCGAAACCGCGCAGCTGCAGATAATTTCCCCGCAACCGAGGCAACGAGAGAGAGGATCACGCCGCGGCGGGCCTCCTCCGAGGCGAGCAGGTTCGCCTGGGCCGCCTCCGAAAGGCGACGGATGCGGCCCCAGAGGTCGATTTCCCAGTTGACGCCGCCGAACAGCTGCATGGTGTTGAACGGGTTGGTGGTCCCGTCGGGAACGACAACGCATTATTTTCACTTGCCCGCTGGCGGGATGGCTGCCCCCGAGCAGGTCCTGCGGGAAGAGAGGGGCGCGGGTCTGGGTGAGCACGCCGGCTGCCTGCTCTATGTTGGCGGCAGCGATCTTGACGTTTTTGTTGCTGGCCAGCGCCTCGGAAATGAGCCCGTCGAGCACCGGGTCCTGGAACTGTTTCCACCACTCGGTGTTCACTGTGTCCCGGGCATCCGTCGATTCGTACTGAAAGATTTCGGTATGTCCAGTGCGGGACGCCGGTAGTCGGGACCGACCATGCAACCGGCAACACACATGACAATTATAGAAAGCATCAGCATTCGGCGCATGTTAGTGACCTCCCTCTATGGCAGGTGCCGGTCTCTCCGGGGCGCTGCCGCCGGGAGGGCCTGCAGGCGACGGTTCCGGGAGACTTCGCTTTCTTCTTTTTGGCAGACCGCTCTGCAAGGGTTTCGAAGAGGTAGTAAAAGACCGGCACGTAGAGCATGGCCAGCGTGGTCTCGCCGAGCATGCCACCCATGATGCCGGTGCCGATGGAGTGGCGGGCGTTGGCGCCGGCGCCGGTGGCAATCGCCAGCGGCAGTAC
>CAWGEZ010000064.1:0-20063 GCA_963821605.1 uncultured delta proteobacterium | reverse complement strand
AGAACCCCGAGACATTATGGAGAAGTTTGAAACGGTGGAGGATGGGGTTTCAAACGTCAAGGTCTTTTCCTTCCTGACGGTCAACCCATACGAAGCTTTCGTAAACCCTGCCAAGTCGGGACAATTTGAAATGTGCAGCTGGTTTCATGGTGCATGCGCGCGCGCAGGCATGGCGGCAAGGTCCGGATGCATTTCCTATGTGCCGAATATGTTGCACAACGCAGCCATCGATTTCCTGGAAACGAGAATACCGAATATCTTCTTCGGCACCTGTACGCCGCCCGATAAACACGGATTCGTCTCCCTCGGCCTCGGTGCCATGTATGAAAAGGATATGGTTGAGGCAGCAGAGGTGGTCATTCTTGAAGTGAATGAAAGGCTTCCCCGGGTTTTCGGCGATACTGCCGTGCACATCAACGATGTCGACTTCTTCGTCGAGAGCGGCCGTGGGCTCCTTCCACTCCCCAAGAAGGACCCCGATGAAACTGATCTTGTCATAGGTAACTACATCGCCGAGCTGGTACCGGACGGGGCCACAATTCAGCTCGGTATCGGTGGTATACCGAATGCCGTAAGCCTGAGCCTGGAAAAAAAAGGGACCTTGGGGTACACACAGAAATGCTCGTCGATTCCATGAAGCATCTCTATGAGATAGGCGTCATCACGAACAAGAAGAAAGCACTTCACAAGGACAAGTTCGTCTGCGCCTTCATGTTCGGGTCTCAGGAGCTTTACGATTGGACTGACAATAATGTGGCCGTTTCGGTCTTAAGGGCGAGATACGTCAATGCTCCCGCCGTAATACGTCAAAACTCGAAAATGACCTCCATTAACACCTGTTTCATGGTCGATCTTACGGGCCAGGTCTTCAGCGAATCCATCGGGACCCATCAGTACTCAGGAACGGGAGGACAGTTCGATACGGCGGTGGGGGCAAGGGAGGGACTGGACGGGATGGGCAAATCGATCATCGCCTGCCGGTCGACGGCAAAGAGCGGGAAGGTATCGAGGATTGTGTCGGTCGCCCCGCAGGGAACCCCGGTAACCCTTCAGAGAGGGGTGTCTGACTATATTGTCACAGAGCACGGCGTTGCGTGGCTTCGCGGCAAGACCGTGAGAGAACGGACAGAGAGCTTGATAAGCATAGCGCATCCTGACTTCAGGGAACAACTGAAAGAAGAGGCGCAGAGGATGGGGTATATGGAGATGCCTACACAGGGGCCTTCCTATCAGCCCCTATCAGTGCGCGCTTCCGAATGAATCTTCACTCAGGACCTGTTCTCGTTTGTCTGGCACTTGTTAGGTGACTTTCTCACCTCGCTTCCTAAAACAAGGACAAGGTGTAGATGGGAGAATACTTTTGACCCCTGTCCACATGCATAAAGGAGAACCTCGGCCGCGGTGGAACAAAAAAATGGCTATACCGTGGATGCAGGAAAGGATCAAGCGGATTGCACAGAGGGGGTCAAGAGCACCTGGAAATCTACGACAAGCCAGATAAACAAAAGGAGCCGATTATGACAGATAAAGCCTTGCAGGATTACTACCCCGACGATTATGCGCATTGTTACGGATGCGGACGACTCAATGAAGGCGGGCTACAACTCAAAAGTCATTGGGATGGCGAAGAAAGCGTCTGTCATTTCACGCCTAAATCCTATCACACCGGTGGTTTCCCCGGAAGCGTCTATGGCGGGCTTATCGGCTCATTAATGGACTGCCATGCTGCTGCCACCGCAGCCGCGGCAAGATTGCGCGAGGATGGTTTTTCGTTGGGCGATCAATCCCTTTCCCGATTCGTTACCGCGTCATTGAAGGTCGATTTTTTGAGACCGACGCCTATGGGGAAGGTCCTGGAATTAAGGGGAAGAGTCAAGGAGATCAAGGTCAGGAAGGCGATCGTGGTTATAACGGTGTCTGCGGAAGGCAAAGTCTGCGCACAAGGTGAAGCAGTGATGGTGCAACTGCCGGAAAGCAGGGCAAAATAACGGAATTCCGGACACGACAGGTGAATCCCCTTGAACGGCGGCATATGATAAGATAATGACAACACCAACGAGCTGGCAGCGGACGACGGGATGGAGCTTTGCCGGTGGAGTGGGTGCTTAACCCCAATAACTGCAAGGAGGCATCAATGCGAAAGGGAGCGGCATTGTACTGGTCCCATAGAGGCAACACAGAGAAGGTGGCACTCTGCATTCACAAAGATTTGGGGAGAGGGATTTGATGCCCTCATCAAGAAGGTGCAGGAGGCGTATTTATGTCAGACCTATTAGGCACGTTATCATACAGTACCTTGTTTTTCTTCAGCAGAAGCGGGCATGCATTTAGTGATGTATTGAAGCATTGTTATATTCTGTTTGACTACCTATGCTACGCCTCGTCGAGCAGCGTGGAGGATTTTCATGAAAGAGAATTCTTGGCTTGTTTCGCGTCAGGTATGGGAAGTAGTTACAAAGACGAATATAATAAATTACTAACCGATAAGAGATTTAGTTCAGCAATAATTTGTCCGCATGATGTTTTGCGTGAAGAAAAAATTAATGAGATTTCTGAGAGGTATTATTCAGAGGATTTTCTTCATCGCATGAATTCTCTCATGTCACACTACCGTATGGGCTTCGACACCACCACATTTGATGATTTACAGGTGCCAAGGCTGGACAAAGATGTTGGACGACCTCTTGGAGAATCGCCCACTAAGACTCAATGGCTAGAGCACGCAGCAAGGGATTTGGCACATTATTTTTTAGTGAAAGAAAAGCACCCACAAACACTATCACTGTTCTCAGACATACACAAAACATTTTACGCATTTTTTGAACTTAACATGAGAGAGCAATTGACGGGGGATGATTTGCTACATAGTAGTGAGATGTTGCCAAGTTTCAGTTCATTTACCTGGGAAGAGATACTTGAACTCAGGAATGGCCCGTCTATTAGAAGCTGTAGGAGAATGTTGTCGGATTATTTATTTGATGACACTCAAAATAATACTTCAATCGACAAAAGAATCTCAAGTATTTTATATGATGCAGTGACAGAATTTGAGCAAAATCCAAGAAAGAGTTTAGTTAGCGAAACAATGATAGCCCGGTCTTCAACAACGCCGTTATCGTTTCTGTCACCAATTCGATATTTGGTAAATGTCTTCGAAAACAAGTCAAAATTGGGAGCTTTATTTTTTCTGCAAAACGTGAAGCGACCGTAAGGTTCGTATCGGGGTAGGCTTACGCAAGGCGCACAGCCTCATTACCACTCGAAACTCTCAAGAAGATGAAAACTGTTGCCGTACTCTCTTCCAGGAAGTTAACCGCTAGCAGCCGGATTGCGCAATGCTGTCATCTAATACACGGCCAACGAAGACTATAACCTTTGCATCCTTCGCCATCTTATCGATGAGCTCTGTTTTTGTCATAAGTCCCCCCTCAAACGGATAGATTTGGCGCGCTTCTACAAGCACGCAATCTTTTAATAGCACGACTCTCCTGTCTGTACAAGTGTTTTCTCTCGGAGGATAAAGGTAAAGGTTTTTCTATTCCTGAGGTTCCCTTGGGAGGTTCCTCAGGTTCCTGATGTACCGTTGCTCGTTGTAGGGCTTCTTGTTCTTGAGGGCATCGATCACCTCTATCACCACCGCCTGCCCCATGAGTTGCCTCGCCTGAAAGTCGGAGTACCCCTCGTTCATCAAACGTTCCAACGTCAGTGCTGTCTCGGGAGGATCGTTTGCGCTGATCTGATTGTCTATCACTTCGAAGATGGTGTCTCTCAGACGCTCATTAACCTTCATGTCTCATCATACCCCATTCGAGGGACTGAAGGATACAGGAACTTGTAAAGACAGAGACACCAAGATTATCCTTGAGGCCCCGAATTCCAAGGAGGTTCCTATGACCATACGAGAAGGAATAGAGCTTTTCAGGACACACCAAAAGAGCCAGGCACGGGAGAAGACACGAGAAAGTTACGCATACCTGCTCCGCAATCTCGAGACGCGCTTCGGTGAAACAATGATGGATGCTATTTCCGCAGAGGATATCCATCAATTCCTCCTGATCGTCACCGACGGCCGCGCAGATCAAGTGCCCGTCTCCGCTATGCGCAGCTGAAAGCGTTTTTCAACTTCATGGTTGAGAATGGCAAGATCGCTTCGAACCGCTGCCATGATACGGATCTGAGAAAGACCTTCAGGGCACCCCGATAAAGGACCACGATATCGTGGCCCAGGGAGATCATCGACGAGGTGATCTACCGCTGCAGAAAACCGAGGAACAGGCTGATCATGGAACTGCAGGCGCGATGCGGGCTGCGGATAGGGGAAGTACTCGGATTGCGGGTGTCCGATGTGAACGAAAGAAAACTGATCATCAGAAAGCCCAAGTCAGGACGTGAACAGGAGGTGGCGTTCATGCCCGAGGCCATAGCGACACGGTTGAGGAACTACATCAGCAACCAGGCGCTGACAGGAGATCATCCGCTTTTCCCCATATGCTACTCGACTGCCCGATCATTCATAAAGAAGCTGGGCGAGAAGGCGAACGTGCGCATCCGGCC
Source organism: uncultured delta proteobacterium (assembly GCA_963821605.1). Classification (GTDB taxonomy): domain Bacteria; phylum Desulfobacterota; class Syntrophorhabdia; order Syntrophorhabdales; family WCHB1-27; genus JADGQN01. The sequence goes on along the minus strand of CAWGEZ010000064.1, from coordinate 15,509 downwards.
CCATGACCTGAGGAGACACTCCGCGACCTATGCCAGCCGCAACGGCGTTCCCCTTGAGGTGATATCGAAAGTGATCCTCAGGCACTCGGATCTGAAGACAACGCAGATGTACCTGGGCAAGGTAACCGATGCCGAGGCAATCAGGTGGGTTGACGTGCTGCACAGCAAGTGAAAGAAAAACGGGGCCTCAAAAACCTGCCGTATTTGGTTGTACCGTTCCTTACCCTCTGCTAGAATGAGTTTACAGGTACATGGGTTTATCGAACAACAGAAGATATCAGTCCGTAACTTCCTTCTTGACGAGCAAGACCGCATCTATCGCTTTCCGCTATCGAGGTCTGTGGCAATGATGCGGGATCCGGAGGCAAATCCTTATCCGCAATTCGCGGGCAAGCGAGTGCGCGGCACGGAGGTGTTCGTCGAGCTGGTCGGCAGCCGCCCGGTCAGGATCACGCGGATGATCTATTTCACTCTCACCTTCGACGAGAACGGCGTACTGAACAAAGAGTTGCACATGCGACAGGAAATGGCCCGATACAACCTCCATATCAACGCGCCAATCCCGCTGAGGATGCGAGCGTGCTCGATGCCAAAGACCGGTTTCTCACCAGCGGTGGTCAATGGAAGCCAACGCCGGTCCTTGAGGATCGCTTATGTGATGCCGCACTTGGGAAAACTGAAATGTCACCGAGTGTGATGTCGTTCTCGAAGACTATTTCCAACGCCGATTCTCATATGAATTTGCCCGAGTAAGGGACTCTTGCATTACAGCGGTAATCTGCAAGAAGCGCTGAAAGTATAATTGTGAACCTTTCTAGGTGGAAGTGTGGGTACGCGGACGATAGGGCATGTAGCTGGCGCAAGCCTCTGTGGAAAATCGTATGGGTACTGCAACAAACTCTGGAAACGGACGCAAAGTCTTCTGAGAATTTGGCTCGGGAAAGTATTGATTTTTAGCGTTTCGCACTGCAAAGATTTTTGAGAACCTACGCTTGTTGCTCACCCTTTTTCTTGACAGAGTCAAGGCGCCGGACGATAATTGACGCTGTGTATACATCCACCCGGATGGCTGAGAATAGGCAGCCTGGTCTGCCTTGAATGGAGGTTCTCGGAATGGCAAAACGAACGCGCCTTGTCATCACCGGCAACAATGATAAAGGAAAGTCTGTTATCGTTTCAGATGATGATTCCCGCCGCGTGCGAGTCTTCGAACGATACGGCGGGACCGCGGTGACCGATCTTTGGATGACAACCTCGATGCCGGCTGATAATGCGCGGATCGAGGATCCTGGCAGCCGCGATTTTACCATAGAGCCTTCCTCACGCGGGACTGTATTCCGCGTCATCGAATATCCGCCGGATACAGTGCGTCTCGCCAACCTGGACAGAGAAGCAGCATTTCGCGAAATGGGCGCCTCCCACGCAATGGTGGAAGAGGATGCGCGACACCCCGGGATGCACAGAACCAACACGTTGGATTACGTTGTGATCCTGTCCGGCGAAATATATGCGGTTATGGATGAGGATGAAGTGTTGCTGAAGGCGGGTGACTGCTTAATCCAGCGAGGGACAAATCACGCCTGGAGTAATCGGACGGATCAACCGTGCCGGATAGCTTTTGTATTGATTGATGCTCTTCCGATCAGCGCGTAGATCACTGCCCTTGCTTCCTTTTCAGGATTTCCTCGATCCAGAATGGCGTCTCCGGAGGCACATCCACGATGGAGGCGTCTGCCAGAGGGATATCCGGGAAAACCGGTCTTGTTGCATCGATGATCATCTTAGTGGTTATTCCCCGCACCAGGTGGGCAGGATCAACCGTAGAGCCGGGGGCATTAGGGATGAGCACCAGGTCCCTCTCAGGGCGGAAACGGACCGTGATTGCCCACATCACCTGCTGAAGATCGAACGGGTCGATGTCATCATCCACCACGATTATAAACTTCGGATAGACAATCCCGTGGGGCGTGGTGAGAAGGCGCAGGGCGAGTGTTTTGCCAAATCCCCCGAAGCGCATCTTCGATGAGATGATCGTAGCGTAGCCATGGCTGTACATAGCGTTGATGGCCTCCAGTTCGGGGAACTCCGCCTTCATCTGCTTGAAAGGGGCAACGCACGTGTTCAAAGCCTGCAGGTAATCGATCTCGGTCCAGGGGAGACCGCTGTAAAGGTTCTCGAAGATGATGGGATCGCGTCGCCGCGTGATCACGTCCACCTTGACCTCTGCCTGGATCATGCTCGACGAATAGTAGCCGGTGAACTCGGCAAAAGGCCCTTCTACAAAGCGTTGACGGGGAATAATCTCGCCCTCGATGATCACTTCAGCCCCTGCGGGCACGTCGAGGTTGCCTCGCTCGGAGGAGATGACCTTCGTCGGCTTGCCCCGGATGGCACCCATCATTGCGTACTCGTCCTCATCATGACGAAGGGGGGTTGCCGCCACCAGGCTTGTCACCGGGTCATTCGAAATGGCGATGGCCACCCGTAGCGGTATGTCAAGCTCTTCAGCCTTGCGCAAATGGACTGCGATGTCATGCTGTGCGGCAGCTTGAATACCGATCCGGTCGTGATCCTTTACCTGCATCCGGTACATGCCCACGTTCTGGTTTTCGCCTGTTTCCGGGTCGCGGGAGACCACGCACGCCTTGGAAAGATAGAACCCGCCATCCATGGGGTTGACCCGGAAGAGGGGGAGTTCCTTATAGACGCTGGGGTCCTTGTCGAGAATGACCTCTTTGAGCGGTGCATCATTGACCCGTTCGGGCGGAACCGGGTAGTGTTCGAAACGGCGGACTAATTCACGGAACTGGGCCTTGAGCCCGGTCTCCTTCGGCAGATCGAGCATGAGGGCGTGGTTTAAGAAAGGAGCCGTGGACATTCATGGCGACCTGCCTGTCGCCGTAACCCTCGATCTTTTCAAAGAGCAGGGCGGGACCTCCCTGTATCTTGGCCGCGGCGCAGGCAGCAGCGCGGATATCAGGCTCCGGTTTCACCTTCTCCTTGATACGCACGAGCTGGCCCTCAGCCTCAAGTTTCTGTCAAGAACGCGCGCAAAGAATCAAAGGGCATGTGGCGGCTTCTCCTGATATTACTTCATCAGCAGATTTGGCAGCCAGAGTGAAATCTGGGGAAAGATCAAGAGAAGAGCCCCACAGACGGTCATCCCAACGAGATAGGGGTATACTCCCTTGTAGACCGTGCTCTGGGGAACCTTTGCTATCGACGATACGATAAACACGTTTATTGCGACCGGGGGGATGACGACCCCTATCATCAGCGTCACCATCACCATCATGCCGTACCAGATGAGGTCGAAGCCCAGCCTGTTGACCACGGGGAGGAGGATGGGCGTGATCAGGACGACGAAGGCGATGTCGTCGATGAACGAGCCGCCGATGAGGTAGACGAACATGATCATGACTATGATGAGCAGCCTCGGTAGAGGAAGCGCCCCGAGCCAGTCGGCGAGGAAGAAGGGTATCTTCGTCACCGCGAGGAAGTGGCCGAGGATCGTCGCCCCGGCGATCAAAAGAAGGATCATGCAGGCATAATCGACGGACGCGATGAGGGACGAGACGAACTGCCTGAGGGAGATATCCCTCTTCACCAGCGTAAAGAGAAGGACCGCGAAGGTCCCGACGCTGCCTGCCTCCGTGGGCGTGAAATAGCCCGCCATGAGCGTGCCGACGACGAGGATAAAGACGACCAGGATCGGGAGCATCGCGGGAAGGGCAGCGAGCCTTGCCTTCCAGGACGACTTCTGGCCCTTTGGGCCTATGGCGGGGTTTATCTTGCACCAGATCAATATGGTCAGGAAAAAAACGAGGGCGACGATCAGGCCGGGGATGATACCCGCCAGAAACAGCCTCCCGATGGATTGCTCGGTGATGATGCCGTAAATGATCAGGGCGACGCTCGGCGGGAGGAGGACGCCGAGCGTCCCCACCGTGGCAACGGTTCCGGTGGAAAGGCTCTTGTCATAACCATACCTGTCCATTTCAGGAATAGCTACGGTGGCGAAAGTGGCGGAGGTGGCGGGGGTCGAGCCGCAGACGGCCTTGAACGCCACCGCTCCCAGAACCGTGGCCATGGCGAGTCCTCCGGGTATGTGGCCGATGAACTTGTACGAAGTGTCGTAAAGCCGCTTCGCTATACCCGCGTTGGCGCCTATCTGCCCCATGAGGATGAACAGGGGGACCACCGTGAGGCCGTAGCTGGCGAAGGATTCGCAGATGTCTATCGCCACGAGCCTCAGGGCGGAATGCATATCCACCACGTAGGCGAACCCTATGAAGCCGACCAGAGCCATGGAGAATGCGACGGGCACGCCTATCGTGAAGAGGAGAAATAAGAGTATGATAGCCACGAGGGCGACGATCTCGAGGCTCATGTCCTTTCCTCCTTGCCGAGGGCCGCGAGCAACTGCCGCAAGAGGATAAGACAGTTGACCAGGCAGGCGATGCCGATGCAGGTGATCACCGGGTAAAGGGGTACGTGCATCGTGGGAGAGACGTCTCCCGACCGGTAGAGCGACCTGCCGTAAACGATGATGTTCCAGCCGAGCAGAAGGAACAAGAAAATGCCCAGGCCGTGCGTGAGGGGCAGCAGGACCCTCTTGAGCTTTGCGGGGGCGCCCTCTATGAAAAACCCCATGTAGACGTGGGTCCCTTTGGCCGTCGAAAACGGTATGGCAAGCCCGATGATCACTCCTCCCAGCAGCCCAGTCAGGTCGTAAGTGCCGGTGATCGGTCTGTCGAAGAACCTTCCGATCACGTCGCAGACCGTGAGGAACATGAGGAATGCGAGGGCGGTGCCCGCAATCCATGACATATAACGGCTCAACGCCTTTGTGGCCCCGAAGACTCTTTCCATCTGTCGCTCCTTATTCTAAAGCTCTGCGGTCGTCAAATGCTGACTCAGACTTCACTTCACGTAATTCGCTATGGCCTTGTACTTTTCCTCGAGGAGCATCTTGCCGGGCAGGCCTTTTGCTTCCATGGCGTTAGCCCAAGGGCCGTTTATCTCTTTCGCCCTTTCGTTCCACCGCTGTCTGCTCTTCCGGTGACAGGGTGATATACTCGTGCCCCTTCGTTTTCTTTACCAGCTCGATGCCTGCCTGCTCTTCCCGATCCCATATTTTCGCAGCCGCGTCGTTCCAGTAGGTCGGCAGCTCCTCATCCAAGGCCTTTTGCGCGTCCGGCGGGAGGGAGTTATACTTGTTCATGTTCATGACGATGAAGAACCCGACGGCCATGATGTTCGCCTTCGTGTGGTAGAAGGTGACGTCGATGAACCGGTAGGACCTCATCTCCGTAAAGGGCACCATTATACCGGTGACGACCCCCTGCCTCAGGGCGTCATAAGAGTCGGGCATCGGCATAACTACCGGGACGCCGCCGAATTTCTGCATGATGTCTTTACCGATGCCGGTGACCCTGATCTTCTGTCCCTTGAAATCCTCCAATGTCTTCACCGGCGCTTTCTTCGCCTGGATCGAGTGGCCCATCTGGACGTGGAAGGTGAGCACCTTGACCGCCTTCCATTCGTCAGCGAGGAATTTCTTGTAGAAAGGCCAATAGGCATGGGTACCGTCCACGGCAGTGGAGATGGCCGGAGGAAGATCGACGGCCGATGTCTTGGGAAAGCGTCCCTCGGTCCAGCTTGGGATCACTAGGGCGATATCGGCGATGCCGTTTACCGTCCCGTCGTAAGCGTTCGCCGCCTTAAGCAGAGTCTGGGACGGGAAGATGGTGCATTTTATCCTGCCCTGGAACCGCTTCTCTATCCAGTCGGCCCCCACCTTCATGATCTCGTTATCCTTGCTTTCCGAAGACCCGTGGTGCGACATCTTCAGTTCAATAGGAGCGCCCTGGCTGATACCAAGTAAAGGTGCTGCGGTTAGAAAGAGCACTACTGCAGTTAATGCGGCTATCCTTCTCATCGTTTCTCCTCCTTTTTTATTTCAGTCACCGCCCCACGCGGTATCGACTCAAATTTTCATCGTGCTTTCTGCCTCCTGTTTCTCACCAGCAAAGGTACGAGACTGCACGTACATCTTCAGTTTCCTCCAACCGCGCGACGATAGCAAGCATTTTTTCTACACTCTCCGCCGGCAACGGATTGCCCGCGTAGTCGAGACAATCACGGAAGCGCTCCAGGTGTTCTTCGCGGGTCAACGGATTGCCCGGATGACCCCGGGGTATATCAGCCGATTTGGTGTCGTAAACATCGCCTCTCTTTTGTAGTCACCTTCACGTGAGCGGCAATGGAGAACTTAGCGCTCGCAGGATCGTCGAGGCTTGGCTCGGGAGAGACATGGATGAGCTTGACAAGCTCCATGATCCTCGGGTCCCTGATGTCCGCTTCATCAAAATGGCGCAGCCTGGAACTTTTCCTCAGCAGGGCATTTGCCACGCAATACTGGATGTTAAACTGGGCGTTCACTTTGGGATTTTCACCTATCTCAAAGAGGCCCCCCACCAGCTTATGGACATGCGGAGAAACCTTGACATCAATCCTTGCAATCTCCTCCGCTGCAAACTGCTTTTCGTTAACGAGAGTGAGAACGGCGTCGGTCGGCGCGAGCGTTCCGCCGCAGCTGGGAAATCTCTTGAATAGGGTTTTCTCCATCTCGAAGCGCTTTCCCAAATCTGCCGTCACCGCTTGAGTGTCGTAGTTATCCTTTGCGTAAAGGTGAAAGTAGCCGTAAATGCCCTCGAGAAAGTTCTTGGGGCCGGTGATGCCGCCCTGCGCGAGCTGAGCGGAGATGATCCCCGATTGAGAAGTGAATCCCTGAATCACCCTGACCGCCAGGGAGCCGTCTATGTTACTCTGCATGCTCCCGCCGGCCTTGTTGAAGGCGAGGGCCAGTGCATCCATCATCTGCTTTGCGTCGAGACCGAGTATCCTGCCCGCGATAGCGGCAGCGCCAAAGATAGTGCAGACGCCCGTCGGGTCGAAACCGTCATAAACGGAAACGGCATTGAGCCTCGACGCTACCTCGGTACCCACGAACAAGGGCGGTAAGGAACTCTTTGCCCGTGCAGCCCCCGGCCAGTTCCGCGGCCGCGAGAGCCGTTGGAACAGAGGAGGAACCGACGTGCATCCCGGGGACCATGCCGTCGCAGAAATCGAGGGCACGAGCCATGGCGCTGTTCACAAGCGCCGCATTGTAAGCCGGCACCTTACCCCCGTGCATGAGAATAGTCGCTTCTTTCCTTCCGCCCCACTTCCGGACCTGGCGCACGAGCGCCTCACAGCCCTCGGCATTGGCGCCCGCGATAGTGGTCCCCAACACCGTCAACATCACCTCTTTTGCGATCGCAACCGGTTTTTCGGGCAACGCTTCATATGCTGTATCTGTAACGTATTGCGCAAGTAGTCTCTCACTCTCCATGCCTTACCTCCACGAAAGGGTATAGCCTTCCTCGTCCTCACATCCACCCTTTTCGCCCGCACTCACTCCAAGCCTGGCGTCCAGGTTTTGCTTCGACGTGATGCCTGTCCCATGATAGTACTCGAAGTCCTGGAGGCAGGTGAGTGAATACTGGTAACGGCTGTGGGTGGCCGGAAAAGGCGGGTCGAACTTGTGTTTCCAGCGCAACTCCGCATATGCCTTCTGTATTTCGATGAAGTATTCGAGAGGAGGGGATTCCTGATCAGCGAACGCGGAACCTGCCTCTCTCGTCCACAAATTGTATCGGGGAAGGACGCCGTGGCTCATCAGAAAATCCCAGCCGCCGGCGGTTGACTTCACGGCAGAGCTTACGTCTTCAAATCCGTACGGTTTGGCCATCTCCACGCCGAGGACAAAGTTCGGATTAACCAGGCCGGGGCCCCAGAAGTCAACAGCCCTGATCGACCTCTTGATCCATTCATCATAGCCGACATACTTTTCCTTCCCGGGGCAGATCCACTTGAAGAGCTTCTTCTCCCAGACCTCGATATTCGGCTCCAGAGAGGAAAAGCCGGTCTCGTGAAGCTTCTTCAAACCTTCGTCGTCGTATGGCGCTATCTGGACGCACGTGGGAATCCATGCCTGCAGCTTCTTCTTTATTGCGTTGAGGCGCGTGATATAAAATTCGAGCTCTGTCTGGCCTTTGTATTTTCCCAGAATCGTGCCCCCCGATATTATCAGCTGGTTGTAATGATGATCCACGGTGATGGCCGTCTTGACTACCTCAGCAATCGTTTCAGGGTCTATGCGGGCAACTACGTCTTCACCGCCTGCCTTTTGGTCTTTAAGCGTTGCATTTATGTTGCAGAAGAGACACTGATCACCGGTATTCCAGAACTCGCAAAACTTATTCATCGTGACAAAGACGAGACAGGTCTGCCCCTGGGCAATGGCCGACATCTGAATGCCATCCTTTGTCCTCATGTCATACCATCTTGGCTTACGCTCAAAATAAATCTTTCTCGCGATCACCTCGTTGTTTTCACTGATCACGAATTCATCATCTCTGAAGTCGAGCAGGTAGGGAGAGCTTTCATTGGTCCGCACCATCATGGGGCAACCATCTTCAAAACGTAATACCCAGGGGATCTTATCTCCATAAACCTTCGTTTTGTTGAAATCGTACGAAAAGAGATGGAAGCCTTTCCAGAGCAGGTCGTCTCTCTGTCGGAAGTTTTCCATTGCCGCGTCGCTGATGTCAATTCCCTGTCGTAGCGCGTCTGTCTTTAACACGATGTTCTGGTGAACATCAGGGAACTGCTTGTACAACTTTTCAATGCTCATAGTACGCCTCCTTTTTTGTCAGGCAGTCTTGTGTACACGGCTTCAGCCTCCGGGTGGACAGTGGCTTCATCGATCAGATTCATCGATTACCTTGAGCTCTCTGACACTGGTCTGCAGCGGCTCGGGACCCTCGTTCGTAACGACGAAGGTATCACCGATCCAGACGCCTCCACCGGAGGTCAGGAGCACGTGGGGATGAAGGACGATGATCATACCCGCAGACAGCACAGCTTCCTCTTTCAGGTCAATAAGGGGTCGTTCGAAGATGTCGAGGCCTTGCGCATGGCCGGGATGGAGCCCCATCTTGTGACCGCTCTCCTCGATCGACTCTACAATCACCCGGTAGACGTCTTTCGCTTTCCGGCCTGGACGCAGCTGGGAGAGCGCCCTCCTCTCGGCCTCCAGGCACACGGCGTAAGCTGCTTCAGCCTCTTTGGTGGGTGCTCCTATAGACAGAGTCCGCTCCAGCTGGGTGTAGTAGCCTCCCGGGCCTGCTATTTCAGCATTGAAGAGCACCAGGTCGCCTCGTTCATAGGTGTCGAATGCAAGATCGAGGAACTTAGCGACCGGATGCGGATCGGCCGACATCATGAAATAGGTGGTTTCCGCACCTCGCTGTTTTACCGCGTGTTCCACCTCGAGAAAGACGTCTGATTCTGAGCGGCCCTTACGGACCAGTGTCGAGAATACCTGGAAGGCAATGTCGGTGAGCTGCGCCGATTTCCGGATCCACGTCAGCTCCTCTTCAGACTTGATCCATCGTGCTTCATCGAGGATGTCGCTCGTATCTACAAACTCCACACCGGGTAGTGCGCTGGTCAATTGTACGTAAAATTCGGCAAGCATCGTTTTCAGCCCGCAGATACCGACGCGCGTGCACCCCATCTTTTCGAGCACGTCGGCAGCATGAACGGCTGTCGACCCGGTACGTGCCTCCATGCCCAGGTAATGTTTCACGAGAAGTGCGCGCTCCCCGGTCCGCGCAAGAAAGAGGGGCGTTCCTTCGAGGGGAAAGATGAACACCTCTCCCTCGAATGGCTCGGCCCAGTTAGTCAGGTAGCGCAGATAGCCTCCTGCCGCCACGAAGCGAATGCCCGAGACGAGCAGGACCTCCAACCCTTTCTCCTTCATTTCCGAGCGGACTAGATCGTACCGGCGCTGAAGCTCTTGCTGAGACAACCGTTCCTGCGGTGACAGCATGCGTCCCTTTATGTCAAGCCATGTCCCTTTATGCTTTAACGGAGTTGGAATAGAGCAGATACTTCTGGATGTAATCCATGTTCAACTCCATACCGAGGCCAGGACCCTCAGGCTTGTATAGTACGCCGTTTCGCAGGGGCGGGTTGATGCGATCCGTGGGCCCTTCAGTGATCTCGTCGGTGCTGAAGCCGCCGTGCACGTTGAATATGCCGACGATCTCGTCGGCAAATTTCTTTGGCCGTGCAGCAAAGGACCAATGGGCCGAAATGGCATATTCAAGCGCCGGGCTATTGTAAATCGAGTAGATGCAGGTCACGAAATTCGCCTGCGCCATCTCGACGTAGCGGCGCAGCTTCACCAGTCCGCCGATACGGCTGGGAGCCGCATGGAGATAATCGACGAGACCGGCCTTGATGAAACGCACGGCATCCTTCAGGGTCCACGCGGTCTCATCCAGAGCGAGGGCCTGTCTGGTGTGCTGCCGAACTTTGACCATGCCGTCGAAATCGTCGCGATGGACCGGCTCTTCCACGAACTTCAGGTTGTACTCCTCTGTCGCGTTTATGATCTTGATCGCCCCGTCCGCGCTGTATCCCTGGTTCACGTCCACGCAGAGCTCCGCCTTGTCGCCGATCGCCTGCGCGTATGAGGCGTGAGCGCTGGAGATCGAGATCGTAGTCGCCGCTCCACTTCATCTTGACCCCTGCGTATCCTCTGTCGACAAACTGCTTTGCGATCTCGGCCATCTTCTCCGGTGTATCAAGCAGCACGATCCATTCCTGGGGAATCTGGTCCCGCTGGGCACCGCCGAGCAGTTGATAGATAGGAACGCCGTAGACACGGGCCATCAGGTCGTGCAGGGTAAAATCGACCGACGATTTGCTCATGGTCTGACCGACGCAGAGACGATCCATGGTGTCGACGATCTTGTTGATGTTAAAGGGATTCTCGCCGAGCAACGCGTTCGGAATAAAATAGTCCTCCATAAGCTGAATGGCGCCCCGTATGTTCTCCCCGGAGACGGGCGGCCAGAGGGCTCCGCCGGCGCCTATGCCGTATGCGCCGTCGTCCGTGTGGATCTTGAGGATCAGGTAGTCGCCGACGGTCCTTGTGCCGAATGCGAACTTGATAGGCCTTACGTAAGGGATTCTTATTGCAAATATGTCTACGCGATCAATCTTCATGAAAAACCTCCTAAAAAGTTTTGCCGAGATAGCGCTGGCATCCTGGAAGGAACGAGCCGTTTTCTCCTCTGGCCAGGTTAAAGTTTAAAGTCCCTTTCCCAAGGGACCGAAAGGCGGATATCCACCGACTAAAGTCGGAGTCTGTTGTCTGAAGTCCATGGTCTAATCTCTGAATTACCCTTCTCAAAATCTGTACTGTATTTTCTAATTATAATTAGATATTATGTTTAGATACATGAACAGTCCCATACCGGAAAATTATTGTCAAGCAAAATCGCAAACGATGAGTAATCCCATGGGGAGACGGTAGATGGTGAGAAAAAAAGCATTCGACCAGATCGACCGAAGAAGATACTCCGAGCAAGTGATTCAGATGGTGGTCGCTGAAATCATGAGCGACACCCTTGCGGTTGGTGACAAACTCCCCGGCGAGAGCGAACTGACCCGACAGTTCAACGTGAGCCGAACGGTAGTACGGGAAGCGCTCCGGGTGCTGGAAGAATCGGGCCTTGTTGAGATCAGAAAAGGACCGAAGGGAGGGGCTTTTGTCACGCGGAGTTTTCACAAACCGGTGAGTAGTTCCTTAAAGAACCTGATAACTCACGGACAGATTACCATCGACCATCTCTTCGACGTACGTGCGCTGATTGAGCCCCACATTGCCGTTCAAGCAGCCTTGAACGCAAAGCCGGCCGATCTGGAGCCCCTGAGGGTCCTGATAGAGGAATCCTCCGCGCATCAGGATGATGTCTCTTTGCTTAAAGCGAATAATATCCGCTTTCACCTTCTGCTCTCAAGGGCCGCTGGCAATCCGATCCTGTCGATAGTGATGGAATCGGTCATTGAACTGGTGCAGGAATTCAGTCGAAACTTTTCCGACTCGTCTCTTGGAAAGGAATATCTGCAGATTCACCGGCGACTGCTCAGGTTGATTCAGGAAAGGCGCGCTGAGGAAGCGAGGAAACTAATCTCCGAGGATATTTCAAAACTGAGGGATAGGCTGAGGAAATTTCTCTCGACTTCCGGCAAGAGCGTCCGTGGCTCCTAGCTCAACGGTGCACGCTTCGGGCGCGGTAGGGTGGCTATCAAGGCCGCACAGAATATGGGCAGGAATGCTACAGCCGAAATCGCTGCATGGAGCCCGTGGTGATCGGCAATCCATCCCAGTACAGGTGTTGTCAGACCTCCGAAGGAAAAAGCAAAACCCATCGTCACTCCGGAGCTCAACCCTATGTGGTTGGGCAAGTAGCTCTGCCCAAGCACGACCATGGGAGAGTTCGGCGCAGAAAGCAAGAGGCCGATCGGGACGAGGAGCAGGGCTGCCCAAACCGCACCCGTGGTAAGCGCCAGCAACGGAAGTAAGCAGGTGAGGAGCGCGAACTCAGCCAGCGCAGCGATCCGGTAGCCGAAACGGTCGGCGATCCTTCCGCCCAGAAGATTGCCAATTATTCCTCCGACAAGGAGGACCGTCAAGACCGCGCCGCCGACTGCCTTAGACTGGTGGAGTACATTCATCCAGTAAAGGGGAAGAAACGTATTTAAGCCGAAGAGGATAATCGAGCGACAGACCACTGCAATGGCGAGGCAGCAAAATGGAACCCAGGCATCCTGGCCGCCGCCCGGGGTTGAAACGTTCTGGCCGCGTTCCTGATGCTCAACACGTTCGGAAGGCTTTCCGGGTCCTGCCACCAGAAAGAACGTCACCACGATGGCCGGAAGGAGAAACCAGAGTGTACCCGGCAATCCGCGGGCGAGCAGAAGCGCTGTAGCCACGAGTGGGCCGATCGCAAACCCGAGCTGGCCGCCGACGGTGAAGAGGCTCATGGCCGTGGCCTTTCTGTCGCCCGCTATGGCGTGCGCCTGACGGGCTCCCTCAGGATGGAACGTGGCCACTCCCAATCCGCTGACGGCGACTGCCAGGAGCACCAACTCGTAGGTCGGCGCTATGCCGGCACAGGAAAAGCCTAGCCCGGCGATGATCACGCCGAGGGGAATTAGCCAGGGTCTCGATTGACGATCGGCTATATAACCGAAGAAAGGTTGCGTGATCGTCGAAACCATGTTCGACGCAAAGACGATTGTTGCTGCGGCAGCGTAAGTGATATGGTGCTCCGCGATAAAGAAGGGGAGGAGAATGGGAAGCGCTCCCTGGTTAAGGTCACACGACGCATGCGCGAGAGCCAGGTGGAAGATCGGAGGGAGTCGCACAAGAGACTTTATCACCACTTCTTGAAAGAATCCATCTTGAATGAGGGGATGAACGAGGCAACGTTGCTGGCCTGTTGAGAAGCTCTTGATGAAAATCTGCATCAAGGAGATTCAGGGAAAAAGTACTTGACACTCCGACTCCATTATGGCCAAATGGTATTATGGTTGAAGACTCGAACATTGAAGTATAATTATTAAGACATCTGCGTGTGTCCTGATTAACTCGAATTTGCAAGGAGATGTTGTGATGGGTATTGTCGAGAAGGACCGAGAACGTTACAGGAAATTCTTCGGTGAAAGAGACAAACAAAAAGACTACTGGGTCCACAGTGTCTGTTCCCTCTGCTACAACGAGTGTGCTAACAGAGTAAGGGTCCTCGACGGTAAACCGGTTGCCGCGGAGGGGGTTCCCGAGAGCGACAAGGGCGCCCAGGGGGGGCTCTGCGCCAAGGGCGTCACCAGCGTAATGGACTGGCATGATCCTAAGAGGATCCTCTATCCGGTAAAGAGGACCAATCCGAAAAAAGGACTTCATGAAGACCCTAAGTGGGAGCGCATTACCTGGGAAGAGGCTCTCGATACCATTACCGAGAAGCTTATAGCGGCACGGAAGAAGGACCCGAGGTCGACGGTCTTTGCCATGAGCCCGGGTCCCACGGGCGGCATGAGGGCCAACACTTCCTGGTCCCGCTTTATTCCGGCTTACGGCGGCAACTCCCATGCCTCGGGCGGTCCGGGAACCATGTGCGGAGGCAGCGCCCATCACATAGGCGCTTTACACTATGCCGCGTGGGACATTGTCCCTGATTACCGGTACTGCAACTATGTGCTGCGCTGCGGCGGAAACGAAGGGTGGGGCGGCGGTCGCAATGCAAGCGCCAGTATCAGACAGGCAGCAGCAGCCAGAGAGCGGGGCCTGAAAATGAGGGTCATGGACCCTCAGGGCTTCACGGTCGCATCCAAGGGAGAAGAATGGATACCGATTTTGCCGGCAACGGACATAGCCGTCTTTCTGGCCATAGCCAATCTCATGGTCAATGAGATCGGGATCTACGACAAGGAATATATCAGGCACAAGACGAACAGTGCCTATCTTCTCGGTCCCGACCGTCTTTATGTGCGGGATGAACAAACAGGAAAGCCTGTTCTCTTTGATGAAGCCGACGGTAACGTTAAGACGTATGATGACCCGACCCTGACCCATCCCGCGCTTGAGGGGAAGTATACGGTTCACGGAGTCGAATGCGCAGCCTATTTTCGCCCTCATCAAAGAACACCTGAAACAGTACAAGCCGGAATGGGCTTCCGAGATAAGTACCGTTCCCGCAGCCACCATACGACGGCTGGCGCAGGAACTGGTTGACGAGGCGAAAATAGGAAGTTTTATTGAGATCGATGGCGTGAAAGTGCCGTACAGACCGGCCTGCGTTGTCGGGTACAAGGGGGTGCAGACCCATTCGAACTCCTTTCACCAGTATACTGCCATGCACCTGATAAATGTTTTGCTCGGCAACCAGGACGTGTGCGGAGGCCTCCTGGGTTCCGGAACGGCAAGGAGTCTTGGCTACCCGGAGACGGGTGGGTTCGCCTACTCGGCTTACCGTGGTCTTGACGGTATGCTCACTTGCGGCGCCTGGCCCGTTGGGATACCTGCGTGGCCGCCCGGTAAAGTACAGGGGCCTGGCGTTTGTCTGAACTTTTACGATCTCTTCCCTCATGCAAGGTCGAACATCTATCCTTACGCTGAGGACTGGGAAGGGTTGTGGGAGAACGCCGGCCATCCTTTCGGACCGGAAGTGTTCTTTACTTACGGTGCAAACGTGGTGATGAGCCTGCTCAGACCGGAAGCCGTGGAAAAGTTTCTCAAGAAAGTCCCCTTTGCCTGTGCGCTTCAGCCATTCCATAACGAGACGACCGAAGGTTTTTGCGACATCGTTTTGCCCGAGTCGCACTACCTCGAGACGTTGGACATCTCCACTGCCTTCAGCGTCACCTACAGCTACCCCGTAGGCATGGATAAGTGGAGTTTTCACGTGCGCATGCCCGTTACCGAACCGAGGGGCGAGGCAAGAGATATTCAGGATGTCATGTTCGACCTGGCTGACAGGGTGGGAATAAGGGCGGAGTACAATGCGCAACTCAACGATTATTATACGTTCACCAAGGGAAGGCGGGCA
>CAWGEZ010000063.1:0-12201 GCA_963821605.1 uncultured delta proteobacterium | reverse complement strand
TAGCGTAGCATCCTGTAAGGACGCAGGCGTACTCAGAAGTACGTCGAGGAGAGCAACGCAGCGACAACGAAGGTATACACTGGAAGGCGAATTGGTATTACGGGTCACGTTCTACCCCCTCTTTAAGCAGATACCATAAATATAAGCGCACGAAAACAAGAATGCTATTAATTAAGTAATTCTCGCTCGACCGTGCGTCAAGTCGTACAGAACATATTCCAAACAAAATAGAAAAAGTATTGGCCCCGGGGTTGACGCAACCGTTAACGCTGCTTAGATTAGAGCATTAGCGATCCACCCAATTCTATCCTCGGAGGTATAAGATTATGAAGAGCAGAGCGTGTGGCATGTTAGTGTTATTTGTTATCGTGGCATTTTCCCTTGCGGGATGCGGCTGTTTCATACAGGCCCAGAAGGGCGAAGCTCCTCCGCCAAAACCACCCGAGGCGCAAG
This sequence comes from uncultured delta proteobacterium, assembly GCA_963821605.1. Lineage (GTDB taxonomy): Bacteria > Desulfobacterota > Syntrophorhabdia > Syntrophorhabdales > WCHB1-27 > JADGQN01. The sequence continues at coordinate 11,748 of CAWGEZ010000063.1, read as the reverse complement.
CCGTGGTGGCTCCGGAGGCAAAGCCGGTAGTGCCTGTGGAACCCGCACCGCCACCCCCACCGCCACCGGTAGTAGCGGCTCCAGTCCTGAACAATATTTACTTTGATTTTGACAGGTACAACATCAGGCCGGGTGATGCAGACATACTCAAAAAGAACCTCGACTGGTTTAAGGCCAATCCCAATGCCAAGGTAAGAATAGAAGGAAACTGTGACGAGAGAGGCACCGTTGATTACAACCTGGCGCTTGGTCAGAAGCGAGCAGACTCTGCGAAAAACTACCTTACCGGCCTTGGCGTAGACGCGAAGATGCTCGATACGATCAGCTATGGCAAGGAAAGGCCAGTCTGCACAGAGCATAACGAGGCATGCTGGGCCCAGAATAGAAAAGACGCGTTCGTGCCGGTTAAGTAGAACGAATTGCTAGGTTAAGGTTGAGGTAAGGACTAAAGCGAAGGTTGAGGTAAGGACTAAAGCGAAGGCCTAAATAAAGAGGCTCTTCTCTGACGCCCCCTCAACCTTCGTCTTGGATCTATACTGCATTTCTGCGTTAGCCTCAGGCTTCTCTAAAGTCCCCAGCACGTCAGGATGTCCTGAGATTCCACTACTTCGCCAAAGAACAGGTCGACATTCCTGAGAGACCATTCCTTGGCCTCAGGACTTGTGCCCTCCGTCAGATCTCTGGGGAGAACGACGCAGTAGTCGCGCATAAACCCATCCCGCGCGGTAGACTCCACGCAGACATTTGTGGCCACTCCCGTGATAATAAGGGTTTCAACGCGGTTCGCCTTGAGAAACTGGTCGAGGTACGTTGAAACAAAGCCGGAGTATTTGTACTTCGGTATCACGGTGTCTCCCTCCAGGGGAATGACTCCGTAGAATTCTCCATAAGCGGGATCGTATTTTCTCTCTATGCCCCGCCTCGCATAATGTTCCTGCATTGCTTCCGAAAGAAGGCCGGGAATCTTCGTCATCTTCAGGTGCACGATGCATTTGAGGGCGCTCCTGGCTTTCTCCAGGAATTGGTTTAACCGCGGTGCAAGCTGCTGCGCGGGCAGTACATCAAACCCTATCCTGTCGAATGTCCCGCCTTCACAGCAGTAGTCTTTCTGCATATCGATGACGAGAAGGGCAGTACGAGCCGGGTGAACTTTGACCTTCAACCTTTTCAAATCCATAATCTCTCAACCCTCCCGGTTCTTCCTTGCGCAAAAGATCCGTCTATTCTCCATTTGTTCTCCAACCCTTGACCCGTGACCCGTGACCCGTGACCCTTACTTCGTTCTTTCATTACCCACAACAACGCAGCTTGCCACGCCCATGCCTGCGTTTCCTCCGAGATTGTGAGTCAGCCCCAGATGCGGATTTTTGACCTGACGCGGGCCGGCCTTGCCCTGAAGCTGCAGATAGACCTCATACATCATCCTGAGGCCACTGGCGCCAAGCGGATGGCCAAAACATTTCAGTCCGCCATCGGTATTCACAGGCAACTTCCCTTTCAACGTGAATATTCCTTCGTCTATGTCCTCTCTGGCCCTTCCTCTCGCGCTGAATCCCAGGTCTTCATAGAGTATCAGCTCATGACAGGTGAAACAGTCGTGTACCTCGGCAATACTTATCTCTTTTCGCGGGTCTCTTATCCCTGCCTCCTGGTAAACTTTCCCGGCAGCAAGGACGTTCTCTTCAATATGCACGTAGTCATAATCCTGCCGCATTGAACCCTGCCGGGCCCCGACACTGATGGCCAGACCTTTGATGTAGACAGGATCGGCTCTGAAGTTTTTCGCCATGTCCGCCCGCGTAACTATGGCCGCAGCCGCCCCATCGCTTACACCACAACAATCATATAAGCCAAGGGGCCATGCAACGATAGGTGCTTTCACCACCTGCTCCACAGTCAGTCTGTTGTGAAAATGGGCCTTGGGATTCAAGCTGCCATTGTAATGGTTCTTCACCGCAATTTCAGCAAGAAGCCTCTTACCTTCGTCGGGTCCCAGGCTGTAGTGATGGAAATACCTTGTCCCGAGATACGCGAAGGAAGCAGGCGCGCTGTAACCGGAGCCAATCCCCGAGCTGCCGTCCGGGTTATCACCAACAATAGCCGGGCCCTTTACTCCGGTCAGTCCCGAATCTTTGAGCTTCTCCACACCGATGGCCAGGGCCACGTCGCACACACCCGCAGCCACGGCGTAGCTCGCCGCCCTGAGAGCTTCGGAGCCCGTGGCGCACATATTCTCAACCCTCGTCATGGGAATATATTGGAGTCCCAGGGGGGATAGCGTGAGGGCTGTTATGCCCGAAAAGACCGTGCCTATCCAGGCCGCCTGAATATCCTTCGGTTCTATACCTGCATCCTGAAACGCCTCGTAGGCCGCTTCAACAAGAAGGTCCTCCACTCCCATGTCCCACCGTTCTCCGAACTTCGTACAGCCCATGCCCACTATGGCAACTTTATCTCTGATGCTCTCCATCCTAAGCTCCTTTTTCTGAAATAGGACGTGTAAGTCAAATCGGACCTATAAGACCTATGAAACACTTTAAACAGGCTTTGCTTTCCAGAAATAATTGACAATCCCTTTACCCTGGAAGAGCCTTCTGAACGTCATCTCCACCGGCATGCCTATTGTGACCCGGTCGAGATCGTAGTCGGTCAATTCGCAGATCAACCTTCCACCTCCATCGAAATCGATAACCCCATTGAGACCGGGAGGATTTTTTGTGGGCTGCAACTGGTCCACCGCATAGGTGAAGAGCCTACCCTTCTTATCGGAAAATTTGTACTCCTCGAACGCATCTTTCGACTGACACGCCACGCAGATTCTCACGGCTTGCCCGATCGGGTGTATCTGCGGAGTTCCGCATTTCTTGCATTTCACGCCGTTGAGAGATGAAATAACCTTCCGTTCTCTCCATCGACTGGCGAGCGAGGGTTCTGCACGTTCAGGAAGGCTTGATGCTTCGAATGATACGAGGTCGCGCCAGTTGAGATAGGTACCATAATCTATAGACCTCTTTCTCTCCAGCCGCTCCTTCATCATCGGCTTCTCACGCACTCGGGCTATCTCCTCGGTTACGCGAAGTATAAAGGCATCACAGCCATCGCCGTAATTTGCAAAAAGGATCCTGTCACCGGGATGTGCCTCTTCCAGGGCAGCAACCAGCATCACGAGCGCAGACGCAGTCCCGGTATGACCGATGAGGGTAAAGAAGGGGTCCTGGACCTGGGCTGGGTCGAAGCCGAGCTTTTTTGCAAGATCCGCATGTTCCCGAGAGTCAGGCGCCGAGAAAACGACCCTGGAGAAATCGCCCGGAGAGAACGAGCAACTCTTCATCAACTCTACGATGGCCTCCTGCATCAACGGCATGTAGCCTACTTCATCGATAAACCGCCCTTCTCCCGATTTTACGAAGGCGTCGGCTTCTGTTCTCCATACATCGGTAAACTCACTAAAAATAGAATGACTGCCTTCAATACTTGCAATGAGATCGCTTGACCCAACCATAAGGGCTGCGGCCCCGTCCCCGAGTAACTGTTCAAATCTCCCTTTCGGGGCGCCGGGCCGGCAGTCCGAGGCGATGACCGCTACCTGCCTGGCTGAGCCGCTCTTTACGGCGTGAAGGGCTGATTTCAGGGCAGTCGTTCCAGCCCTGAGGGAATTGGTAAAATCGGCGGTGCCGCATCTTTTGTCCAGGTCAAGCACGCTCGCTATGATGGCCGCGCTCTGTTTCTCCTTGTAGGGGGCTGTAGTAGTGGCAAAGTAAAGTCCGTCTGCCTGCTTGTCTATTTGCTTGTCCTGCACTCGCACGCAATCCCGGGCAGCGGCCACGGCCATAGTCACGGCGTCCTCGTCATAGCCGGCTACCGCCTTCTCCCCTCTGCCGCCCTTTGCGCGCCACATTCTGCCTATCTCCTGCCGATCAAGCCGGTACATGGGGATATAGGCACCTATCGATGTAATGCCCGTCATTGTTGCTCGTCCTCCCTTCATACAACGCCCCTGACTACCTCGTGACCTCGACCCCGCTCTTTTCCCTGTCCCAGGTATTCGGCGTGATGCCCGCCTGTTTCAACAGATACTTTTGCACACGCTCTGTCGGTGTTTTAGGGAGGCTCTCCATAAACTCCACGTAGCGCGGGACGGCAAAGTACGGCATCCTGTCATTGGCATGTTTGATCAGTTCTTCGGGCGTCAGACTGGCGCCGGGCTTGAGGACGACGCATATCTTCACTTCATCTTCAGCGAGCTCAGACTTCACGGCGACGGCCGCCGACTCCAGAACACTCGGGTGTGAATTAATGGCCCGCTCCACTTCAAAGGAAGAAATATTCTCGCCTCTCCTGCGGAGCGCATCTTTCTTCCTGTCGACAAAATAGAAATAGCCGTCCTTATCTTTCTTAGCCAGGTCTCCTGTATGGAACCAGAGATTGCGGTATGTCTCCAGGGTCTTCTCCGGCATATTGAAATATCCCAGCATCATGGTGAAGGGTTCTTTCGGGCGGAATATAATCTCCCCGGGCTCTCCCACAGGTACGTCATTGTCCTCATCGTCAACCAGCTTGATCTCGTAGATGTCGAGCACCTTTCCGCACGAGCCGGGCCTCCTGTCGTTCACCCTGACATGCACGGGGATGCCTATCTCGGTCATCCCGAAGCCTTCCAGGCACTTGAACCCGAATCTCTTTTCCACCTCATCCATCACTGCCTGGGGGCACCCTGCGCCGAAGGCTATTTTGACCGGATTATCAAGATCGTCGGGCTTCGGTGTCTGCTTGGCCAATATCGGTATCACCGCTCCGAGGTAATTGAACTGTGTTGCTTTGCACTTGCGGATCTCGTCCCAGAAACGGGAAGCGCTGAATTTGTCGGAGAGTACCATCTCAGCTTCGGCTATCATCGCCGTCATTGTAGTGAGGCACTGCGCATTGAAGTGATACAGCGGAAGGAACGTGAAGAAGATGTCGTCTTTCCCGCCCTCGCGGCACTCAAGCATCTTTTGAGCCACCACAACCCAGAACTTGTGGGGACCCAGAGCTCCCTTGGAAAGACCGGTTGTCCCGGAAGTATAGATGATGCTTAAAGCGTCCGATGGAAGGACCTTGACGTCAACGGGATCCTCAGGAGCGTTGAAGAATTCCTCGAAGCTTATCATCGGGATCGAGGAGGCGGCGGCCTGTTCCTTTGTGAGGCCTCCCAGGACCACCACCTTTTGAAGCTTGGTCAGGCTGTCTTCTATCAGCTTTAGGCGATCCAGAAACTCGCTGCCGATCATAAAGATTTTCGAATCGGACTGATCGACTATGTGGCGCAGGAATTCGCCCTTGTATGACGTGTTTACCGGAACTTCCACAGCTCCGATTTTGCCGAGCCCGAACCAGATATGTATGAACTCCGGGCAGTTGGCGAGCATGATACTGACGGTATCGCCCTTGGTCACGCCCAGGCTCTTGAATGCGTTAGCGCATCGATTTGAAAAACGGTCCATCTCCCGGTAACTGAATTTCTGATCTTTGAAACGGAGAAAGATCTTATCTCCGAGCCTGCTCGCCCTTTCTTCGATCAGTTCTCCCAACACCTCGGGGGTACGTACTTCTTTCATGCCATGTCTCCTTTATGATAAACGTTTCAGTAATGACCGGTTCCCAATCTATTGTCTCACCCCGAGACGTCGCAGGATGTCAGGAAACGTGCCGGCGGGGTACACGGGCACTCTCAAACCTCGTTCCGGATAGTAGTAGCCCCCGGGTACCCCACGTGCGGATGCTGTCCTTGAATGCAAATCGGTCAGAGTCTGCTCTCTATTTGTCCAGGATGTACACAACCCCCTGATCCCCGTCCACTCGTATCCTCTGGCCCGTCTTGATCTTTTGCGTACCCTCCACACAGCCGGAGACACAGGGCACGCCGAACTCCCGCGCCATGATCACGGGATGCGAAAGCGCGCCGCCTCCGTCGCTCACAAGCCCCTTGATAACGCTGAAAACTACCGTCCACGACGACGAGGTGCCGGGCGCCACCACTATTTCACCGGGCTGTACCTGGTAGAGTTGGTCGGGACTCATGATAACCCGCGCGACGCCTTCCACCACACCGGGTGCAGCCGCAGCCCCGTAAAGGTCTGCCTTCAGCTCTTCCCTTACGATGGGAATCTGCGTGGAGACCGACAGGGTCGGGTCGCTTCGCACTATGTCCTGCGCCTGAGTAATGTCCCCATAGAATGGGGCCGGCTCTATCTCCAGGTTCCGCTTATGCGCAGCTTTCCGTCGCTCCACGTAAGGACGTAGATTGACTTTGCCCATGGGAATGGCGGCCTTCCGTATCTCGTTTGGATGTAGGTAATGTACGTCCTCAGCGTCGTCGATGCATCCGGCCTCCGCGAACCGCCTGCCGAACTCGGTAATGATCCACCTGCCCATCGCGCCCACGGAAAGGTCACAGTAGTAACCGTGGTCCTCACTCCAGTAGCCCCCCTTCTGGGCAGCCTTCATGAGGAGACCGAATGCCGCTCTCTGCCCCTCCGGCACTTTGGCCAGGACGTCCTTCTCCGCCTCCTCCCGTTCCCTGTTCACACGTTCGCGGTGCGCGTCGAACGGAAAGATCGGTTCCGACATCAAGACCTTTATCCGGGCTATGCCCACACTCGGCTTTTCGATCCACGTCGGGAAATCATATGCATGCTGCCGGTCCGCCCTCCACCCGTGTTCGAGCAGGTACGCGTGGTACGCCTGGGACCACTTCTTGCCTTTCTTCGTCGCCTTGAGTTTCTCGAGCACGTCTTCGTCCTTGCTGGTCTTGAAGATTTCCTCCAGACCGGCATCTACCGCCTTCCTGCCCAGCTGCCAGAGTCCCCGGGTGAAGCTCACATCCATGGACTCGAAGCCGGACATCAACCGGTGGAATTTCGGGTCGATACCTGCCTCTATACCGAACATGGCACGCCACATCTCCTGGAACAGACCGCTTATATAGTACGCGGCCATCAGCATGTAGAAATGGACCTCCCCCTCCTTCCGATTGATGACATAAGCAAAATCGAGGAAGAAGGAAAGGAGTTCATCATTGCTCAGCTTCTTTATATCCGCCCACTCTTTGAGGCCCCGCGACTTCCTCGCGGCCTTGTAGGTCTTCAGCAGGTCCATCTTCAGGGGATCCCAGACGCCGTCAAAATCCTCGAGAAACGGCTTTATCCTCTCCCTGAATATCGGCTCGCGGGCCTTTGCCTCTTCGGGCGTCGTGCGGATGGCCGTGATGTAAGGGTAGCCATCGACGAACCGCGAGTCCCAGCCGTGCGTCGTCGGCAAACAGAGCCGTGCCGCGCCGTAGCGGACACCATGGTAGTACCAGTACCAGCCGATGCCCATGTACGTGGGCTTCATGGGCGGCCTTCCGTGCACCACATCACACAGCAGCACACCGTACACCTTCGGGTCCCTCTCCTCATCGAATTCGTAAAAACTCAAATCATAGGCATCCTTCAACATGCTTCCCCCCTCTATGCTTGATTAGCGCCGGTCATGCCGGTACCCTCCCGCGACTCAGAAATACCGATTCGCCTTCAAGTGTATACCTTCGTTGTCCTTACAGGATGCTGCGCTATCGCTGCGTCCTTACAGGATGCTCGCTATCGCTCTCCGCTGCCGCCCGGGGTACCCGGCCGAAGGCTGGGTCGTCCGCTCGAATGCAAATCGGTATCAGAGACACAGGCCTGCTATGTTGTCAGACTGCCCTTGCCCCTGAAGGGTTTGAGCAGATGGTCCTCGCGCGTCGGTTTGCTCTTCATTCTTGCCACTTTCCTCGGCGCCGTTTCCACGTATCCCAGGGAGACGAGCATGATCAGCAATCCACTTATTGCTGCCATCCACATGGGAGCGTAAAGGTTGAACATGTCGGCAAGGGCGCCCGCAATAGTCGGCATGATGGCTGCGCCAATAACTTCACCAACTGCCGTGGGCACACCGATGGCCGTTCCTGCAAACTCGGGCGGCACGCTTTCCGCGGGCAAGGTGCCCAGGTAAAGCGGGAAGACAGCACCACCGAACATGCCCCAGAAGAAGAAGAGTATGCAGAAGCCGCCTAGAGAAGCCCCGACCGGCATCGCGATGATCGCCACACCAGAGAGGCAGCAGAGGAGCCCGGAGAGGATCATGGCCGCCTTACGCCCCATACCGTCCGATAGCCGACCCATCATTACCATACCGAGGAATCCGCCTATGCCGGAAGCAGACATAACAAGGCCGATGCCTTCCATACTCATGTTGTGGACCTTGGCGAGGAACAACGCGGAGAAACCGCTGTAAATCCAGAGCCAGGCCATGACCGGCACGCTGTTAATAGTCGAGATAATCACGTTCTTATACTTGAGCACGTCGCTCAGTTTCACCTTGTGCCCTTGATCGTATACAACCTTCTTCTCACCGGCCTTGCGCGCCTTGATGACCGCCGCAACGGAAGCAGGCTCATGCATAAAAAACGCGCATATTATGGCAAGGATGACACCGGGTATGGATATGACATAGAACACAGGCCGCCACCCATAGTGAGTCAAGAGCCAGACCGCGAGCATAGGTCCCAGGCATACGCCGATGAGAAAGAAACTGCCGGGGATGAAACTAACCATCATCCCCCTCTTCTCGTCGGGCGCTTCTTCCCCTACGGTTGAAAGAGCGGGACCCCAGGGACCTCCCTCGAAGAATCCCAGGACTCCCCGGACCGTCAGCATACTGCCGAGCGTGTGGACCATCCCGGTCATCCAGGAGAAGACGGAAGCGAGGATGGCACATCCGACAATGACCGGGCGGCGCCCGTACTGGTCACCGATACTTGCCCATATGATGGTGCCGAAGGCCCAGATGAGGCCCGTGATCGATATGATCATGCCCACATCCGTATACGTGAACTTCATGTCCGCCTGAATTGCAGGCATGATGATGGCGATGACGATCCGCTGGATCGCAATGAATCCCCAGATTAAGCCCAACAGTATTGTTAATTTCACGTAGTACTTCATAACCCCCCTCCTCCTTTTTTAGAGTCTTTGCCAGGCCTCCCGGCCCTGGTCACAAGCTCCCCCAGTAAAACCCGGCCCAACTCGCGTGTCGCTCTGCAGACACACTTTCCCGCAGTCTCGAGTTTTCCGGCGCGTCTCTCCTTTCTTTCCCTTGTTCACCTCCCCTGTCTGCTATCGTTTTCACATCGACCACACAAACCATGATCCTGGCGAGGTTCACTTCCCCATTTTCAACCAACGAGCAACAATCCGCAAGACTTTTTTTGTCATAATTCTTGTCATAATTCTTGTCATGCCTTTACAAACCGGGTCATCATCAGATCGAGCAACTGGTCAACGGGATCCTTCTTCTTTGCCATGACCTCGTTCCTTGTTTGAAGGAGGATGACATTATGAGGAAAGGAAAGATCACTGTCGATCGCCCATTCCACGTCCTGCGGCACGCCGAAGTGCTCTTCGAGCTGAACACCTGCTTTTGCGATTTCAGCCAGCTCTTCGTCGGACAGGCAGAAGCTGCAGCGCTTGTCTTCGGGCGTTTCCTGGTCAAGAACACCCTGCCCTGCCGGGAGAACGCACTTCAGTTTAGTCCCCAGTCTCCTTTCCACGACCTTAAGCGTGTTCTTATCCACCACGTAGGTATCAGGCATCGACTCTCCGCCCACGACGCTCTCCCCGAGCCCCCAATTGGCCTCGACGATCATCCTGCCCATGTCCCCCGTATTAGGGTCTGCAGTGAAGACGATCCCGGCGCTGCGGGCGTTCACCATCTTAAGGACCGCTACCCCTATGGGATCGCTTTCGAGGGGCAGACCTTTCTGTTTTCTGAATGACAATGAGGTGGGATTGAACGAGCTGCTCCAGACCTTCTTTATCTTTTCCAAAAGGTCTGAGTCCCCTTTCACGTTGAGATGAGTCTCGTATTGACCAGGATGGCTGACTGCCCCGGCCGAACGGGTGGAAACAGCGACATCAAGCGCACAACAGCGATTGCAGAGCTCCCCGTAATGGGACAGTATCGTTGCCTTCATCTCTGCAGGCACGGGCTTTGATTCGACAATTCGGCGTAACGCACGGCTCAGTTCATTAATTCCTGCGATCGTTTCAAGCGACGCCTGAGAGCTCTTTATACACGAGCGCATCTCGTCGGTCGCCCCGGCCAGACGCATAAAGAGGTTGTATGCGTCAAGGGAAAGGGCAAAACCGTGGGGTACCGGAAGACCAATCTTCGCAATCTCCCCCAGGTTAGCACACTTCTTCCCCACCATGTTATTCTGTTCCTTCCCCAGTTCCTCCCAGCCAATACAACCATTTCTCAGCCATGGTTACCCCCAAAGAAAATGATCATAGGTCCGATAGGTCGTATAGGACCTATAAGGCGTATTCAATGCTTCTCCTCAAACATTTCGTCGAAGCTCTCAACCAGTGCGCTGGCGAACTCCCGGTCCTCCAGATTGCAATCGATCTCCTCAATCTGGATTTCAGGCTTCAGGTGCGCCTTTAGCTCATCCACGAACGCTCTATCTTCTTCCGGATTGTACAGGACGCTTCCGGGCTTGTCAATCGAGGACCACCCCCTTTAACGGGACGGGGAATTTGACCGGCCCTTTGGCCCTGTTCAGTTTCTCCGCGTAAAGCCGGGCACCTTGTCTCATCTCATCAGGCTCATAACGGGTCATAAACCGTATCTCGTCGATCTGCAGCTTCCGTGGCCGGTTGATGAAGCGTTCCTTCATCCTGCGCGTCGGTCCGGCGCCGGTTGTGTTTAGAGTACAAGGTGCAAGCACGAGTGGTATGCCCCTTTCAATAGGCGCGTCGAGCCTCTCCATGCCCGCTGCCCTGTTCCCCTGGAAAAGCTCCTCGATGAGCCCCGCGGGCACTATATCTATGAGACCATCCAGAAGGCCCTGTGCAATCAGCCGCTCCATGCTCCTGTCACTTATACCGTTCGCATGGAACGGGTAGACGTTGTACCCCTTTTCTCGAGGAGCCTCTTTACCTCAACCGCGCACCCTTCATTGAAGCCCATCTGGGTAATGGCAATCGATGGAACGCGGATCTTGATCGACGTCTGGTCGGAGGCTTCCTCGGCCATGCCTGAAATAGCTCCGGCAACTTGTGCGATCACCGCAGTGACAAGATTATTCATGCCCGCAAATTCCATGATCACCTGCATGATCACCACATCCAGGGCGCCGAACCATTCGGAGATATAGGTGGGCATGGCAGCCGGCGTGGCAATCACTTTCGGAATGCCGAAGGGTAGTTTCGCCATGACCCGTGAGGCGATGAGGGCCATCGATGCCCCTCCCATCGCCACTATCCCATCTATTTCCTTCTTCAACAGAAGCTCCAGCACCTTCTGCTGCGCTCCGGCTATCATGATATCAGTGGAGACAGACCTGTTCCGAGCCGCCACGAGCTGCTCCAGGCTGTGTCCGGCGATTCGGGCGATCTCTGCAGCCGGTATGTCCGCGGGTAGGACGGGAACGCCCCCCATGCTCAGGTCGAGGATCAGTGCCCTGTGCCCTCTCGCCTCGATCTTTTGCTTCAACAGGTGGAGGTGTTCGCCCTTGGTGTCGAGCGTTCCCAGGATAACAATCTGTTTTCGCAGGCTCATCGTTTGTCAAACTCCTTCGCCATTCTCCTTGGTCAGTTGTCACGCGTTACGCGTCACGCGTCACGGCCCCGGTTTCATGGCCCCTTGACCCCTTCCCTACTTTACTGCTATGCCCGCCCGCGGCCA
>CAWGEZ010000062.1:0-14315 GCA_963821605.1 uncultured delta proteobacterium | reverse complement strand
ATTCATATAGCTTCGTTGCCTGCGTCCTTACAGGATGCTACGCTATCGGCACGACTCCGACGTACTAATAGTACGCCTCCGTCGCTATCCTCCTGGTCGCCTTGCTCTATTTTTGAATGCAACCCAGCATCATAAGATTTCAAATACATTGATTCCGAAAATCTTTGTCAAAGCGAACAGTCGCGGTCTCACACTTTTTCAGCCTATAACATAATAGACGGAAGGGTCAGTACCGTATTCCGGATGTAACGGAACAGGACGCCATTTCCTCACCAGCATCGAAATCTCGCTGTCCGGGTCATCCAGATCACCGAAGTACCGTGCCTTGGCCGGGCAGGTAATGACACAGGCCGGCGTTGCTTCCCGGTCAACGCCCGGTTTCAATCCTCGCTTGATGCCGCTGTCAACCCTCTCCATACAAAAATTGCATTTCACAACCGTCCCGGTTTGATACGGATGCAACTGTCTTCCCATCTTCTCAAACTCCGTAAGGCCCTGACCGGGATAATACTCCTTCTCTTCAGCATAGTAGGTGCGAACCTGATAGGGACAGGCCATCATACAGTACCGGCAGCCCACGCACTTATCCGCATCGACCCAGACGATACCATCCTCACGCTTCTGGGTTGCACGGGTCGGGCAGGCGTCCACACACTTTGCCTCTTTGCAGTGATTGCACAACACGGGATATACCTGCTTTATGGCCCTGGGGTACTCGCCGGTTTCCGAAATCAAGAGCCTGCCGAAGAGCACATCCGGCGGCAAAAAATGCTCCTGCTCGCACTTGACCACACAGCTGTAACAGCCGACACACTTAACCAGATTTATCAGCATACCCCATCTCATGTTAGCTCTTTACCTCACATCTGTTTTTTATACGCCTTAACCCTCGGCGTTGGTTCGGACGAGCCCGAAAGAGGACAGAATCGATGCTGATCCTGCCTGAGCAGGGCGTTGGGGTTAATCGCCTTTTCCCTTTGAAACAGGCGTCCCTCTGGCCCAACTCCCCAAGCCGACCGCTGCCACCACCCCGGGATGGACCAACTGCGACAGCTTCACCGTTCCCGTTTGCTTGTCCCCGAAACGATTTTCAAGACAGATAGTGTCTCCGTCCTTTATTCCTTTCTTCTTCGCCGTTTCCGCGTTCATGGTAATGTTGTACGTATAAGGATTCCGCGAAGCCGCTGTCATTGATATAAGGGTTATGCGCCGTGAACCGGTAGGTCATGAGCGGATCCCGTTGTGAGACGACGAGGAGGTCGTATTCAGAATCCGGGGGGAGCTCGGTGTAAATAACGGAAGGGAAATAACTGGTCATGCCGGTGAAATAGTCCCAGTTCAGATTAAAGCCTACTTTTTCAGCCTTCTCGATCGTTTCCTCCCTATCCGCTTCAATCTCCTCGTAATAGATCGGCACCCGGGCGTTGATAAACCAGCGCCAATAGCATTCTTCGGGCCTCTTCTTCCAGGTCATGAAACCATTATCCCTGAACCATTCGAGACCTCGCTCTTTGCCGAAGTGGTACTTCAAAACCCTGTCGACAAGCTCTATATTCGATATCCTGTCTTCCGGCTCTATAATGGGCGGGATCTCTATATCTTTCCCTGCCTGCCTTCCCTTTGTGAACGTATAATAATCGTTTAATTGCGCATTATACTCCGCCCTTATTCCCACCCTGTCAGCCAGGTCGAACATGACGTCCTGAATATCTCTTGCCTCGCCCCTCGGCTCGGTAACGGGCATGCGCACGTGAAAGCTCCACTTATCCATGCCTACGGGGTAGCTGTAGGTGACGCTGAAGGCAGTGGAGATGTCCAGCGTCTCGAGGTAGTGAGACTCCGGCAGAACGATGTCGCAAAAACCTTCGGTCGTCTCGTTATGGAATGGCTGAAGCGCACAGGCAAAGGGGATTTTCTTGAGAAACTTTTCCGCGGCTTCCGGTCTGACAATACTCATTACCACATTTGCGCCATAGGTAAAGAAAACTTCCGGCTCGAAAGGATGGCCGGCGTTCTGCCACAACTCTTCCCAGTCCTCTGCGTAAGGGTAGATATTCGTCCTTGCATGAGAGAAGAACATCATGAAAGTTCAAACAAACTGCCCGGCTCCTGCACTTTACCGGGCGGCCACGCAGGCATTCCAACCGGCCAGGCACCGGTAGTGAGCATACCGTCAAGACCACGGATAAGCCGAGTAGGCAAACCCGCCTGTCTCCGGGTAGCCAAGACTCCTTGCCGTCCCGGAACCCAGGAGGCCTCCGCACACATCCTGGTTGCCGAGCAAAACATTTATCAGGTGCATGGCAGTATACTGGTGAAAGGAGTTCGAATGGGTCTGCAGCCCCTTGTACCCGACAACGCAGGCCGGCCTGTACGGCACTTTCACGCCATCGATCTCGATAAAGCTTCCTATTTTCGCCTCGTCAACAAGTTCCTGCGCCAGCCGTCGTATGGTGGCTGCGGGAACCGTGCTTATCTCGGAAGCCCATTCCGGCTTATACTGTTTCAGGTGTTCTTTGATGAGGGCGAAAACGGGCTGGCATTCGACTCCGTGACGCCGTATACTTCCCCTCAATGCGCCGGATGGGTCAGCGTCGGGTCATCATACGTCTTAACGTTACCGTCGGCTTCATCAAAGAGAAGAGGTTTTCCCGTTTGTTCATCCCGCACATAAAGACGGTCGGGGCCCAGGAGGTAGGCGCCGTTCGTCTTGTGCCTGATATATTCCTTGTCATAAATCCCGATCTCATTGACCATGAGATTGGCTATGGCCAGAAAGACGGCTATGTCCGTTGCCGGTAAAATCGGGTATCCATTCTTCTCCCTTGGATGCGACCGTAAAGCCCTGAGGGTCCATGACCCTCATTTTCAGGCCCCGCTCTCTGGCTGCTGCTGCCTGTCTGATACTGGCGCTTGCATTGCGACCGCCGCCCCACCCTTCATTTCCGCCGCAGCGCAGCACATAGTTGCAGTACCGGTAATCAGGGACTATGTCCCACGCGGCATAGTGTAAAGCGCCTATGTGATGGGCGCTGGCACCGCACATGACTCCCGGGACCGCCGGATCGCATGGGAATTACCGCCAAAAGCCGGAATAAAACGGGACCATGTTGAGTTGGCCCTCATGCCGCCCGTGGGCCCGGGAGTCATGGCGAAGACCGTCGACCTCGGGTCCTTCTTCCGTGCCGCTATAAGCTTCTCGGTAATGGTATCGAGAGCTTCTTCCCAGGTAATGCGCTCCCACTTCGGGTCTTCATGAAGTCCTTTTTTCGGATTGGTCCTCTTTACCGGGTAGAGGATCCTGTTCGGATTATGCCAGTCCATTATTGCGGAAACGCCCTTGGCGCAGAGCCCTCCCTGGGCGCCCTTGTCGCTCTCGGGAACCCCCTCCGCGGCAACCGGTTTACCGTCGAGGACCCTTACCCTGTTAGCACACTCGTTGTAACAGAGGGAGCAGACACTGTGGACCCAATAGTCTTTCTGTTTGTCTCTTTCACCGAAGATTTTCCTGTAACGTTCCCGGTCCTTCCCGATAATATCCATCAGAAATTCACCTCACAAATTAGGTTAATCTGGTGCACAGAGACGTCTTGAAAAGATTCCTTGCAATTTGGGATTCAGACATGTTCATAACCCGTCGAGCTCCCACAGGCAGGCATATCGAAGAGATGCAGTAATCCATATGGCGTCTAATTGTCAGACACATAGACTTATAGATGTTTCTAGCATTGCGCATATTGCTTGTCAAGCCTTTTTTCCAATCCCCTTTTCAACCTATTCCTGTAGTCCGACTATTCCTATACTATGGTTGCTTCGCCTCCTTATAGCGGGATATGGGTAGCAGGGGCAGGAGGTAAATTATTACCCGTGTGCCTGTCCACTATGGAGCATAAAGAAACTTGACGAGGGAAATGGCGAATGATATAAATGTCTGAGTATTAGTTCGACGTTCAAAGAGTAGCTATAGAAGCGACCGACTCTGGAGTGGTCGCCGCTATCTTCTCATGGAGATACTCATTAAGGAAGCCTCATCGTGGCAACCGATTACGAAGCGTTAATTGAACCGGTAAAGAACAAGAGGACCTTCGAAGAAGTGTCCGAGAAGCTCAAAGAGCTTATTTTCAGCGGAACGCTGGTGCCCGGGCAGCGGCTTCCTTCGGAAGTCGCCTTGGCCCAACTTTTTCATGTCGGTCGTCAGTCTGTTCGCGAAGCCCTGCGCGTACTTGAGCTTTCCGGTTTCATTACCGTAAAGTCCGGTGTGAAAGGCGGTGCGGTCATCGAGGGCACGATTTTGACCAAGCTGGCCGGCCTCTTCCTGGACACGTTCAAACTTAATAAAATGTCACTTCAGGATTGTATAGAGGCACGAAAGGCCATAGAGGTCTTGGTGCTCGACTTCGTCTTCAAGAACGCAGGCAAAGGAGGATGTTGAAGCCCTCCGGAATAACGTCTTGACGGCAAAGGGAAAGCTGCACGCCAACAGGTCTTCCTTTCAGGAACACGTCGATTTCCACAGGCTTCTGGCACAGGCATCGAAAAATTACACCCTTACGGTCGTCGTGGAAATCATCCTGGCAGTCTTCTCCGATTTTACAAGTGGATATAGGCCGCTAACTTTGAAAGAGTCGAGGCAAATGGCCGACTTCCACGAGGCGATTGTGGACGCCCTGGCGGCAAAGAAGAAGACAGCGGCGGTTGAGGTTCTGAGAAAGGATCTCGCACTGGCGGAAAAGCGCCTGCGGGCGCAGGCATCCTTGACTGATAAGATGCAGCGCCCCCATACAAAGGCTTAAGGCCTGTCAAATCTGATTTCGCTTTAAACAATTTTCATCCCTTACGGTTTCACCCACCCCCTACAGTGCCTGATTATGCACCCGGCAGTGATAACCCCTTGTAGTTTCCTGAGTTTTTTTACTCCACACTACATAACTGGCCGTGAATAAGAGAGGAGAAGCAGGACGGAACCGTTTCCGTGAGCGAGCCTTGCGGGAGCCTCTCGGGCACCCGGCTTACAGGCGGAAGGAGCGGTGCGCAGAGGGGGGCGCATGCCGAGGATTGTTTGAGCGCTAAGCCTGCCACCGTGGCAGGCGTGCGCGAGTTCCGCAGGCAAGCGGGGGGAGCCTTTAGCCGGGGTGAGAGGCGAAGCACGAGCGAGCGATGGGAACGGTGGAGTCCGGCTGGCGGCAAAACTCAGGAAACTCCAGTGCCAACTTTGTCTTGACAAGATGGGAACCTATAATCTAAGGTTTCGTCGAGTTATCAATCCAGTTATGGAGGTTATCCGGTGATCATCGACGTCCATCGCCATTTCATGCCCAAAGAGCTTTTCGAGCGTTATGACGCATTGAACAAACCAACCCGGCGCCATCAGGAACCCACCCTTGAATTCACGTTCTACCACAAGCTCTACGAAGTAGATCAACAACTTAAGGATATGGATGAAGCCGGCATCGACATCGCCGTACTCAACCTGGCCCAATGGAGCTTGAAAGGGATCGAGATGTGCCGGCTGATCAACAACAGCATTGCGCAGGTCGTGAAAGAACACCCTGACCGGTTTATCGGCTGCGTCCATTTGCCGCTGGAAGATACCAAGGCTTCCTTAGAAGAATTGCACCGCGGCTTAGGGCTGGGCCTACGGCCGTGGGCTATCCTGTCATCTTTCTTGGATATCACGCTGGACGATGAGCGGATGTCTCCTATCTACGACGAGGTGTCGCGGTTAAAACTGCCGATCGTCATGCATGCCTCTCTTTTGCCGAAAGGCGCGGAATCGGCTTATACGATCGGACGGTCTCTTGCCCGGGCGTATGACATTTCGGGGGCGGCCCTTCGCATCATATACAAGGTCTTCCAGAAGTGGCCTGATCTTCAATTCATCCTCCCCCACATGGGTGGAGTATTACCCATGATGAAAGGGCGGGTCATGGCCTTCTTCGAACCGCCGCCGGAATTGGGCTTCAAACTGGAGTATCCCGAAGATATCCGACCCTTGCCAAAGACCTTGAATGAATTGGAGGCCACCGGAGCCATACCTTACTTCAATAAGCTTTTCGACAAGCTCTATTTCGATACAGGCGGCGCTTGCGGCTGGATGCCCGCCATGCAGGCCTCTGTAAACGCCTATCTTCCGGAACAGATCATCTTCGGCACCGACTACCCTATGGAGATCCACACCGGCAAGGACAAGAAATGGTTTATCGACAACATTAAGGCGATGGACATCCCTGCCAAGAATAAGGAATTGATCTTTAGCGGCAATTTCAAACGGATCTTCGGACTAAAAGCGTGAGTTCGGCGCGCCGGTGGGTTGATACTAGAAATTCGGACTTAAAGAGATAATTATCTGAAGGGAGGATTTATGAAAGGACGCGTTCTATTAGTCGGGACAGTTGCCGCCATTGCTTCAATCTTTTTTTTGACACCATTGGTGACACGCCCAGACGTATCCCAACCACCCGATTCAGCTGATTGTGCCCATGGCGCCCGGAGACACAGTCGATCTCGCCGGTAGGGCCATCGCTACGGAACTGGGAAAAACCCTGAAAGTTCCTGTGATTGTCAGTAATAAACCGGGAGGCGGGTCTACGGTGGGTGCAGATTTTGTGGCCAAGGGCAAAAAGGACGGATACACGCTGCTCTTTGCCAATTCCAACATCTATTACGCTCATGCCATGAACCCGGATGACGTTCCGTACAACCCCTTGACCGATCTCGACCCTCTCTGTCTTGCGATCTCCACTCCACTGACCCTCGCCGTCAGTGCCGACGCTCCGTGGAAAACTTTCCAGGAACTGCTCGACTATATGAAGAAGAACCCCGGAAAGATCCGTGCAAGCTCCACGGGGGTAGGAGGAGTAGGTCATTTCAATATCGAGGTCATCATACACGAGACCGGAGCAGCGATTAACATGATCCCGTACAAAGGGGCTTCGCCGGCAATGACCGCACTTATGGGAGGACATGTGGAGATATCGGTGCTCTCACTGAGCCTCATCCATCCTCAACTTCAGGCGGGCAAACTCCGCGCCCTCCTGATCTCGAAAAAGAGTCCTGAGTTTCCCAATATCCCCACCCTGAAGCAATTGGGTTATAAGAATGACCTCTCTTCGGTCCTCTTTGCGTTTTATGGTCCTGTCGGGCTTCCTGATTCCGTCAAGAAGGCACTGGCTTCTCCGCTGGAAAAGGCGATAAAATCCCCCGAGGTGGTGAAGGCTATGGAACAATTCGGCGCCATGGAAGATTATGTGCCAGGCCCGGAGTACAAGAAGATGATGACGAGTGAGTATGATATGGTGAAGAGATTGCTCAAGGGTGCCGGGGGTGGCGCTGCAGCGAAGTGACAGGCTTCAGGAGGCATGCGCCATGTTTAAAGTGAGATGCAAGCTCATCTCATTCGAAAAGGACGAGAAGAAGCACCCCTGCCACTTCAATTACAAAATCGGGGATGAGTTCTATTATGATGGGGTGCACTTTACCGGAAGGATATGCCCGGGACTCCTCGCCTCGATGACGCCCGTGATCCATGGCGTCTTTCTCCTCGGTAATAAGTACAGTGAAAATATCATGTACAGATACCGCGGCCGTGATACGCGGGACCCGAGCATGGCGCGGTATGACGGTGTGGGATTCCGTCCTCTGAAAAGCTCTGAAGAAGATGCGGGCCAGGCGGGTCAAGAAGGAGAAGAGCCTTTTTGGAATGACCCCAGAACCGGAAAATCGAAGGGATCTCATTTCCTGTGCGGCGACAACCGCGTGCTGGCCCATTTCAAGTGCGAACCGGTTGATCTGAGTGACAGCGAGTATGCCCAGCCCTTCTACCGGCGCGGCATTGCCCTCCTTGAAAAAATAGAGGCCGATCCCGGCATCAGACCAAATCAGATACTGAGCAGGTTCACGCAGTTCGAGAGGGAGGAGATAGCCCCGGTCCTCACGCCCCCTTTCCTGGAGGTGCTGCTTGACGCGCTCGAGGATGTCAACTACATCGAAATTCGCGACGGCAGGATCTATGCAACCGGAAAGCAGCCTCCGACCAGGCCACGAATAGGCCAGCAGGAAAACCAAGAATAGCGACACAGTAATCGTGAAAACCTAAAAAAGAATCGTGCGCACCGAATGCCCTAATCTCATCATTTCTCGCAGAGTAGTGAATTCCACTTTCAAAATAGATTGTGCCAAGGCCACGGTCGATCAAGTGACCGGAATGCGTTTTTAAAATAAAGTCGTGTTGGACAGACCTGTCTTCTCTTTCTAAATCATAGATTGTTACGCATAACACCTGATGTTGGAGCACAAGTTCTTATGAAAGGTGAAGATTACGGAAAGAAAGCGTTGGATGTTATCCATCGTCTGGGCAAAGAGCCCGTGAAACCGGTTTCTAGCCCCTTTTTGACGGTCAAGGCCATGGAAATGTCTCGGTCGCGGTGTTCGTGGAAAAGGCGCCGAGGGGTCGCGTAAATGTAAAGGCGAAGGGCTCCGCTACAAGTTTCTGAGCGACCGTGCCCACGCTGCCACTCGGAATCGCTATGGGAAGAGTAGCCACTGTTGCCACGACGCCGACGGCTACAGCGATAACGCCAAAGGGGCGGATAAATATGAAGTCCCCGAGTATAGCGCCTGTCGAAGGTGGCTCTTGTTGTTGCGCACCGTAACCCTGGGTGGTTTCAGAGCTAGTTTCGCCATGGGCACTCAAAGCGGGCCCGACCAGAAGGAACAAGAACAAACAGAATAAGATCGCCTTTTTCATGGCTTCCTCCTGTCCAACCTCATTCGTACTTACTAAAAAGATATCACGACGCGGGCATTTGTCAATTGTTTCGACGATTGCCTGCACAGTCCGATAGGTCAAATCCCAACTTTTATAGTTTTTACGAGGTCGGCTCGCTGTCACGGCAAATTTTGGATTCGCAGTCAACAGGCTCAAACAGGAACGAGTATCATTGGGGCCACTACCTTCGAATCACGTTTCGCCTTATTCTCTCTTAGAAACACTTCACAAGTTTGTCATTGAGACTTCTTCCCTGCACCCACGAAAGCAATTCTGGGAAGCTTTATACGTATTGCCCTATCGCCGAAGCCAACCCAGCGGCTGGTAGATTCAGGTTGAGTCCCACCTGCGCATACCGGCTCAGCGCATGGAAAAGCGTATTCACTGACGAGCCCGACCCGTTCTGCGAGGTTCCGTTTGTGGTCTGGAGCGCATCAAGCAGGGACGCTGTCACGTTGCTCTGGCCGTTTGCGGCAGATTGAGTATTGGTGCTGCCGGTAGCGGTCGTGCTCTGCGCGCCATTATTCCCGATGTCCTGCATCAGTGTTGCGAAGGCCGCCTTGGCTCCTGTGAGGTCACCCGAGTTAAGGGCAGTACCAAGGGCGGTAAGGTCAGTACTGATGGTACCCGTTGTATTCTGTGCGCTGCCACTGCGATGGCGATGATGGTGGTGATGATGGAGGCCACCGGTCTCAAGCTCCTGCATCAGTTTTGCAAAGGCCTTTTGGGCTTGAGTGACGTCGCCCGAGTCAAGGGCAGTACCAACGGCGGTAACGTCAGTGCTGAGCTGACTCGTAGCCCCCGTCTGCTGACCACTCTGCACACCACTATTCCCCAGGTCCTGCATCAGTGTTGTAAAGGCTGTCTGGGCCGCAGAGAGGTCACCCGACGCCAGGCTTGTCGTCAGGCCGGAGAAATCTTTCCTTACCAACCGGACCTGGCTCATGGGGTCTTGGTAAGGGTTGGTACTTGACGAGATGCCAGAAATCGACATGCTGTACCTCCTTCACGGGAATCTGGACCACCCCATAATTGCAACCGGCATACCACGTCATGACGCCGCCTAGCCTGACCCCCCTCATCACGAATTCCGTACCTGTGCCGGAATCGGTAATGGACCGCAACTGTACGGGATAGGCCCGCTATCTCCGGTGACCTCAACGCTCTCCTCCAGTGGCTTTCTTGCCTCCTCTTTGGAAATGAAAACGGCGTGTCGGCGCTTCCTTCTCTAGGAAAGAATCTCCGGACAGGGTAAATTATGCCGGGATAGCCCTTCTAACAGAACCGAACAACTTCGGACTAGAGTGGCTCAAGATAGGCCAGCTCAACAATCCGTGAGCGGCAATATGTCGAAGGGGCGCCGGGGTGCGGTACGGATCAGCGCTACCGCCCCCGGCCTATCCCATCAAGTTGGCACGCTAAGGCGTAATGACGTCAGGGTCGGTAACCACGCCCAGGTAGCGGAACCGCCCGTCTTTGACGATCTGTACTTGCACGTCCTTCACCACCTCACCGCCGGCGGTGAATCGCTTGATCTCGCCGGTGAGGCCACTGAAATTCTTGAGGGACGCAATCGCGTTGCGGATGTCCGGCCCCTTGGTGCTCTTCGCCCGCTTCATCGAATCCACGATAATCATGAAAGCGTCGTAGGCCGAGGCGCCCACCATATCCGGCTGGATCTTGAAGCGCTGCTCGTAGGTGCTCAGGAACTTTTGCACTTCCGGCCTCTTATCGTCGCGGTTCAGGTTCGTCACAATGACAAAACCTTCGGCAGCCTGCGGTCCCGCGATTTCCACGAACTTGGGTGAGTCCGCGCCCTCCTCGCCGACGATGGTCGCCTTGATGCCCAGTTCGCGCGCCTGCTTCACGGTTGGCCCCGTCTGGAAGTAATAGCCGCTCGCCAGGATCAGATCCGGATTGTCCTGCTTAATTTTTGTCAGGTATGGTCTGAAATCCTTCTCTGCCATAGGGTAGACCTGCGCAGAGACGATCGTGGCAGCGCCGCCTGCCTTCGTGGTGATATAGCTCTTGAAGCCTTCCGCAAGTTCACGGCCGAAATCGTTGTCGCTCGTCAGAAGAGAGATCCTCTTCGCCTTCAGCATCTTCACTGCAGCATACGCAGCGGACTGGCCCTCGACCTTGCCGAGGAAGCCGTTCCTGAAGTTGTAGTTGCCCGCCTTTGTTACATCGGGGTGAACCGCATACGCCGCGACCTGAGGGATCTTCTCTTCCTGGAATATCGGCGCGACCGCTCGGGTGGGATTGCTGTACGAGCCGCCCACGAAGGCAGCGATCTTGTCCTGCTCGATGAGCTTCCGTGCCAGGGCAATCGCATCCTTCGCCTCGCCACGATCGTCGTAGATGACCAGCTCAACTTTCTGCCCGAGCACGCCGCCTTCGGCGTTCACGCGCTCAAGGGCCAGCTGAAGCGAGTTCTGGACGGAAAGGCCGTCCGCCGCGGCAGGCCCCGTCAATGGGGCGAGGGCCCCGATCTTGATTGTTTCCGCCGCACCTGCGATCCCGGCCCAGACAAAGCAAACCGCTAATACAACTAACGCTACTCCTTTCCACTTCATGTTCGCACCTCCTGTTTTGATTTTCTATATTCCATCCGTCCATCGTATCGGATCAATGGTCTCAATGGCCGAGGTATACCTCCTTGACCCGCGGGTTGTCCGCGAGCTCCGCAGCGTCGCCCTGAATGGCGCAGGTACCAGTCTCCAGGACGTAGCCCCGTGTCGAAATGGCGAGTGAAGCCACTACATTCTGCTCCACCAGCAGGATGCTCAACCCATGCTCCTTATTCAGCTGCCGGAGTACTTCGAAGACCTCGTCCACGAGCTTCGGCATCAATCCCATCGAGACCTCGTCAACCAAAAGGAGCTCAGGCTCCGAGATGAGCGCGCGGGCAATAGAGAGCTGCTGCTGTTCCCCTCCGGAAAGCGTGTGCCCTAGCTGGCTGCTCCTCTCCTTCAGCACAGGGAAGACCGAGTAGAGCCACTCCGTCCGTTTCTCCACGTCGATCTTCCTTCGCAGCCCGTACACCCCCGCAAGGAGGTTCTCGTAAACGGTAAGTCGCGGGAAGACACGGGACCGCTCGGGCACCATGCGGATTCCGATCCGGGCGCGCTCATGCGATGCGAGGCCGCTGATCTCCCTTCCTTTAAACGTCACGCTCCCCTTCTTCGCTGACACTATCCCCATGATGCTCTGGAGGATCGACGTCTTGCCCGCCCCGTTCGCGCCGATGATCGAAACCAGCTCACCTTCTTCGAGGTGGAAGCCGACGCCGCAGACCGCCTCGATATCGCCGTATGAGATGTGAAGGTCCCGTACCTCAAGCAGCATGGATAACTCCTCTGCGGCCGAGGTAGGCCTCTATGACCCGTTCGTCCTGCTGGATTTCGGCCGGTACCCCTTCCGCTATCTTCCGCCCGTGGTCGAGAACGACGATCCGGTCACACAGGTTCATGGTCACCCGCATGTTGTGCTCGATCAGTATTACGGCGCGGCCGTCGTCGCGGATCTTCCGGATGAGTGCTTCGAGCTGCTCGATCTCTTCGTGCCGCAGACCCGAGAAGGATTCGTCCAGAAGAAGGAGCACGCGGCCGACCACGAGCGCCCGTGCGATCTCCAGCCGCCTCAGGTTGCCAAGCGGGAGGAGTCCTGCTCTACGGTCGGCGAGGTCCGCCAGCCCTACCTTTTCGAGCACGTCCATGGCCTCGCTCACCTCAGCCCGCGTTCGCCAGCGTCCCCAGATGGAGAACAGACTCGGGTAGCGGGTGATACCGCGTGCAACAAGCACATTTTCGAGAACGCTTAATGTGCCAAAGGGCTTGACGATCTGAAACGTCCTGCCGATACCCGAGCGCGCGATCAAGTGCGGCGGGAGACCGCCGATCCTGGCTCTACGAAACAAGATGTCGCCGGCTGACGGCGTGTAAATCCCGGATATCAGATTGAAGAGGACGGTCTTTCCCGCGCCGTTGGGTCCGAGGATCCCGAGGATTTCACCCGGGAACAAGTCGAAGTCAACGGCGTCCACTGCCTTCAGCCCCCCGAAATGGCGCGACACGCCACGCACTGAAAGAAGCGCTTCGCTCATCGTCCCCCTCTGCGGAAAAGCGGCGCAAGCACACGGCGGGCCGCGCTTCCCTCACCCAACAAACCGCCCGGCTGAAACCTGATCATGAGGAGCAACAGCAGCGTGTAAAGAAAAATCCGGTAATCGACCAACGGACGGAAGACCTCCGGAAGGATTCCGAGGATGATAGTCCCGATAAGCGGGCCCCAGAGAGTGCCCATGCCGCCGAGAACGAGCATGCTCAGAAAGGCGACGGAAATGGGGAATGAGAAGTCGCCGGCACTGATGAACTGCATGTAGTGTGCGTAAAGGGAGCCCGAGAGACCGGCCATCGCCGTCCCGATAACAAAGGCGAAAAGCTTGAACCGCACCGGTGAGATACCCAGCGTGGAGGCGGCTGACTCGTCCTCCCTGATCGCGTAGCACGCGAGACTTGCCCAACTCCTGGTCAGCCACCAGGAGAGCATCATGCAGATCACAAGGAAGCCCACCGAGAGCAAGAGAAACGCCTCACCCTTCATCCTGATCCCGAAGAAAACAATCCTCGGGATCCCCCCGATACCGAGCGCACCGCCGAAAAACGGCACGTACCGGAAGAGGGCTTCCACGATGAAGTTGATGCCGATGGTGGTGATGGCAAGGAAATCCTCGCGCACCCGCACACTCGGGATTCCCAGCAAAAGACCGATGAGACCGCTGATGCAGATCACCAGGGGAAGACCCGCCCAGAAGGAGAGGCCCGCCTTTGTTGCGAGCAGGGCCGCGGCGTAGGCCCCGATCCCGAAGAACGCGGCGTGCCCGAGGGAGATCTGCCCCGCGTAACCGACAATCACGTTAAGGCCGCAGACAGCGATAGCCTGGATGGTGATCATTGTTGCGATCGTGGTGACGTAGGCGCTCACGCTGCCTCCTATCTTGATGAACCGAGCAGTCCTTCAGACCGCCACATGAGGACACCGATCATGGCGATAAACGCGAGTGCGTCCCTCGGGAGGGGAATGTTTGCGTAACCGATGAGCAGTGTCTCCGCCATTCCAAGAGCCAGCGACGCGATAACAGCACCCGGCATCGAGCCGAGCCCGCCGACTACGATCAGGGCGAGTGTTTTGTACGCCGGCACCGTCCCCATCGTAGGGTAGACCTGGTTGTAATAAATGCCGACCAGGATCCCCGCAATTGCCGCTATGGATGACCCTATGACAAAGGTGACCGTGATGATCGCGTGGCTGTTGATGCCCATGGTGCCCGCGATGACCGAGTCCTGGGAAGCTGCGCGCATGGCGAGACCCAGTTCGGTCCGGGTCGTGATGTACCACAAGACGAGCAACACTGCGGCGGTAATCACGTATATAGCCAACAGCCCTGACGATCTGGATGCCACCCACATACACATCGGGCGAACGGGAGCTTCGCTGGGAAGGTGAGGATGTAAGGACCTGCCACGAGTCGTGCCGCCTCCTCGAT
>CAWGEZ010000061.1:0-32384 GCA_963821605.1 uncultured delta proteobacterium | reverse complement strand
ACCCACAACCATGCGGTTACCTCAAGACATGACAACGAGTGTCCTACCGCGAAGTGGTTTGGGCAACAGGCCGCTGATGGGTACAAATCTTGGCTCTAAGGCAACCTTTAACGTTGACGATTACGAAAGGAAAGTAAGCATAAGAAGGACTTTAGATAAAGAAATTGCCATGGCCTTTTTGCGTCAACGAGGCACCACCCCATAACCTTTAGGTGGGCCGAATCGAGAGGCCGCAGCAGCGGTACCGTATGGGTCTTGGGTATTTTGCACGCCGCTGGGTATGCCGTAGGAACTTTGAGTAGTTAGTGATCCCGCAGGTGGGACGTAGGGACTTTGAGCACCCGGTGATGCGGCAGGTGGGCCGAATCGAGAGGCCGCAGCAGCGGTACCGTATGGGTCTTGAGTATTTTGCGCGCCGCCGGGTATGCCGTAGGAACTTTGAGCACTTGGTGATCCCGTAGGTATGCGGTAGGGACTTTGAGTACTTGGTGATCCCGTAGGTGGGACGTAGGGACTTTGAGTGGTCCATGGTCCAGCAGGTGGGACGTACGAGCTTTGAACACCCGGTGATCCCATAGGTGGGCTGGACAGAGAGGCCGCAGCTTTTGTGTTGTAAAGATCCTCGATGGATTGCCGCCGCTGGGTATGCCGTAGGAACTTTGAGCACTTGGTGATCCCGTAGGTGGGCCGGAAGAGGCCGCAGCTTTTGTGTTGTAAGATCCCGATGGATTGCGCGCCGCTGGGTAGCCGTAGGAACTTTGAGTTGTAAATGATCCTCGTGGATCGCACGCCGTATGCGGTAGGCGGTGCCAAAGTCAGGCTGGGTGATGGCTCCCGACGCGCTTGAAGGCAAGCTCTGATAGGGTCTGGGAGCCATGAACTTGCCTGCCTCCAACAGGAGTGCTTGCCGGAATGAGAAGACAGAAAGCACTGTAACGACTGCAGCAACACAAAGCGTTCCCGAAATCCATTTTGTCCTTCTTTTCATGACGTGACGCGGCGCATAGGAATCTAGTGCAATCCGTGTGCCAGGTAAAGCAGGGGTTGTAGCGCTACAGGAACAGTGTATGCCAGGGGTTATTAAAGAGGGGGTTCAAAGATAGCCATAAGGAAACGATGCAGTTCCTTCTTCTGCCCCCCTGCCTCCATTGCCAAGTGTAATCTTCCGCCGATTCAGGAAATCAGATTGTAACGCTTCCAGGAAGAAGGGGATATGGCTATGACGGCGGGGGTAAGCGGATAAAAGGCTTACGTTCTTCTTGACGGGAGACAGTACACTGAGTTATAGTAATACCGGTAAGAGTAATAAGAAAGGAGGCTTCATGCGTATTACCAGCAAAGGGCAGGTCACTATTCCGCAGGAAATGAGAGACAAGGCTGGACTGTTACCAGGCACCGAGGTAGAGTTTGCGTTTGAGGATGGCAAACTTTGCGTGTCCAAGAGTGGACATGGAACCCGTGGCAGGAGGGTTGTTGAGCGCATGCGCGGAAAGGGCTCGATTCGTATGACGACCGATGAAATCATGGCGTTGACAAGGGCATAAAGTGGACGTTCTGGTCGATAGCAACATTATTCTGGATGTTCTCACGGAGGATCCCACATGGTTCTCCTGGTCCTCAACTACCTTGGCTCATGAAGCGGATGCCAACGGACTTATTATTAATCCGATCATTTATTCAGAAATATCAATCCGCTTTGCCACGATAGAGGAGCTGGAAGAGGCGCTCGATCCCCTCGTGTTCCGGAAAGAGCCCCTACCATGGGAGGCAGCATTCCTTGCGGGCAAGGTGTTTCTCAAGTACAAGCGTCGGGGTGGGTCAAAAATAACGCCTCTACCCGACTTTTTTATCGGGGCGCACGCTCTTGTCGCAGGTATACCTCTGCTCACGCGTGACAGGAAGCGGTACCGTCGCTATTTCCCAAACCTACATCTCATAGCTCCCTGAAGGCGATTCTCCAGTGTCCTCTTCGATTATAACCATGGAACTGCTTCTTGATCGGAGAATTTAGTAACAAGAGTTGTAGACATAACCGAAAAATGATTATAAAGAGGCAGGAGAGCGCAGCCAGCATGGTTTAAGTCCGCCTGAAAGAAAGATTGATGTTTTTGAGAAAATGAGATAAGTGTTAAGCATGCTGTCAAATAAAAAGGAGAGGATCGCGCCGTGGACGAAAAAAAATCGGATCCAAAAAAGCTTTCAATGTCCAGCACCAAGCAAGAGATGCTCGATGCTTATAACGCGGTATTGAAGGAGCTTAAAGAAAAGGAAGAAGGTGAGCTCAAACCGGAAAAGAAGCTTGAGGAAAAGAAGAAGGTAGAAGTATTGAAAGTAGCTGATTCCGTCTCCTCGCTGTCCGTCGACGGCATTGCCAAAGAAATCGCCGGCTTGAGAGCCGATGTCGCCAAGACTCTGGGCCAGATATCGGATAATCTTGAGGGAGAAGCAGACAAATTCAGAAAGGTGACGCAGGCCGTGCAACTCAAAGAAGGAGAGCTTCAGGAGTTGTATGCCATCGAAAAAGAGACAGTCACGCTCGCAGCGCTCGTCGAGGCACAGCAGAGAAAGCGACAGGAGTTTGATTCCAGAATGGCGCAGGATAAAGAGGATGCCCAGAGGGAAACTGAAATCACGCGGCGCCAGTGGGATAGCGAGAAGAAGGCTCGTGAGATTGAGGCGAAAGAGTGGGATGCCGCTGAAAAGAAGAGGCGCGAGCGCGAAAAAGAGGAGTTTGAATACGCTTTCAAGCGTGAGCAGAGGCTTGCGAAGGAGACGCTTCAGGACGAAAAGGCCAAGCTCGAACGAGAGATGAGCATGAGAAGAGCCGAACTGGAGACGGAGCTGGCCACGAGAGAAGCGGCTGTTGCGGCAAAAGAGCAGGAGCTCGCCGAATTGCAGAAGAAGGCAAGCATGGCGCCAAAGGAGATGGAGACTGCCGTATCCAAGGCCGTGAAGGAAGTGACTGAACGCCTGGCTTTGGAGGGAAAGAACCGCGAAGAGTTGATGAAAAAGGAGTTTGAGGGAGAGCGCAACGTTCTGAAGAGCAGAATTGAATCGCTCGAAGCGACCGTCAAAGAACAGCGTGATCAGATCACAAAGCTGTCACAGCAAGTGGACAAGTCTTACCAAAAGGTGGAGGAAATGGCCGTGAAAGCCCTTGAGACATCCTCCAGTGCGCAGTCCGTTGCAGGCCTTCAGCAGATGATAACCGAGCAAGGGAGGAGACAGCCACAAGATAAGTAAGTATAGTCGCTGCCCGTGGATGTCGAAGTCCAGCAGGACGTATTGTTCCTTCACAATCGATGAATGGTGGTCCATGATCAAAGAACCAATACCTCGCTGGTTGCCCCCAGGCTTGTTCCAGAGCTTCAGTGCTCTTTACTTCCGGTCGCGCCATTCGATGCGGATCTTGCCCTTTTCCTGCCCGACCGTGATGAACTTGTCCTGGAGCAACGGATTCGTGAACGTATAGTCGGACCGGACATGAAGCGCTCTCGTCTCTTTTCTCTCCATGGCCGTGAGAAAGATCAGCTTCTCCGCACTGCATCAGGTCGATCGTTTCAAGACAGCGCATTAACGTGTGGGAATCTTCCGCTTTCAGGGATGCAAGGGCCTTCTTCTTCAAGTCCCTCAAGTATTTTAACCCTGCGGCCAGCAGGGTCTCTGACCTCACCGCGGTGCCCGCGTAGTCATTCATGATCTGCTGCAAGGCCAGGTTCGCCTCCTGCCAGCCGGGGCCTTCTTCCCTCGCCATCAGTTGCGAGCAGAACCGAGCCCGCTCTTTCACCACGGGACTTCCCGCGATGTCCCCAAACTGCTGAATTCTTCTTCGCCCTCTGTGCAGCACTTCCGCCCGCAATCCAGCCGAAGGTTGCTGCGCCGGCAATATCTGCCCGGAAATTGCCCACAGGGTCCCCGGCCGCGTACATGCCCGCGACGTTGGTCTCGCCATTGAGATCGATCTCAACGCCCCGCCCGATGAGGAAGGGCTCATACTGCGCAAATTCAACCCGCCGTTTCCGGATGTCGATACCTTCCTCTTCCATGTACTTCAACATGGCGGTGTTCCCTTCATGCTCGAGACCCCGCATCATGTACTTGAGATCCTTCTCCGCGATTTCCGTGCAATCCATGTACGTGGGTCCCCGGCCCGACTTGTACATGTCGGTAAAGACCGAGTTCCACACGTCCGCCGTGATATCACCCAACTCCTTGGTGGGTTTGGTCACAAAGGGACCCACAGGCTCGCCCTTGGTATCGTCGAGGACTCCTATCCATGTCGCCTTGCCGGCCCGGGCGAAGTATTTCGGTCCGGCATGCTTGTTGGGAAATTCCATGTTGACCAGCTTTGCCCCGGCGCGAAAGGCTATCGCCTGAGCCCCTCCCGTGCAGCTTGGACAGAAGGCCGTATTAAACATCCAGCCCGGGCTGACCGAGGGATACAGACGGTTGGCTGTCCCTGTTGCCAGGACAACTGCTTTTGCGCGAATGAGCTTGAGCACGGGGGCTTCATCCTTAATGCTCAGGCCGATGGCGCCGACCACCTCTCCGTTGTTGGTGATCACATCGATGACGGGCAAATGGTTTTCTATGCGCACACCCCGCTTCTTTGCCTGATTGGTCAACACCAGTTTCTGATTGGCTCCTTCATACTTGAGAAAGACACGGGGACGTCCGGGAAAGGCATGGCCGATGAATTCCCATTTCCCCGTGGGCTTCATCGAAATGCCCCAGCGTTCCCAGTCCTTCACGCGGTCAAAGGACTGCTCAAGAAATTTGACGGTCATGCAGTTGTCATGGTAGCCGCCGACCAGGCTGTTGCGGACTTCTTTGACGATAGGGTCCATGTCCGGCCCATGGATCGCGGGGATATAGCAGACGAAATGGTCGTTTCCGGTGGCCCCGGAACCGCTCCGCTTCGTATTGGCTTTCTCCGCGACAACGACACGCACTCCCTGATCTGCCGCATTGATGGCTGCCATCAACCCCGCAATCCCTCCTCCTACAACCAGCACGTCCGTCTCAACTACTTCTTTATCGATCTCGATCATGGTGTCAGTCCTCCATGAATGTCTTCAGTAACGTCTCTCTCATAAGAAGACGAAGAGCATTCTTCCGGGTTATTTTCGCCCGCGTCCGGCTGCTTCGACATGAAGCATCATGGCGGGAAGGGGAAGCCGCAGTTTAATGGCAGACTGCGCGCAATCAAGGACGCAGGCATTGCAGTGCCAGCATTCCTCCGGATATTTGACCAGCGGAGAAACTCCTTTTCCCATGGCTCTGAAAACCTGGGTCGGACAGATGTCCGCACAGGTTCCACAGGCGTTGCACTTATTCTTGTCAAGAATGGGTGGCATATCGTTCACCTCCTACTTCAATTCGCGATTCAAAACGACTTCATTCTCATACCTTCGTTAGCCTGCGCCCTGCTCACTCGCGACTACTCAACGTACGCCTGCGATCCTTACAGGATGAGTTACTTACCGGAGCTGTGATAACGGCATCTCCGGCCATCTGCAGCGCCTCGGTCTCCGCGCGAATCCAAATTGGATAGCTTGACTCTGTTCGATAGGCCGGTCGGGGCATCTGTCTGTACACCTATTTATTCGGACATCTGCGAATGAATAATTCTTGGTCTCATTCTCCCGGTCATTTCATGGTCCTGGGAAGCCAGAGCGCAAGTTCCGGGAAAATCATCACCAGCGCGGTTGTCAGGAAAATGGCGACGATCAGAACGGACGTTCCTTTGTACACTTTCATCAAATCAACGTGGGCTGTCGCACTGACGACAAAAGCGATCATGCCCACCGGAGGAAAGACAAGACCCATGGCCACCATCAATATCGAAAGCACCCCGAACCAGACCGGATCGAAGCCCACCGACGTGACCAGAGGGAAGCTCAAGGGCAACGTCAGAAGAAGCAACGGAATCTCATCCATGAACATGCTGATGACGAAGTAGACGACCGTAATGCCGATGACGATAATCCAGCGGTTGAGATGCATTGCCGTCACGTGTTCGACGACCTCCTGCGGGATCTGGCTCAGTGTCATGTAATAGCCGAAAATATTTGCCCCGATCAGGATCAGGAAGATCATTGCGGACGTCTTGATCGTCTCTTTCAGGGCCTCGATGGCTCCCTTCCAGGTGAGACGACCCATGGCAACGCCAATTCCCGGCCGCCATGAATGAGCCGACTGCCCCGACTTCCGTCGGGGTGGCGACGCCTGAGTAAAGGAGGGCCAGAACAATAGCGATCAATAAAAGACTTGGCCAGATGCGACCGATGCTCCCCCATCGCTCCTCCCATGGTACCGCTCAGTCTTAGGAGCGTGCGAGGGGCTGATGGTCACCCAGACAACAATGCATAGAGCCAGCAGAATGCCGAGGACGATCCCGGGGACCACGCCTGCCACGAGCAACTGCCCGATGGAGGTCTGCGTCGCAATGCCATAGATCACCATGGGCACACTGGGCGGAATCAAAATATCGAGTGTCGCGCCCACACCTACCGAACCCGCGGCCAGCTCTTCGGAGTAACCGAAACGACGCATGTTCGGCATGGCGATATTCGACATCACGGCCGCAGCGGCCACACTCGCTCCGGACATGGCTCCGAAGATACCACACGCGAAAACCGTTGCAATGGCAAGGCCACCCCTTATCTGGGACAGCCAGTTGGAGGCAGCGGTGTAAAGGTCTTTAGCGAGTCCGCTCGACGATGAAAAGTAGGCCATCAAGAGGAACATGGGGATGGTTGTCAAATCATAATTGGCCACCGCGTTCACGGGAACGGTCCTCAGAAAGACCATGACAATGCCCCAGTCCCCCTTTACGAGCCAGATGCCCAGGATGCCTGCCCCGGCAAGGGAGAAGGCGATCGGGATCCCCAAAATAAGCAGTAACAGCAACGAGATAAACGGAAGAGCAACGATCATCTTAATAGATCCTTTCGATCATTCTATGTGTCACGATGGCTCAAATGGTAGGAGTCTCATCCTGAAAGAGAGCAGATTTTCCTTCTTTCACACGTGGAAGATCTTTCAGCATCAGCAGGCACATAAGGATCAATCCGATCGGGATCACGATGAGCCCCGGCCACAGAGGCATCCCTGGCAGGGAGGCCAAGGTCGTGCCGTGGTGAAGGGTGCGGACCAGTTGCTGGATCGAGGCAAAGACAAGAACCGCCCCATAGAGCAATAGAAAAAATCTGACCGAAGTAGTTTATTGGAACCTTCACTTTCATGGGCATACGATCCATCAGGATGCCCACACGGATGAAGGCTCCGCCTCGATAAGCGTAGGCGATCCCCAGAAAGATCGTCACGAGCATGAAATACTTTTCCGTCAGCTCGTACGCACCGGTGATCGGACGGCCGAAGAAGTACCGTCCGATCGCATCCGCCGTGGTGAGACACATCATGATAAAAATGGAGAGGACGGCGATATAGGTTAGCACCCTTTCACATCGATAAAGGAATTTCTCCATCCGGATACCCCCTTTCCGTGTGAACCGCTACTTCTTTTCCGCCATCTTGTTCAGCGCGTCAAGCACTTTCTTCCCGGGCAGTTTCTTGGCCTCTAACTCGGCGGCATACTCATTCTTGATCGGGGCAAGCAGCTTCGTCCACCGGGCCATCTCAGCTGGCTGATAGCGTGATGTACTCAACCCCATGCTTCGCCTTCACCTCAGCTTCAGCCTCGGAATCAAACTTGTCCCAGGCCTTGCCCGTGAAGTCGACGGCCCAGTCGCCTGAAAGATCCGTAAGGACCTTCTGAACCTCAGGCGTTTGCGAATCCCAGCTCTTCTGGTTCATGATGACGTAGAAGAGGTCGTGCCCCAGGTCGACATCGGTGACATACTTGGTCACTTCGTACAGTTTCCTTGAAATGAGGAGTTCGCTCGGACGGATAAAGCCGTCGATGGTCCCCTTCTCCGCGGCCACATAAAGGTCGGGAGTGGGGATGGTCACGGGTGTAAAACCAAGGGCCTTTGCGACTTTGACCATCGTAGCTCCGGAGACGGCGATCTTGAGGCCTTTCAGGTCTTCAAGGGTGCGGACGGCTTTCTTCCGGGTCATCAGTTTGGCGCCCGGTGTGGCGTGAAGCCAGAGCATCTTCACATTCGGATACTCAGCCTTCACTTCGGGGACCGTTTTATAAAGCTGCCACATTGCCCGCGAGCAACTGAGACTCGTCGGGAATCCCATCTCGGGCAGCATCAGGAATTCCGTCAGCGAGAAACGACCCGGAACGGCAAAGGTGTAACATTCCGTGAGATCAGAAACACCCGACACCGTGGAGTCATACATTTCACTCAGGGGAGACATCGTATTCGAGAAATACATTTTGATCTTGATCGCCCCCTTCGTGCGTTCATCAACCATCTTGGCCCAGGGCTCAAAGACGTTGGTGTTGCGGAGGTGCTTTGGCGGCGTCATCAGATTCAGGCTCAAATCTTTTGCCGGGACGCTGCCGGCGAAGAACGTCACCAGTGTGAAAACAAGAATTGCCGAGGAACTACAGCTTTCTTTGATGATCCCATTTCTCCTCTCCTCTCTTTTCTTGAATTTATTCGGCGGGCTTGACCGCACTATCTAACGAGCACTCCTTGACCATCCAGCAACGTTATCACCGGCAGGTGCAGAGCGTCAAGCTATTTCCTGTCTCCCGATGTCTCCCGTAGATATAGCCGCACTGGAGGACGTACTAAACGACGATAACCTCCCGGGGCGTTTTATGAATCGGCGTTGCTTCACGCTCTCCAACGATATAGTTGTCGCAGCAGAAGCCGTACGCTTTGTCCGTAACAGCGATGGGGTGAACCGTGATGTTCATATTCGCAGCCAGCGGCATGCTCTCGTCCGCGCGCAGGGCCGGTCTCTCCACCAGGTCGTAACCCTGCCCGTGGCCGAAGAGCCTCCCTTCGGCGCCGTATCCCTGGCTGACCATAAACTCATTGTGAGCCTTGAGCAGGTCAGCAGGCCTGGCCCCTGCTACCAAACGCTTGATAGTGCGAACCTGTGCCTCCTTGGCCGACCTCCCAGACCTTCAGCAGCTCCTTGGGCGGATCACCGAGACAGAAGCGTCCTACCCATCTCCGCGTAGAACCCGCCGGGACCATTCACTTCGATCATCAGGAAGAGCTGATCGCCTGCCTTGCAGCGTGCGATTGGTGAAGAAGTCGTTCTTCTGGCCGGAGACATACCGGGAGGAGCGGAGCCGACCATCAGAAGTTGCTCTTCGCTTCCCATATCCATGAGCAGGTGCGTGACGGCCGATAAGATCTCATACTCTTTTTTGCCGGGTCTCACGATCGCGGGGATCGCAGCCATAGCAGCATCCTGGATGGCGGCGGCTCTCTTGATCAGTTCGAGCTCTTCCGCACTCTTTACTGCCTTGATCGGATCGATGAGATCCGAGGCGTCTACGATCTCCATCTGGCCACGGTTCTGCTGCATGTACTCGTAAGTAGGTGCGGACATGGAGCCCTTCGCCACAATCCCCACCCTCTTGGCCCCACGGGCCTTCAGCCGGCTGATCACTGCTTCGCCATCCATGGTGTCGGTATAATTGAGCGTGCGGAAGTATGGCCGGCCGATTCTTTCCTTGACTCCGCGCACTGCCCATTCAGGAGGCCCGGGCGGCAGGGGCGCTCCGCCGCTCGTGATCATGGTCATCTCATCGTCGACGGGGAAGATCACCGTTACCGGGTAACCTTCTTTGGCGGGTACATCGGTGAACCACCGGACGTAGCCGCCCAGATACTGGTTGCTGTTCTGCATGACGAGGCAATCGATGTTCTGCTTGGCCATCGCCTTCCTGGTCTCGGCCCATCGCCGCTCCAGTTCAGCCGTGGAAATCGGCTGGCGTACGTTCTCTATAAGCGTGGGGTGCATTGGCATTCTCCTTTCCTGCTATTTCCAATCAGTATGCCAATGGTCTTTCGGATTACAGCACCGACAAGTCTGACAAACATTGGGCAGCATTGTCAAGAGAGAAAAGAGTTCCCATGCAAGGCCTCGTGTTTTTTTGTTGACATGGCCGTCATTGCTGGTAGAATCACTAAAACTACTTTAACAAGGGGGTGCTCTATGTCTGAAAAGAAATCGATCACTCGAAGAGAGTTTGTGAAGAAAGCAGGTCAGGCAGGATTGACGGTTGCATTGGGCGGCGCGGCGCCGTCGCTGGCCAGAACTGCCCGGGCGGCGGCAAAGCGGGATTATATACTCGTCGGCCACCCGAACCCCTCGACGGGCCCCATCGCTTCCTTTGGTGAGGCTTCGCCCTGGGCGGATAACCTGGCCATCGGCGAGATCAATAAGGCCGGTGGAATCATGATCAAGGAAGCGGGGAAGAAGCTCCCGATCAAGTTGAAGATGGTCGATACGGCAAGCGATCCGACCAAGGCCGCCGACGTTGCTTCCAAGCTCATCTTGAATGACAAAGTCGATATCATGATCGCCTTGCATACGCCCGACACGGTGAACCCGGTCACCAGTATCTGCGAGCGCTACGAAGTGCCTTGTGTCTCCCTCGATGCACCTATCGAAGCGTGGCTTACAGGAGGCCCTTACAAGTGGAGCTTTCATTCCTTCTGGTCGGTGAATGATGTCATCGATGTCTTCACCGGGCTCTGGGACCAGATACACGACGAACAAAGTCGTGGGCGCCCTGTGGCCCAACGACCCCGACGGTACGGTCTGGGCCCAGATGTTTACCCCCAAGCTGAAGGAAAAAGGATACAAGGTTGTGGACGTAGGAAGATTCCCCTACGGCATGCAGGACTATAGCGCCTTCATCAATACCTGGAAAAAAGAGGGTGTAGAGATTATCACGGGCGTGATGATTCCGCCTGACTGGGCCACCTGCTGGAGGCAGTGCCACCAGCAAGGTTTTATTCCCAAGGCGGCGACCATCGGAAAGGCCATTCTCTTCCCGTCCGCCGTCGAAGCCCTCGGAGGAAATCTTCCCAACGGCCTGACCTCCGAAATCTGGTGGAGTCCCAACCACCCCTTCAAGTCCTCGCTCTCCGGCAAGACCTCCAAACAGCTCTGCGACGAGTGGACGGCCAAGACCAAAAAGCCCTGGACCCAGCCGATCGGCTTCAAGTATGCGGCCTATGAAATCGTGGCGGATGCCTTGAAACGGGCCCAGACGCTCGATAAGGCGAAAGTCAGAGAAGCCATTGCGGCAACGAACCTGAATACGATTGTGGGACCCGTGAAATTCAACGCTCAAAACTTCTCCAAGACCCCGCTGGTGGGCGGCCAATGGGTGAAGGGAAAGAAGTGGCCCTGGGAGATCATCGTCACGTACGACAAGGAACATCCGGAAATTCCAACCCAGGGGAAGACTGTCGCCATCCATGCCTGATATACTCGTCATCGACAAGCTGACGAAGTGGTTCGGCAATCTGGCTGCTGTGAACGATCTCTCCTTCAGCGTTGAGCAGGGAGAGATCCTGGGGATGATGGGTCCCAACGGGGCAGGGAAGACGACCGTCTTCAATCTCATCACCGGCGTCGACCCCCCCACAGCCGGCAAGGTCACCTATCAGGGCAGAGACGTCACCCATTTCTCGGCGTCGCACCGGTGCCGACTGGGGATCGGCAGGACCTACCAGATTCCGCGCCCCTTCGAAAACATGACCGTTCTGGAAAACCTGCTGGTGGGAGCAGAGTACGGGGGTCAGTTGAAGGGAAAAGAGGCGCGCGCTCTCTGCGCCGAGATTCTTGACTTCACCGGGCTTGCCTCCAAGAAAGACCTCTTCGCCGGAAAGCTGATGCTCCTGGATCGAAAGAGGCTTGAACTTGCCCGGGGCCTGGCGACAAAACCTTCGCTCCTTCTCATCGATGAAGTCGCCGCGGGATTGACCGAGGGTGAGGTCGAGCGACTTCTTGAGATCGTCAAGGCGATTCAGAGGAAAGGCGTCACCATCATCTGGGTGGAGCATATCCTCATGATGATGAACAAGGGAGTGGATCGACTTCTCGTCATCAGCGGCGGGCAACGCGCTGATGTGCGGCGACCCGAGGGAGTGCATGGAATCTAAAGAGGTTCAGGAGGTTTATCTGGGAGCGGAGGAAGCGTAGTGGGAAACAGTATCTTGCGAGTAGAGCAGATCGACGTCCACTATGGTGATTTCCATGCCCTCTGGGACGTCTCGCTCGACGTGGAAGAATCACAGGTCGTTTCAATCATCGGCGCCAACGGAGCCGGAAAGTCGACCCTGCTCAACACCATTGCGGGGGTGAAAAAACCTTCCCGTGGAACGGTGCAGTTCAGGGGGAATAAGATAAACGGCCTCCCGCCCTATGAGGCAGTGGTCGAGGGGATTTCCATGGTTCCGGAGGGCAGGCGGATCTTCCCCCGTCTGACCGTCCTGGAAAACCTGGAGATCGGCTCTTACACACCGAAGGCGCGGCGAAGGAAGCGCGAAGCCCTGAGAAAAATTTATGAGCTTTTTCCTGTTCTCGAAGAGCGGCGAAACCAGCTTTCCAGAACCCTGAGCGGAGGGGAACAGCAGATGCTCGCCATCGGCCGGTGCCCTCATGTCCTGGCCTCAACTCATCCTTCTCGACGAGATCTCGCTGGGACTTGCGCCTGTGGTCATCAAACAGATTTATCAAAAGATAAAGCAGATCAATGCGGAGGGTATCACTGCCTTGCTCGTGGAACAGGATATCAAGAGAAGCCTCAAGGCTGCCCATAAGGTTTACATCATGCAATCGGGGAGAATCAGCCTCGAGGGGCGGCCTGAAAGCCTTTCACAAGAGGAGATACGGAAGGCCTACTTCGGCTTGTCAGACCTGAATGTGAAACCTGAAGCCGAGAGGGAGGCATAAAAGGTAAACGATGCTCTCTGCGCTGTCTGACCTGAAAGGTCCCATCATGAATGGCCTTCTCCTGGGAGGCCTGTACGGGATTGTCGGAATCGGGATGTCCATGATCTTCGGCATCGTGCGCGTCGTCAATCTCGCCCACGGCGATCTGGTGATCCTCGCAGCCTATCTCAGTTTCGTCACCCTCTCTATTTTCAAAGTCAGCCCGCTGCTCACCCTGGTTCTCGTTATCCCTGCGATGTTCCTCATCGGGTTCATCGTCCAATACTATCTCGTCAACCGTGTCCTGGGAAAGGACATGAACCCTCCGCTCCTGGTTGCGTTCGGTCTCTCCATCATCCTGCAGAATATCCTTCTGCTGATCTTCACGCCGGATGCCCGCGCCCTTGTCACAAACCTTTCCATCGCCACCCTCCCGATCGGTACCTTTCTCAATGTCCCGGTCGTCTATCTCGTCGATTTCATCGTATCACTCGTAACCATTTTTCTCCTCAGCCGTTTTTTCAGCAAGACGTACCTGGGCAAAGCCATCCGCGCGGCCTCCGATGACGAGGGAGCAGCCGAGCTGATGGGGATCAATGCGAAAAGGATCTATGCCTGGGCCATGGCCATTGCAGGAGGGACTGCGGCGATCGCAGGGGTGCTGGTCGGTATGACGTTCACCTTTTATCCTCATACGGGCCCGGATTACCTCATCATCGCCTTTGGCGTGGTGATTATCGGCGGGTTGGGAAGCCTCATCGGAACGTTCATGGGAGGCTTGATCCTCGGGCTGGCGCAGATCCTCGGCGCGCACTTCCTTGGCCCGGGGTTTCAGCTCATCTCGGGCTACATCATCTTACTGGCCGTTTTGACTTTCAAGCCGACGGGACTTTTTTCGAAGGGATAACCTGGGATGACACCATTCTTAAAACGGATTTACGGAATCGCGATCGTTGCCCTGGCGCTGGCCAGTCTCCCCCTCTGGGCGCCCCGTTACTGGGTCCTCGTTGCTCTGCTCTTCAGCCTGAACCTCGCCCTGTCGCAGATGTGGAACCTGCTCGCGGGATATTCCGGTCTCATCTCTCTCGGCCAGCAGGCCTTTGTGGGCCTGGGAGGCTACACGCTGGCGGTCTTCTCGATGTATTACGGCTTTCCCATCTGGTTGAGCATTCTCATCGGCGGCATGATCTCGGTCCTTTTTGCCCTCCTTATTTCCGCGCCCATCTTCAGAATGCGGGGAGTCTACTTTGCCATCGGGACGTGGACCGTCGCCGAGACGCTGCGCATCCTCTTCAGCAACTGGAAATATGTCGGATACGGCATGGGCCTCTTTGTCAAGCCCGCTTATACACTTACCTTCAATACCATCTTTTATGCAGGACTGTTCGTGGGCGTCGCCTCGGTGGTCCTTGTCTATTTCATCTTGCGCTCCAAGCTGGGCCTGGGCCTGATGGCCATGCGGGACGACGAGACTTCCTCTGAAACCCTGGGGGTGGATATCTTCCGGACCAAGCTCATCTGTTTCATCCTGGCCGCCGGGGTGACCGGGGTGGCTTCGGGTGTTCTTTATCTTCAAAACATTTTCATCCAGCCCTTCAGCGCCTTTGGGATCGATTGGACCGTCCGACTGGTCTTTATCACGATCATTGGCGGAATCGGCACGATCGAGGGACCGATCATCGGATCGCTCATTTACGTTGTTCTCCAGCAATGGCTCTCAGAGTACCCGAGCGTCAGCCTCCTGATTCTGGGAGTGATCGCCATCGCGACGATCCTGGTGGCGCCAAAGGGGATCATGGGTACCATTCAGGAGCGGCTCGGTTTCGAGATCCTTTCTCCGCGGCGGAAGTAGTCTGCTCTTAGTTACTATACTGACCGTATCAGCGTTACGTCGCTATGGCTTTGACCCTATAATACTTTCTCCTGTGCAGGTAGATCAGGACGAACAATCGCAATTACGCCGATGATATCCGTGACGATCCCGGCGTAGACGCACATCAAGCCGGCCACTACAAAAGCCAGCCGTTCAGGTATAGTGCACCGTACGAAGAGGTAGCCCTCCAGCGCGATGCCGAAGGCAAAAACACCGATCAGGGCGGTGAAGAACGAGAGCAGTGATCCAGGTGAGGCTGCCCTGCCAGAGCAGTACCGGAGAGTACACGAACATATAGGGAATGATATAAGCCAGAATGCCGTAATAGAAGGCGGTCCACCCGGCTTTACCCGGATCGGTTTTGGCCAGCCCCGCGGCAGCATAGGCGGTGAGCGCAACGGGCGGAGTGATACAGCTGATCACGCTGAAGTAGAAGATAAAGAAATGGGCTGAGATCGGGGTGATCCCGAGGTTGATGAGCGGAGGAGCCAGGAGGGACGGCAGAGAGAATGTAGACCGCTGTCGCCGGCATGCCCATGCCGAGGATCAAACTGGCTATCATGGTGAGGAAGAGGGCCAGAATCTGGGAGCCCTGGCAGAGGGCGATAAGGGAACTGGAGAACTTGACTCCCAGGCCGGTCATGCCCGAGACTGCCCACGATAATACCTGCCCCGGCACAGGCCACGGCAATAGGAATGGTCTCCTTGGCGCCGTCCTCCATGGCACGGAGAAATTTACCCAAAGTCAGGCGCGTGTGGCGATAGAGTAAGGAGACGCACTACGAGAATGGCGATCGACCAGAAAACGGCCTTATTGGGAGACCATGCCATCATCAGGAAACCTATGAGCGCGACGATGGGTATGATCAGGTGCCAGCCCTTCTTCAGGACTTCTTTCATATCGGGCAGCTGCTCCTTCGGGAAGCCGACGCAGCCCGTTCTTGACCGCCTTCAGGTCTACGATGACGAAGATGCAGGCATAGTAGAGCACGGCCGGTATTATCGCTGACACGCAGACTTCGTTATAGGACCTGCCCAGGTATTCGGCCATGATGAAGGCGGCTGCCCCCATGACGGGCGGCATCAGGATACCTCCCGATGAGGAGAGGGCTTCGATAGCAGCGGCCACGTTAGGGCTGAATCCGCCCCGCTTCATAAGAGGAATAGTGAAGGTTCCCACCGTGGCCACGTTGGCGATCGGCGAACCGGAGATCATGCCCATGAGGCTGCTCCCCACCACCGCGGTCTTCGCTGTCCCGCCGCGCCACCGACCGGCAAGGGAAAAGGTGGAATCGATGAAAAACTGGCCGCCCCCAGTAACGCTCAAAACACCGCCGAAAATGACAAAGAGGACGATCAGGGAAGCGGATACACCGATCGGCATACCGTAAATCCCCTCCGACGTCGCGTAGAAGAAGTCGATAATCCTCGTCAGGCTGTAGCCCCGGTGGGCTAGTCCGCCCGGCAGGTACTTGCCGAAATACGTGTATAAAAGGAACAGGGCGGCTATCAGGGCGAGGGCACTACTCGTCGTCCTCCTTGCCCCTTCTATAACGCCGATCAACATGATCGCCCCGAAGATCAATGTCCACGTCGAAACATCGCCCACCCTCATGGTCTGCTTCGACCATGTGAAAAAGAGATAGAGACTGGAGATAAGGACCAGCACCCCAAGCACTATGTCATACCAGGGCAGCTTTTTTGCCCCTCTCGGGCTCGCGGCAAACAGAAAAAAGACCGGTACCAGCATGAACATCAGGTGCAAGGAACGCTGACTCATCGTCGACAGCAGGCCGAATCCCCCTGTGTAAAGGTGAAACAGCGAACCGACAATCATCAGCCAGATAACCGCTCTGCCTAACAGGCCCTCAGGCTTCCTTCTGTTGCTCGTTGGGTCTAGGGCACCGCTCCTCATTTTTCAAGTACTCATCCTCCAGCCCTAAGTTCAGGCGCGCCTTCGTGGGCGCGCTCTATCGTATTATCCGCGGCTATTTAATTGCCCCGACTTCCTTGAAGTACTTCTCTGCACCCGGATGAAGCGGTATGATGTTGGAGACGGCATTTTTTACCGAGATGGAGGCGGCCGAGGGATGGACCTTGTGTAGCTGATCCACGTTTTCAAATATGGCCTTGGTGATCTGGTAGACCAGGTCTGTGCTCAAATCGGCATTCACCACCACCACATTTGTGGAGCCCACCAGTTTTGACACGGCAGGCAGACCATAGACATTGGCGGGCAGATCGACTTTGTTGTAATAGGGGAATTTCTGAACGAGCTTATCCCGCTCGGCATCGGTCATTTCCAGGAGGCGAAACTTGACGCCGCTTCCCTGGATGTTCTTAATGGCGGGGGCCGGATGGGGAGCCTGGACCAGAGCGGCATCCACATGCTTGTCGATTACGGCCTGTACACCCTCGTCA
The DNA here is from genome assembly GCA_963821605.1 of uncultured delta proteobacterium. GTDB lineage: Bacteria > Desulfobacterota > Syntrophorhabdia > Syntrophorhabdales > WCHB1-27 > JADGQN01. The sequence continues at coordinate 15,262 of CAWGEZ010000061.1, read as the reverse complement.
AAGGACAGGTAACTGGCCGTAAAATCGTTCATCGTGAGGTTGTAGATACCAAGGATATCCGGGAGCATGCTTAATCCGCCGCCGCCCTGCGGGCCTACTGCCACTTTCTTGCCTTTTAAATCAGGAAAAGTTTTAACCTTAGAATTAGCCAGGGTAACAATATGAAAGGTACCGGGCGCTACACCGCCGAACAACAGGCGGAGTTTGTCATATTTCTTGCCTTTGTAAATACCTGTTCCCGTATATGCGTTGTAAGCCAGATTGGCATTGGTAAACCCGATGTCAGACTCGCCTGCGCCCACCAGTTTCGGGTTTTCTGTGGCGCCGCCTGTCACTTCGACCTTGGCCTCGACGCTGGGTACTTTGGTCTTGAATATTTCAGCAAAACCGACACCGATGGGATAATAGGATCCTCCCATAGTCGCTGTGGCGATGGAGAGGAACGTCGTTTTAGCTGCAACCGCGTTCGTTACCATGAGGGCCACCATCAAGACCGGTAGCAGCACCGCCCATACCTGATACTTCTTCATCTCGCTCCCTCCTTCTTGTCTCTTCGTTTTCCCGCCACATCCAGAACGGCAGCCACAATGCTATCATAACCGGTGCAGCGGCACAAATTTCCCGCCAATGCTCTCCTGACATCCGGCTCGGTGGGGTTGGGGTTTTCCGCCAACAGCCCCTGGGAAGTAAGAATCATCCCCGGAGAACAATAGCCGCACTGGACCGCGCCATGTTCGATGAAGGCCTGCTGCAGCTCAGACATCCTGCCATCCTTGCACAATCCTTCAATCGTGGTTACCTGGCACCCATCGGCCTCCACGGCCAGGGTCAAGCAGGCGTTAACGGGTATCCCGTCCAACAGCACGGTACAGGCCCCGCAGTCACCCATCCCGCATCCTTCCTTGACTCCTTTTAAACCCAGGCTCTCGCGCAGGTACTCCAGAAGAGTCAGGTTGTAGGGCAGGGTTTCCCGGTGTTTCAGATCATTTACCGTAAGAACAACTCGTTTTTGTCATGAGCTCTCACCTCCTTTGTCCTGCTGCCAAACCTTCCTGCCGCTTGCAGAGCAGATCTGATGGACCGTTCCACCAGCACGGGAATCACTGATAGGCGGTATTCCCGGGTAGCCCGGCTGCTGGTGCGGGGATTGCTCTCATCCGCTGCCAGCTTTCCGGCCTGCATGATATTTTCGGCAAGTGGCCGGACGTCCTGTCAGATAGGTTTCCGCCGAACGGGCCCGGAGGGGTGTCGGCCCTGCGCCGCCCAAGGCAATCCGCACCTCCTGGATGATACCCCGGTCAAGCCTAAGAACGACTGCCGCGCTGGCAATCGCAATATCCATGGCCTTGCGCGGCCCCAACCTGGTATAGGCCGAGGAACTCCCCTGCTTGAGAGGTATTTCCACTCCAGTGATTATTTCCCCAGAGTGTAGAGCTGTTTTTCCGGCTCCCAGCCAGAAGGAGGCAATAGGAATTCTCCGTTTCCCGAGGGCACTCCAGGTCAGAATTTCCGCATCCAGAGCCAATAGAGGACCGGCCATGTTGGCCGTGGGTGAGACCGTTGGCCAGATTCCCGCCAATAGTACCCCGGTTTCGCACCTGCCAGGAACCGAGGCTCTGGGCCGCTTCAAAAAGCAGAGTGGCCTGGCTGCGAATAGTTTCGTTGATTTCCAGACTGTGAATGGTGGTCAGAGCGCCAATCCACAGCTTCCCCTCCTTGCAACAATTGATCCCGCGTAAGTCCGGCAAGCCCTTCAGGTCCACAACCAGTTCCGGGTTATCTTTCCCGGTGCGCATGGCCACCAAAAGGTCTGTGCCGCCTGACAGGTAACCTGGGGACCATCCCGGCATGGTCAGCAAGGAGTACGTGTAATTGTTCCAGTGAAGTGGGCCGTTCATAGAGAAATGGTTTCAGAGCCGGCATCTTATTCACCACCCTTTCTTAAGGCCTCAAGGAGCCGCTCGGGAGTCATGGGCAGTCTTCTTATCCATATCCCTGCGGCATTGGCCACAGCATCAGCCACAGCAGGAGCCATGGGCCCAACGGGAGCTTCTCCCAATCCTTTCGCTCCGTAAGGACCGAGCGGATGGGGAACTTCCACGAGGATCGCTTCAATAGGGGGAACATCCATGCAGGTCTGCATTTTGTAGTCATGGAGGTTGCTATTGAGGATCCGGCCCTTGTCGTCAAACCTGAGTTCTTCCGACAGGGCAATGCCTAAGCCCATAGTTACGCCACCGTGGATCTGCTGGACGCAGTTTGTCTTGTTGATCGCCCGGCCAACATCACTGGCAGCAAAGATTTTATGGACCGTGGTTTGCCCGGTGCGGGTATCCACCTCGAGATCAACGATCTGGGCAGCGTACATCCAGAAACTGGTGGGGTTGCTGCCCTGGCCTGTCTCTCTGTCAAGCCCTGTCCCCCCTTCCATGAGTGAATGGCCTCGGCCGATCACGTCAACGCCTCCATTTACCGCCTTGTTAATGATATCGCCGAAAGAATAGTTGTGGCCCGTTTCCGGATCGATTATAAAGCCCTTCTCTGCCCTTACATCGGCCGGATGGCATCGGAATACCTGCGCGGCATAGACGGCCACCTGCTGCCAGGCATCCCTGGCGGCGTTCATCACGGCAGTACCACCGTGGAACGTGCCCCGGCTGGCGCTGGTGGTACGGTCATAGGGAGTCATAAAAGTATCGGGATGGCGTACCTCCACGTGCTCTACAGGCACTCCCAGTTCCTCCGCCGCGATCTGGGCGTAGATGGTAGAGGAACCCTGGCCCATATCCACGTTGCTGCAGTTTACTTCGACTGATCCTTCTTCCAGGATCCGTACCGTAGCCGAGGTTGCGTAGTGACGCATCGTGCCCTTCCACGAGCAGGCCACGCCGAGGCTGCGATAACGGCCATCGCCCAGGTCTGTAACTGCGGGACTCTTGCCTGGCTTCCAGTTGGCCGCGTTGGCGACCTGCTCCAGGCATTCTTTCATGCCAACCGCAACCATTTTCTCCCCTGTATGACTTATATCTCCATCCCGGATGACGTTTTTCAGCCTGATCTCCAGAGGATCAAGCCCCAATTCATGGGCGATGCGGTTCAAATGGCATTCATAAGCCCAGGTGACGTGAGGGATTCCGTACCCGCGGAAAGCGGTTGCCACCGGACGGTTTGTGTATACGCAGTAAGCGTCAATTTTGACATTGTCTATACGGTATGGACCAGCAGAGGTAAAGCCGGAATTCCTGGCAACGAGGGGCCCGCAATCGGCGTATGCTCCCGTATCCCAGTAGGTGGCAAGCTGGCGCGCCATGATGGTTCCGTCTTTCCTTACCCCCGTCTTGATTGTAACCGTGCACCCGTGGTTGGTAATTCTGTAGAAGTCCTGCTCTCTGTCCAGGGTAAGACGCACCGGCTTATGACCGGACCTTTGTGCGAGAGCCACAACGACAGGCTCTAGGCTGGGGTAAATCTTGGAGCCAAAACCGCCTCCGAGAGTGGGGATGGTAATCCTGACTTTATTCCAGGGCATGTTGAACAAGTGCCGCCAGCGCCCTCTGCAGGACATAGGGCGACTGGTTGCAGGTCCACAAATGTAGACGTGCCCTCCTTCTCAAACTGGGCTATAACAGAATACGTCTCCAGGCAAACATGGTGATTGCGGGGCACTTCATAGGTCTCCTCAAGCACGTAATCGGACTCGGCAAAACCCTTTTCCACGTCGCCTTTGCGGATTTTGAAATGATTGCAGATGTTAGTGCCGGCTATGGCGTTGGCCGTGATCTCTTTTTCATAATTCATCAAATCTTCGTGCAGCAAGGGCGCAGTTGGCGCCAGGGCCTCCTCGGAAGTCAAAACCGGTTTCAGTTGTTCGTAGTGCACCTCGATCAGTTCCACGGCCCGCCGCGCTATCTGCTTGCTCGTTGCAGCCACCGCAGCCACAGGCTCACCCGCAAAACGAACAACGCCCTGGGCCAGCACCGGCCTGTCTTTCACGACAGCTCCGTACAGCCCCTTCACATCATTACCCGTCACAACCGCAATCACGCCATCCAGGGATAGGGCCCTGGAGACATCTATGGAGCGGATCCTGGCATAGGCGTAAGGGCTGGTTAAAATTTCAGCATCCAACACCCCGAACAAATCAAGGTCATTGGTATATTCAGCCATGCCACTGACTTTCTCCGCTGCGTCTACCCGGAGCAATCCTTTTCCGATGAGTGTATCTTTCGTCAATTTAATCCTCCCGTCCATGCTATAGTAACCGTCTTCTCATAGTACTCTTTAGTTCGTGATGCCGGATAGCGCTAGCGAAGCATCCTGTAAGGAAGCACCCTGCAAGGGATGACGGCGCAACCGACAGTTGCGAGACGGTTAGAAAAGGAATATCACGTATTCAGCAGCCTCACAGATCTTTTCGGGTTTCACCGGGATGGAATAGAACCTCTTCCCGAGGGCGTCATAGAGGGCATTCAGGATGGCCGGAGTCGCGGGAACAGTCGCTATCTCCGAAATCCCCTTGGCCCCGTAAGGACCTATCGGCTCCGGATCTTCGATAATGATCACCTCTATCGAAGGCATGTCGCGTATCGTCGGCATGCCGCAGCCCTTGTAAGTCCTGGTCCTGAACATGCCCCTTTTCAACAACAAATTCTTCTTTCAAGGCATACCCCAGACCCATCAGGACGCTTCCTTCAATCTGGCCTTCGATCTTCTGCGGGTTGATGGCCACCCCCACATCGTGGGCCGCGATGATCTTGAGGACCTTGACCTTTCCTGAGACAATATCCACTTCCACGAAGGCCACATGCGTCGTGTAGGCATAGGAAGGATAATTGCGGTATTCTTCCGGAGGCACCCTCTTTCCTCGCCTCGACGTCGTACAATGCATAGGTGGGGGGAGCCAGGTATTCGCACTCGCCCCTTATGGTTTCTTCCGGCGGCAACTCCCCGGCCAGACTTTCAAGAGAGAGCATGGGCCGGCCGCTCGCTTTATCAATGATCCGATCATCATGGAGTTCCAGGCTTTCGGGAGGGCAACCAGACTTTTTCCGCGGCCCTGGACAGCAGGTTGGCTTTGAATTCCAGAGCCGCCAGCATGGCCGCCTTTCCGCATATCAGGGTCTGCCGTTCCCCTATGGCGCAGTTGTGCTTCGGAGTGAGGAGGGTGTCGCCGGTAATCAATTTGATCACCCGGGGCGCCAACCCGGTCGCTTCGACGGCTATCTGCAGGATGACCGTCCGGAACCCCTGGCCCATGTCAACCCCTGACACCCTGGCCAGCACAGTCCCATCCCGTTCCAGGGTGAAGATGGCGCCCGCGTCTTCCGGTCTGCCCTTTCCCGCTCCTACGTTCTTGAAGGCGCTCGCAACGCCAATCCCCAGACGTTTCGTAGGGTCGTTCGCATAGATCGAACGGAATCGGTCAATCTCCCGGGCGAGGGACTCTTCACATCGGTCGAGGGTTGCTTTTATGCCGACGCTGGAGGTAAGAATCTGGCCCGCCAAGGTCTTCTTTCCCACGGCCAGGACGTTCCTCCGGCGAAGTTCAAAGGGATCGATCCCCAACTTACGGGAAAGTTCGTCCAATAAGGATTCCATGGCCACCGCTACCTGGTTGATGCCGAATCCGCGCATGGCGCTTGTGTTGGCATTATTTGTATAGGCAGCACATGCCTCGACATAGGCATTGGGGACCTCGTAGGGACCGACCGCGAAAGATGACTGACTGATCGAGGACCCGGATGGTGAGGGAGGTATAAGGGCCGGCATCTGCCAGTAAGTTCGCCTTCACAAAGAGCAGCTTACCTTCTCCGTCCGCGCCGACTTCATAATCCATCTGGAAGGGGTGTTTCTTTGTTCCCACTCGCAATGTCTCTTCCCTGTCCAAGATGATCTTCACCGGCACTCCCAGCTTGAACGCCCCTAAGCCCAGAAGACACCCGAACCCCGAATCCGTCCTCCCGCCATGGCCGCCTCCCAGAGGCGTTACGACCACCCTCACCTTCTCCACGGGCAAGTTCAGGCTCTCAGCGATCTGCTGACGGGCGTGAAAGGGCCCCTGGGTAGGAAGATAGACCGTGAGAATCCCGTCCTCAAACAGTGCGATCCCCGCATCCGGCTCCAGATAACCAGGATCAACCGCGACCGTTTCAAAATGGCCGGTCACAACGTGGGCGCACTTCTTTCTTGCCTCTTCAACATCCCCTATCTCGTGGAAGATCCGCTTGCACACGTTTCCTTCTTCGTGGAGCGCAGGGGCGCCTTCGGCCAACGCGTCGGTGACGGAAAATACACCGGGCAGCTCTTCATACTCGACGTCGATTAAGATCGGCCGCCTGCCTCGCCACGGCCATGCTCTCCGCAAAGACGAGCGCAACCGCATCTCCCAGAAAGCGGACACGATCGCTGCAGAGAATAGGATTATCCGCCTTGATGCGCCCGAAACACTTGCTCCCGGGTATATCATCGGCCGTCAGCACCGCTCTCACTCCGGGGATCTCTTTGGCTCTGCTTCCGTCAATCTTCTTGATTCGTGCGTGAGGAAGTCTACTCCACAATACCTTTCCGAAGACCATGTTCTCCTTCAGAAGGTCGGCGGCGAATATCGGTTCTCCACGTACCTTCGCGAGGGCATCGTAATCAGGAATGGACTCGCCGATTCCGGCATCGGGATGCGGCAAGTTCCCGGGACACAGGAATTCTTATTGATCCGCAGCTCCTTCGCTGCCAGCCTCACGGCATCGATGATTTTTACATAGCCCGTGCAGCGACAGAGGTTATGTTCCAGCGCCTGTTGAATCTCTTGATTATTCGGATTGGGATTTCGATCCAGGAGGGCCTTTGTTGCCATGATCATCCCGGGCGTACAAAAACCACACTGGATTGCACCAGCTCTGATAAAGGCAGACTGAATCGGGTGAAGTTGGCCGTCTGACGCGAGTCCCTCGATGGTCTCGATCTTTTTTCCCGTCCATTTTCACGAGGCGAACCTGACAGGCCCGTCGCGCCTCTCCATCAATGATGACCGTGCACGCCCCGCAATGACCCGTGCCGCATCCATTCTTGGTCCCCATCAGGTGCAGCGTATCCCGCAGGAAATCGAGAAGAGTCGCTTCCCGGTCCGGATCGGCGGTCACCTGCTTTCCGTTAACAAAAAACCTCATCGCAGTCCTCACATCTCTCTCCTCGCGCAAGGCGGAGGAATCGATAACTTCTCTTGTAATGGAAGGCTCTTTCTTAATACAGTTGGCTGGCCCTTGTCAACTTAAATGCATGCTGCATAGTAGGTCTTCTTCCAAGAGGGCGAGCGCCTCCTTGCTGCTCGTACGGGATATCACCTCATAGCCGAGTTCTGTGGGAAAATTCTCACTACTTTGTCGGAGAGCACGATCCAAAGCGCAGCGAAGAATGCATAGAACAGGCTGGTCCGTGTGGCTACCCGCGCGAGCTTGTTTGGCATCTACTATCCTCCTCCGGACACACCCATCATGACAAGGAACCGGCTCTTCAGTCGCTCTTCTTTGAAAGTTTCTCTATTTCGGCTTTATATTTTTCTGCGCACTCCGGGCAGATACCATGACTGAAAACTGCATCGGTGTGTTTACTGATGTAAGCCTCAAGCTGGTTCCAGTAGCCTTCGTCGTCATAGACCTTCCGACACCATGCGCAGATGGGTATGAGCCCCCTCAGGGTCTTGATCTCCGCAAGCGCTTCCTGGAGTTCCAGGATCAGCTTTTGTTGCTCTCTTTCCTTTTCTCGCAACGCATCCTCTGCCTGTTTGATGCGGACTATGGATTGGATGCGCGCAAGAAGTTCTCTATTTGCAATTGGTTTGATGATGTAGCCGTCTGCCCCGACGTTAAGCCCATCTGCCTGGTGGTCAGATGAAACCTGGATCCCGGATATGAGGATGACAAAGATACCCCGTAAGGCCTCATCGGTCTTGATCTGTCTGCAGACCTCGGTCCCTGCGGTATCGGGGAGCATCACATCCAGTAAGACGATGTCAGGATGGTGTGCTCTCACGGCTTCAAGGCATCCCTTCCCGGTCGAGGCTTCCAGGACGTCGTAGCCTGCTTTCCTCAGGACCTGGGTCGTCAGTAAAAGCAGGTCAGGATCATCCTCGGCAACAAGTATTTTGACAGTTTTGCCCATTCTTCGTCTCCTTGCTCCCGGGCAGTTCCAACAATTAGAAAGAGCCGCTTACGTAAGCCATGTTTGATTGGGCGGCCGTAACGACCGTATCATGGTTATCATATCCTTGAACGCGAAGGGTTTTCGAAGGAAAGCAGAATTGGGAATATCCTCCATGTTGATCCCGATTTCTTTTATGCGTTCAAGCCCATAGCCGCTCATGAAAAGGAAGAACACGTTGACATCTATCTTACGCATTTCAACCGCCGCGGTGAGGCCGTCCATCCCCGGCATCACGACGTCCGCGACGACCAGGTTAATCTTGTCCGCGTTCTTTCGGTACAACTCCAAGGCCTCTACGCCGTTTGCGGCGGAGAGAACCTCGAAGCCTGCTTCGCTCAACGCTTCGCTCAGAAGAAATCGGAACGCCGCATCGTCTTCGGCAACAAGTACCATTACCCAGGAGCCGGGCTCAAGGTGCACGTGCTCCTTGGTGCCCTCTGGACTCTGCGTGTCGGAGCCCGTCTTATGAATCATGACTTCTCCTCATATGGCGTCCAGAATAATCTGGCAAAAGAAACATGCTCAGTGCCGGCCAGAGATTTCGAGGCCCAGTGGTAGGGCATCCTCGTATACTTCCCCGCCCTGGCCGGCTACGGCTAACCCATAATATAAGGCTGCTTCTTCGTGATCGCAATTGCCGCGCCAATTTCACCTCCTCTGAGGGATATGGGTGGAGAGATCTCCAGGACAAGATCTACTTCCCTTTCCCTTGAATGATAGGTGTCGTCCTCCTTGGGCTTTTCTTCCTGCCCATTGATGAAGACCCCAGCTGACAAAGCCAATTTTGTTCTTGACAAGCTTACTTCCTACGTGCAATCATTAGTATGTATATAAACATAGTTTGCATATACAAACAAACCTGTTTTCGGAGCGATGATGGCAGTCGTCAAGTCAGCCGACAGGGTCATTCAAATTCTCGAAACCATAGGCCTGCGTAACGGCGGCATCACGCACCGTGATCTTTCGGAGGCCCTGGGTATTCCAAAAGGGAGCCTCTCACTGCTCTTGTCTAATCTCGTCAGCCGCGATTACGTTGCATTTGACCCGGCGAGCAAGCGGTACCGGCTCGGTTCGAGACTCCTTGTCCTCACGAGCCGTTATCTGTCCACCCTTGATCTGGTGCGGATCGGCCGGCCGGTCCTCCGGGAACTGGTCGCGGAGGTCAACGAGGGTGGCGAGATTGCGGTGATGAAGGAGACCGACATCCTTATCCTGCACAAAGAGGACTGCTCGAGGCCGTTCAAGTACGCGATAGCGGTTGGCGATCGTGGTCCGATTTACGCCACGGCCGCCGGAAAAGCCATCCTTGCGTATGTCTCCGAAGACGAGCTCTCTCGTTACCTGTCGCTCGTGAAGCTCGCCCCCATAACGAAAAATACAATCACCAATCGCCAGACCTTGCTGCGTGGACTGAAAGATATCCGTTCCACAGGGCTCGCGTACGGTCGCGATGAGCTCTACGACGGCGTTTCGGCAATTGCTGCACCGATTTTCAACCTGGATCGAAGCATTGCCGGATCCATTGTCCTGACCTTGCCCAGCGCCCGCTTCAAGCCGGAAAGACGGCGTATCATCGAGCCCGGACTGCGGCGCGCTGCAGCAGAGATCTCGCGTCAGCTCGGTTTTGACCGGAACGTCAAGGAGGGTGCACGCGAGCGCGCCGATAGAGACAAGGGAGTGAAAGAAAATAAAGCATAGAAAGGAGTCTCGTATGCCTATCGAAGGTTTTGCGCCCTACCCGAAGGAAGATGCGAAGAAGTATGCCCGTATGAGGTGGTGGCTTGGCATCACCTGGGGGGATCTCTTCAACAAGCACACAGATATCTACCCGGAGAAGATCGGTTTGGTGGACGCAGTAGGCCGATGGACGAACAAAGATCTCAGACAGGCGGTCGATAAGCTGGCCGTCAGTCTTATGAAGCTGGGCATCAAACAGAAAGACCGGGTGCTCCTGCAGCTCCCGAACTGGCATGAATTTGTGGTCTCCTTTATTGCGCTCCAGAAGATCGGCGCTGTCGTGGTTGTGCTCATCCCGCGTCACAACCAGACGGAGATCAACCATTTCTGCAAGTTGACTGAGCCCGCTGCCTGGATTCTCCCCAAACAGTATGGAAAGATCGACTATCAGCCGATCATCGATGATGTCCTGAAGGAAAACCCCCGATTGAAAACCGTGATTCAGGTAAGGAGCGGCGGTGCCACACAGTACCATGACCTGGACAAACTGATAGAGCAGGCCGAGTTGACCCCCAAGGCACTCAAGGCCCTCGAAAAGAGACGTCCCGACCCGGACGAGTGCTCCCAGATCCTGCCTACCGGCGGCACCACGGGCTTGCCCAAGCTGGCCCCTCGGAGCCACAACTGTTACATGAGCAACGTCGAATACCATGCGTACGTGTGGGAGATGAACAGTCAGGACACGATCATGGTCATCACCCCCCTCGGCCACAACCTGAGCGTTCACTGGGGAATGGCCGCGGCGTTTTTTGCGCATGCCAAGCTGGTACTGCTCGATTCTACGAAGCCGCAGGATATATGCGAGTGGGTGCAGCGCGAGAAGGTGACGGCGATCCCGACGGTGCCCGCACTCATAGCACGCGTGGTCCAGATGGATGATCTCGGAAAGTACGATTTGAGCTCGCTCAAGAAGATATCGGTTGGCGGTGCACCGAGCACGCATGAACTGGTGAGAAGTGTTTACGATAAGATCGGCTGCTGGTATATCAACGGCTTTGGCTCTGTCGAGGGCACCTGTGCCAGTTCGAAGCCGGGCGACAGCATCGAAGTCATTTGCGGCAGTGTGGGTAAACCCATCTGCCCGTACGATGAACTGAAGGTCGTGGACCAGGCCGGCAACGAGGTCCCTGTGGGTGTCGATGGCGAGCTTGTCTCCAAGGGGCCGGGCATCTTCACCGGTTACTTCAAATCCCTGGATGACAGGGCGAAGACTTTTACCGCCGACGGCTTCTTCAGGACGGGCGATCAGGCAAAAAAGGATGAGCAGGGATACATCTGGATCACCGGCCGCATCAAGGACATCATTATTCGGGGCGGTGAGAACATCAGTGCGGTCGAGATCGAGAACATGATGAGCGTTCACCCGGCCATCGCCGACGTGGCAGTGGTGGCCATGCCGGACAAGATCCTTGGCGAGCGGGTCTGCGCTTATGTGATACCGAGGCCGGGCACCAAACCCACACTGGAGGAGGTTGTCGCCTTTTTGAAGAGCAAGGGGGCGTCCGTGCTGCAGCTTCCGGAAAGGCTGGAGCTTATCGACGAACTGCCCATGACAAAGGTGGGCAAGGTGGACAAAAAGGGCCTCAGGGAGGTTATCAAGAAAAAGATGGAGCAGGAAGGAAGGATATAGGAGAGAAATAGATCAGGGCGCCGGCAGTCCGTTCGAACCGGCGCTGTAAACTTCACCCGAGGAGGAAAGAGTCACATGGCCGAATATGAAGTGGTCGGTAAACCAGTGGAAAGGACAGACGGAAGGGTCAAGGCAACCGGCAAGGCCCGATACGCCGGCGACCTCGTAGCGCCGGGCATGCTCCATGGAAAGATCCTGCGGAGCCCCTTCGCCCACGCAAAGATCCTTAAGATCGACACGAGCAAAGCCAGTAAGCTTCCGGGTGTGATGGCCGTGATCACGGGTAAGGATTTCCCCGGTATTCCATTCGGCACAAGGCCGGACACGAGGGACCAGCTTCCCATGCCTATCACCAAGGTGCACCACTTCGGTGAAGGCGTGGCAGCGGTTGCAGCTATTGACGAGGATATCGCCGATGCGGCCCTCGACCTTATCACCGTTGAGTATGAAGAACTTCCCGTGGTGCTCACCGCCGAGGACGCGCTCAAACCCGATGCGCCCTTGGTCAATGAGTTCTCGAAGAGCAATATCGCCTATGCATCCGATTTCGTCTTCGGAGACCCCGAAGAGGGTTTCAGGCAGTCGGACTATATCAAAGAAGAAACCTTCAGCTCGCAGCGGGTTGCCGTCGGCTTCATAGAACCGCATGCGTGCCTCGCTGAAGTGGACGCAACCGGCAGGGTGCTCCTGCAGGGTTCCAAACAGAGCCCCTACCCCACGTGGCGCCACATGTGCCGGGCGCTCGACCTGCCGCTTTCCAAGATGCGGCTGGTCACGCCCTTTGTAGGTGGCGCATTCTCCGGCAAGCATGATCCGTTTGACGTCGATTTTGCAGCTGTCAAATTAGCCCAGATCACCAGCCGTCCGGTCAAGATCGTCCTCAACTATGACGAGGTGCTCGCGGCCTACCGGCAGCGCAATGCCATGAATGCGACCCTCAAGATGGGACTCAAGAAAAACGGCAAGATCATGGCCCTCAAGGCCGAATGCGTGCTCGAAGGCGGCCCCATCGCAGGTATAGGGCCCTTCAACATTTACTTTTTCGGTGCGTGGCTCAATCTTCCTTACAAGGTGCCCGCTATCGAGTACCACGGCAAGCTCGTCTATTCGAACAGGGCGCCCTGCGGCACGGTGAGAGGTCAGGAGATCGTTCTTGCGCAGTATGCCGTGGACTCTATGATAGGCATCGTTGCCGAGGACCTCGGCATCGACCAGGTGGAGATCCGGGCCATCAACGCGGCAACGAACAATTGGACGACCGCCAACGGCATCGTGGTCGACGTATCGGGTCTTCCCGAGTGCATCGAGAAATCGGCGAAGACAATCGGCTGGAAAGAGAGCAGAACAGCGCGGCCCAAAGGCAGGGGCATAGGCTTCAGTTGCGCATCACACCCGTCGGGCGTGCGCCTCGGCGGGCACTTCGGCTCTTCGGTCCTGCTCAAGCTTCAGGAGGACGGTAAAGTCATCCTGACCCACGGAGGCACGGAGATCGGCCAGGGCTGCAACACCATCTTCTGCCAGATGGCGGCGGAGATCCTCGGCATCCCCTTTGAAGACGTGATTCAGGGGCCGAGCGATTCGGATACGGCCATCCTCGATTCCGGCATGTTCTCCGACCGCTGCACCTTCTGGGACGGCAACGCAACCATCGCGGCCGCCAACGACCTCAAGCGGCAACTGGCAGAGATCGCGGCCAAGGAACTGGGGGCAGATCCAAAGGATCTCGAGTTCAAGAAGAGCCGCATCTACGTCAAGGGAAATCCTCAGAAAGAGATGAACATCCTGAAGGCAGTCAGGACCGCATACTACGATCTCGGTACACCGCTCTATGGCCGCGGCTACTGGGCTGCTACAGACATCGATCTCGTCGACTGGAAGACGGGCCGCGGGAACCTCGCCCACGGCATTGACTTTATTGCCACTGCCATCGAGATGGACGTGGACCGGGAAACAGGCCAGGTGAGACTGATCAGGGCCGCGCACGGCGACGACGCAGGCCAGCCGATCCACCCCGTCATGCTGGAGGGCCAGGTCAACGGCGGCTCTGCCCACATGGCGGGCCACGCCCTGCTGGAAGAGTCCCTCTACGACGAGAAGGGGCGCATGCTCAACTTCAGCTGGCGCGACTATAAGCAGCCCACTGCGCTGGATGCACCCGAATATATCGTCGAACATGTCCACACCCATGACCCGTACGGACCTTTCGGCGCAAAAGGAGCGGGCGAGGCAAGTTCCTGCTCCTCGTTGGCCGCCATAGCCAACGGGGTCTACGATGCGGTGGGCGTGCGTATCAAAGACCTGCCCATCACCCCCGAGAAGATCCTCGCAGAGCTTCGAAAAAAGGAGGGAAAGTGATGTTTATCAGAAGACTACCCAAATTCGATTATCATACACCCACATCCCTTCCCGAGGCCGCCAAGCTCCTCTCCGTTCATGGAAAGGATGCCAAGCTGCTGGCGGGCGGTACCGACCTTATCCTGGCCATGAAGAAGCGGTCCATCACCCCCGCCCACCTGATCAACCTTAAGCTGATCCCGGGACTTTCCGGCATCAAGAGCGATGGCGCCGGCCTGACGATAGGGGCGCTCACCACCATGGCCGAGATTGAGCGGTCGGCCGTCATCAAAGAGACCTACACACCCCTGTGGGATGCGGCCTGTGTTATGGCTTCTCCACAGGTGCGCACCCTTGCCACCATCGGTGGAAACCTGGTCAGTGCAGTCCCTTCTGCTGATACGGCTCCGCCGCTCATGGTGCTCTCCGCGGTAGCGCATATCACCGGGCCTGCCGGCGAGCGGACCTGTCCCGTTGAAGCCCTTTTTGCGGGTCCGTCGGCCTGCAGCCTCGCACCCGATGACATTCTCACCCGTGTTACCATCCCGGTACCGGCAGGCAGAGGCGCCTACCTCAAGCTTATGCGCCGGGCCGCGCTTGATCTTGCCCTGGTTGGCGTTGCCGCATACGTGCGCCTCGATGCGAAGAAGGTCTGCAAAGAAGTAAGAATTGCTTTCGGCGCTGTTGCCCCCACCCCCATAAGAGCTACCGATGCCGAAGCGTTCCTGCTCGGCAAAGCGCTCACCGAGGACCTGGCCGCTGATGCTGCGAAGATGGCGGGCACCGAGTGCCGTCCGATTACCGATGTCCGGTCCTCACTGGATTACCGCTGCAGCATGGTGGAGGTGCTCACCAAGCGAGCCCTGCTCCAGGCAATGAGTCGCCACAACCAAGGAGGAAAAGCATGATACCCCTGACCTTAACCGTCAACGGCACTATCTATGCGATCAATATCGAACCTAACAGGACACTGGTGGATGTTCTGCGCGATGTGCTTGGCCTCACCGGCACCAAGAAGTCGTGCAATGAGGGGGAGTGCGGCGCATGTACCGTGCTCATGGACGGCAAGCCCGTTGCCTCCTGTTTAGTTTTGGCTGTCGATGCCCAGAACAAAAAGATCACCACGATAGAAGGCTTGGCGGTTGGCGAAAATATCCACCCGCTTCAGGAGTCCTTCGTCAAGAACGGAGGCATCCAGTGCGGCTTCTGCACGCCCGGTATGATCATGTCGGCGAAGGCGTTGCTCGATGAAACCCTGATCCCACGCCGCTTCAGGTGCGAACGGCCATATCAGGCAACCTGTGCCGCTGCACGGGCTATCAGCAGATTGTTGACTCGGTCATGGCTGCGGCGAAGGCTATGAAG
>CAWGEZ010000060.1:0-106391 GCA_963821605.1 uncultured delta proteobacterium | reverse complement strand
ACACACAGAAAACCAGAAAGACCTTGAGGTTAGCGGATTGTTAGGCATATCAAGGGTTGGCGGGCAATAGCTGAATAGCTGTTTTTGGTGTTTTTGCAGTTTGAATGCAGATTGGTATTACGATGCTGTTTTGTCGCGGTTTTCAGCCGGGAATGATACAGAGAAGGTGCTGCCTCCTGAATCGACGCAATCCTTGACTGCCCTGCAATGATCGCACAAGGTAATGTCTCCCGGGCAGAGGCCTTTATCAGTGGGAATATAGCAACAGCGCTTACTCTTCATTGAAAGCTCAAAGTCAAAGCGTCTCGCATAGAGCTTCATTCTGAGCAGCTCAAGGCCTTTCCCTCCTGCCCCAAAATCATAGGGATTTTTTGACGTGTAGAGCTCCGTCTCTTCTGTGTGGAACAGTCCGTCGAACACGTACGGCTGATCCTCCTCCGCAATTCCCACTCCGGTGTCGATAACGTGCACCCAAACCCTGTTCTCTTTCTCCTCGACAGTCACCGTGATGAGCCCTCCGTCGGGTGTGTTTTCGATGGCATTTTTCAGAAGACCCTCGACGATCTCGGTAACTATGCGCGGGTCCATGTAAATGTAGAGATCATTCTCTCCTTCCACACGGAGCTCCACGTTTCTGTGGGCAGCCTTCTGCTTGGTTTTCTCGACCAGGAGTTGGATGAAGGGATACAGGTCGATGGGCTGAAACAGGTCTGTACCGGTTGAGATGTACTGGTTCAACCATTCCTTCAAGGCACCCCAGTGAGACCACACCTCGGCTGGTACGTTTCCGAAACCATCCATGCGTTGGCGCAGCAAATCGAGCTCGTCGGTCAGGGTAGCGGCTTCCAGCTCCTGCGATGTTCTGAATATCTCATCGGCTTCTCTCTGTATCCTCAGGAGACGCTCTGCATTTCTTTCGAGGGCGGCCAGGATCCCTTTGAGGCTTGAGTTCAGAGACGAAGCTTCTATCTTGCGTTGCAGCACCCTCAGGTTGCCCTGGATCACGGCCAGAGGTGTTTTTAATTCATGAGAGATATGATTCACGGCCTTCGTTTTCACCCTGTTAAGCTGCTCCAACTCCTTGTGGGATCTGAGCAGCACCTCTTCTGCAAGTTTTCGCTCGGTCACATCGCGAAGATAGACGAGGGAGACCGGCTCGTTTCGGTAGATGATACCTGTTGCTGAAACCTCTATGAAGATCGTTCTTCCATCTTTTGTGATGCCTCTGAATTCGTATCGAGAAGGAACGGGTTCACCCTTCTGCCTTCTGCGGTTGATGCTCTTCACACGTTCCTGATCGTCGGGGTGGACAATAATGGTGATCGGTTTGCCGATGATCTCGTCCAGAGACTCGTAGCCGAACATTTCGACGAACCTTCTATTGACATATTGATGTTGACCCTGACTTATGATCGCTACCCCATCATTGGAGTGCTCGATGGCAATCCGGTACCGCTCCTCGCTTTCTGCGAGCGCCTCTTCCGCCTCTTTACGCTTCGTGATGTCGCGCATCGTACCTTCGTGGTAGATGACTCCCCCTGCGCGGTCACGCGCGACCCGGGAGTTGATGGAGACCCAGTGGATGCTGCCATCGCGGCGGCGCATCTTGACTTCGTAGTTCTGCACGGCACCGTGCATCCGGAGAACGTCAACAAGGTCGTCCCGGTCTGCGGGGTCAACGTAGAGTTGCGTGCCTATGTCAGTAATCGATTCGATCAGTTCTTCAGGAGAGTCGTACCCATGGATACGGGCAAGAGAAGGATTTGCGGTAATGAACCGTCCGTCGAGACTTGCCTGGAATATTCCCTCCGTCGCGTTTTCGTATATGTTGCGGTATTTTTCTTCAGCTTGCTGAAGCTTTGCCTCCATCTGTCTACGTCTCGTCACGTCTCTCACATAGACGGCGATTCGCGTGACCTCTCCGTTTTCATCCGATACGATATAAAGACTGTGATCTAAGAAGCGCCCTCTCCATTCCGCTACAAACCGCACCGGTGCTCCGGACCGGATCGCTTCATCCGCCTTCGTCCTGGCAAATTCAGCGAGTGACGGCGGAATCAGTTCGTATACCGCGGTACCCAGAAGATTCTGCACAGTCGTATGGTATGCGTGCGCTGCGCTCTCGTTGGCAGCGAGGATAGCCCCGTCCTTGTCCATGAGAAAAGCGATGTCAGTGGTAGCATTGAGAAGTGCGCGGACATCGTCTTCACTTTTCTTGAGCTCGACTTGCGCGTCTTCCCGCTCCAGTTCACAGACTTCGAGGCTTGAAGCCTGCTGACTCAGCTGGTGCAACTCGTTAAGAAGTTCGTCCCTTGTCTTTTCTTTTTGTTGCATATGTCCATACCTGGATACAGCGGTAAGCTATTAGTATAAGCTATTTTTGTCGCTCAGAAAACGAAAATGGATATATAGCGATAGAACTCGCCTCAAGCAACGGAACAATCAGCAAAGAGGCAGGCCGGCCTCAGCATCTTTCGCTACCCCCTTTTTAGCTCTCCTTACTTGACCCTTTATCCTTGCCTCCGCTCTATCTTTGCCAGCTCCTGCTGCACTTCCTGCCACATATGGCCGTGGAGAATGAGCTTAAGTTTGCAGAAAGGACACGTAAGCTCTGCCCCTTCTCTAAGTGCGTCAAGCGGATGTTCCGCCTTGCGGCCGCAGATAGGACAGGTAAAGGGCAGGGTTTTCTGATTCTTAATTTTGCCCAAGGTTTGTCCTCATAAACTTCTCAAGCACTTCATAAGGCTGGGCGCCCGTGATCCTTCCCGGGCCCATTACAAACGTCGGGACGGCCGTGATACCCATCTCCCTTGCCCGTGCCCAGTCAACGTCCACCGCATCCTTGTAGGCCCTTGATGAGAGCGCCTTTCCAGCTGCCTCACCCGAAAGACCCAAGCTATCCACAATTGTTATCAGTTCATCAACTGCGCTGATATTCTTGCCGTCCACGAAGTATGCTTTGAAAACGGCCCGGTGAAAGGCTTCGCCGGCACCCTGGGCCTCTGTCCATTTTGACAGCTCCTGGGCATGGCGGGTGTTGTAGGTCCTGGTGCGCTCGCCGAGGGGGATACCCAGGTCCGCAGCCGCCTCTTTCAGCCGTGCCTGTACCTTGTTGATGTCCACCTGCGCGCCCTTGAAGAGGTCAGCGAGCGCCAGACCTTCTTCGGGGATCTCGGGGTGGAGCGGAAAAGCAATCCACCTGACCTCGAAGTCATACGCTTTTCGCAGCTGATCAATACGCACGGTACTGAAGTAACACCACGGTCAGCCAAAGTCAGAGAATATTTCCAGAACCGCAAGGTCTTTCATCGTCAAACTCATGGAGGAACCTCCTCTCTATTGGCTACTCTATTTCTTTATCAAGACCCACAATCCGCCTTCGTCCACGACCTCGGCATGCGCCGCAAGGCGACTCTCGGCAATACGGCGGCGCAGCATTTGCCCGCTGATCTCGACCTTACCGAGCTGGAGGTTCAGCTCCCGTGACCGTTTTCCGAGGCTCGCAATAACGCTGTCGGGTGTATATTTGCCGAATCCACCCCCAACGAAGGCCAGCCCGCCCGGCTTCAGAACCCGGTAAACCGCGCGTAAATCAGCATCAAATAATGAGGGGAAGAAGAAAGCCCCCCGGAAGACGGCAAGATCAACAGTCCTCTCCTCTATGCCACTGAGGGAGGGATCGCTCTCAACCACTTCAACCGTTTCTGCGGCACCCGCTTTCTTAACCTGCTCCATGAAAAAAGCGCCCATGCCGGAAGGAAAGGAGGCAATGACAAATCTATTGCCCAGACCTTTCTTCATGAGAGAAAATATCACCCCGGCGAAGGGCCCGATCTCGAGCACCGTACCTTCGCGGCGCCCGTAAAGCTCCTCAATATGTTGCGCGAGATGCGGATAGACCGGCCCCCACAGTTGGTCGATCTCCTTGATGAGCTCTAATACCAAGTTGCCTTCGATTCATAACCCTGTTTCGATACGAGTTCCCTCTTCGTTGCCTGCGTCCGGTCATTTGACTCCCAGTACGAATATCTGAATATAGAACAGACTCAGTACGAACTATTCCTAACTGGAGACTCGAGCCTCTGGTCCCGTCTTGGATTTTGTGAATCGCAACTGTGGGATATCGAAGTTAGGCTAAGATCTCCCCTCCGCTCGTCCCACGCTAACCCTTACGAAAGCATAAAGCACGTTCACGTGCCTCGGTCAACTCAGAAATGCGACCTTACCCGTTGTCCATGACAAGCACTGCTGCACCGGTCAGCGCGCCGCGCCTCAGGCGCTCCAGCGCCTCATTGGCCGACTTCAGGGGAAAGGGCTGTGACTCAACTTTGATAGGCACCCGGGCGGCCACATCGAGGAATTGCTCGCCATCGGCCCGGGTCAGGTTGGCCACGGACCTGACAACCCGTTCCTCCCAAAGCAGACGGTAAGGGAAAGACGGGATATCGCTCATGTGGATGCCTCCACAGACGACCGTCCCTCCTTTATCGGTTGCGCGCAGTGCAGTCGGCAAAAGGTCGCCGACGGGTGCAAAGATGATTGCGGCGTCGAGCTCCTCGGGAGGTGCGGCATCCGAGTCGCCGGCCCACGTAACCCCCACGTTGCGCGCAAAAGTCTGGCCTTCGCGATCGCCCGGTTTGGTGAACGCATAGACCCTTTTCCCTTGAGCCAGTGCAACCTGAGCAATCAGGTGGGCTGCGGCGCCAAACCCGTAGATGCCCAGGCGTTTCACGTGCTCTCCTGCCATGCGGTAGGAGCGATACCCGATGAGCCCTGCGCAAAGAAGAGGAGCGGCTTCGACATCGCTGTAGGTCGCAGGTAAGCGAAAACAATATCGCTGATCTGCCACAGTATACTCAGCATACCCGCCGTCTCTCGTGTAGCCCGTAAAAAGCGCATGCTCGCAGAGATTCTCCTGGCCCTTGCTGCAGTAACGGCACTTTCCGCAGGTATAGCCCAGCCAGGGCACGCCGATTCGTTCTCCTTCACGAAACGCTGTAACCTGCGACCCGACCCCGGCAACAATGCCGACGATCTCGTGTCCCAGAATCAGGGGCAGCTTGGGATGGGGCAGTTCCCCATCGAAGACGTGCAGGTCGGTCCGGCAGACACCACAGGCCTGAACTTTGATCAGCACGTTGTCGGGCGCCGGCTCGGGAACCGCAATCTCCC
Source organism: uncultured delta proteobacterium (assembly GCA_963821605.1). Taxonomy (GTDB): domain Bacteria; phylum Desulfobacterota; class Syntrophorhabdia; order Syntrophorhabdales; family WCHB1-27; genus JADGQN01. The sequence continues at coordinate 101,219 of CAWGEZ010000060.1, read as the reverse complement.
TGAACTGTAAGGGCTTACCCGGTTCTTCAAGCACCATAGCGTGCATTGTATCCGGCGTTTTCATCTCCTTGCTCCCAAGTTCTGGCAAAGACTGTTCATGTTATTATTTTTGCCATTCATTTATTGTAGCTCAACGAAAAAGCAAACACAAAGGGTTATGAGGGTCGGGCCGTGAGTCGATGCGATTGCAGATTTGATTTTGGCTCGCTTCCATGCGATGTTTACCTGGTATATTCGGACTTGAGCTTGAAACCTGTCGGGAGGCAGACCATGAATGAAGAAAGAGACAGATTCCTTACCGAGGCTATGGGCGCGTGCTGGCATCAATACGACGTAGAAAAACCGATGATGACGTATTCCCTTTTGGCATACGTGTGCGAGAAGTGCGGCTTATTTATCCTCGGGAATAATGACTTCTCCAATGATGAGGACTTTCCCAAGCTTTGGACCTGGGCAACCGGTCAGTCTTCTTTAAGCTCTCTGATAGCAGCCTACGCGAGAGAAAGTACAGAAGGCCCCTCTGACGCAGCAACGCGAGAAACCTTTGCGGACGAGCTTTATGCGCTCTTGAACCGGAGGAAGTGAGTGGCCCGATACTATCTGAAGTAATGATAGAGCAGGTCGACGCGTCCGTGCTTCACTAAGTACATGCCCGAGAACTTCATGATCTCCCTGATTTTCGTCTTATACTCTCCTTTGTAGCATTGGCTCTCACATTTTTTGCACATCGGCTTCGGGTCGTGAGGGCATGCGAGCCGCATGCCTATGCCATAGGCCAGAAGCCTCTTGCACTCATGGCAGAGGAGGACCTCTTTCTTCTCGATCTGCTTGATATCCAGCTGCTTCAGGGAAAAGGGAGCTTTCGCTGCCTCATGCTGTTCGCGGCAGTAGATCGCGACAAAGCGGATCAACGTGCGGATGTCGGACCTTTCCCTTGACGAGATGTCCCGCGTGTTCTTCATGAGCACCTACGGGGTAGTATACATCAGGTGGCTGGTGGTTGCGTTTGACTCAAGTCAAGAGAACTTGTTGCGGGTTTCGCGTTGCGAGTTGCAGGTTCGAAGCTCAAGAAAATACCGGGTTAGCGAGTTACCGGGTGCAAGCCTTGCTGAACTCGCAACCCGTAACTCGCTAACCCGCAACCAGCACTGTTACGGGTTCACCGGTACCAGACCCTGTGAGGGGGTACCCATCTGCCATATACCCACCTGCCGGGAACGACTACCCACTGACCCGGAGGGGCATAGGCATATGCTGGGGCAGGGTATGCATAAGGTTCCGGCCCATAAGCCGGCGCAGGATACTCGGCTACCGGCGGAGGAGCAGGGACGTATCGTGGCGCAGCCACAGCACTCCCCAGCATAGTCCCAAGGATAGCGCCACCTACGAACGCACCACCAACCGCCCATCCATTGTAATACCCATGCCCGCCGTAATACCCATGACCGCCGGCGTAAGATTGAACAGGATTAATGACCAGCAGCGTTAACACCACAGCAAGAAGCATCACTACCACTTTTGCTTTCATTACTGCACCTCCTTGCTACTTTTTTTCTGCGACATACCATTATGATAGCAACTGCGGTGCCAGCAGGCCTCCTTGTGTAAGTGCACATAACTACAGGACTTGTCATCCGTGCGCACCCCCGTATCCGGTCAAATATGACGAAGTCGACAGCTTTTTTCGACCATTCTGTCGAAACAAAGAGCAGCGGATTTTCCTCCAAAATCTAATTGACAAAAGAACGCATGGCCGCTAGGATGTTTGCCGTGAAAAGCGTCGCAAAGAATTCTCTCCTCGGCTTCTGCGATCTTATGTGCAGATACGCAGAAATGCCGAAAGAGGAGGCGCTTGACGGCTCAGGAAGCTGCAGAACCTTCATCGCGCTCTACTGCAGTCGAAAGAAATCTCTCGTACACAAGAATATGCCCTGCACTCAGAAGCAGGTGCGCCAAAGGAGTTAACCCACAAAAAACTGTTGCCGGAAACTGCGTCTTACTCTATAACTACATTGGGACGAAATGTTCCGGGCGAAGGCAAGACAAAATGAGGCGTGCTCACGGCATGACGCGGCAAGAGGCTATCGAGCTTCTTCACACCTATGTCAAGAATGAACGTATGCTGAACCACTGCTACGCGACCGAAGCGGTGATGCGGGCCATAGCCCGGAGACTCGGCCGTGACGAAGAACGGTGGGGAATAGCAGGTCTGCTCCATGACCTGGACGTGGAGCTGACCAATGCCGACCTGACGGTGCATGGCAGGGAGACGGAAAGAGTCCTGAGAGAACGGGCCGTCGACGAAGAGATTATTGACGCCATCGTCATGCACAATGAGACCCTGACCGGAAAGAAACGGGCCACCGAGTTCCAGCATGCTCTGGCTGCGGGTGAGACCATTACGGGCCTAATAGTGGCCACCGCGCTCGTTTATCCTGATAAGAGGCTGGGGAGTGTGAAACCAAAATCGATCACAAAGAGGATGAAAGAAAAGGCCTTTGCAGCGTCAGTCAATCGGGATATTATAACGGAGTGCGCGGATATCGGGCTGCCCCTGGAGGAGTTCGTGCGGCTCAGCCTGGAAGCTATGCAGAGTATCGCTGCGCAATTGGGTCTTTAAGAAAAACCGTGCGAGAGCGTGGGGACGAGTGAACAAGCGGCAAACCGGGAGAGACCAGGCGGAACGCGTCACTGGCGTGTGCGGATACATGCTGGTGAGGAGCAGGCGGCGCAGGAAAACGATGACGCTGCGCATCGATTGCCGGGGAAGGGTCGTAATCAGGGCTCCGTTTTACACGGTCAGAACGGACATAGAGAGCTTCTATCAGCAGAACAGGGCTTGGGTCGCCAGAAAGCTGGCCGAACGACGGGTCATACAAGAAATGTGCAAGCCGAAAAGTTTTGTGCCCGGGGAAGAGTTCTTGTTCCTGGGTAAGTCCTATCCTCTGCGACTTGTGGAGACGAACGGCAAAATCCCTGTCCTCTCTTTCTGTTCAGCCGGATTCACTCTACCCAAGGAACATGCCGTAAAAGCACGAGAGCTATTCATCAAGTGGTATAAGACAAGGGCCTGGGAAAAGATCACCGAAAAAGTGCTCTATTTCAGCAAGAGACTCGACCTGATACCCCAGGGTATCAGACTTATGACCGCGCGGACCCAATGGGGCTCCTGCTCGCCTGACAATCGTCTCTCCTTCAACTGGAAGCTCATTATGGCGGGGGATGCGTTCATAGATTACGTGGTCGCCCACGAGCTGCTTCACATCAAGGAAAAGAACCATTCTTCCCGGTTCTGGGGCGCCCTTGGGTCCTTCATGCCCGATTACAGGGAACGCAAGGCCTGGCTCGACGAAAACGCGCATCTGCTCAACATATGACGGTTAAAGGCCAAGGGCAAAAGGCCAAAGGTAAGAATCGCCAGGAACTAGTGGCCTTCATCTCTTGCCGTTATCCTTTTGCCGTTAGCCGTTAGCCTTTGACCTTTAGCCGTTAGTTCTTTCTTTGCCGTCCCCGGAGGGGGACCATGGACCTGGTGCGAAGAGCACAGGATATACTCTTGAGGCCCAAAGAGACATGGCCGGTCATCAAATCAGAGGAGATGACCATTGCCGGTATTTACAAAACGTATGCCCTTATTCTGGCCGCTGTTCCGGCTGTAGCCCACGCGATTGGCTTAGCATTCATCGGCACTTCATTCATAGGCATACGTTACAGAACATCTCTGGGAGGCGCACTGGGCGATGCCGTTCTATCCTATTGCGTCTCGCTTGCCTCGCTCTTTATGGTCGCACTGGTTATCAACAGCGTCGCGCCAAAGTTCGCTTCACAGAAAAACCTTACCAACGCATTCAAACTGGTCGCTTACTCCTGGACTCCCACCTGGGTGGCAGGGATATTGCTCCTCATTCCCTCACTCTCCTTGCTTGCGAACCTGGTCTCTCTGTACGGGCTCTATCTGCTCTACCACGGCCTGCCTATCCTGATGGAGACGCCGAAAGAAAAGGTCATGGTCTATTTCTTGTCCGCAGTCGCGCTGAGCATCATCTTGGTTGGCTTCATTCTATCTGTAGTGGCGCTTATCTTCCCGCACGGTAGTCTTCTTTAGAGTCGTGAAGCGTCAATGGTTTCTCATAACGTATCGACGCGTAACCTATCAACGAATCAACGGATCAACCGCTTCTATCAGATCTTGAACTCGTCAAAAGTTTCAGGGGCGAACAGGTCATCCACCGTCATCTTCCGGGCGGACAAACCCTGCTCAAACGAATACTGGCACAGGGCCTCTATGGTCTGTCTGTTCTTTTCGATTCCGTACGGCCACCAGTCATCACCCATGACCTTTCTCGTATGGTCGACGTGGTGTACGAGCCATGGAAGGGTGGCATGTAAGGCGAACGTGTGCTGGAGACTCTTCAGAGTCATATTTTTCGACGCGAGAAGGGCCTTGTAAAGAGACATGGCGATCCATGGGTTTTGTTCGTATACGTTTCGCTTTATGGCAACAGCGTGCATGATGGGGAAGATGCCGGTTCTTCGGAAGTACTCCTCTTCGGCTTCCCAGTACCTTTCAAAGAGGCGCCTGACATGAGGTGACCCCGAGGTAAACGAGGAAGGGGCCCGGGCCGTAAGAAGGGCATCGATCTCGCCGTCTTCGAGCATCCGGGAGAGCGTCTTGTCGGCCGGAATGGGTTGATAGTCAATGTCGGATGGGAGCTGCAGTTTCAGTTTCTCAACCCGTCCGGGGGTCTCCTCGCCTCCGCTCCTCCAGTGGACGTCTCTCGGGTGTACACCAAACTCATGCTGAAATATGCCTCTCAGCCACACAGCCGCGGTCATCTGGTACTCCGGCACCCCTATTATCTTTCCTTTCAAGTCCTGAGGGGTCTTGATGCCTTTATTCACATTGATATACGCAGACGAATGGCGGAAAAATCTTGACGTGAAGACCGGGATTGCGATGAACCGTTCATCCCCGCGCGACTTGCCCATCATGTAAGACGAAAAGGAGATTTCACAGGCATCGAACTCCTGGTGCCTCAGCTGGCGCCAGAAGATTTCTTCCACCTCCAGCGGGATAAAGTTGAAATCCATGCCTTCGGGAACTATCGTTCCGTTCAAGAGCGGCTGCATCCGGTCATAGGGAGAACACGCGAACGTAAACCTGAGCTTACTCATAAAGACGTCCCTCCTTGTTTCTCAATAAATTTGGCTCTTTCGAGTTTCCTGCAATAGAAGTCCCACATCATGCGATACTGTTCGGCGCTGAAGATTCTGGAGCTCATTTTCTGAGCAGTCTCCAAAGAAATCTCAGTTGGGGTCCCGAATGTAGAGATCATCAGATGTTCTTTGGCCGCCTTCTCGAAGTCGATGGCAAGCACCATGGCTTCCTCAAGCGATCTTCCGGCGGTGACAATGCCGTGATTTCTCATGAGGAGCACGAGCCTCTCTCCCATCAGTTGAGACAACCCTTCGCCCTGCTTCTTTGAATTGATCAGTTCGGGCGATGTATGGAAGGGCACGCCTTCCCAGAAGTGCATGCCGTTCTGGGTGATCATCTTCATTTTCCCGTCGAACACGGACGAGAGCAGGACCGAGTAGTAGGGATGGAGATGGACGACCGAGACGATCTCAGCCCTACTCCGATAGATTTCCAGATGGATCGGCAACTCGGAGTGGAGTCGCCCTTCTCCGTCGATGAGGTTGCCGTCGAGGTCGACGCCGAGAAGGTCTGTTTCCCGCACCTCTTGAAAGCCCTTCGCCCATGGCTTGATGTAGATAATCCCGGTCTCTGTCTTGAGCGTGATGTGACCCCGGTACGTATCCTCTGCCAGGCCCTCCATGTAGAGTATGCGGTGGGCCTTCGCAAGCCTTGCCTTTGCTTCCTCTTTTGTGCTCACCAAGAGTCCTCCTTTCACCGCGTATCGGTCTTCATCCCATGCGACCCAGGGCCGTAAATGCCTTTTGAATCAACCCTTCCATGAAGGGCACGTTAAGGAACCAGACAAAGAGTCCGTAGAAGGTCCCCCAGGTTATGAAGGTAGCAGCAAGCGTCACCAACCATCCTTCTCGCCCTTCCAGTTTCAGGTAGCAGAGCACAAACAAAGGCACGGCAACCGGAAAACCGACGAAAATGACCAGAAAGAAAAAACCGAGTATCCAGAGGAATATCGAGACGGTCCGCTTTCTTTCGAGCGCCTTGTCCTCATGGCCGGAGAATTTGAAGTCTATGGTTGTCTGTTCCTTATCGCTCTTCTCAAATGCGCATCGAAAGGAAGTCGATGAGCGCAAGTAGAGAAACAGGGACACCAACGATGAGGGGAAAGAGGGCTGCCTTGAAGGGCCATTGCGAAGCCTGGATGACGACACCCGCGCCAACCAGCATAATGCAGAAGCTCATCACCGCCCTACCCTTCAGGCGCATGGAGAGCCTCCCTTTCTGGCCAACCGCTTCTTCTGAAGAGTTGGATAGAGCGCTACGAGCACCGCGAGACCGAGTATGATGAGTACTTTCGGCCGGTAGAGCCACTCCAGCTCGTACCGTGTGGTCGATATGTAGAAGTAGGTTTCGGCAAGATGGCCAAGAATGAATCCAAGGACAAAAGGCGGGCGCGGGAACCCGTACTTCACCATGAGATAACCGAGTCCGCCCGCAAGGAGCGTTACGATCAGGTCGCCTGTATCGTTACTCGCGGTGTATCCGCCGATGAACGTGAGAAGAAGCAGAAACGGAATGATGAGGGTTCCGCGAATCGTGGTCATGCCGGCGAGCTTGTTGAGAAAGAGCAGGCTCGCGGCAACAACAAGGATATTGGCTATCACGATGGTCCAGACGAGAGAGAACGTCACCGGCAAATATTTGGTCAGCATATCCGGGCCGGGCACGATCCCGAGAATAAAGAACGCGCCGAGGAGCACCGCGGTGCTGGTGCTCGCCGGAATCCCGAAGGCGACCGTCGGGATGAGTCCGGCACCTTCCTTGGAATTAGCAGCGCCCGGCCCTATGATGCCCCTGACGTCACCTTTGCCGAAACCAGCCCGTTCCTCCGGCGTTTTGGCGCTCTGCGTCGCATGAGCGTAAGCCACCCACTGGGCAACCGAGCCGCCGAGCCCGGGCATCACGCCGATGAACGTTCCGATAAGGCTGCAGCGCAACGTCAGAAAAATATGGCGGAAGGTATCCTTTACCCCCTGCATCACGCCTCTGGCGAGCTTGCCTGAAGGGAGGTCCCCTGCAATTGCTGTCCCCTGGATTGCAAGCTCGACGATCTCGGGAATAGCAAACAATCCGACTACCAGCGGGATGAGCGGGACACCGTTCCACAGGTAGAGCTGCCCGAAGGTGAAGCGCAATATACCCGCCTGACGGTCCTGCCCCACGAGAGAAATGATAAAGCCCAACCCCGCACACATGAGCCCCATGAGGAGGTTGCGCTTCCCCTGACCGCTCAGCGTGGATATGCAGGTCAACCCGAGAATAATCACCATGAACATCTCGGGCGAGCCAAAGGAGAGCACGAGCGGACGGACCACCGGTATGCAGACCGCAAGAAATGCCGCCCCGATAAGGGCACCGAGGAGCGCGCTCGTCAGGGCCGCACCCAAAGCCCTGCCCGCCTCGCCTTTCTTTGCCATGGCGTGGCCGTCAAGGATGATAGCAACCGTCGTAGCTTCCCCCGGTACCCCGAAGAGCACGGAGGTGATATCACCGGTCGTCTGAACTACGGAGTGCATGCCCATGAGAAAAGGGAAAGCTTCGGCCGGCGTCATTTTGTAAATGAAGGGCATCATCAGTGCAAGGGTGGTGGCTCCGCCGATCCCCGGGAGGATGCCCACCCAGTAACCGATGAAGGCCCCTATGAGCAGGTAGAGGAAGGCCTTCCATTGCAGTACGAGCAAAAGGCCGTCTAGTAACGAGTCGAACATTCCACTCCCTCGAACTGAAGAGTCGCCTGAATTCTTAGAACTTAATAAATTTGCTGAATTCCTTGACCATCTCCGGAGGCTGGCTCAAAAGGCCGTTGAGCACCTTCAACACGTCTTCAGGAGGAACATACTTGATATCTTCCATCATCTTCGCGGCATCCTGCAGAAGCTCCGGGTCCTTCTCAACCTTCGCAAAAGCGTCCCTCAGAATTTTCATTGCCTCCGGCGGCGTCTTGGGAGGCGCCACGTACGGGCGTCCCACCCGGTCCGGGGCTGTACGCATTGACATCACTGTTTTTGCGGTGGTGCTGGGGGCAAGGCTTTCATCAACCGGAAGCTTCTCGTTTTCAGGAAGAGCGACGCTGCAGCGGACCAGCGGGCGGAGGACGCCGCGCTCGATCAGCAGCTTGAGGGAGCTGTAGGAGCGCGACATACCGTCCAGCTCCTTTCGTCTCTATGGCGAGCTGGACGTCAGCGCCTGAAGGATAATTGATCATCTTCATCGGGAGCCCGAGATACTCTTTCAACAAAAGCGAAAACTGTCCGTTGCTGTCAGCGGGGCCGGTTGACCCGACCATCAGCGGAGATTTCGCTTTCTGGGCTTCCGCGAATGTCTTGTAAGGCATATCCGCGCGGATAGCAAAGGTTGCGGATTCGACCGCTGCAGAACCGATCCAGGCAAACTTCGTTATGTCAAACCTGACCCCTTGCGCCTTGAGCAGCTGCGCAAAGGACATCCCCCTGTTGAAGGTCCCTATGGTAAGGCCATCCGGTTTTGCGATGTTGTAAAGGTGATTGGTGGCGATCATGCTGTCTGCGCCGGGCATGTTCTCCACCAAAATGGTTGGTTTTCCGGGAATATGCTTCGGAAGATGTTTGGCCAGCAGCCTTGCCACCCGATCATATCCTCCTCCCGGCCCGTATCCAACGATGATCGTGATCGTCTTCCCCTCGTAATAGGCAGCCCCGTTTACCTGCTGAGGAGAGACCGAACAGAACCACAAGGGTCAATAAGGCCACTGAGAGAACGGAGCACCACTTCATAGCATTACCTCCCTTCCGCTGCATATTTCTGAATAATTGTAATGGTCAAAGCAGTCAGGATCAGGCCCCGACACGATGCTTATTACATGGACCGGTTTTGCTTGTCAAGCAGAATAATGCAAGGTAGTAAAGCCTCAGTTTCGGTTGTTGGATTGGTTTTATTGGATTGATTAGTTACAGCCGGAACAGCGATCGTATCTCAGTCAGCTGTTCAATGGCGTCAATAGCGGAAGTGCAGGATTTACTATACAGAACCAGCGGGACTACTGGAACCGATGGAACCAGTAGAACGACGTGAACGCCCCTATTTCTCCCTGGGCAGCAGGATCCATTTGGCCCTCAGCTCTTGCCAGGCCTGTTCCCGTGCTTCAACCTCGGTGTAGCCCTGCTGACTGAGCTGTTTTTCGAGCTGCCGCATGTCCTCCCGCGTGAATTCGACCGCACGCTCGAGCAAGTCTTCCAGGACCCCTGTCATCTGTAATCTTTGATACATTTTTGGCCTGTATTTGGCCCAATGGTCCTTTGCCAGCTGCTTGAGCATGTCCGGGGCATCCCGTTCTGTCGAATAGCCAAGAAACTCATGCGCAGTTTGTTCCATCCCACCCGCCTTTTTTCGTTAATGAATATTCATCGGCCGAATTACTCGTCTTCTTAACCCCCCAGACGAAATATATGAAAAAATATGCAAAATCCGGGCCGAACTTGCCTAGGCCTGGGAATAGGGCTTATTTCGGATATGGATCATCCTGGGTGCAAAAAAGAAGAGAGAAATGTGTCAAATTTTCCGTATACAGATGGGGCAAGAGAAGCCATCGGCAAGACGTTGATACGTTGACTGATTATAGGTTGATACGTGGAAGAATGAAGAGGAAAAAAACACCTGGAGTAGTTGTTTTCTCTGCACGTATCAACGTATCAACGAATGAACCAGTCAACCGCCCTTATGTGTCAAATCAACGTGTCAACGAAATCTGAGCGGGCGTGAGATAAGCCTTTGGCCTTTTAGCCTTTAGCCTTTCTCCTTCAATGCCTTCAGCACCTTCTCCGGCGTGATCGGCAAGTCCTTTATCCTGACCCCCACCGCATCGTAGATCGCATTCGCTATCGCAGGCGCTGTCGGGACGAGACCCGGCTCGCCGATGCCCTTGGCGCCGAACGGGCCGTTCTTTTCATCCGTCTCGATGATGACGGCTTCGATCGGCGGGATATCTTTCGCCGTGAGCAGCTTGTAATCGAGGAAATTCGCGTTCATGATCTTTCCGTTCTGATAGACCATCTTTTCGCTGAGGGCATATCCCAGACCCATGACGCCGCCGCCATAAATCTGCCCTTCAAGCAGCATAGGATTGATAGCCTTGCCCACGTCGTGTGCCGCAACGTACTTGATGATCTTCACCTGGCCCGTCTCCTTATCCACCTCGACCTCGACGCCGTGCGCGCCATAGGCGTAAGCGACCGAGAGGTTCCCCTTGAACTCCTTGTCAAAATTTTCATTGGGCGGATCATAGAAGTAGTCGGCCACCAGCATTTTCCCACCAGGCGCATAGTGCGCAGACCTCAAGATCTTGCCGAGCGCGATGTTCTTCTCCTTGTCGCGCCTGGAGAAGATCGATGCCGCTCTTTATATCGAGAGCGCTTGGGTCCTCGTTGAGGCTCGCAGCTGCCAGATCGAGGATCTGCTCCTTGAGTCTTCTGAGCCGCTCCAAGGGCGGAGTTACCGGCCACAAACGTGGTTCTCGATGCGTGCACACCCACGTCCCACGGGCAGACATCCGTGTCGTTGTTGATCACATTTATGTCATCGATGGGAACGCCAAGCACTTCAGCCACGATCTGCGCTACGATGGTATCCGAACCCTGTCCGATCTCGGATGAGCCCGTGAACACGTCAACCTTGCCGTAATCATCGATCTTGATGATGGTCCCGCAACCATCCGACTTGTAGACACGCGCCCCGCCGCCCACGTGGACGAGTGCGGCCATGCCGAAGCCGCGGCCTTCCTTCTGCATGCGCTTGCCTGTCCAGCCAAGCCTTGTTTTTACCGCTTCCATGCACTCCTTCATGCCGCACGTCGTGATCTTGAAGTTCTGCGGTGTGATCTCACCCGGTTCGTTGGCATTCATCAATCTGAATTCGTACGGATCGATGCCTGCTGCCTCTGCGAGCTGGTCCAGCGAGCACTCAATGGCAAAGGTGGCCTGGGGATTTCCGTATCCCCGCATGGCCTGGCTGTATGTATTGTTCGTGTAGACGCATTTGGCCACGTATTTCACGTTCGGCACCTTGTAGAGAGAGGAGATAGGCAGCATCATAACGGACGGGGTTGTTGCGCCCCATGAGGTATAGGCGCCATTGTCGAGGATCATCTCCATCTCCCTGAAGAGGAGCTTTCCTTCCTTGGTCGCAGCCCTGCGATATCTTTGTGATGGTGCATTGTCTGGGCGAGGTTGCAAAGAACTCTTCCTCCCGGCTGAACAGGATCTTCACGGGCTTGCGAGTCTTCAGCGCGAGAAGAATCGCGATGTACTCGTAAGCGTACGTGTCGAGCTTGCTGCCAAAACCGCCGCCGATAACGCTCTGGATGATTCTGACCTTCTTGTTCTTTAAGCCGAAAGTGCCCAGCGCCTCCATGAAGTCCTTCTGCGCAAGATAGGGGATCTGCGTGTTGCTATACATCGTCAGGTTGTGATTGATGTCGAAGCTGGCAATACATCCGCTCGCGCCGAGACAGCAGTGCGTGACCCACTGGGTGCGGAACGTATCCTCGACGACGTACGCGGCCTCTTTTTTGGCGCTCTCCACATCGCCTGTGGCAAGCTTCCACGGCATCTTCAGCACGTTCGTTTTGTGCTCCTCGTGGATAAGCGGCGCGCCTTCTTTCATCGCCGCAATCGGGTCGAATATGGCGGGCAGCTCTTCATATTCCACCTCAATGAGGTCGAGTGCCTCTTGCGCGACTTCAGGGCTCACCGCAGCCACGGCGGCTATCTCATCCCTGAGCGAGCAGACCTTGCCGGCCTTGAGCGGCGGGTTATCCTTGTACACCCCGAATTTGAAGGGAGGAATAGTCGAGCCGGTGAGCACGGCTTTCACACCGGGAAGCTTTTCCGCCTTCGTGGTGTCCAAACGGACGATCCTTGCATGGGGAAAGGCACTATAGAGTATCCTGCCGTAGAGCATGCCCGGTACTTTGAGGTCTTGAATGTAAGCAGCTTCGCCTGCAACTTTTCCCGGAGCATCCTTTTTGGGTATCGGTTTTCCAACGAACGTGAGCTGAGCCATGGTTACCTCCCGCGACGGCGGCTTTCACTGCTTCGATGATCTTCACGTAGCCGGTGCACCTGCACAGGTTGCCCGCGATACTTTCCTTAATCTCCTCGTCAGTCGGACTCTGGTTCTCGTCGAGGAGCGCCTTGGCCGACATGATCATGCCGGGGGTGCAGAAGCCGCACTGGACAGCCCCATGGTCGATAAATGCCTCTTGCAGAGGATGGAGTTGTCCATCCGGCTGCACCAGACCCTCTATGGTGGTCACGCTCCTTCCTTCAGCCTCCAGGACCGGGACGAGGCAGGCGTTGACTGCCTGACCGTCCATGATCACGGTGCAGGCGCCACACTCGCCATATCCGCAGCCAAGCTTGGTGCCGGTCAATTCGAGTTCTTCCCGGAGCAGGTAGAGCAATGTCCACGAGGACTCAACCTCAACGTTGACAGCTTCTCCGTTCAACCTGAATGTCATCTCTCTTTTCATGGCAGCTCCTTATCGATTAGGGTCAAGGGACATGGGGTTACGGGTCCTGGGTCCCGGGTCCAGGAGAACAGCCTGCACCGACACTTCTTACTGGCTACTGGACCCTGGCCACTGGACCCTGTTCTTCTCACCAGAGTCTTTCCGGATAGACAACCTCGCCGGGCCTGACTATCCGCTCGATCGCCTTCATGATGGCCCTTCTCACGAGCACCTTCACCATTTCACTCCGGTACCAGGCCTCACCTCTTACGCTGTCCCTGGGTGAGGCCTCAGATGCAGCGATCTCGCTCACCTCCGCAACAAGCTTTTCAGAGAGGACCTTTCCTTTCAGCGCTGCTTCCGCTTGCTTCGCTCTTATGGGACGCGGTGCGACAACGCCCATGGCGATACGCGCATCCTCGCACTTCAGCTCCTCATCCTCAAAATAGCCAAGGATTTTTGATATGGGCTCCAGTGCGCAGAGCGCATCCCTGCACTTGACATCGTTGCGATTGAGGGTGATCCGCACGGCAACGCCGATGATGGGGAGGTCCATTGCGGCCCGGCGCGTGTGCTTGATGTAGACAGACCCCGTGTTCTCCGTGAAACGGCGAATTCTGAACTCCTTGAGGATCTCACCCTTGTGCAGCAGCAGTCTTTCCCGGTCCCAGAAAGAACTCATCTATGTCCACTTCCCGCTCTCCGGTCGCGCTCACGAGCACCGCTTTGGCGTCCAGCACCAGCAAGGGGCACGCCGTATCAGCCGAGGGAGCCGCGGTACAGATGTTTCCCCCGATCGTCGCGACGTTGCGTATCTGGGTAGAACCGAGATTGCAGACTGCGTCATGGAGGGCCGAGAAATGCTCCTGTATCAGAGGGTTCTTCTGCAACTCCCGATGGGTGACGCCCGCCCCAATGGTCGTACCATCATTGCGCTTCAGGTCGACCACGTTGCGCAGCGATATGAGTGCCTTCGGTTTCAGCTTCCTCTGTTCTATCTGCACCATTACATCAGTGCCGCCGGCTATGAAAACCGCTTCGTTCTTGTATTGCGCCATCAACGCAAGGGCTTCCTTCAACGTGTCAGGCTTGTGGTAGTCGTAGCTAAGCATCGCTTCCTCCTCCTTAGTATGGGTCAAAGGGTCAAGGGATCACGTGAACGAAGCATTAAACTGCCTGCATCAGCTTTGACCTTTACCCATAACCCCTAACCTCTAGCCTCGCGCCTTAGTCTCTTTTATCAAACACCCTCTTCGTCTTCCTCTCCGACCTCGGTAGTTCGCCGTGACAGACCACATCGCAGTTGCAGCTCACAAATATCTGGTTCTTTACCCCCACCTCAACGCTCTTTCTTAACTCCTCATCCCTGGCCGGTGAGCAGTCAATGCCTCTTTCCACCTTGACGGTCATGTAATCCTTGCCGTCAGCACGCCGATCCAGATGAATCTGGTACTCGCTCCCGACGCCCTGGATGCGGGAGAGCACGTGATCGACCTGGCCCGGATAGACATTGACTGCCCGGAAGATGAACATATCATCCGACCGACCCAGGAAACGGTCGTGTCGCGGCAGGATCGAGCCGCAGGGGCACTCGCCGGGAATAGCCCTTGTCAGGTCTCTCGTCCGGTAACGCACCAATGGAGCCGCTTCTTTTCTCAGTGTTGTCACCACCATTTCGCCTATCTCACCGGCAGGCACGGGCTGAAGCGTCTCAGGGTCGAGGAACTCGACGATGTAATAATCAGCCCAGTAGTGGATGCCCGTGTGATGGATGCAGTCAAGCCCTGTCCCCGGTCCGTAGAGTTCGGTCATGCCGGGAATATCGAAGATGTGCTCCACGCCGAGCAGTTCCTGGATACGCGCCCGCATTGCATCGCTGCTCCGCTCTGACCCGAAAATCACCTTCTTGAGGTTGATCTCGCCGCGGATGCCCCTTTTCTCCACCTCCTCCGCCATCAGAAGTCCCATAGAGGCAGTGCAGCAGAGGACCGTGGTCTGAAAATCGACGAGGAACTCGGTCTGCATATCAAGGCTCCCGGGACCGATCGGTATCGCCATCGCGCCAAAACGTTCAACCCCTGCTCTGGAAGCCAACGCCCGCTGTCCAAAGGCCGTAGCCCACCGCGATCTGCACGCGGTCGAACTGGGTCAACCCGGCCATCTCGTAACAGCGGGCAAAAAAGTTTGCCCAGTCATCGATATCCTTCGCGGAGTAAGCAAGCACCTTTCTCTTACCCGTGGTGCCGCTGGAGGCGTGAATTCTGACCACCTTTTCCATCGGCACGCTGAGCAGCGGAAACGGATAGCCCGCCTTCAGGTCGTCCGCCGTTGTGAACGGAAGACGCTTGATATCATCAAGAGTCTTGATGTTGTCGGGCTTCACGCCCGCCTCTTCGAACTTCCGCCTGTAGAAGGCTGACCCGTTGTACGCATGCTTCACCGTCCACTTAAGCCCTTTCAACTGGAGCGCAGCAAGCTCCTCTGTCGTCTTCACAGTCGGCATAAATGTCTTTGGCATAGAACCTCCCTCGAACTACGATTACGTGGTTGATTGATTATTAAGTCGGTCCGGGTTTTAGAACCATTCAACCAGTCGACTACTTCAGCCACTCAACCTTTTCTCAGTTTATTCGTCGCATCCCAATCTATCTCATACGTCTCCGGCTTGATCACCACCCCGTAATCTGCCTTCGCCCTCTCCATGCTGACATATCCTTCGATCACGTCCCGCTGCACCATCTCCGGCTCGCGTTCAATAGGGATTGCCATAGCCGCCGCCGCCGGGCGCATCGATGGTCACCACATCGCCCGGCTTCAACTGGGTCAAGCCATAGGCGTTTCCGGGCACTCCATTGACCAGGAACTGCGCTTTTGAGCCCGGCTTACCGCCGAAGAGCCCTCCGCCGGGTAGACATACCGTCCCGCCTGTATTCCCAGATTGACAGGCGGGATCGGGGCGTATTGGTCGTCGGGTATTTTGAATAGTTCTCTTTTCCCGAGGCCGCCTTTCATCTTGCCGGGGCCACCGGAATCAGTAAGGAGTTCCCTTTTCTCCACGATGAGAGGGGTGTCGTTTTCAAATATCTCAACAGGCGTATTTGCACCGTTTGCCGGGAAGATATAGACGTAGTTACCGTCATTGGCAGCACCCGCTCCCATGCCGCCTCCCCTGATAATCACAGAATGACACGGCCTCGTGTCATTTCTTTTCCCGTAAAAGACATTCATTGCCGCCGGCGTCCCGCCTGATCCCGCGATCACCTTTTGAGGCACTACACCGGAGAGGGCTCTATAGATGACTTCAGTCATGAAGTGGCCCACACCCATCCGTGCGGCCACGGCAGCAGGAAACTTACAGTTAACAACACTACCCTCAGGGGCCCTTAGCGTTATAGGCAGGGCGCAGCCCTCATTATTGGGAATGTCCGGAGCGAACATGCTCTTGATAGCCATAAATACATACGCATAGGTAAAATTGAAGACTACGTTGCCGCCCCAGTTGACCTGGCCGGAAGAGCCGTTGAGGTCCACGAGGATATCGCTTCCCTTGACCTCGACCGCTGCCTGGATAACAAGGTCGTCACCCTTCATCTGCTCGATAATGCCTTTTGCCCGGTAGACACCATCCGGGATCTTTTCGATCTCCTCCCTTATGCTTCTATCGGTGAGGCTGATGATCTGGTCTGCCAGGTCATCCAGGCTGTCGAGCCCGCTCTCTTTGAGCATCTGACATACTTTCTCCGCACAGACATGGTTCGCCGCGATCTGCGACCGAATGTCACCGACAACCTCATCGGGCGTCCGCACGTTCCAACGGATCATATCCAGGACTGACTGATTGAGGACTCCCTTGTCATAGAGCTTCACGAGCGGGACGAAAAGGCCTTCTTCGAAGACATCATGATTGTCCGAGGAGACACGGCCGCCAATATCCGAATGATGGAACACGCAGGCGGTAAAGGCCACCAGTTGCTGCTCGTAAAAGATGGGACTCCAGACGCAGACGTCATTCAGGTGACCCGCCAGGGCCCAGGGGTCGTTCGTGATGAAGACGTCGCCCGGCTGGTAATAGTCTGCAGGAAAACTGTTGACGAGTTTCTTCACCCCTAGTGCCATGGCCCCCGATTGCCCGGGTGTCGCAAAGCTGCCCTGCGCCAGTTCCCGGCCCTTCCGGTCGGTAAACATGCACGTGTAATCATGGGCATCCCTGAGCAGGCTTGAGAACGCTGTACGGGCGACGCTCGAGTCTGCCTCATCAACAATAGAGATGAGTCTTCGCCACAGGATCTCTAACGTGATCGGATCAAACGTACGTCCCATATTCACGCCCCCTTGAGATCGACCCACAAAAACCCGAACTCATCCGTCGACGCGTACGCATCCTCGCCTACGATGAGGGTCGACTCCCTCTCTTCGATAATGGCCGGACCCGGAAACCGGGCGTCAGGAAAGAGCTTGTATCGATCATACACGGTATAGGGGATAAAGTCCCGCGCCATCGGGGAATAGGCCAGGCGCTCTCCTTTAATGGCCGCGTCGAGAGTTCGCCCCTTGCCACGCTCAAGTTTGGGCAATTGCAGAAGCCGCTCGGGCAGGGTGGCCCGCACCTTGAAATTGATGAACTCCGCCTCCGAGTCGGGATATGTCCGGCCATAGAGTTTCTCGTATACCTCGTCAAAGTATCGCCGAACAGTATCCTTGGTCAGTTTCGTGAAATCTCCGGGAGGCAGAGGTACATTAACTTCCGCGCCTTGCCCCACGAAACGCATGTCGAGGGATCGTTCGTATCTGATGGTCTCATGCGCTGCTTCCTTCTCGAGGATTTTTGCAGCCTCAACCTCCAGCTCCCTGAAGATATGCTCTATCTCAGCGAAGGCAGCTTTGGACAGGGAAACCTTGTGGCTCCGCAGGAGATCAAACGCCCGGGGAGCGGTGAAAAAACCGAGAGCTGATCCTACGCCGGCGTTTGGCGGCACGAGTAAACGGGGGGCGCCCAGCTTCTTAGCCAGGCCATAAGCATGGACCGGCCCTGCCCCTCCGAAAGCAGCTATCGTAACGATCTTGGGGTTTCCGCCTTTTTCGGCGATATGTGTCTTCGCCGCACCTGCCATCGTCTCATTGATAAGATCATGGATACCCCAGATGGCCTGGATGAAGGAGACGCCGAGAGCTTTTGCAACTTTTTTCTCGACGCCGCGCCGCGCCCCTTCCTTGTCCAGCTTCATCTCGCCACCAAGAAAATAGTCAGGGTCAAGGTAGCCCAGCAGGAGGTCCGCATCAGTCACGCAGGGGTCCGTGCCTCCCCTCCCGTAGCAGATGGGTCCAGGCGCCGCTCCCGAACTTTCGGGTCCAACCTGAAGCGTGCCCATCTTGCTTACCTTTGCGATACTCCCGCCCCCTGCACCTATCTCCATCAGGTCAACAACAGGTACCTGGATCAGGAGGCCGCTTCCCTTCATGAACCTTTGGACGCGCCCGACCTCGAAGGTCGGCACGACACCGGCCACCCCTTTCTGGATCAGGCACGACTTGGCTGTTGTGCCTCCCATATCAAAGCAGAACATCTCCGAAATGTTGAAGTGCTTGCCGTAGTATTGGCCTGCTATGACGGCCGCGGTCGGTCCCGATTCGATAATTCTGACCGGAAACTCGGCCGCCGTTTCAACAGAGGTAACGCCTCCGCTCGAAAGCATGATAAAAAGTTTGCCCTTGAAACCGATCGACGCAAGACGGCCGGCAAGCTTCGACAGGTACCGCCCCGTAAGGGGCTTGACGTAAGCGTTTGTGACCGTGGTACTCGTCCTCTCGTACTCTTTTATCTGAGGCAAAACGCGGTATGAAATGGAGACGGAGACCCCGGGCGCTTCACGGGCGATGACCTCTTCCAGCATCAGTTCGTGGGCAGGATTCTCAAATGAATTGATGAGGCAGACAGCGATAGATTCAACGCCCATGGCGAGCAGGGCACGGACTGCCTCTTTCGCTTCTTCCGGATCCAGGGCCTTTATCACACTCCCATCGCTGCGGACCCGCTCGTCAACTTCGATGCGATATCTTCTGGGAATCAGCGGTCTGGGAAATTCCGCGAATATGTCGTAGGGGGCATAACGCATCTCGCGCCCGATTTCGAGGACGTCCCTGAAGCCCTTCGTCGTGATGAGCCCCGTTCTCGCTCCTTTTCTCTCGATAATGGAATTGATAACGAGGGTCGTTCCATGTATCAGCTCATCCAGCTTCGCGACAAAGTCCGGCGTGCTTGCCTCCAGTACCCTCATACCCTCTTCAACGGCGTCTGAGGGGTCCTGCGGTGTGGTCAGACACTTGCCGGTCTTTATCTCGCCCGTCTGATCGTTAAGCAGGACAAAATCCGTGAATGTACCGCCTATATCACAGCCAAGCCGGTAATACTTGTCCGCCATCTGTTTCCTCCGGACCCAAGCCTAGGTTAAGGTTAAGAAATGCCAGGTGCCTTGGTTCTATTCTCAACCTCAACCTTAACCTTCTTTATCTTTTACCTGTCTTAGATCAGTCTTCCTGCCTCCATCTCTCTGATTATGATATCCTTACCGCGCAATATATGTTTCCTTACTAACTCCTCCACCTGCTCCTTATTCCTCTCGTTCATCGCATCCAGCATGCGAATGTGGTCTTCCAGGGACATCTTTGCGAAGTCACGGGTGGTGAGCAGCGTCTTACGATAACGGGAGATGTAGTCTCTGAAATTATTGATGAGTGTGTAGAGCTTCTCACTTCCCGATGCCTTATAAATCATCTCGTGGAACTGCGCATTGGCTGCCATCATTCGCTCTACATCGTTTTCAGCCAAGGCGTCTTTATATGTTTGGACAGTGTTCTCCAGTTCCCTCATGAGTACGTCGGTGAGCCGCTCGGTGGCGAGGTAAGCGGCATAGCTCTCCAGCACCGCCCTGATGCCGAAGGTTTCCTCTATCTCCGTTTTTGTCACGCTTTTTACGACGAACCCTCTTTTGTGAAGTTGCTCTACGAGTCCGTCTTTTTCGAGCTTCTTGATTGCTTCTCTGATAGGAATGCGGCTTGTGCGCATCCGGAGGGAAAGTCGATGTTCGATGAGCCGTTGTCCGGGAGGCAGATCACCTTTTATGATCGCAACTTTCAGGGCATCATAGACCGCGTCGCCCACGGACCGGGGCTTGCCAACCGGCCTGATCCCCTTGAAGGGTTCCCTTGATCTTCCCGTCTGACATCCTCACGGTCTCGCGTCACACTCTGGGCGTCATGTGGTCATAGTGAGCCAGTGTCAAAGGATAGACCCAAGCAGTAGACCTTGTTACTAGCTTTGCCCTTCACTAACACACTATACACGTGACCACTATACACCTGTCTTCATCCGTACCTGTACTGTACTCCGTACTCTCCTCCGGGATACTCCCAGCTCACAGACCCGTAAATACAGGCAATCTTACAGGTGCCGCATTCAAGACAGCCCGCGTACTCCACAACCATCTCCCCTGTTTCTTCGTTCAGGGAATAGAGGTGCCCCGGACAGGCGTAAACACAGAAACGCTCCCGGCAGTTCTTGCAGACGTCCTGTCTGAGCTTTATGTGGCTCTCCTTGTCGTTCTTGATGGCATTGCAGGCAATCTTTTCTTCTATCTTCATGGTTACAGCTTCCTCACGAACTCCAGAAGTCTTTCATGCCTTCCCAGTTCAGGATATACTCTTTTGCAACCGCCCGGGCACTCTTGTAGAGACCCTTCTTGGGCGTGCCGGACACGCGTGAACAACACCTTGAAGAGGCTCGACAGGAACTTGGGGTAAACCGTGAAGAGGCGCGGGTTCTCGAGCACCTCCTTTGAATGGCGGAACGTCTCCATATCACGGAGAACAAAGCTCGCGCGCAGTCTCTTCTCATACTCGGCCAAATACTCCTTTGATACATCTCCTTTGTTGAGAGCATCAACAGCCACCTCGGCCGCGATCACGCCGGAGGCTATGGCAAATTCCATCCCCCTGTACCGTGATCCCCATGTTGAGAGCAAATCCTGCCGCGTCTCCGGCTACGAGCATGCCGGCGGTATAGAGCTTGGAGATACCATTGATACCGGCCTCTGAAATGATGTGGGCAGCAGTACTCTTTCAACTCACCGCCTCGTATCCATCGGGCCACTTCAGGCCGCGCTTTGAACTCATCCATCAAACGGTATGCCTCTATCTGAGGGCGTTTACGCATGAGCGCATCGATACCCACCACAATCCCGAGCGAAAGGGTATCCCGGTTCGTATAGAGAAACCCTCCACCGAACATGCCCTTTGTCAGGGCGCCGACAAACAGGTTTGCAGCCCCTTCACCCGCATCGAGCCCAAAGCGCTCTTCGATGCACTTTTCATCAATCTTGTGCACTTCTTTTATGGCAAGGGCATAGTTGGCGGGTTTCAGCGGCTCGCGGAGACCCGCCTTCTCAGCCAGGAACGAGAGCGCCCCGTCAGCCGCAATTACGATGTGTGCACCGATCTGTTCCCCGCCGGCCTTGACCCCGGCTACCCGGCCGTCCTCCCACAGGAGATCGTCGACCCTCCTGTTGGGAATGACAAAGCCACCCTTCTCCATGACCTTTTCCGAGAACCACTGGTCGAGCCTCGCCCGCAGCACGGTGTAACTCATGTAAGGCTGTTTACGCCAGGCATCCTGCGCATATTCAAGCTGGACCGAGCTTTCTTCGTCGACTACCGTGATCATCTCCTTGACCACGTGGCGCTCGAAAGGCGCCTCTTCAACGATGGAAGGAAGGAAGGCTCTGAGGGGCTCGACGTAAATGCGCCCGCCTGTCACATTCTTGCTTCCGGGCGCATCGCCGCGCTCAAGCAGAAGGACCTGTTTGCCCGCCTCAGCCAGCCGGTATGCGGCTGCCAGACCTGCAAGGCCTCCCCCAACGATCACGGCATCCAGCTTCTCTTCCGCCATTGGCTATTTTCCGAGCCTCTTCTTAATATCCTCAGTCATAGCGGGAACGACTTCAAAAAGGTCTCCCACGATGCCGTAGTCTGCATAGTTGAAGATGTTTGCATTCGCGTCTTTGTTGATCGCAACTATCACTTTCGACGTGTCCATGCCCATGATGTGGTGGATCGCTCCGGAAAGGCCAACCGCGATATAGAGCTTCGGCGAAACAGTCTTCCCGCTTTTGCCCACCTGATCCTCCTGGTCACGCCATTTTGCATCGACCACGGAGCGCGTTGCCCCAACCACGCCGCCGAGGAGTGCTGCAAGTTCCTCCAGCAGCGCAAAGTTCTCAGGACCTTTCAATCCGCGTCCGCCGGTGACGATGACGTCTGCCTCCGTCACGTCCACCTTGCCTTTTGTCACCTCTTCAACCCTGACCACTCTTGCTTTCACGTCTTCGGCGGAAATGCCAAGCTCTTTCTCTACAAATTCCCCCGGCGCACCTCCTGCGGCCTCCATCGGGAACGAGTTCGGCCGGGTCGTGACAATGGCAGGGTAGTTCACAAAAGAGACTTCCGAGAGCGCCCTTCCCCCGTGCACCGGGCGTATGACTTTCATCGGTTCTTCTTTCCAACGGATTTCCGTCACGTCGGAAGCAATACCGGCACCCAGCAGCACAGCGACACGAGGCAGAAAATCCCTTCCGATCTGCGTCGCTCCCGCAAGTATCAGTTTTGGATTGACGGAGCGGGCATGGTTCGCCAGCGCCAGAGCAAACCCTTCAGCAGTGTAGTTCTGCAGAACCGCGTCTGTAAGATTGACCAGTCGATCCACGCACGGGAGAACCTCTTCCTTGAGAACTGCCGGCGACCTTTCCCATGACCACGGCTTCCACAGCATACCCTTGGGCCCTCAGTTTTTGTCCTTCGCTCAAGAGCTCCATCGAAACTTTTCGCGGCCGCTCACCCTTTGTCTCAACAAAAATAAGTAGTCTCTCCATGGCGTCCCCCCTTAAATGACCCGTACTTCATCAACGAGGATGCGCACTGCTTCGGCTGCCGCCTCACCAGCATCCCCGGGGATAAGATGCACACCGGCCCTCTTTTTCGGGGGAAGATATTGCTCGATCCGCACCTTCGAACCAGCCTTTCCGAGTCTCTTCGGCAGACAGCCCGAGCTCATTCGGCGTAACCTTCGGAATCTGCACCTTCATCGCCTTCATGACACCGGTGATCAAGGGAACCCGCGCCTCGTTCAGCCCCTTCTGGGCGGTGAAGACTGCCGGAAGCGGGACCTCTACGACCGCCTTGTCTCCCTCGACAGGAGATTCAGCCGTAGCTTTTCCATCGGCAATATCCAGCTTTGTGATGCCTCCCACGTGGGGCAGGTTCAGAACTTGCGCCACCATGGGACCGACCTCGCCGCGATCATCATCCGTCGCCTGCTTGCCGCAGAGCACCAGATCAAAGGGTTCCCTTTTTATGGCCCTGCTCAAAGCCAGCGCTGTGGCGTAACCGTCGCCATCAAAGAAAGCAGGATCATCAAGCAGCAAGGCTTCATCGGCACCCATCGCAATCCCTGTCCTCAATACCTCCGTGGCCTTTCCTCCACCGAGCGTGATTACCTTCACCTTTCCGCCATGTTTTTCTCGCAAGCGCAAAGCCTCTTCGAGAGCGAATTCATCGAAGAGATTGGTGGCAAATTTTGGCTCGATCTCCAGCCCGGTGCCGTCACCCCGTATCCCTACAATGGCTTCGGGGTCGGGGACCTGTTTGGCGAGCACGACAATATTCATAGGCTCCTCCTTTGCGAAGAACCCGCGACGCGCGCGCCAGCCTGCCTTCATTCATATAGCTTCGTTGCCTGCGTCGGCACGACTCCGACGTACCTAAGTACGCCTCCGTCGCTATCCTCCTGGGCGCCTCGCTCTATTTTTGAATGCAGGCTGGCGTCATTTGTAACGCGTAACGGGCGTTGCCTGTATGCATAACATATTTGGCCCCCTCGCCGCAAACGAGCGAAGGTCCCGGTCCGGGTTCCGGGGCCAGTCTAAGAATCCATGAATAACCTCGAATTACACACCGGCCACTCGTTTGCGCTGTCCGCTGCTCGCCTTTTCACTGGTCACCGGTCACTGGCTAACTCGACGAACTCGGAACCGTGACCCTTGCCCAGATTATTCCCTTCTCCTTCAGCCCCGCTAGCTTCTCACCGGAGTATCCCAGCAGACCTCCGTAGATCTCATCGTTGTGCTCTCCGAATCTCGGAGGAAAGGTCATCTCTTTACCCGACGCTTTCAGGAATGGCGTCATGTAAGGAGGCGGCGCCATCCAGATCTGCGTCTTCGTCTTTGGATCGCGCGCAGTGAGCAGCGCGTCACTCACATACGTGTCTTCCAGCACCTCTTCGATGGTGTTGACTCTCGATATGGCTATCGTTGCCTTGTTGCAAAGCTCGATCATTTCGGTGATCGTCTTGCTCTTTGTACACTCATTGATCCGCTGGTTGAGATGTTGTACATCCTTGATGCGACCGTTATTTTTCTCATATTCCGGTTTCGAAAGTGACTCAAACCCCGGAAGCTGCGTGAAAGCAGATCCATTGCCGGTCATTGCCGACGGCTATGTACACGTAGCCATCCTTCGTCTCGTATACGGAGACCGGGGCAAAAAACTCATGGGTGTTGCCCCGTCTCGTAATCTTCTGGCCGAACGACTTCGTGAGGGTTATCGGCACGGTAAGCCACGACGTGGTGGACATGAACATGGAGAGGTCTATTCGTTCTCCCTGGCCGGTTCTTGCGCGTTTGAACAGGGCCTTCATAATCTGCCCGTAAGCGTGTTCACTGGTCCCCATATCAGGAAGCGGAACGCCCAGCACCTGCGGGTCTTCCCCTGCATTGCCCGTCAGCTCCATGAGCCCACTCCGCGCCTGCAAAATAGGGTCGTACGCTGCTTCATTGCTCTCCGGCCCAAAACCCGTCAAGACCCACCCAGATGATGTCCGGCTTGATGGAGCGGAGCGTCTCGTAGTCGATTCCGAGCTTTTCATAATTCCTCGGAAGCTGGTTTGTAGCGAATATGTCAACGTCGAGCTTTCGAATCAGTCTCCTTGAGGATCTCCTGCCCCTGCCCTTCTCCCAGATTGAGCGTGATCGCCTTTTTCCCCGCATTGATCGCCATGAAATAGGTATTCATGCGCTCCTCGCCCAGCCGATTGTCGCCGATCATCCGATTGGGATCGCCGTACACCGGATGCTCCAGCCGTATGACCTTCATTCCATCCATGGCAAGCCGGTAGCTCAGGTACGGAAGGACGGTTGCCTGCTCCAGCGATAGCATCGTCAACTCACTGAACATGTCCATGGAACCCTCCTATGAAAAATTCTGTTTACTAACCAGGCGAAGGCTGCTAAGTATTAAGAGAAGACGGATATTTTTTTGTTGACACAAAAAATTATAGCTATAAGATAAAGGTATACGGTATACCATAATACTACGACCAGTATAGGAAAGGGTCATTTGTTTGTCAACAACTTTTGGTTTGTGCTAGAGTCAACGAAGGTGGCGAGGAAAAACCGATGAATCTGCCCCGTTTCGAGTTCTTAGGTCCCGCAACGGTTAAGGAGGCGCTCTCGTTGATGGGCGAGCATGGGGAGAATCTTCGGGTACTCGCCGGGGGCACCGAGATCACGGGGAGGATGAGGCTTGGCCTTGCGAGCCCCGCATACGTAATGAGTTTAAAAGGGATAAAGGCCCTCGCCGGCATTAAAGAAAGAAAAGGCGAGCTTGTGATCGGCGCTGCTACGACACTGAGCGAGGTTGCTCATTCGCGCCTCGTCTTTGACCTCTTTGAATCTGTCAGCGAAGCAGCCGGCCTCGTGGCTGCTCCAGCCATCAGGAACGTGGCAACCGTGGCGGGCAATCTGCTCCAGGATAGCCGGTGCCTCTTCTACAACCAGTCGGAGCTTGTAAGGAAAGGGCTCGACCCCTGCTACAAGCTCGGTGGGAAAGTTTGTCACGCTGTTAGAGGGGGTAAGCGCTGTTTCAGCGTCTACCAGGGCGACCTCGCGCCGGCTCTCGTCGCAGTCGGGGCGCGGGCAAAGCTGCAAAAAACCGGCTCCTCCCGCACTATACCGGTCGAAGATCTCTTTTCCGGCAAGGGACGAAATCCCATCGCGCTTGCCCCGGAGGAGCTTTTAACCGAGATCATACTCCCTGTCCGCAAGGCCCGGTCGGCGTCCGCTTACCAGAAATTCAGGGTAAGAGGATCGATTGATTATCCGCTCGCCTCAGCTGCAGTTTTCGTTTCGAGGGGAAAGAACGGCACGATCGAAGATGCGCGGATTATCCTTGGTGCGGCTGGGGCTGCGCCCAAAGCGGCTGAAGAGGGGGCCGGCGCGATCCTCGGCAAAAGAGCGCAAGATATCGATATAGAGCACGCGGCGTCACTCGCCGCCAAAGCGGTTGAAGCCGTGGGGAATCTCGCGCTTACGCCGTCATATCGCAGGAAGATGGCAGCGGTCCTAACAAAGAGGGCCTTAGAAAAAGCGCTGGAGAGTCTCACACAAGCGAAGCATGCGGGACATGCAGGACATGGATGAGCGGGTCATGAAACAGTCCGTTAAGCAGACCATGAAGAAGGCCACGAAGAAACCGATGAAACAGGCCATTAAACAGACCGATGACAGTTGCAAAGAGAAGAGTGCTATTGCGCGTCAACAAAGAAGAGCACGAGCTCCTCATCTATCCGCACCAAACCCTTGCCGACGTGCTGCGGGACGAGCTGCACCTCACCGGGACAAAGCAGAGCTGCAGCGAAGGAGCTTGCGGCACGCTGCACGGTCCTGCTCGACGGACTCCCCGTCCGCTCGTGTCTGCTTGCTGGCCGTCGACGCTCGAGGGGAAAGAGATCACCACCATTGAGGGGCTTGCACAGCAGGGGAAACTCCATCCTGTCCAGGAGGCATTCGTCGAGCACTACGCGATTCAGTGCGGCTTCTGCACCCCCGGTATGATCCTGACCGCCAAGGCGCTGCTTGATAAGAACCCGCACCCGACCGAAGAGGAGATTCGCAGCGCTATTTCCGGCAACATTTGCCGGTGCACGGGCTACGCGAAAATTGTGGAGGCCATCAAAGCGGCCTCTGAGGCGGGGAGGTAACCCATGGAAGAATACTCCCTCGTCGGCAAGGATATGAAGCGCGTCGATGCCATTAGCAAGGCAACAGGGCAGGCCCTGTTCACGGCAGATCTCGCGCTACCCCGCATGCTCTACGGCAAGGCGCTCCGCTCGCCCTACCCTCACGCCAGGATACTCCGCATCGATACGTCCCGCGCTGTTAAGCTCCCCGGCGTCAAGGCCGTGGTAACGGGACATGACAGTTCTGATGAAAAATGGGGTGTCTTTCGCTACACGCAGGATCAGCGCTTCCTGTCTGTTGACAAGGTCCGCTATATAGGCGAGGAAGTAGCCGCTGTCGCGGCTGTCGACGAAGATACCGCTTCCGAGGCACTCGGTCTCATCAAGGTCGAGTATGAAGAGCTGCCGGCCGTCTTCTCCGTGGACGATGCCCTGAAACCCGATGCGCCCCTCATCCACGAGGAGTATGCGGGCAATATCAATATACATGTCAAGATCGATGTCGGGGACGTGGAAAAAGGCTTCAAGGAATCGTATCTCGTGCGAGAAGATACCTTTGATGCTCCCGAGGAATCGTACTTCCAGGCTGAACCGTACGCCGTGGTCGCCCAGTTCGACAATGCGGGCAACCTGGAAATCTGGATGCCGAATGGGGGTCCTCACCTCAAGGCGAAGCCGCTGGCGAACGTGCTCAAAATGCCGCTCAACAAGGTGCGCGTGCGCAAGATCACCATAGGCGGAGCGTTCGGCGGAAGGTCGGAGATCTCTCCCGCGGACGTGATGTGTGCCCTTCTCGCCCGGAAGTCGGGCCGTCCCGTCAAGATCGTCTACACACGGGAAGAAAACTCGATAGCAACGCGTCAGGCACACGGCATGAAGGCGATCATCAAGACCGGGGTCGACCGCGAAGGGCGCGTCCAGGCCCGCGATGTCACCTGCTACATGGATGGCGGGGCCTATTCGAGCACGGGACCCATCGCGACCAGTGTGCCTTTCTTGTGCATGGAGCAGGCCTACCGCATGGAGAATGTCCGCTATAACGGCTACCGCGTACTCACCAATAAGCCTATCCGGGGCATGTACCGCTGCCACGGCAGGGCCTTCGCCTGCGGCGTGGACCTGCAGCTCGACATGCTGGGCGAAGAGCTGGGCATAGACCCCGTGACCATGCGCCTGCGCAACGCCCGGCAGCCGGGTGATACCACGCCGACAAAGTCCTACGTGGGAAGCTGCGGTATGACCGAGACCATCGTAAAGTCGGCAGAGGCAGCACGCTGGAAAGAGAAATGGGGAAAGCTGCCTGCCTTCCATGGCATCGGCATCGGCTGCAACTCCGTTCAGACGGGATTTCCCATGGGTATCAGGGGCGGGTCGGAGGCATTCATCAAATTCAACGAAGACGGCGGCATCACGGTTATTTCCGGCGTTGTCGATAACGGGCAGGGCAATGAAACCATGCTCGTGCAGATTGCCGCGGAAGAACTGGGCCTTGCACCCGAGGACGTCCAGCTCATCTCCGCGGACACTGAAGTAACGCCCAGCGATCCGGGCTCCTATTCCATGGTCTCCACCTTTGTCGGGGGAAACGCGGTACGACTCGCCGCTGCAGGATGCAAAGCAGAAACTCTTTGTTATAGCCGCAAAGGCGCTGGAGGCGAAACCGGAAGACCTGATCGCGAAAGACAGAAAGATCATGGTCAAAGGCGAGCCCGAGCGCAGCCTGTCCCTGACGCGCGCTGTCCGCATGGGGCTCTCCAGAGGCCAGTCGATCAGCGGACAAGGCGCCTACTGGCCGAAAGTGGACTCACGGCGCGAGTGGGTGGAAAATCCTTCGGGCCAGCTCTCTGAAGCTTTTTCCTTCGGTACGACCATCGTGGAGGTGGAGGTGGACCCGGAAACCGGCCACGTCACGGTACTTGAAGCATGGGCAGCCCAGGACGTTGGCTACGCCCTGAATCCCAAGATCATCGAGAGCCAGTTTGAGGGGGGGCTGGCGATGGGTGGCCAGGGAGGCATGCTCACCGAGTACCACATCTTCGACGGCGGAAGGGTCCTCAACCCCACCCAGCTTGACTACAAGCTGCCGCTCGCCTGCGACATGCCGAAGATCAACAACATCATTGTAGAGTCGCATGACCCCAACGGTCCCTACGGCGCAAAAGAAGCCGCCATGTCGATAGCCATGTCCGCGGCGCAAGGCTATGCTGCGGCCATCTGCAACGCGATCGGGACGTACATCCACGAGTTTCCCATTACACCCGACAAGATAGTGAAAGCGCTGGAGGAGAAACAGGGTTCAAGGGTTCGAGGGCCAGGGTCGAGCGAGATAAGGCAAAATACCTTGAACCCTTCTAAGAAGAAGGCTGCAAGTGAGGCCGGAGGACAGTCCGGCAGGGCAAAATGAAGATCGAGAAGATAGACCACATCTGTTTTGCGGTTGAAAACCTGGAGCGTACGAAGAAGATCTACGAGGAGAATTTCGGTCTGGTGCCGACAGTTGAATACGTTGCAGAGTCCGAGTCTATCAAGGTCGCGCGCTACTATGTCGGCGAGGTAGCGGTGGAATTCATGGAATCGACAGGCCCCGAAGGCGAAGTTGCAAAGTTTATCGAAAAGAGGGGGGAAGGGGTCTTCCTCATCTCATACAAGGTGGATAATCTCGACGGAGCGCTAGCTGAGCTGAAAGCAAAGGGTGTCGACCTGATCGACGAGAGGCCCCGCGCTCTCTTCGGCAATCGTTATGCCTTCATACACAAGCCAAACAAACTCTGTGGCGTGCTTACAGAGCTTCTCGACGGCGATTTTGACATAAGCAAGGTAAAGGAAGCAGAACGCAAGGCGTGACTAGCAGAAGGCTATGGTGGTTAATACCAGTTTGCATGAATGAAGGCGAATCGGTATAAGGGCCTGGGTAGGGCCCATGACTAACTAAAAGGGGGTAGTTATGCTTCTCAAAAAAACGCTCGTGATGTTTTTGGGGATCAGTTTGCTGATGGGTGCAAGCCTTGTCGCACCCGAGTCTGGCCGGGGCCCAGCAGAAGATAACCTTGACGTACGCCAATTTTCCTCCGGCGACAACGTTCCCGTGTGTCCAGATGGAGAGATGGGCAAAGGAAGTGGAGAAAAGAACCAACAATGCCGTTTCGGTAAAGACGTTCCCGGGCGGCACGCTTCTCCCTGCCAAGAACATATTTGACGGCGTCATCACCGGCACAGCAGATATCGGGAACTTTGCGATGAGCTATCAGCCGGGGCGCTTCCCTGTTTCCGAAGCAGTCGATCTTCCCATCGGCTTCACCAGTGCCAGGGCTGCCAGTCTTGCCCTCTACGATCTCGTTGAAAAGTATCCAAAGGAATTCGAAAAAGTAAAGATCTTAACCCTGTTCACCTGCCCGCCGGCAGACTTCATGACCAAGACCCCGGTAAAATCGCTGAAAGACCTAAAAGGGATGGAGCTGCGTGTTTCGGGTACGGGGGCGGAAGTCATCACCCGTCTCGGAGGCACCCCTGTCGCCATGCCCCAGTCGGAAACACCCGAGGCCATCCAGAAAGGCGTAGTGAAGGGCATCGTTTCCTCGATGGAGATACTGAAGGACTTCAACTTCGCTGCTTATTGCCCGTACGCAACTGAGGCGAACCTCTTCGTTGTTACCTTCGCCGTTGTCATGAACAAGGACAAATGGAATGCTATGCCCGCTAACGTCAAAAAGGTGTTGGATGACTTGAGGCGAGAGCAGGCGGATTGGACGGGCAAATACGTGGATGACCACGTCAAGGAGGCCCTTGCCTGGTCAAAGGAAAAATATAGCCACCAGGTTTTTCGGCTGCCGGCCGCCGAGTATACTGAAATCCCGAAACTCGTCAAGCCCATGATGGACGAGTATGTTAAGAGGGTGACCCCGCAGGGGACTCCGGGGGAACAGGTCCTCAGCGATATTTACAAGCTTAAGGACAAATACGAAAAACAGTTCAAGTAACTGAGCGTTCATGGAAAAGGTGTCCGGAGTAATGCCATCCGGGCGCCTTTTCCATGACGAGCAGATCGCACGGTGAGCAGGGTACCCGCCTTGCGGGTGTCCCATTAGTGGAGGACTGGGATGAAGATATCTCGAACTGTTAACCAACATTCTTAACAAGGTCCTTATGATCCTCGGCGGCATTGCCGTTCTTGCGCTCATGACCCTTGCCACCGGCAACGTTGTGCTCAGGGTATTTCATCTGCCCTTTCGCGGGGCTTACGAGATCGTAGCCTTCCTTGGAGCTATTGTCATAGCCTTTGCCCTTGGTTACACCCAGCGAAGGAAGGACCACATTATCGTGGAAATTCTCACGGAGCGATTTCCAAAAAAACTGCAGAAGGGCGTCGATACCTTCGCCTACCTTGTGATCACGCTATTTTTCGCCATTGTCTCCTGGCAGATTTTCGTCTGGGGTATGAAGATATATGTATCCCACGAGGTCTCAGAGACCTTGAAGGTGATCTATCATCCCTTCGTTTTTGCCGTCGCCCTTGCGTTTGCAGTGGTATCCCTTACCGCTTTTGTTGACTTCCTGAAGAACATATTCGCCCCGGGAGAGGAGTAAGCATGCAAGGCCCTATCGTTGGTGTATACGGGATCGTGGTGATGTTTGCCGTGCTATTTCTGTTCAGGATACCTGCAGGGTTCACCATGGCCATTGTCGGATTCCTGGGATTTGCTTATGTGACCTCTCTGCCGGCAGCTCTCGGCATGATCGGTACGGACATGTGGAACATTTTCTCAAATTACGGGCTCACCGTTATCCCCATGTTTATTCTCGTGGGCGAATTTGTCCACTACGCGGGCTACAACGACGGGCTCTATCACGCGACCTACAAATGGTTCGGTCATTACAAGGGCGGACTGGCCATCACCACCATCATGGCGTGCGCAGCCTTTTCAGCCATAAGCGGCAGTAACACCGCAACAGCAGCCACCATGAGCCAGGTGGCGATCCCGGCCATGAGAAAATATAACTATCACCCCATGCTTAACGCCGGTTCTGTTGCGGCCGGGGCCACCCTCGGTGTTCTGATCCCTCCGAGCATCGTGCTCGTCGTGTACGGGCTATACACCGGCCAGTCCATAGGCAAACTTTTTTTCGGCAACGTAATACCGAGCGCCATACTGACTGTTCTTATTGCAGCGACCGTAGGCTACATCTGCTGGCGCCATCCGGATTGGGGACCTGCCGGCGACAAAAGCTCATGGCGGGAACGGTTCAAGGCACTTCCGGACATCATCGATATCCTGATCCTCTTTGCCATCATCATGTACGCCCTCTTTACAGGTGTTGTCACTGCCACCGAAGCAGCCGCAGCAAGCTGCGCCCTCGGCCTTATCATCTGCCTCGTGCGCCGGAAGCTGACATGGAAACATTTCATCTTATCCATCGTCGACACCCTGCGCATCTCCTGTCTTGTCTTCATGATCGTGGCAGGGGCCGTTATTTTCGGCCGTTTTCTCACGGTTACCCGGCTTCCGTTTGAGGCCGCGGACTGGATCAGCGGACTGGCTCTCCCGAACTGGATCCTCCTCTGGATAGTCTTGTTCTGTTACATTATCGGGGGCTGCGTGATGGACGCGCTCGCCTTCCTGCTCGTCTCCCTGCCCATCTTCTATCCCATCGTCACGCACATGGGCTACGACCCGATCTGGTTCGGCCAGGTCATCACCATCGTGACGACCATGGGTTCCATCATGCCACCGATCGGGATATGTTGCTACGTGGTCGCAGGCATGGCAAAAGATATTCCGCTGGCAACGGTCTTTCGGGGCGGGCTTTATTATATCCCGTCATATATTCTATCGATTATATGCTTGATGGTGTCGCCGTATTGGACGGTGCTGTGTCTGTCTAATCTCGTGAGATAGCGGGAAGCGGCCGGGCGCCTTTCGCGCCTACCTTTGTCCTTACAGGATGCTTCGCTATCGCCTTCGCGCACGGTCCTCAACGTAGCGCTGCTACGCCTCCGGTCGGCGGCCCCTTGTCTTCGCGGTATCCATCGAAACTCGCCCGGCCGGTACCGAACTGTTGTTCACGTAGCGCGCCGCGCAGCCCTCAGTATACGCGGTCAATCACGGGTTGTGATTCATGAGAGCGAAGCCCAGGAATTTGCTGGCCCAAACAGCGTAGCAGAGTATACTATTCTGGTGGACTATTCTTCGTTCCCGGAGGAACGTCTGGAACTCGGGGAGAATATCTTTCAGGTCCATGCTAATGGGCTATAATGGGGTGCCAGGAAAAACCAACCCCGCCTTTCCTGATATTATCGACCAATTGCCAAGTAGCCATAAGTTAAGTTATTGCTTTTGCTGAACATTTTGTTATTGCATTTTTTCGACAACGGTATAAGATGTCAGAAAAGACGGGCACCGTATATTAATTGTTCGCTAAAGAAAAGATGAAGCGACGTTTCCTCTGTGATATTATAAGGTATGGAGGATTAAGGAAATGATCAGAGAATTCAGCGTAGTTATCGAGAAAGACGAGGACGGATATTTTGTAGCATCGGTACCCGCCTTACGGGGATGTCATACACAGGCAAAGTCACTTGACGTCCTTATGAAAAGAGTAAAAGAGGCAATTGAGCTTTGCCTCGAGGTGGAGGACCCGATACCCACCGAATTCATAGGCGTTCAACGTGTGGCGGTCAACGCGTGAGCACTCTTCCTGCCGTTACGGGCCAACGACTCGTCAAGGCTCTTCGGAAAACGGGCTTCGAGGTCATTCGCAAGAAAGGCAGCCACCATTTCCTTCAGCATTCTGACGGCAGATGTACCACAGTGCCAGTTCATAGCGGTGAAACAATTGGTCGAGGGCTGTTGGCTCAAATCCTCCGGGATTGTGAGATCTCAATAGAACAGTTGAAACAGCTTTTGTGAGCGAACAAGGCGCTGCACCTGACGCGGGAGAATATCTGGTTCATCCCGTTAAGGCTTTCCCATACCCCTCTTCCTGTCCGCCGCGCAGGTGAGCTTTTCGTTGGCCCCAAAAACAATGAGCAATTGACACGCCGCTCAACTACACGTATAGTATACGTATAATGGAGGCGTGCAATGCAGAAGAAGCTGACCATAACGGTGGATGAAGAGGTCTACGAAGGACTCCACAAGACCATTGGTCCTCGCAAAATAAGCAGGTTCGTGCAAGAATTGGTTCGTCCGCATGTCGTTCGTCCCAACCTGGCATCGGCATACGCCGATATGGCGAAGGACAAAAAAAGAGAGAAGGAGGCCGTTGAGTGGGCCGAGGCCACCTTTAAGGACATAGCATGAAGCGGCGTGAGATTTGGTGGGTTAACTTTGATCCTTCTATAGGCGGAGAGGTGAGGAAAAAGCGACCTGCAGTGATTGTAAGCAATGATGCCTCCAACCGATTCCTCAACCGAGTCCAGGTTGTTCCTCTCACCAGCAACGTGGACAAGCTCTACCCGAGTGAGGGCGCAGTCGTTTTTGAAGGCAAGAAAAGTAAGGCTATGGCGGACCAACTCGCAACGGTCAGCAAAGAGCGGCTTTTCAAACGCGCTAGTATCCTATCCCAGGAGGACATGCACAAGGTAGAGGAAGCCATCAAGGTTCAACTAGACATCCATTAGAAGCGGGCCAAATTGATGCAGCCGACTCGTTATACTCGCTGCTGATCATGGTGTTACCCGTAAGAAGACTGAGGCAGAAATCTTGACGACGGTACCCGCCTGTAGTACTATTAATAGTATCATAGGAGGTACAAGCAATGCCTAAGGCTCCAAAGATCATACCTATTTCCGACCTGAGACAAAACGCGAGCGATGTTGTCAAAGGCGTTTCATCGTCCAGAGAACCTGTCTTTATCACCCAGCGCGGACGAGCGGCCGCAGTCATGGTCAGCATGCAGGTTTATGAAGAGTTCCAGCATGAGCTTGACATCTTACGGTTACTGGCTCTTGGTGAGAAAGAAATAGGGGCGGGCGTCGGCTATGAACTTGACGACGTTTTGAAAGAAGCCGACCGGTTTCTTGAGACTTCAAGGCCTTGAGAGTTCTTTTCACCCCGACGGGCCGCCGCCAGTTTCTTGGAGCAATTGCTTACATTTACCGGGATAACCCTTCGGGTGCCATAAGTTTCCGCAAGAGGGCAGAGAAGACGCTTTCTCGCCTGACAAAGTTTCCAGAATCCGGGAGATTGGTTCCGGAGTTCTCGGATCTCCCTTTTCGTGAAGTGATTGTGAGGCCATATCGGTTCTTCTACAGAATCAAAGATGAAACTGTATGGATCGTTGCCGCATGGCATAGCGCTCAGTTACCTCAAGAACCTGAAAGCGGCGGCGGGTAACGAGCCGTTGCAGCCGATCGCTTGCAGCGCCGGCTGAACTTCATGTTGAGCCATCAGTAAATAAGCCATGGGGTGCGAGTCAGACATGAACATCATTATTCGGAATGAAATCGGGTCAGACGTTGAAACAATATCCGAAATCACCAAAGCAGCTTTTGAGAGTCTTGCCATTAGTAACCACACGGAGCAGTTCATTATTTGCGCATTACGAGATGCAAAAGCGCTCACAATCTCGCTGATTGCAGAAGTTGAGAAGAAGGTGGTAGGCCACATAGCATTTTCGCCTGTGACCATTTCCGATGGTAGCCCTGATTGGTATGGTCTTGGTCCCATCTCTGTCGTACCAGAATTACAGAAGCAGGGTATTGGAAAATCCCTGGTTTATGAAGGTCTTTCTTTGCTAAAGGCATTGGGTGCAAAAGGTTGCGTGCTCGTGGGCGACCCTGGTTACTATGAAAGGTTCGGCTTTAGAAATCTCACGGACTTATTTATTGACGGCGTTCCACAACAGTACTTTCTTGCGTTGCCGTTCGAGGAGAGCAAGACCAGCGGTACGGTAGTATTCCATGAAGGCTTTAGTGCAAGTGGCTAACACCGCATGAACCGGATCGGCAACAAACGGCGTCGCCTCCCGGTTATGCAGGCGTTAGCCACAGAGAGGAGACGGGCATAGTGGCCGATGAAAAGAATCGTGTATGCCCGGTTACGTTAGCAAGTGGTCTCGACAATAGAATCCGAAGATGGTTACAAAACCCTCACAAAATACTCGGACCCTATGTCAGAGAAGGAATGACAGTCCTGGATGTAGGTTGCGGCCCAGGTTTTTTCTCCATTGAACTAGCCCAGATGGTTGGCAAATCAGGTAGGGTCATTGCTGCAGATTTGCAGGAAGGGATGCTTCGGAAACTAAGAAAGAAAATTCAGGGAACAGAACTTGAAGAGCGTATCACCCTGCATAAGTGCGAAAAGGACACGTTGGGTTTGTCAGAGCGTGTTAATTTTGTTCTGGCATTCTATATGGTTCACGAAATTCCCAATCAGGAAGACTTTTTCAACGAGATAATATCAATACTTAAGCCAAACGGACAAGTTCTCATCGTCGAGCCGCCATTGCATACCTCAAAGACGGCATTTGAGCGGACCATCAGAAAAGCACGGGATACAGGCCTCATACCTGTTGAAAGGCCAAGAATATTTCCTAATAGGGCAGTGATATTAGAAAAGGGCTAACAGATGATGCCGCAGATCGGCCCAAGATCAGGTGACGCCAATCTGGGTATAGGAATTTTATACCGAATGAGTGTCTACATTCTATAAAACAGCAACCACGAAACGAGGAGTAGCAATGAAGACGACGAAAGAAGTCCTGGACAACCATTTGATGTGCTTTGGCAAGGGCGACCTCAATGGCATCCTCTCCGACTACACTCCCATGTCAATCTTGTTCACGCCTGACGGGCCGTTGCTGGGAGTCGACGCCATCAGACCGTTATTCGAGCATTTGTTGGCAGAGTTCGCAAAGCCTGGTTCTTCGTTTGAATTGAGGCACCAGTCCATCAAAGGTGACTACGCCTATATTTTGTGGACCGCCGAGACGGCCGACAACACTTACGACCTGGCGACAGACACCTTCGTCGTTCAGGGCGGCAAAATCGTTACCCAGTCGTTTGCCGCAAAGATTTTGTCCAAAGGCTGATGGTCGCGGTTGGCCTGGGCGACCGAGACGCTCTTGAAATGTTGAAATGTGATGAAGTGACACATTTTGATGACCGCCCAGCAAGGCAATGCAGCGGAGGTCTCACAGCCCCCGCTGATTTTCATGTTCGGCTCAGAATCGACCGAGTAGTTGCTCGCATGCTTGATGGTATGATATAATGTCATACTATTATCGGGAGGGCGGGAGAATGGCTAAAGAAAAGATAGCAATTACACTGGATAAGGAATTCATTGGCGAATTAGATGGGTTGGTCAAGAGGCATGTGTATCAAAGCCGCAGCCAGGTCATCCAGGAAGCAGTGAGTGAAAAGCTGCTGCGACTGAAACGAAGCCGACTCGCGATCGAATGTGCTAGGCTCGACCGCGTGGCTGAGAAAGCAATGGCCGAGGAAGGACTGACCGAGGATGTGAGCCAATGGCCCGAATACTAAGGGGGGAGATTCGATGGGCGGACTTAAATCCCACGCGAGGTCGCGAACAGACCGGGCGTCGTCCTGTTTTGATCCTCAGCCACGATATTTTTAACGAACGTTCCGGAACTGTCATAGCCGTCGCAATCACAAGCCAGCACCAAAAAGCGGGATTCCCTTTAACATTTGAACTTAGAACCGGCAATCTACCAAAGCAGTCATGGGTGAAGATTAGTCAAATCCGAACCCTTTCCGTGGAGAGAATCGGAAAGGTTATAGGAAAGGCCTCTCAGGAAGAAATGATTCAGGTAGTTGAAGGTCTGAACGAGATCATTGCGTAACGATGCCATGCACCGGATCGCGTACCGCGCCCGGTGATGGCCATATTAGGCGTAGCCAAGATATGACACA
The DNA here is from genome assembly GCA_963821605.1 of uncultured delta proteobacterium. Taxonomy (GTDB): domain Bacteria; phylum Desulfobacterota; class Syntrophorhabdia; order Syntrophorhabdales; family WCHB1-27; genus JADGQN01. The sequence continues at coordinate 63,589 of CAWGEZ010000060.1, read as the reverse complement.
TGAAAGGAGAACAACATGTTTGAAAACATCACCCCCGAACATAGTGCAGCCCTCGATGTCATTGTAAGAGCACGGCACTCAGTAAGAGCATTTAGCCCTATCCCGCCAGGAAAAGAGGCTATTGAAGCAATAATCCAAGCGGGCCTGTTAGCTCCATTTGGAGCACTTGCAGTTGCCGGGAAACCTGACTTTAGAAAGGTATTCGTGATTCGAAGCTCGTCATCAGCCATGGAAGCCGCAGCGGATATTCTCAAGAATCGGATGGCAAAGATTGCCGATGAACTTGAAAAGAAGGTGGGACCTGTTCCTTTTGTGCAGAATATGAAGCGAATCGGACAACAAGGCGTACCCGGTGTCGGTAATGCACCGTATTTTGTTGTTGTCGGAGAAAGAAAAGGAATGCCTCCAATTGCCGCGCAATCGCTGAGCTACTGCCTGCAGAATATGTGGCTGAAAGCAACGTCACTCGGTATTGGCCTTCAACTTGTCAGTGCAACGACGCAAATGGATAGCGACCCGGATTTTTGCAGACTTCTTGAATATTCCCGCCGGGGAATATGCGCTTGATGGATGCGCGCTGGGATATCCGGCAGACAACTATCAACCTCCTTCCGTCGAATATCCTACATTGGCAAAATCAGTAAGCTGGCTGTGAAGTGGGCGGAAGGATGCCCATTAGACTGTGGTCCCCATGCTGAGAATAGCCGGATAGAATAGGATAACGAAGGGTGACACTGCTTGACAAACAGTGTACCTCGGGTCATACTTTCAACAACCCGCCGCCATTCAAGGTGGGACATGCGGGCCATGGATGTTAGCAGTTACATTCGCCAGGGGAGGTCACTATGGCAGAAAGACGACGCGTTGGCATCCTTACGGGTGGAGGAGACGTCCCCGGTCTGAACGTTGCCATCAAGGTGGTTGTCTCGCAGGCCCCCCCGCATGACATCGATATCATCGGGATCAGGACAGGCTGGCAGGGCCTTCTCTGTGTCAACCCGGACGATCCGCCATCGGCGAATCGGCATATCATTCCTCTCACCGAAGAGACTGTTCGGACCATCGACCGAACAGGTGGCACATTTCTTCATACGTCACGCACAAACCCGAGCAGCATGAAGCCGGACGAGGTACCCGAATATGTTCGTGCGGAAGACCGCACCCCAATAGACAAAGGTAAAATCGATTGTACCCGTCATATACTCAGGGTGATCGAATTCCTGAAGCTCGATGCCATCATACCCATAGGCGGCGACGACACACTCAGTTTCGCCTGTCGTCTGCACAAGGAGGGTGTCCAGATCGTCGCCATCCCGAAGACCATGGACAACGATGTCTTCGGCACGGATTTCTGCATAGGCTTCTCAACAGCCGTCACGCGTTCCGTCGACACCATCCACGCACTGCGCACCACCATGGGCTCGCATGAGCGCATAGGCGTCGTGGAACTTTTCGGACGTAACTCAGGCGAGACATCGTTGTTTGCCGCATACCTGGCGGATGTGGATCGCGCGGTCATTTCAGAAGTGCCTTTTGACCTGGACCGCCTTTGCGGATTTCTTGTGGACGATCGTTCCCGAAACCCGTCAAACTACGCAGTCCTGACCATATCGGAAGGCGCCTACCCCGTGGGTGGTGCAATCATCGAAACCGGCAAGGAAGACGCGTACGGTCACAAAAAGCTTGGCGGCATTGGCGCGATCGTGGCCGAAGAGATCAAGAAAGAGAACGGGCGTCAACATCATCTACCAGCAACTCGCCTACATTATGCGTTCCGGGGCGCCCTGACTCCCTCGACCGCATGGTCGCTGTCTCGTATGGCAATCTCGCCCTGGACCAGGTGGCTCTTGGTCACATGGGACGGATGGTAGCGCTTCATCAGGGCATTTATACAACCGTACCTATTGAACTCGTGATCGCCGCAAAAAAACATGTAGACATCACCGCCCTCTACGACGCGCAGAACTACCGGGCCAAGATCAGGAACATGTTGGGCAAGCCGATGTTCCTGTACTAGAGCAGAGTAAACAGAAGCTTTCGCGGTTTTGACGGACGGTCTAAAGAACCCCGAATCGAAGATGCGGCCCTGAGGGCACACTACCGGCTATCGGGCCGTGTCGCGTTTTGTTAACCTTATTGGTCGAGTCCTGTTTCTTGTCCGTCGAGGTCCCGCTCTTTTCCTTGGCTCCGGAGTTGTTTACCTTCACCATTTTTGGGTCTCTGTGCACTCTGGGTTTCTCGTGCACGAGCGCCGCGCCATGCCGAGCCATAATGTCAAAGAGTCCCATGACCTCCAGACAGACTGCTTATTTTCATCCTCTCCCCGTATAGAATCTCTCAAGCATATTATCGGCAATTCTTCACGCATACATAAGCAATCAGTCCGCACCTGGGTATTCCTATCGACGTGCACTAATGGGTTTTCCTGATTGATACGTGGCAATGTCAGGTAGCTGAGTTTAGTCGAGGGCGATTGCAACTGCTATTGCGGCGGCTGTCCAGGCGGTAAAGGTGCTCAGAAGCAACACCCTTTTCAACCACCGGGCGGAGAGAAGAGGACCGTGACAGGAGTTCGTCTCCGGGTATTCCGGAAGACAGACTGCCAGAAAGTTCCTCCTTGCTTCGAGGCTCTCCTCTATCGTCAGGCTCAGACGATCGCGCAGTCGCTGGCAAGTTCGCCGGCCCCGGAGAATCCCCGAAGACGCGTCTGTCTGAAGGGTAAGATCTTACATTCCCGCATCCGAACTGACCGGCGGTGTCGCATGCGTCATGGGCAGGATTCGGTGGGTCCGGATTGCTTATTTAGTCGGCTGATTGCCATCTTATCTATAAGGTTAGCAGAGCCTGAAGAAAAGTCAACACACCAGAAGGCTATTTTTCATAGGAACAACTGATTAGTACGTTGGGCTACAGGGTCAAAATATGTTACAAGTTACGAGTTACAGCGAGACGTTACGGGCAATGCACAGAACCGCGTCGAAGGCGCGCTAATCTGGAAACATCTTCTTGAACTTGTAACTCGTAACCCGTAACCGGTAGCGTAGCATCCTGTAAGGAACAGGTTTTGCGCTAGTTGATAAACACCTTCTTGATAGCGCTGTATCTCTTCCAGCGCCCTGCCGCTTCCCATGACGACGCAGATCAACGGATCCTCAGGCACGTGGACTTCGAGGCTCGTCCGTTCCGATATCCTCTTATCCAGCCCCTTGAGAAGTGCACCGCCGCCAGTCAGCACCATGCCCGAGTCCTTCAGGTCTGAAACGAGCTCCGGCGGAAGTTTCTCCAGAGCCCTCTTCACCGCATCTATGATCGCCTCTACCGGCTCTTCTATTGCCTCCCTCACGTCGTCCGCGGTAACGGCAATGGTCTTGGGAATGCCGTTGACGAGATCCTTGCCCACAACGTTCATTGATCCGGACGCAGCGCCCGGGTAAGCTGAACCGACCTCCATCTTGATTCTCTCCGCCGCATTCACTCCCACAGCAACCTGATACTTCTTTTGCAGATGCCTCACAATGGCTTCATCCATCTCATCACCCGCTACGCGCAAGGATTCGCTGTACGCGTTTGCAGAAAGGCTGATAATCGCCACCTCTGTCGTACCGCCGCCGATGTCGCAAATCATGTTTCCTCTGGGGAGCTCTATGGGCAGTTCAGCCCCGATTGCGGCAGCCATCGGTTCTTCGATCAGATGGATGTCCCGGATACCAACCTGAAAGCAGGCATCAACGACCGCCTTCTTCTCAACCTGCGTTATTCCGGACGGCACACAGACCACCATTTTGGGCTTCGAAATCTTCCGCGTCTCTTTGACCACGTTCAGAAAATACTTGATCATCGCCTTGGCCACATCGAAATCCGCGATTACTCCGTCTTTGAGCGGCCGGATTGCGCTGATGTGCGGGGGTGTTTTGCCAATGTACTCTTTTGCCTCTCGGCCCACGGCAATAACCCTCCCGGTGTCCCTTTCAAGAGCCACGACCGACGGCTCGTTCAGCACGATGCCTTCGCCCTTCAGATAAATCAGCGTGTTGGCCGTGCCAAGGTCCATGGCGCAATGCGTGGAAAATGATGAAACCATACCCATCAATTTTGAAATAAAACTCATGCTCGTGCCCCCCTGTTCATGTAGGACTGTCGTTCTCCCCGTTCGTCAGCCCGGTCCAGGAGTGCCCAGAGACTCTCACCGTCTCCAGGGAACTCAACCACGCCGATTTGTAATGCTCCTTTTGTTTCGATCCGGCTATCTGCCATGGCGCTCAGTATCGTGTAGTTCAATACGCGCGTCATATTTTCCGCCTCCAGAGCCTGGGGGTCTCGTGTGACCGCGTAGAAATGGCTCACTTCCGCTTTCGTCACGAGAGCCGTCCTGCCGAGGCACTGCTCGACACTCTGGACGATTTTCCGGAGCACGCGATCCGTAGCCTCCACACCGAGCAGCCGGTTGTACGCATGAAATCCCGGCACCTTTACCGATACCAGGGAAAAATCCTTCCTCTCCTGAATCCACGCCTCTATCTTTTTAAAGAAGGGGGCAAAAAGGAGCGCTCCTGTCACCGGATCAACCGATTTGCCTCTTTCGATAGTTCCTTTGGTCCAGCTCGCGTATAAAATAGAGGGACAATAACGATGAGATGTCCCTCAACAGGCCTATAACGCCATCTCTCAGCCCCACATCGGAAAGAGAAACGAAGCCCGCAAGTCCCAAATGCTTCTTCATCGAACAGAAGGGGAAATCCAAAAAACTGTTTTGCCTTCAAGCCATCGTCGGAAAACAGAAGCGGTTTTTCCCTGAGATAGCCGCTGCCGTGCGGGAGTAAGAACTCTTTCCTTCCTTCGAAAACCATCGAGGCAACAGTCCCTGTCATAGGGCACTCTTTCAGCCGGAGGTTGTTCGCTTCGGTCCCTGCGCAATCAACGATGACAAGCTTACCATTTCGTTCAACTCCGATGAAGCAGAAGTCTCCTTGACAGAGGGTGAGGCACTCTTCCAGCACTTCCTCCAGTGATACCTCCGACAATCCTGGCTTCAGAAAAGACCGAATAATTCTGCGCTCAATGGAGAGATCCTCGTTTTTCTCTTCAAGCTCCTGCAGCCTTTTCTCCTTCTCCAGTTCTTTCCCTATCATCAACACAAAGTGACCGAGCAGTTTCTTCTCCCGGTCCGTGAAGACGTAACGCTTCTTGCTATCCACCACGATGACCCCCGGGGCCTCAAGGGGGTAGGCCATGAAGGACTTGATGCCCTCTTCGGACCCATAATACCCGAGCGTCGATTCGTCTTTGTCGAAGTTGGGAATGATCAGGGGCTCATTATGCTTGAGCACCCATCCGGGCAGTGTCCCTTCGATGGGGATAGTTCGGTCCCGGTCAAAACTCTTGGCGAAAGTAACCGAAGAGAGACAGCGAAAGCGCTCTTCATCCTTAAGAAGCAAAGCCACCGTAAATGCCTCGTAAACGTTAAAAACAAGCTCGGAAAAACTGTCTATCTGGATCATTGTGCTGCGTCCGCCTCGGTCGAGGTATCAGGCGTAAGGGCAGTCTGTGCCGGTTCGTAACATTCGATGCGAAGCGCTTCCCCTGTCCCGAACCGCTCAATGAGTCGGCAAACGTTACAGGTCTCCGTATAGGACGGATAGCCGCAGCGAGCGCACCTTTCGCGGATCGGGCCGCGCCTCCTGCTCCTTTGCTCTCTCGAGGTAACCCTTGACGAACCTGATCTTTGTGGCCGGAGAAGTTACCTCTATTTTATTGAGAAGCTCCTTGTAAAGCAAGGTTTTGGCTCCGACCGAATAGGGGCACTCCTCGTACACATAGTCTATGCGGCGGAGCATAGCGTATGCTGCCGCTTCCCTCTCGGAACACAAAAAAAACGGTTTGACCTTCTTCGCGAGATAATCGCCTCTTCCTTCCAGCGAGATGTTCTTCTTGTACAGGTATTCCTCTTTCCAATAGAGAAGGTTACCGAAGAGTGCTGATGCCTCATCGTCAAGGTTATGCCCGGTCGCAAGCACTGTGTAGCCGCAGTCAATGCACGCCTTGTTCATAAGATATCTCTTTAACACGCCGCAGAGAGAGCAAGGAGCCCTCTTCATAGCTTTTGACAGATCTCCGATCCCCTTCTGAAAGAGTGCAGGCAACGAAAATCTGTAGATCCTTCGTCCAAGGCGATCAGCCATCAGCCTCGCCTTTTCGAAGGAGACGCGTGAATAATCACCGATCCCCAGGTCGATGTATATGCCGTCAGCACAATAGCCGGATTTATTGAGGATATACCAAAGGGAGAGACTATCCTTACCGCCGGAGACCGCTACAAGAGGCGAATCAGTACATTCGATGAGGTGATACTTCTGTACGGCACGCGTGACTCTTCTCTCGAAGAATGCCAGAAAATCGTCAGCGCAGAGAGCTGTATTGTAGGCACTCAAACGGATGGCTTGCTTCCTTGCCGCATACCCTGCATTTCATCCGCCTGATATCACCCTGATGATTCTTATACTATCCTCATGAGAGAGTTTGCAGTCTTCAGTCACCAGCTTTTCGTTCGCCACAACGATATGGGCCTCCGGATTCAACGAAAATTTTTCCAGAAGTTTGCCCGCTGTCAATGGCTTTTCCAGCTCGTATACTTTGCCTTCCCACGCTACTTTCATGGCAATTAGATAGCATAACCACGGGCCGAAGTCAAAGGCGGCAAAGAACCGGCGCCTACAGTGGTCAGTGAGCAGTCAAGGCAGATCCGAAAGCAGATAAGGATACCGCAGTAATTTAATGTCGATTACCCTCGTTTGGATTCCGTTCTGGCCTCTCCTGTCGTCATTGTAGTATACCTTAGACAGTTCACTGTTCACTGACCATTGACCACTGTTTAAGCATGTACGATCTCATCTACATTTACGAATTCGAGGGAGACCTGAGCAGGGAGATCCCGAAGATTATCGACGCGGATTACATCGGTTTCTGGAAAGAATCGAGGTATTCATTCCTTTTCTTCAAGCAACCAAAGGGGTCTCTTCTGGAGCAACTGCCCCTGCCCGTCCGCTCTGAATTAGTCATCCGGCACGAGGACTGGGAATCGGGTACGACGCTCGGCGTGCTCACGGTCGGTCATATTACGCTCCATCCCCCATGGAATCCGTCGCCTGAGGGTGACGGCCTTCGGATCTGTATAGACCCGGGTATGGCCTTCGGGTCAGGATACCACCCGAGCACCAAGGGCTGCCTCGTGCTGCTGCAGAAGTTATTCACGTGGTCTGCACCGGGAACTGTTCTCGACCTTGGTACAGGCACCGGCATACTCTCCATCGCGTGTCTCAAGATGGGCTCAAGGACGGCCTACGCCGTTGACAACAACAACCTTTCAATAGAGACGGCACGAGGGAACAGGACCCTTAACAGCGTGGCAGAGCGGATGCACATCATCATGGGCAATGCCCCCGACCTCGTTGCATCTTCCAGCCGAACTTCTCGTGGCCAACATGCACTATGCAGCGATCGACGAGATAACAGGACTCGATGCCTTCTACACGAAGAAGCATTACGTTATTTCAGGTCTTCTCGCCACCGAAGGTCACAGGATCGCAGAGCGGCTAAAGGAAAGGTTGACGTTGATCGATACGTGCGCCGAAAACTTCTGGTTCAGCTACCTCTTTAAGAACGCTGACACATAAGAACGTGTAAAAACATTGAGTAGGCCGGGCCGCACCATTTTCTCCGCTCTCTGGCGCTCACGGTCTGTACATTACATTAGGCGACGCGCAGCAAGTCGGTTCACAGCCTTGGTTGACAATTTGGCTGAGATTAGTCGCGCTTGGGGTTGGTCGAAGGCTTCGCTGCGCGCGGTATTACCGTTATGTTCTCGTACCCGAGCAGGTATTCCGGCCGCACTCTTTGGAGACTTCTGAATATGTTCTTCTTAACGTGCTTGCTGTGCTGCTCTGCCTCTCTGTATCATACCTTTCGCGAGTCTCCGTTTCGACGTCTTGGCATACGGGCATTGCGACTTGATGACGGGAAGCTCAAGACTTTCGGCAAGTCTTGCCAGCTCCTGCTCCTCCACGTAGGCGAGGGGCCTGATGAGCGCGAGTTTCCCTCCGAACATTTCCTGGTAAGGTCTCATCGTGCATATCTCTCCGTTGAAGAAGAGATTCATGAGGAGGGTTTCAGTGATGTCATCAAGGTGGTGGCCTAAAGCGATTTTGGAGCAGTCCAGTTCCTTGGCCAGCGCGAAGAATCGCTTGCGCCTGCTCCAACTGCACCAGAAGCAGCCAAAGGTCTCACCCTCCTTGTACAAGGCATCGGTCGGCTGAGTCACGACGTATCTAACACCCTCTTTCTCAAAGTGCTCGATGAGTACGTCTTTTCTGACCCATTCGAAGCCCATGTCCACGTGACAGGCGATTATTTCGTACTTGATCGGAACGAACTTCATCCGCTCCTTCATGATTCTGAGCAAGTGAAAGGCTATCTTTTCCGCCCGAGACGGCAAGCAAAATCCGATCGCCGTCTTGAATCATCCGGTAATCCCAGATGGCCTTGCCCACCTTCTTGGTCACAAAATAGGAGAGTCCGTTCGTATCGTCTTTCATGTTAAAGACTGAGCCAGCTTCCTCGTTCTTTCCAATGCCTTCTTGCTCACCTTTCCTGTCTCTTCACACCCTGCCTCCTCAACACCTCCCAGGTAGTTGACAGAAAGAGCATCGAAAGTTCTTCTGAATTGCGTCAAGGGCCGGCGTGAACGTGTCGAGGGATTTGTCCGCACAGGTAATCAGCGTGACAGCCTTCTTACCCTTGATTCTCGACTCCATGTCTTCATCGAAAAAGGCAACCGACCGGTCGATCACCACTTTCAGTTGAGCCGACGGGCCCCACCAGTAAGTGGGAGTGGCGTAGACCAGAAGGTCTGATTCAAGCATATACTTGCGTATGTCCTTCATGTCATCGTTGATCCTGCATTTACCTTCTTTTGCACAGACGAGACATCCCTGACAGGGACGCACATTCATCTCATTCAGATTGAGAAGCCTTACGTCATGGCCCTTCTTCTTCATAGTCTCAGAAAAGGTGTTGACAAGCTGGCGCGTATTACCCTTCTTGCGCGGACTGCCGAAGAGAATCACCGTCTTCATACTGGGAACCTCCCTGTTCAGAAATGGTAGCGCGTTATTACCGGGGCTCGTGTCGCGCGTCTGTGATCCAATGGCACGGACTTGCCCGTGGAAATCTATTATAAGGCGCGGAAAGGCGTGCGGTCAAATCGTCCGGCTACGAGGTTGATATGTCCAACTGGAATTACTACTATATGAAAATAGGGAGGCATGACTGTGGAATCGCGAAAAGAGCGACTGGTAGTCATCGGTGGAGTGGCCGCCGGTATGTCCGCAGCCAGTGCGTCAGCCCAGATGGTCGGGCAGGAAGGGGTGGCACACCGTATTGATACGATTGCGACGGCTCTTTATGCTAGAATGACGATTGAAGACGTTGCCCGACTCGATCTAGGGTATGCTCCACCGTTTGCAACCGTATGGGACCCAATACTGATTGCGGCCAACGTTGCGCTGAAGAAAATGGGAACAAGAGAGAACAGGCTCACGGGGCGTGGGCCACGAGCGAGCTGAATCAGAACCATCTCGTTCTGAATTATTGATTGAGGTTTTAACGGGTGACCTGTAATAGCGTAGCATCCTGTAAGGACGTGTAACGGTTCTTTAAAGGGGGTAAACATGGATAAGACAAAAGAGCAGAGCCTGCAGTTGGCCATTCAAATGGAGAGAGATGGCAAGGCATTTTATCTCAAAGCAGCGACCGGCGGTGAAAATGCACTTGCGCAAAAGATATTCGAGGAACTGGCCAGGCAGGAGGATTTTCACATTGACAGGATTCTCCAGATTTACGAACAGATGAAGAAGGAGCAGCCTCTCAAGGAATGGATCACGACGGTAGCAGGCGTAGGGAAACTTGAAAAGGTCTTTCAGGAGTCTCTCCAGGAAAAGGCACAAGCCTCCGAGAATGACCTCAATGCCCTGCGCTTTGGCCTTGAAATCGAAGATAAGAGCGTCAAGTATTACGAAAACCTCGCAACTCACGCCCTGGACTCCTACGAAAAACGTTTTTATCTGACGATCTCTCACGAAGAGAGAGATCACTACCTCAGGATCATGGACTCCATTGAATATCTCTCCGACCCGGTGGGCTGGTTTTATACGAAACAGAAGTCCATGGTGGATGGGGGGTAGCGGAGCGTAGCTTCGCGTTAGGCCCGGTTGCACCGGGCCGTTGCGGGTTACAATAAGACCTGTTACAGGTTAGCGCGCCTTCGGCGCGGTTACATTCATTGCTCGTAACATGGGCTGCCTGTAACCTGTAATAGGTTATTGTCAACCTGTAACGTGTAACTCGTAACAAAAAGGGGCGCCAAGAAAGGCGCCCCTTTTCATAACCGTTCTTTACGGCTTACAGCCTGTTCTTCACCAACTCATCGACAACTGACGGATCGGCCAGGGTCGTGGTATCGCCAAGCTGATCGATCTCGCCGGATGCGATCTTTCTCAGGATTCTTCTCATGATCTTACCGGATCTCGTCTTCGGCAGGCCGGGTGAGAACTGCAGCTTCCCGGGAGAGGCGATCGGTCCGATCTCTTTTCTCACGTGCGCAACGAGCTCTTTCTTGAGATCGTCGCTCGGGTTGAATCCGGCTTTCAAGATGACAAATGCGTAAAGATCCTCGCCTTTTATGTCGTGCGGGAATCCCACGACAGCCGCCTCTGCAACTGACTTGTGTGACACAAGCGCACTCTCCACCTCGGCAGTGCCAATCCGGTGGCCGGATACATTAACAACATCATCAACGCGTCCCATGAGCCAGAAGTAGCCGTCTTCGTCTTTTCTGGCGCCATCACCGGTGAAGTAGACGCCGGGATACTGCACAAAGTACGTCTGTTTGAATCTCTCCGGCTCGCCGTACACGCTTCTCATGATACCCGGCCACGATCTCTTTATTACCAGGTAGCCGCCCTCATTGACAGCGCACGGCGTTCCATCCTGTCTTATGCACTCTGCTGCAACGCCCGGGAAGGGCAGTGTTGCTGAGCCGGGCTTCGTGAACCATGCGCCGGGAAGCGGAGTAATCAGAATGCCGCCCGTTTCCGTCTGCCACCATGTATCCACGATCGGGCACCGTTCATTACCAATAAACTTGTGATACCAGATCCATGCTTCGGGGTTAATCGGCTCACCCACGGACCCGAGAACTCTCAGTGAGGAAAGGTCTCTCTTTTTCGGCCACTCATCACCCTCCCTCATGATGGCCCTGATGGCTGTCGGGGCTGTATAGAAAATATTAACCTTGAACTTCTCGACGATCTGCCAGAACCTGTCAGGCTGCGGAAAGGTAGGAACGCTCTCGAAGATAATCGATGTGGCGCCGTTGGCGAGAGGACCGTAAACAATGTAAGAGTGTCCGGTTACCCAGCCGATGTCAGCGGTGCACCAGAAGACTTCCTTTTCCTTGTAATCAAAGATCCATTTGAATGTAATGTACGTATAGACCATGTAGCCGCCGATCGTATGCATAACGCCTTTCGGCTTACCGGTCGATCCTGACGTATAGAGGATGAAGAGGGGATCCTCAGCATCCATCTGCTCCGCCGGACACTTGTCGGTGATGTCCGGGGCGGCCATTTCATCGTTCCACCACGTGTCTCTTCCGGCCTTCATGGGCACGTCAAATTTATCGAGCCTCTTGACCACGATGGCCGTGTCAACCTTATGCCCTGCCTTTTCGCAGAGGTCCATGGCCGTGTCTGCGGATGCCTTCGAGCTTACCTGTTTGCTTGATCTCCAGTAGCCGTTGGCCGTGACCAGAACGTGTGCTCCTGCATCGATTATCCTGTCTCTCAAGGCTTCTGCGGAGAACCCGCCGAATACGATTGTGTGGACTGCGCCGATCCTTGCGCAGGCAAGCATGGCGATGGACAACTCAGCGATCATGGGCAGGTATATGGCGACCCTGTCACCTTTCTTTACGCCCTTTTTCTTCAGCACGTTGGCAAACTTGGAGACCTCTCTCAGCATGTCCTTGTATGTGTATTTCTTCGCATCTTCATCCGGCTCGCCCTGGAAGATGATGGCTACCTTGTCGCCCCTTCCCTTCTCGATCTGGTAGTCAAGACAGTTGTAAGCAATATTCGTCTTGCCATTGATGAACCATTTGATGTTTGCATTCGCAAAGTCTTCTTCGTTCACCTTGTCCCACTTCTTGAACCAGTGCAGCTCTGACGCGATTCCACCCCAGAACCCCGCAGGGTCGTCCATCGATTGCTTGTAGAGTTTCTCGTACTCAGCCCTGCTCTTAACGTAGGCCTGCGCCACGAATTCCGCGCTCGGCGGAAAGGTCCGCGTTTCCGTACTCATGCTGGTAATCGTTTTTTCCTCTGCCATACCTGCCTCCTCATGGTTGTATTTAATTCCAAGGATATTGTTACCGACGTCACAATTAGGTAAAGTTGTATTGCAATTCAAGCGCTTTGTCAATAGAATATTGTGCATATTATCACAAACACCCCGTGCCGTGCGCTTGGGGTCGCGAGCCAATATGCGCATTTTCGAGGTCCTGCACGGATCAAACGTGCAGGGTTCGCCCCGCGGCCGACCCCTCAAAGCTATTGACATAGATCAGATTACCGAGTAGACTTATGCCTTCATACTGCTCATGGAGCGCTCATTCAGGCGCATCACGCAGCAATCAAGTACGGGAGATTATTATGGCGCGGGTGTGTGATATATGCGGGAAGGGAAAGCAGGTAGGCAATAACGTAAGCCACGCAAACAACAAGACCAAGCGGCAGTGGTTGCCCAATCTACAGAGCGTGAGAATTGTCAAAGATGGCTCGACGATGAAGGCGCGGGTATGCACGAAGTGCATCAAGAAAGGGCTCATCACCAAAGCAAGCTAGGCATTGGTCCGCATTCTTTCGACTGACCTCACCTCCTTGATCTTCTGAATCGATTTGACGATCTTCTGTAGCTGCGAGGCATTGACTATCTCAATCTCAAAGATGCTCGTGGCTGTCCGGTCGGGATAGGTCATGACCTGGGCATTCAGGATGTTCGCCTTGCCTGCAGAAATGACGTTCGTAACCTCCGAAAGCAGACCCTTTTTGTCCCCGCCATGCACGCGCAGTTTGACCGGGTAGGCGTATTCCTTGTTGTCCTGCCATGAAACCTCCACCTTTCTCTGATCGTCGTACGCGTGCACATTAGGGCAGTCGGCAAGATGGACTGTCAGCCCCCTTCCGCGCGAGATGAACCCGAGAATAGTATCGCCCGGTATGGGGTTGCAGCATCTGGCGAACCTGACCACCAGTCCGTCAATACCCTTGATCTTGACCGCGTCATCCCTGCCTTTCTTGATCGAGCTTATGATCTTGCTGATTTTACTGACTTTCTGGGGCTCGGGATGACCTTTCCGAGCACCTGCAGCGCTGTGTACAGGCCATAACCCACGCCTGCAAACAGGTCATCGGTCGTCTCGAAGCTGAATTCCTTGGCCAGCGTCTGCAGTTCGCCGGACTTCAACATTTTTGAGAAGTTCAAGCCGTGCTTGGCCAGTTCCTTATCGATGAGCGCCCGACCCAACTCAATGCTTCTTTCCCGCTGCTCCTCTTTGATCCATTGTCTGATCTTCGTTTTGGCTTTTGACGTGACAACGAATTTCAGCCAGTCCTTGCTCGGCTTATGGGTGGGGTTTGCGAGCACCTCCACGGTATCGCCGCTTTGGAGCTGCGTCCGAAGCGGCACCAGTTTGCCGTTCACCTTTGCGCCAACGCACCGTTGGCCCAACTCCGAATGAATCGCATACGCGAAATCAACCGGAGTTGCCCCCTTTGGCAGTTCTCTGACATCCCCCTTGGGAGTGAATACGTAGACTTCGTCCGGAAACAGGTCGATCTTGAATATTTCCAGGAATTCCTTGCTATCCTTCAGCTCCTTTTGCCACTCGATAACCCTTCTGAGCCAGCCGAACATCTTATCTTCTTTGGGATTAAAGACGCTGCCTTCCTTGTACTTCCAATGCGCCGCAATCCCCTCTTCCGCGATCTTGTGCATCTCCGGGGTTCGTATCTGGATCTCTATCTTTTCCCCGCGCGGCCCGATGACTGCTGTGTGAAGCGACTGGTACATATTGGCTTTGGGAAGGGCAATATAATCCTTAAATTTTCCAGGAATCGGCTTGAAGAGCGCATGTATGTAGCCAAGCGCTTCATAACATTCTTTCACGCTGCCCACGATAACGCGGAACGCCGTGATGTCGGAAATCTCATCGAGACCTAGCTCCTCCTGGAGCATCTTCCTGTAAATGCTGTATAGCCTCTTTGCCCGCCCGGATACCTCGGCCTTCAGGTTGAACTCTGCCAGCCGGTTCTTGAGGAGTCTCCTTGACCTCAGTGATGTAAGTATCCCTCTCCTTCTTTCTTTTGGCGATGCTCTCTTTTATCGTTTTGTATTCAGCCGAATCGATGTACTTGAAGGCAAGGTCTTCGAGGTCCCCCCTGATCCACTCGATGCCGAGCCTGTGCGCTATAGGCGCGTAGATATCGAGAGTCTCACGGGCTATCTCAGTCTGCTTTTCCGGGGAAAGGAACTGCAGGGTCTGCATGTTATGGTATCGGTCGGCCAGCTTTATCAGGATTACCCGTATGTCCTTACTCATCGCCAGGATCATCTTCCGGAGGGTCTCAGCGCGCGACTCTTCAGAGCTCTGCTCCTCAATCCTGCTGATTTTCGTGACACCATCAACAAGCCCGGCGATCTCAGACCCGAAATATTCTTCTATTTCTTCTTTAGTCAGATAGGAGTCTTCCACCGTGTCATGAAGAAGCCCCGATACCACGCTGGGAACGTCAAGATTCATCTTGGTGAGCATGTAAGCGACTTCAAGGGGATGAATAAGGTAGGGTTCGCCGGAAAGCCTTACCGTTCCTCTATGGACCTTGGCGGACAGGACGTACGCCCGTTCGAGCAAGTCCACATCAGCCTGCGGATTGTACTTAAGAATTTCTTCAACAATGTCGTTGAATCTGACCATCTATCGTAATAGTATACTATAATTAGGGCTGTGTGAAGAATCGAGTGCTGACCAACCGTGTTTAGTGTATAGTGTTTAGTGAGAACAGACAGTCAAGACGCCGCGAGGAACGCGGACCGCTGTTCAGCGGTCTGCGCTTTCGGCCTTGAGCTTATCTTTTCACTACACTGTTCCACACTAAACACTATCCACTAATACACTGTTTCTAAGGGGGGGTGTATGACGTTGATGGACGACATAAAGAAAACGACGGAGGAAGGCTTGAAAACCCTGAAGGAGACTGCGGGTGAGATAGCCTTTAATGTAGAAAAACAGGCTAGAATCGCAAAACGGAAGATGGACATCATCAAGATCCAGAGGAAGGTTCAAAAGCTCTACGCTGAAATTGGCGAGTACGTTTATGGGGAGTTTACGATGGCAAGGCCGCTCACCATGGAGGCCCCTTTCCTTGCCGAGAGAATGGCAGCCATCGCGGATATAAAGTCGGAAATACGCCAGATCGAGGCAGAGATAGAGGAGGCGAGGAAAACACAGCCCCCGAAGCGCGAAGACGTTACGTAGCGCTTCGTTCTTGGTTCTTCGTGCTTCGTTCTTGGTTCAACCGCAAGAACCGCGGGTCAGAAGTTTATTCTCCCAGCGGTCTGGCAATTAATAACAAGGCACGAAGAACCAAGCACGAAGAACGGACGCGAGTTGTCTGACCTTTTCCCCACAAGTGTATCTGCCGGATAACGAGAACCCGCTTCGGTCAATCTGGCGGACACAATTGCCCCACCCAGTATGAAAAGTTTTCCCTTGTAGAGTTGAGGGCTCTGAGCAAGCTCGGTCATTGACACATCACGGATGCCCTCATCCAGAAGGTCACTTCTTAAGACCGGAATCGAGCATGAGACAAGGGAGAGTAGCGCTAGAACAAGAAGAGCTCCATGTTTCACTCATTAATCCTAAGACAGCCAGACGGTCCTTCAAGGCTCAGGGAGCGAGCGCGAACGAAACCCCGGAACGGGCGTGGTACAATTCTTGCTTTCTTCATAAGCAGGAGGCACCGTGAACGTGACCGTCCAGAATATTTTTGAAAAGGCTTGTGTCCTGAGAGAGGAAGGCCGATATCTGGAAGCCCTCGACGCGTATACCCAGGCGATCGAAGCCGGACTTGAAGACGCAGACGCATACCATAAACGGGCTGATACGTACGCGCTTCTCGGCCTGTACCGGGAAGCAATTCGGGACTATGACCGGGCAATCGAGCTGGGGGTCGAGGATCAGGAGCTATACATGGACCGGGCATACTCCCTCTGCTGTATCGCTGACTATGAAGAGGCCATTAGAGCGTGCGACAGGGCTATAGCCTTGCATCCGGAAGAGCCCAAAGGTTATATCGTCCGGGGAAGTGCATACGGATTGGCCAATAAACCCGGGCTGGCTATAAATGACTTCAACAAAGCCATCGCACTGAAGGCGGAGACGGCGGAGGTTTACTACAACCGTGGCCTGGCCAGATTCCTCCTGGGCGAATTCGAGGACGCCCTGAAGGATTACGACAAGGCTTTGAAACTCGATCCGGGCTTTGCTCACGTTTATTATAACCGCGGCGTGCTCTGCCAAAGAACCGGCAGGCACGGTGAGGCCATCGAAAACTACAAGGCTGCGCTCGACCTAGCGCTTCATCTGCCCGAGCTCTACTGCAACAGAGGTATAGCATATGCGAAGCTGGGCAAATACCAGCTTGCGACGCGCGATTTTGACGCGGCTCTCGACTTAAACGCGCAGAACCAGGATGTCTACTACTACCGGGCCATGGCGCACCTGATGCTTGGAAATATCGGGCAGGCCGTCGAAGACATGAGGACCGCTGCCGGCCTCGGCCATGGCAAGGCGGACAACTTTCTGAAGGAACACGGGCTGTCAGGCCAGGAAATACTGAACTAGTAACTACCGGGCCAGCGTCCTTATCCTTACAGGATGCTTCCCTACGGGATGCTTCGCTAGCGCTACCCTTACAGGGTGCTTCGCTATCGCTATTCGAGATTGACAAACTGCCTCCCGAACACTATCTTTAGTAAGAAAAATGCTCTTTAACCAACTTAAGGAGGATCGCAGATGCTGAACGTGAAGAGTATCCTTGTACCAACCGACTTCTCCGAGCATTCGGACAAAGCGCTGAAACAGGCTTTCGCTATTGCCAAAGAGAATAAAGCAAAGCTTTACCTCCTTCATGTTATTCACGAGGCGATGCACCAGTGTGCTTCTGACTACTGCTTCAGCGACGACATGGTACAGCAAATGGAAAGTGGAATGATCTCTGCTGCGCAACAAAGCCTTCAGAAGCAGTTGGCAAAGTTTCCCGAGGCAAAGGAAGTGGAGGTAATACCTGAAGTCAGAAGAGGCTTCCCGTCAGATGAGATAGTGAAGGAGCAGCAGGAAAAAAAGATCGACCTGGTTGTGATATCCCCCCTCGGAAGGACAGGCATAGCCAGATTTCTCATCGGCAGCGTCACGAAGAACGTGGTGAAAGAGGCGCAGTGCCCGGTCCTGGTCGCCAAGTGACCTGAAACATCGTCACGCATTCCGAATGAGAAGGCTATGGGCAGCCACGCCGTGCGCAACGCGGGGCAGATCGCCATGAGCTCGCAAAAATGAAGGCGAATTGATATTAGGGATATGGGACGGGGTCAGGACTTGACGGGCCTACGTCCATCCAGAGACAGAAACGCTTAAGCCTTATCAGGCTCAGCAGTTTGTTAATCTCCCGCAGCGGAATGTGTTGATAGATTTGCCATGAATTATATATGGCAAGTTGATTCCGTGAAAGCACTTTGAAGGCGTCGAGCGCTTCCTGCTCATTATTTTTCACTAAGTGAAAGAGCGGATAGATCTGCGCGAAGAGCTCCCTGTCCCACAGGTCGGCGTGTGGGTAAAATTCCCAGATAATCCCGGAGCCGGTAAAGCCTTCTTCCCCGAGATGCGTGACGGCGTGGCTGATTTCGTGCAGGGCCACCAGATATTCCAGCACCTGGTATGGGATACCAAATAGCTCAGCCGTCGACTCACACACTTTTTTATAGATGATGACCTTTCTCTGCTCGGGAAGGTAGTCTCCGAGCAAATCTGTTATCGATTTGTCCACTGGACGGAACAACTTCTCCTCTCGCCCTACTGGCCCCTCTCTTCCAGATACCCCTCGCCCGTCCTCCGCATACTGCGCATCCGCCTGTGAAGGGTCGAGAAAAATGGCAGCATCCACCGTGATGAGCAACCCCTGGCGTCGTTCGTCCGAGTACTCGATGGGGACATCATGCTCGAAGCGCAGCCCGGAGAGTCCGGCAATCTCACTGAACAGGCGTTGATATCGCATAGCAGACGCTCATATACCTCAGTCTGTGAATCTTTGCGTGGTTCCTCGGAATGGGGCCCACGCAAAGCAGTGCCTGAATGTTTATCGCACTACTTGGCTATCTCTTTACTCTCTGTTTGATTTGTGTCAGAACTGGGTAAATGGGAGGCTTCCCAACAGGCCCGTCATGCTCCGGTCTTGCTACCCAGCACGCGACGGATCGTCTCTGCCAGTTCCTGCTTGGAGAGAGGTTTCATGAGGAATTCTCTAATCCCCTTTTCCTTTGCTACCTCCGGTGAAACAGAATCGCTGTGGCCTGTGCAGAGAATAATCGGGATGCCCCCTCTCATAGTCAGGATTTCCTTGGCAAGGTCGATGCCGGTCAGATGGGGCATCGTGTAGTCCGTGATGACAAGGTCGAATCTTTCCGGCTCCGCCTTGAAGAGATCAAGTGCTTCCCGACTGCTCGTCGTCGTCACGACTTCATAGCCAAGACTCTTCAGCCTCTCGCTGTTCAGCTCAGCTAAAAGATCCTCATCATCAACAAAGAGTATCCTCTCATGACCTCCGGCTGCAACCGTCTTCGCCGGCTTCGCTTTCACCTCGGTCTTCACCTTGGGAAGGAATATACGGAAGGTGGAGCCGACCGCCGGCTCACTCTCCACGGTGATCGCCCCGTTGAGGCTCTTCACGATCCCATACACAACAGCAAGGCCCATACCCGTGCCCTTACCCACCCCCCTTGTTGTAAAGAAGGGCTCAAAGACCCGGTTCATCACGTCAGGAATCATGCCAACGCCGGTATCTTTTACCACAAGCTGGACGTACGCCCCCGGCGCCACGTTTTGCTCCAACACGGGGGAGTCAGCAGGGAAATCGATATCGTTGAGGCTGATGTCGAGAGTCCCTCCTTTTTCCTGCATGGCAAGACTGGCGTTGGAACCCAGGTTCATGAGTATCTGTTGGACCTCCGCGGGGACTGCAAGGATCGTATCCGATGTGGCTGTCATGTTGAGTACGATCTCAACGGTGGTAGGAATGGACGCCCTCAAAAGCTGGACAGTTTCTTTGATAAGGGGAGACAGAGATATGGGGCTTCTCGCATAATTGGTCTTTCTACTGAAGGCGAGGATCTGCTTCACAAGCTCCCGTGCCCTCATGGCCGATTTCAGGACATTTTTGAGCTTTTTCTCCACGTCCGGGCGGTCTGAGACATCTTCCACGGCCATTTCCGTGAATCCCAGGATGGATGCAAGGATGTTGTTGAAGTCGTGGGCGATGCCGCCTGCGAGGGTGCCGATGGCTTCCATCTTTTGAACCTGGCGGAGTTGCTCTTCGACCCCCTCCCGCAGTCTGCTCTCCTCCGTCAGCCTCTGGTATGCATTCTCCAGTTCTCTCGTGCGTTCCTGCACGCGGAGTTCAAGTTCATCGTGCGCCTTCCGCAGGGCTTCCTCCATACGCTTACGCTCGGTGACGTCGGTAACAACCGACCTGCATTCCGTGACGTTCCCCTCGGCATCCCGTACCGGCACGCTCGTCATCGATGCATAAAAGATGCTGCCGTCCTTCCTTACGAGCTGCAGTTCGTCCGTGCGCTTGGCGCCTGTTTTGAAGAGCGTCTGCCTGTGGAGGAAGAACGTGTTTATAAATGCAGGAGTGACAAAGACCGCGAACGGTTTGCCGATCAAATGGCTCCGCTCGTGGCCAAGCAGGCTGACGCCGGTGAGGTTGGCCTCTTTGATAAGCCCGTTCCGGTCGAACGTGAAATAGGCGATCGGGGCAAAATCGTAGAGATCGGCATACCTGCCTTCTGCCTGGCTGGCCGTCTCCTGCGCCTCACGCAACGCCTCGTTCTGTATTTCGAGTTCGATCTGGTGCACCTCAAGCTCGTGGAGTACCCTCTGGGCGTCCTGTCGCGCCATTGGGCTGCGCTTTCCAGAAAGCACCTTTTCAGCCCGCTCGCGGAGTGCATCCCGTTTCCGTCCTGGTTCGGATTTCTTGTTGCTGCGGCCCTCAAAGCCTCAGATTGATCTTTCCTCATTTGTAAACCTCATCTGCTTTTCACGATTTCCCTTGCGGCCCGTAGGACCCTGCATGGCCTCCGTGGCCCGCTTGACCCGTTACGTCTTCAATCGCCAAGGAGAATCAACGGGGGTGCAGATCCATCAGGGATGATCTTTCGACCATTAAGCAGCATCCTTCGCGGGCCGGTGCCCGGAAAGTCATGTTCGACCTCAAAATCCTCGAACACGGTGTCAGACGAAAGGATATCGCCAAGGAGCTTTCGAAGGGCCGGGATATCCCATTGGCGGCTACCGATCTCGTAAAGATATCGCCCTTCGGTTTCTCCTTTTGGAGCGAGGAAGGTCCGGTAAAAGGAGCGGTTCGCAGAAACGACCCGCAAGTCGTTGTCGAGCACGAGGAGCGGCTCTCTTACCGTGTCGATAACGGCCTCCGCATAGACCCTGCGGGCCTTCTCCTCGGCAGCCAGTTTCGTCTGCGTTATGTCGGTTAAGGTGATGACCACCCCTTCGACGACGTTCTCAGCCGTTTTATACGGCATGATGCGTACCAGGTACCATTTCTTGTCGGCCGTCTGTATCTCCGTCTCCCTGAAGATGAGCGTATCGAGCACCTTAGCCGCCTCGGCAGAGAGGTTATGCCCTTCAAACCGGGAAACAATGTCCGCCAGTGGCCGGCCTATGTCGGAAGGGATGAGGCTGATGACCCCGGTTGCTGCCGGGGTAAACCGCTGGATGCGCAACAGCCGGTCAAGGAAGACCGTCCCCACGTTCGTATTATCGAGAAGGTTCTTCATGTCGTTTTCTGCTCTGGACAACAGCTCGATCTTCGATTCGAGCTCCGTATTGACCGTGACCAGCTCTTCGTTTACGGACTGCAGCTCTTCCTTTGACGTCTCGAGCTCCTCATTGGTGGACTGCAGCTCTTCGTTCGTTGACTGCAGCTCTTCGTTCGTTGACTTGAGCTCTTCGTTTGATGCCTGAAGCTCCTCTACGGTGGCCTGCAGGTTCTCCCGCGTGTAAACAAGCTCCCGCTCCAGCTCCACGATCCTTTTGTCCCTGGTTTCCGCCCTCTGCCTCCCCTTTCCCTGTTTCTCCGGCTTGGCCGGAGCAATATCCTGGAAGGTCACCATGAACAGATCCTCAGTTCCCTTCTTGAAGGCCAGCGGCCTGACCGTCAGGTCGATGCGCTGGGTGCCTGCGTCCGTCTTTACCTCGATGTCTCGCACCATCATCTCGCTCTTGTGTGACACGGCTGCATGGAAGGCGGATCGAAGCTCCAGCTGGAGCCCCTCTCGCGACATCTCGATAGCATTGAGACTGGGCCAGCCGGGGGCCGGCTGCAAGTACTTTCCGGTATTGCCATGGATATAGAGTATTTCGCCCTTCTGGTCAGCGATGAGAGAAGGAGGCGCGAAGGCATCAAGAAGGCTCTTCTGTGCCACCTCAGCAATGCTCATATCCCTGGGCCTCGCTACCTCCCGCGCCGGCTCCTTCGGCTCGTAAACATGCGCCCATGGCAAGGCGGCTATGGCCTGCTTGCTTGCGCCGGATTCTTTGGCCTGGTATACCTTCCATTTCTTGTCAAGAGGGGTAAACAGGTCGGCGAACCCGCCAATACTCTCGGACGAGCCGAGGAAGAGCACGCCATGCGTGTTCAGGCTATAGTGAAACAGAGGGAAAAGGCGTCGTTGCAGCTCCGATTCCAGGTATATGAGCAGATTGCGACAACTGATGAGGTCGAGTCTCGTGAACGGGGCATCCCTGATCACGCTCTGCAGGGCAAAGACCACCATCTCCCTGATCTCTTTCTTGATCTGGAATCCTTGCTCTTCTCTCACAAAAAAGCGGCGGAGCCGCTCGGGCGAGACATCCATCGCGATGTTAGCCGGATAGAGCCCGGCTCGTGCTAACGCAATCGAGTCCTCGTCGATGTCGGTGGCAAAGATCTGAGCCTTGAAGCCCTTGTTCGCTTCGTCCATGAATTCACGGATCACCATGGCAAGGGAATAGGCCTCTTCGCCGGTTGCACAGCCTATGACCCAGACGCGCAGCGTGTAATCCTCAGGCTTATCTTCCAGGAGCTTGGGCAGAACTATCTTCTTCAAGACGTCGAAGGCGTCGGGCTCCCTGAAGAAATTCGTTACCGTAATCAAAAGCTCTTTAAAGAGAACGTTCACTTCCGCAGGATTTTCCTGTAGGTAGCGGAGATAGATAGAAGGCTCCTCTATGGTGTGAAGGTTCATTCTTCGTTCGATGCGTCGCCGGATGGTGTTGTTCTTATAGAGGGAAAAATCGTGACCGGTGCGGGATTTAATGAGCATCAGTATCTTTGTCGTCACCCCCGTGAGTGGGACGGCGGGCGGTTTAGCCGCTTTGAAGCCGATCGTCTTCCTCATGGTGAGTAACTGCTCACCCATTTTTTCAGGGGAGAGCACGAAGTCGGCGAGACCGCTTTTGATGGCGCTTGCGGGCATGCCGTCATACTTTGCGGTTGCCGGTTCCTGGACGATCGAGACACCGCCCGCCCCTTGAATGGCCCTTAGGCCCAGCGTCCCATCGGTACCGGTTCCGGAAAGAATGATACAGACAGCCTTCTCCTGCTGATCGTCGGCCAGAGAGCGAAGGAAGAAGTCGATGGGCATCCAGTGGCCTCGGGGTAGTTCAGGCGCAGTCAACTGGAGGGCACCATGAAAGATCGACATGCTCTTGTTGGGGGGGATGATATAGACGCGGTCGGGTTCCACCCGCATCTCGTCTTGCGCCTCTGCGACGGGCATCGCGGTGAATCTTGCCAGTAGCTGGGTCAGCATGCTCGCATGAGAAGGATCGAGATGTGGAACGAGCACGAACGCGATGCCGCTTCCCGGGGACATGTGTGAAAAAAAGGCTTCGAAAGCTTCCAGGCCGCCCGCGGATGCCCCTATTCCGACAACAAGGGCGGGAGTGGGCTGAGTGCCGGGTTTAATCTTTGGGGACACCTGAACCTTTTCTTGTTGCTTCACATGCTTTTTTTCCTTCCCCATGTATGCAGCATAACGCAGCAAATCAGATTTGCAAGGACTTTTGGTGCGGGGTATACAATCAACCCACTCAATTCGGCGCGCTACTTCTTTTTCCCGGAGCCTTCCCTGTGCCCTTCAAGCACCCGCCTTACCGACTGCTGCCATTTCTCGCCTGGTGACCGGCTTCATGATGTAACCGCGTATGCCGGCTGCCTGTGCCCTGTCCAGAGAGGGCCTGTCGCCGAG
Organism: uncultured delta proteobacterium; assembly: GCA_963821605.1. GTDB lineage: Bacteria > Desulfobacterota > Syntrophorhabdia > Syntrophorhabdales > WCHB1-27 > JADGQN01. The sequence continues at coordinate 39,898 of CAWGEZ010000060.1, read as the reverse complement.
TCCCGTGCAGAGAATGACGGGAATAGCGGGCCTTATCGAGAGAATCTCCTTCGCAAGGTCTATCCCCGTCAGACGGGGCATGGCTTGATCAGTGATTATAAGGTCAAAGAGATCCGGCGCCTGACGGAATATCCTGAGGGCCTCAGCGCCATCCCTCATCACCGTCACCTGATAGCCCAAGACCTCGCAGTGTTACCTCCCCCGTCTCCGCGACATCCTTCTCGTCATCGACGAAGAGGATTCGCTCATGCCCCCCCTCGATCGGGGCAGTCTCCGCTTTTTCCTGAGCCGTGGAAGCATGAGTCTTCGGCAGGTAGACGCTGAAGGTGGATCCCTCTCCGGGCGTACTGGAGACCGTGATAGCTCCCTGGTGGCTTTTCACAATGCCGTGTACCACAGAAAGGCCGAGTCCCGTGCCCTCCCCAGTTTTTTTGGTCGTGAAGAACGGGTCGAATATCCTCTCCAGTACCGGTTTGTCCATGCCGCATCCGGTGTCGCGCACCGAGAGCTTTACGTACGGGCCCGGCTGCATGGCGGGGTCGGGCACTTCGGAGGGAGAAGAGAACAGAGCATCGCTCATGTCTATCTCCAGTATACCTCCCTTTTCTCTCATGGCGTGGGCCGCATTGGTCATGAGGTTCATGAGCACCTGCTCCATCTGGGTTGGGTCAGCAAACACCAGGTCGGTTTCGCTCCTGCTGTCAAACTGAATGTCGATGGTTGCAGGGAGCGATGCCCTGAGGAATCGCACCGTTTCCTGGACGAGGGAGATCAGCGCCACTTGTCTTCGTTCCTGCTCGCTCTTCCGACTGAAGGCGAGGATCCGTTTAACAAGGTCCCGTCCCCGCAAGCCGGCTTCGAACACCCGCTCCATGCTACGCCTTACGAGACTGCCTTCCGGCGCATCATCCAACGCCATCTCGGTAAACCCGATGATGGCTGCAAGGATATTATTGAAGTCATGGGCGATGCCTCCGGCCAGGGTGCCGATCGCTTCCATCTTGTGCGAGTGGCGGAGCTGCCGCTCGAGCTCGAGCCGGTTGGTAATATCGGTGATCATGCGGAGGGCACCCGTGTACTTTCCGTGTTCATCCAGGATGGGATTCGCAGAAACGATAGTCCATACGCTCCTGCCGTCTTTGCGTCGGAATGTGAAATCGAACTGCTCCTTGACGCCCCTGCGGCGCCGCTCGATCTTCGCCTCTGCTATGGCTTGTCCTTCCTCGTCCATGAACGCGAAGGTCGGCTGCACCATCATCTCCTCCACAGTGTAGCCGAGCATCTCCGCCATCTTGCGGTTCACAAAGCTCGTATTGTTTCCAGCGTCGACGACCCAGATGCCTTCATCGGCGGTTTCAACGATCTGGCGGTAGCGCGTCTCGCTTTCCTCAAGGGCCGCCTTTGCACGGTCGAGCTCCCGGGCTTCGGCGGTGAGAGCCGCCAGGGCCTTGGTCAGATCTGCTGTCCTCTCCTCCACCTTAACTTCCAGCTCATCGTGTGCCTTTGCCAAGGCCTCCTCGACCTTTTTCCGGTCGGTAATATCGCGCGCGATGGATGACGCGCCGATGATAGTACCCTCCGCACCCCTGACCGGCGATATGGTCAGGGAGACATTGACGTGCGTGCCGTCCTTCCTCACGCGCACGGTTTCGAAGTGGTTGACGGCCTCACCGTTCCTGATCCGGCGGAGGATCTCCGGCACCTCGTCCGGACGGGCGGGCGGAACGAGCATGGAGATCGGGCATCCGATGGCCTCATCTGACGCATACCCGTAAAGTCTTCCTGCACCGCGATTCCAGCTCAGGATGGTGCCGTCCGGCGTCTGGCCGATGATGGCGTCGCCTGATGACTCCACGATGGCGGTCAGCCAGGACTGGGACTCGGCACGCTTTTGTTCGGTGATATCAGTGATAACGGAGCGCCAGACGGCGTCCCCTTTGTCGGTTGTGGCGGGTACACTCTCCAGCCTGGCAACAAACAGGGTGCCGCCTTTCCGTTTCAGGAGCAGTTCACTCGCCTGCCTCTGGCCCGTCTTAATGAGCATCATCCGATGTTGATCAAATACGGCCCGAGCCTCGGGCTCAACAAAGAGGGAAAACGACTTACCGATCAGCAACCTTCTCGCCACGCCGAGGAACTGGGCACCGGTGAGGTTGACTTCCTTGATAAGCCCCTTTTGATCGAGGGTGAAGTAGCCGACAGGCGCAAAGTCGTACAGGTCCGCGTACCTGCTTTGAGATTCAGCGATCTCTTCCTGGGCCCTCCGGAGTTCATCGTTCTGCATCTCCAGCTCTATCTGGTGCACCTGCAGCTCGTGGACAAGCCGCTCCAGGTTCTCGACCTTCGTCGCACGGGCCTTGCCGGGCTTCTCTGCTAAAGCCTTTTCGGCCTGTTTACGGAGAGAGTTTGGCCTCACAAGCTTTAAGCCTTTCTTATTCATGGTGACCTTTTCTTTCTTAGTTGCGTGACGCGAGCGGTCGCGTCACAGGGAGACAAAAAGGGAACCCGTACGGGACATGATCATCAGATGGAGAGAGGTGTCCACGTCGTCATCGTCCGAACCGGGACAGAGTCATAACCAAGTATAGCACGCGTCAGCTGCTTAGCCAACTGAAACCGCGATGCCACCCCGCACCTTTCTTGCCGCCTCCGGAGAGAGAGGTTTCCGCGGATTGTTATAGCAGGAACCGCTCGTCGTCTTGCCTTGCGATAACAACGATGCTACTATTGTGGCCGCAGCTTCGTGGGGTGAGGCGCGGCAGGTTTTTGGTAAGTAGTCGACCCAAAAAAGAGGGGAGGTAGAACGTGAAAAAATATGTCGGATGTACACTTGCGGTAGTGTCGCTCTTCTTATTGCTCTGTGTCCCAACTCAAGCAGCTGAGCAGGCAAAGGTAATTGCCCTCAGGTTTGCGACCTTTGTAACGCCGATGCACCGTGTCTCAATCAGCCTCGACCAATGGGCAAAGGAGGTTGAGAAGAGAACCAACGGCAGAGTCAAGATCACTATGTACCCCTCCGGCTCGCTGGCGCCGGCCGGTCAGATTTATGACTCGGTGATGAAGGGTATTGCCGATATCGGCTATGCTGCTATCTCGTATACTGCGGGGAGATTCCCTCTCACGGATGTTATGACCCTTCCTCTCGGTTACACAAGCGGTTATGAGGCGACCAAACTGGCAAATGAGCTTTACAAAAAGTTCAAGCCAAAAGAATTTGAGGGCACACAGATCATGTGGCTGGAGGGCCACGGCCCCGGCATACTTAACACAAAGAAACCAGTCTACAAGCTGGAAGACGTAAAGGGCATGAAAATCCGCACTACGGGTGTTACGACTCGGATTGCGGTGGCACTGGGGGCTGCGCCGGTTGGCATGCCTATGTCGGAAGCCTATGATGCCCTGTCGCGCGGTATTGTTGAAGGGATATTCTGTCCTATTGAGGCCCTGCATGGATGGAAGCTTGGAGAGGTGGTTTCCTATACGACTGAAGACTTCGGCGCCTCTTACTCAGACTGCTTCTATATAGCTATGAACAAAGAGAAGTGGGCCAGTATCCCGGATGACGTGAAACCGATCATTGAAAAGCTCAACCTGGAGTGGCTCGAAAAAGCATGGAAAGATGTGGGACGCCATTGATAAGGAAGGGCGCGAGTTTGCGTTGAAGCGCGGCAACAAGATTATCAGTTTGTCACAGGAGGAGAACGCCCGGTGGGCCGAGAAAGTGAGGCCGACGCTTGACGAGTACGTGAAGAACGCCAAGGCGAAGGGCCTACCGGCGGAAGAGGCGCTGAAGTTCTGCCTCGACTACCTCAAGGCCCATCAGAAATAAGTGAGCAGTAAGCAGTAAGCGGTAAGCAATGCTCCAACGCGTCTGTACCGCAGACTGTTTTGGTGGTGAGAGTGTTGATGAGCGGATTTTATTTAGGACTGAGACATCGAAGTTCGAAATTGCCGTTGATGGTGTCGTTGACCCTTCGCGAAATTAAGAGATTCAGGAACGCTATCTATAGCTATTACAGCGAGCACGGGCGAGAACTGCCGTGGAGGCAGACGCAGGACCCCTACCGGATACTCGTGTCCGAGATAATGCTCCAGCAAACGCAGGTAGAGCGGGTACTTGAAAAATATCCCATTTTTGTGCAGCAGTTTCCCAGTTTCCGGGCGCTGGCCGATGCGCCGCTGCGCGATGTACTGGCTGCGTGGCAGGGCCTGGGATATAATCGTCGGGCAACATCGCTCAAAAAGATCGGCGAAGTTGTTACGAAGGAGCACCGTGGGAGCCTTCGCGCGGACGTGGATTTTCTCACGGCTCTTCCCGGCATCGGGTATAACACCGCGTGCGCTATCCTCGCTTTTGCGTTTAACAAAGCGGTCGTATTCATCGAGACAAACATACGCACGGTATTCATCCACTTCTTCTTTTCCGAAAGAGACGCAGTAAGGGATGACGAGATTCTGCCCATAGTGGAGCAGACCCTCGACCGCGAAAACCCGTGCGCGTGGTACTCAGCTCTCATGGATTACGGGACCATGCTCAAGAAAACGCATGGAAGCACTAATCCAAGGAGTGCCCATTACCAGAAACAGCCGCCCTTCAAAGGCTCGGACCGGCAGGTCCGGGGCATGGTACTCAAAGCGATCATCGCCCATCACCACATAACGGATGCGGAGATAGTCGAGAGGTTGCAGGTACCCATCGAACGTGCCCGGAAGGCCCTGGATGCCCTTCAGAAGGAGGGATTCGTGAGAGAGCAGGAGGGGCGGTACAGCATCGCAGGGGAGCAGTGAGCCGTGAAGAACCCGGCGTGATTATATATATAGGGTAGGTGCACAAGCAAGATGCTTAGTGTCGGGGCATTACTGAGGCGAGAGGACGTCCAGGCTTATATCAGGCACAGTTGGAAAGTGGCCTGGCCCATGACGCTCATCATGTTCTTCGAGTTCCTCGTGGGGATGACGGATGTCTACGTGGCAGGCCGGATAAGCAAAGATATCCAGGCCACCTACGGCTTCGTGGTCCAGCAATATTTCATTCTTATCGTCATTGCGAATGCGCTCACGGTAGGGACCGTGTCGGTCGTTTCGCGGCTATTCACGTCAGGCGATAGGGATAATCTGAGCGAGGCGGTCTTTTCGTCCCTGATCTCGTCAGCGGCAGCAGGCGTGATCCTCGCGGGACTCGGCTATTCACTGGCCCCATGGGTCATAGGCTTTTTGAACATCCCTCCCGAGCTCAAAGAGCTGAGCGTCCCGTTCATCAGGATATATGCTGCCGGCCTTGTCTTCCACTATGTGCTCATCAATAGTAATGGCGTGCTGAGATCCTGCGGCATGATTAAAGCTTCTCTGAAGACTATGACCACGGTCTGTCTGGTCAATATCGCTCTCAATCTGTTTCTCGTTTTTGAGACGCCCCTCGGTTACAGAGGCATCGCGGTTGCCACTGCATCGGCCGTCTGCGTAGGAAGCGTTATGAACCTCCACTACGTCAAGGTAATGCTGACTGGCTCGAGGAGATTCTCGCAGGTTCTCATTAAGAGAATGTTCACCATAGGCTGGCCCATGGGTGCACTTCAGATCCTCTGGCAACTTGGTTCCATGGCCCTGTTCCTTATCCTTAGCATGTTGCCGGAGCACAGGGTCGAAGTGCTCGCCGCGCTCACCACAGGACTCCGTCTGGAATCCGCAATCTTTCTTCCTGCTTTCGCATTCAACATGGCAAATGCGGTAGTTATCGGGAACTGTCTGGGAGAGCGGAAACCGGAGGATGCATACAAGAGCGGCCTTGTGACCATGGTGATAGGCGTGGGGATAGTCTCAGCCCTGTCACTGGCCGTGATCCTCAATGCCCGATGGGTCGTGCCGCTGCTCTCCCACAATGAAATCGTTATCAAAGAAACCGTCTGGTACATTTACATCAACATGATCGGCGAGCCGATAATGGCTTCAGGGGTGATCCTGGGGGGCGGATTGAGCGGCGCCGGCGATACGCGAAGCGTGCTCGTCCGGATTGCCGTGAGTGTCTGGCTCGTGAGAATCCCGCTCTGCTATCTGTTTGTCGTGCTGCTCGGATACGGGCCGGTCTCAGTCTGGTGGGCCATGAACGTGTCGCAGGCTGTGCAGGCCATTCTGATTTACCGCCGGTACTCGAGCAGGGTGTGGTTGAGCAATGCGTAATACCAGTTTGCCTTCAAGTCGCTGATACCTTCGTTGTCGCTAGCGTCCTATAACAGGATGCTTCAGCTATCGCCCTCCTCGACAAACCCCCAGGTACGCCTGGGTCCGCTCGCTCGCTCCTTCAGGATGCTTCGCTACTGCCGCCCGGGGTACCCGGCCGAAGGCTGGGTCGTCCATCTTGAATGCAAACTGGTATAGTCTTCCATGATATAATGTAATGCCGTCTGGATCCATAGTCGGACCGGTGAAACGGAGAGGAGTTGACGATGACGAAAAAGATGCAGGGGAATGACAAGGCAGCATGGATAAGGGAATTTATCGAAAGGTTTGTCGCCTCCAAAGAGAATAGCCTGAAGAATGAGAGCGACGACCCGGCGTGGGGTAAGCCCCTCGTCGGGTACTCGCGAGGCGATGATCCGATCTATGCACAGATGAAAGAAGATATCGGCCCCTTCTTCCTGACGCCGCATGAAATTTTTGCGAAGACATTCCCATCCATCACCGTGAGACCTGACGAACTGACCGTGATCAGCTGGATACTGCCCCAGGCAGAGTCCAACGAAGCGGGACCACAGGAAAGAGGCTACCTACCCTTCTGAGAGATGGGCGCGGGCGAGAAAGTACGGGGAGGAGTTCAACGCAAAGTTGCGCAAGCAGCTCGTGGAAACTGCTTGTGGAGGCCGGTTACGAGGCCGTGGCCCCTATTGATTCCCCTTTCTGGACTCAAAAAATGTCGGAACGGTACGGTCTTTCCTCGACCTGGTCAGAACGGCACGCTGCCTTCGCGTCCGGCCTGGGAACATTCGGACTCTGTGACGGGCTTATCACCCCTGTCGGCAAAGCTATGCGCTGCGGATCCGTGGTGGCACACATCCAGATCCCGCCATCGCAAAGGCCTTACAAGAATCACCAGGATTACTGCCTGTTCTTCTCCAAGGGCACCTGCGGCAAATGCGCGGATCGCTGTCCTGTCGGCGCCATCAGCAGAGAAAAGGGGCACGACAAAGAAAAATGCAGGGCCTACGTTTCGGGCACCACGAAGGAGTACGTTGCCTCCCATTTCGGGTTTGAGTCCTATGCGTGCGGATTCTGTCAGGTGGGCGTGCCCTGCGAATCGCGGATTCCGGTCAAGTCAACAGACCAAGGTGAAAGGTGAAAGGCCAAAGGTTTGAGGCACGAGGCTAACCTAGACGTTGCGCATACGGGTCGCGGCCTATGAGTCGATATGAAACCAGCAGAGCTCAGTGGCCTTCAACCCGTAACTCGGAACACGTAACTCGTAAGGTTTTTCTCCACTAAACACTGTTCACTATTCACTAAACACCGAGCTTGCATCCAGGCGCGTTTTACAGTAAGTTAGTGAAACCAATTCCTATTCCTATCCCGGTCATAGATTCCGAGGGGGTATACCATGTTATTTTCGCAGATGTTCATGCCCACTATGAAAGAGGACCCGAAAGAAGCAGAAGTTTTGAGCCACCGGCTCATGCTGAGGGCCGGGTTCATACGAAAGCTGGCCTCGGGCATTTACACGTGGCTGCCGCTCGGTTTGCGTTCTTTGAGAAAAGTGGAGAACATCGTGCGGGAAGAGATGAATAAGAAAGGCGCCCAGGAGATCCTCATGCCTGCTGTGCAGCCGAAAGAGCTGTGGGTTGAGAGCGGACGCTGGGATTTTTACGGGAAGGAGTTGCTGAGGTTTAAAGACAGGGGCGATCGTGAGCACTGCCTGGCTCCGACACACGAAGAGGTTGTGACAGATCTGGTCAGGAGAGAGGTGCGGTCGTACCGGGAACTGCCGCTCATTCTTTATCAGATCCAGACAAAGTTCCGGGACGAGATCAGGCCCCGCTTCGGCGTGATGCGCTCCCGGGAGTTCATCATGAAAGACGGCTACAGCTTCGACGCTGACGAGGCAGGGGCGGAGAAAAGCTACATGGCCATGTACGATGCCTATGAGCAGATCTTCCGGCGCTGCGGGTTACGCTTCCGCGCGGTCGAGGCCGATACCGGACAGATCGGGGGCAGTTTTTCACACGAGTTCATGGTGCTCGCCGAAACGGGTGAAGACACCATTATCTCCTGCAACAAGTGCGAGTACGCTGCAAACCTGGAGAGGGCCGAGGTGCGCGGCGTAGAGAGGTCCGTCACCAAGAAGGGCGGCAGCTTCAGGAAGGTAGAGACCCCGGGCAAGAAGAAGGTCGAAGATGTGGCTTCTTTCCTGGGCGTCGAACCCTCCAAGCTGATAAAGACGTTGCTCTACGCCACGGATAAGGGCACCATCGGCGTGCTCGTGGCCGGCGACCGGGAGGTGAACGAGACAAAGCTGAAGAATCTCCTCTCCCTTGAGTTCCTGACCCTGGCGGATGAGGAGACGATTGAACAGGTGACCGGAGGGCCTCTTGGTTTTTCCGGTCCCATCGGCCTCAACATACCGCTCTATGCAGACCGTGACGTGCTCTGCATGGAAGACTTTGTCGTCGGCGGAAATCAGCGGGATGTCCATATAGTCGACGTGAACCTGGGAGATTTCAGCGTCCGGGATTTCTATGACCTGAAGGTTGCATGCGTGGGGGACGGATGCCCGCGATGCGACGGTTTCCATAATGCTACGCGCGGCATCGAGGTGGGCCATATCTTCAAGCTCGGCACGAAATACAGCAAATCGATGAATGCCACCTTTCTGGACCAGGAGGGAAAGGAAAAGCACATGGTGATGGGCTGCTACGGCATAGGCATAGGCCGAACAGTTGCCGCTGCCATTGAACAGAACAATGATCAGTTCGGCATGATGCTGCCCTTCAGCATCGCTCCGTTTGAGGTAGAGGTATTGCCGGTTAACGTATCACATGCTGAAAGCATGGAGGTAGCGGACACCATTTACAAGAGTCTGCTGGCCAAGGGTATCGACACGGTGCTCGATGACCGTAACGAGAGGCCGGGTGTAAAATTCAAAGATTGCGACTTGATCGGCATGCCGCTGCGCGTGGCAGTCGGAGAGCGAGGTCTCAAAGAAGGTATGGTCGACATTAAGCTGCGCACCGAAAAAGAGCCGGTTCAGATCGGCAAGGATGAGGCGATAGGGAGGATACTGGAGTATGTGGCAAAGTCTCGTGGCTTCTGATTACACACCAAAAGAAGAGCTGCTGCGGCGCATCAATGGCCTCAAGGAGAAAATGGCGGAAGCAGGTATCAGTTTTTCCGTCATCATGCAGAATGCCGACCTCTTCTATTTCAGTGGCACTATACAGAAAGGCGTCATGGTGATACCACTCGACGATGACCCTCTTCTTTTTGTGGAGAGGAGCCTTGAGCGGGTGAATGCGGAGACGCCTCTCGACACATCACGCCGATAAAAAAAGACAAAGATATAGGGGCGATCCTCCTGCAAAAGGGGATACTGAAAGGCAAGGGGGGTATGGAACTGGACGTTGTACCGGTTTCTGTTTTCGAGAGGTTCAAGACTATTGTCGGCTTCGATAGATTTGTGGACGTCACGCCCCTCGTCCGTGAGCTCAGGATAATGAAAAGCTCCTTTTGAGCTTGAGCAGATAAAACGATCCGGCCGGATCATTGCCCGCATTTTTGAAAAGGCAAAGCATGTAGTCCGCGAGGGCATAAGGGAGATCGATATCGATGCGGAACTCGTGGCTGAAGGCAGAAGATACGGCCATCAAGGTTTCCTGCGCATGCGCGGCTTCAACCAGGAGATGATGAATCTGTACGTGACAGCAGGTGCAACCAGCGGAATCCCATCCCATGCGGATGTGCCGATATGCAGGACTCGGGCTGACAGCGGCCATCGCACAGGGTTCTTCCCTGAAGCCCGTGGAACGAGGCGTGCCGGTGCTGGTCGATTACGGCGGTGGTTACAACGGCTACGTAACGGATGAAACACGGGTATACGTCGTGGGCGACATGAAGGAGCCTTTCAAGAAGGCCTACGAGGTCGCAAGGGAGATCGTTGAAGATGTGACGAGCTTCGGCCGGGAAGGCATAGATTGCACCGAGATATTCAACAGGGCCGTTCAACTGGTGAAAAGGGCACAACTGGAGGATCATTTCATGGGATTCGGGGAAGGTCAGGTCTCTTTCATCGGCCACGGCCTGGGTCTGGAGATCAATGAGCTGCCCGTTATCACTTCCCGCCACAGCAGGGTCCTCAAGGAAGGGATGGTATTTGCCTTTGAGCCTAAATTCATCTTTCCCGGTGAAGGCTCCGTAGGGATTGAGGTGGACTTCATCGTCCGTAAGCAGGGGCTGGAAAGGATAGTAGACTTCCCCAATCGACGTCGTGTATGTCTAGGACGGCTTCGTCAAAAGTCCATATGCCACGTCGTCTTTTGCGCCTGCCTTCGTTGCCTTACGTCGTCCTTACAGGATGCTGCGCTATCCACTCCTCCTCGGTCGCCTCGGCAATCATCAAAATTCGACCTGGCATATGGACCATCAGACGGCTTGCGCTTCGCTGGGTATACGTGGTGTTCTCCCACGGGTGATGTAGTTTTGTACTTTCCAAGAACGAGGCACGAAGAACGATAGCGATAGCGTACGCACCCTGTAGCGATAGCGCAGACCCTGAAGGACTCCTCGTGGGATAAGGAGCATCCTGTAAGGAAGAACTGGCAGCAAAGAAAGCGAGTCACCATGCCAAAGTCGTATTGAAAACATTGAACTGACCCCGAAACAGGAAATCTTGCGGCGTATTGACGGTCTCAAGCGGAATATGGCTGAAGCCGGCATCGATTTTTGTGTCATTCTGCAAAACGTCGATATGTTTTACTTCACCGGCACTGTCCAGAAGGGTGTCCTTGTCGTCCCGGTTGATCGCGACCCAATTTTCTTTGTTGAGAAGAGCGTGGAGCGAGCCAGATTGGAGACGCCACTCGTTGTTACACCGATAGAAAACGACAAGGCCATAAAGGAGATTTTGCGCCGCAAGAAGATTACCAAGGGCACAGGCGGCATGGAACTCGACGTGGTTCCTGTCTCTGTTTTTGAAAGGTTCAAAAGGATCATCGGTTTTGAGACGTTTGTGGACGCTACGCCCTTGATCAAAGCATTGCGTGAGATAAAGAGCCCTTTTGAGCTTGAGCAGGTCAGGAAGTCCGGCGAGATCATGCGTCACGTCTTCGCAAAGGCGAAACGTGTGATCAGGGAAGGCACGAGAGAATTAGACATTGACGCAGAACTGGTCGCCGAAGGCAGGAAGCGGGGGCATCAGGGCTTTTTGAGAATGAGGGGGTTCAACCTCGAAATGACGACTATCACGGTTACCGCGGGATACACAGGGGCATTGCCGTCACCTTCTGATGTGGCCGTTGGGGGCATGGGCGTTACGCCTGCCGTGCCCCTCGGTTCATCATTGAAAAGCGTCGAGAAGGGTGTCCCGATCTGTGTTGACTACGGTGGAGGATACAACGGATACGTCACCGATGAGACGCATCTCTTCGTGATTGGTACCATGAAAAAGATCTTCAAAAAGCCCTACGAAGTCTCAAGAGAGATCATCGAGGATGCCGCGGCCTATGGCAGGGAAGGTGTAGATGCTGCGCAGCTATTCAACAGGGCCGCCAAGCATGGCTAGTAAGGCTCATCTAGATGCCTACTTTATGGGGTTTGGCGAGGGAAAGGTCTCTTTCATCGGCCACGGCCTTGGTCTTGAGATCAACGAATTGCCCGTCATTACCCCGAGACATCATACCATTTTACGAGGAGGGTATGGTCTTTGCCTTTGAGCCCAAGTTTGCCCTTCCCGGCAAGGGCGCTATAGGGATAGAGGTCGATTTTATCGTGAGAAAAAACGGTTTGGAGAGGGTGACCGATATCCCACTGGATATAGTTCAAATATAGTGATCAGTGATCGGTGGCCGGAATACGTTACGAGTTCGAGTTACGATGTTCAGTGGTCAGCGAACTGTGTTCAGTGAAGTGCCAAAGATGTGAGGTACCGCGCACCTCGACTGTTCACTGATCACTGATCACTATCCACTGTTCTTCCGGCTATCACGGTACGATCCTGTGAAGGACGAAGCTGACTATGGAGAATAGAAGGCTGAAAAGAAGCGCCCACCAGAAGCTGCGTACTTCGAAGCCGGGTACGATGGCGGATGTGAGGAGCACCAATAAAGCATTGATGACAAAAATGAAAAGACCAAGCGTCACCACGGTCAGTGGCAGGGTGAGAATCACAAGGACAGGTCTCAAAATCGCATTGACCAGGCCGAGCACCAACGCCGTCAACAGCCCTGCGAAAAAGTTTCTTACGGTTACGCCTGGCAACAGGTAAGCAGCGATAAGTACAGCCAGAGTCGTAACCAGCCAGCTAATCAGAATCCCCATGAGTCTTGCCCTCCTTTTCCTACTCCAACCACCATGGTGGGAGAGTACCGCGCCATTGTAAGACTCTTGACTTGACCGCGTCCCTTCTGGAGAAGAGCTGGTTCATCTGAGTCTGTTTGTTCTCCAGGTCCTGAGAGAAGCGGACCGCCACAGGCACCAGCACTTCAAGCTGCCGGTACTTGTCCGTCTCCTGGGAGAAACTTGTCGAGCGCTTGCTCTGCACCTGATCAATGATGCTCTGCACTTGGGCCTTAATGCCCCTCAAGTCCTCAATCTGACTCCGAAGGTCCGCGATCTGGATAGCGAGCTGGTCGTACTGCTGCTTGAAGGAAATCTCCAGAGCGCTCATTTCGTTGGTCGGCTGGTAGCCTTCCTCCTGGGCCGGCAAAGAGGCCGGCAGGAGGCATGCAACGCTGATTGCCAGGAAGAAGAAAGAGACGCGTTTTATGGGGCACCCCGCTAGGTCAATGGTCCGCAAGAAAAAGTATAGGCATTGACGCTGTACTTTGCAAATGGCCTAATACAAAAGTATTAACAAAGTACTAATTTGTAAAGGATTTCCCAATACGGCCGATAAAAATTCAGTCGGATAATGATCGGACGACTAATCATAGCAAAGGAAAAGCGGGCATAGAAATGGAACTCCATGAGAGCATGCTGCGTGTTGCCTGTTTCAAACTCGCACGAAACAGGCTCTGGCAGATGAGGCTGATCGATGCTGAGGAGGTCGAATGCCTTGCCGATTCATTCTATGAGATTGCCATCAACCACGTGGAGTTGATCGGCACCAAGAACCGGGACCCGAATCTTCTGGTACGAGCCGTCAACTTCCTCGAACTCATAGATGGAGATTCTCCCACAGAAGATGACTCTCAGTGGTTTCAGCAAAGCCTCTCTATGCTGATAGAACTTGCCTGCCCTAGTGTGCGCCACACAGATGAATCCTGTGAATTCTTGGACGACTTAGAGAGCGGCATAGTCGAAGCTCGCCTGGAACGGATCGATTAACAGATAGTGAACATAATTCTAACCCTTCCTGATCACGAGCGCGGTGCCCGTAACAATGAGGGCGCATCCGGCCGTCATTGCCGGAGTGACTGTCTCGGACAGGAAGAGGACACTCCAGAGCATGCCGAAGGCCGGTATCAGGAAGGTGACCATCAGAGCCTTGGTGGGTCCCACGTCGGCCAGCAGGCGGTAGAATAACAGATATCCCACTGCGGTGCATAAAATGGCAAGAGCGAGGATGTTCATGGCCACGGAAAGCGTGACCGTTCCCGGTGGAGGGGCCAGGGGCACGAGAGGAAAAAGCAGCATACCTGTCGCAAGCAGGCTCGCTCCGGCCAGCGTAGTCGGCTTCGTTGAGACTGCCGACTTCCTGACGTAGATCCCTGAAAGGGCGAAGCAGATGGGACAGACGAGTGACACGAGCAGAGCCAACCCAAACATGGGATTGAGTTCGGGAGAGGGTATACGGACTATGAGCGCCACCCCTGCCGCGCCCAGCAGGAGCCCTGTTATTTTAAGGAGCGTGAGCCTTTCCCCGAGCCAGTAAGCCGAGCATACAGCACCGAACAAAGGCGACGTCGAATTGATAATCACGAGGTAACTGGCTGGAACGTAGAGCGCAGCCCACGCATAGAGCAGAAATGGGAATCCCGAATTGAGCGTACCGACCGCCAGGTATTCTTTCCACAGGCGGCGCCATTCCGTCTCAATCCCGGCGATTTTGAAGTAGATGCAGAGGAAGATCCCGGCGATCAGTACGCGGAAATCGGCTGTCATAACAGGGCCGATCACGGGTGAAAGGACGCGCACAAAGATAAACGAAGCGCCCCAGATCGACGCCAGCAGAACCAGTCGTATCAGATCGACAACCCTCATGCCCGGTATCCGTCACTACACTATACCTCAACCGGACACGGAGGAGAAAGACTGACCTATCCGAGCTGCCAAGAGGAGAAGTGGGCTTATTCTGAACCGGTCTTGCCTGGTGCCTTCGGCACCTTAGGCTGCTCCGGGCATCGAGGGCGACCGCCATCTTATTGTAGCCAGAGGGGAGTTCAAAGAGACTGGCCGGCTGAGTGCCCAGCTTGATGTTCTTGTATTCCATGGTCCAGCTCCCGTCAACGGCTGCCATCTTCACCGGGAACTTGATATCCGTGGCCATCCACTGATACAGCTTATCGGTTTTGCCACCCTCAGCGTAGGTCACCTCATACTTCTGCGTGGGGTGCCCATCGACCGTCTCGGCACCGATCAGTTTCCTGCTGACCTCGCCCTGCACCTTCTCTTCTACCTTCAGCTGCTGGCTCGGGTTTGTCTTCATCTCCATGTAGGACTTCTGGTCCGGCATGACCATCCAGACCACCTGCTTGTCCCCTCTCACGATAGAGTACGTGGGCTGACCCTTCGGTTCCATGCGGAACTTCTGATCCTTGGCAAATACCTTGGAAGTAGTAGTCTGCCCATGCGCGGTCGACACCATATCCGCGGAGAACTCCATGGCAAACGCGCCGGTAACGAGACATAAAACAAGTACAACAAGAGCACCGCTCAGGACAGTTTTTCTCATGAGGACCTCCTCTTCACATTAAAGCGTTAGGTATCCATCAGGGACCAGACAGGTCGCCAGCATTACCATGTTAATCTCTTGATGCTCCGTCCAGCTCCTTACTTTCTGGTGCTCAGGCTCAAGCCAGAACCTGTCGATAGCTTCTGCAAGCGCTTCATATTGTTTCAGGGCTTTCGTCCGCGCCTTCAGCTCACGTGCCGTACCAAAGATCCGTTCATTTCGCTCAATGAGCCCCGGCAGCCTTTCCACAGCCTTCAACCCGATCGACAATCCCAGCTCCCGGAAGGCAAGGCGGTAATCCGCAGGAAGCCTTAAGGTATCCTCCCTGCCGAACGCCTCCAAGCCTGCGAGAGAAGCGTCCAGTACTACGGCAAGCAGGTCGGCACCCGCGAAATACCCTTTCACCATCAGTTGAGCGACGCGGAACGCGTCGGACAGCAGCCCGCCGATGCCGAGGGAATCATCGGTGACCCAGTTTTTCCCCTGGCACATACGGGCCATATCAGCAATCTCAGCGCTCAACTCCTTTGCTGCCCGTTCAGGGTCTTCCGCGGCTGTCGCCTGAAGTTGCGTATAGGTGATCAGTCCGTCAAGGGGGTCGTGTTGCCCCATGGAAAATACGAGGGGATACGAGAGATCTATGCTCATCTTCCAGTGCATGCGCTTCTGTCCGCCAGGAGAAGCCGCGTAAACAAACCTCGCATGGGCGGATCTCGCAAGCTCCAGTGCCCATCGGTTGTAAGTAAAATCTCCGGTGACTTTCGTGACGCGGTTGAGGGCGTGCATCCATTTGGTCAGGTAATGATAGTACTGACCATCCCGATCCCATTCCAGACGCTCGTCTAAAGGCTCGGTCAGCCTCCGTTCCTTCAACTTCTTGCCTATTCTCAATCCCCCCCTGGTGGGATACAGCCTCCCCTCTTGCTCATCGAGCCCGCTAAGCCAACCGGTTCGGGAGTCGTCGTGCCGGTGCCGGCCGAGTACGACGTGCACCTGGTCCACGAGCTGCAGTGTCAGATCCTTGAATTTTTCTTCCCGGGTCTCCTCATAAAGACTTAAGAAGTTGCAGACCGCGAAAGCGTCGGTCCACAGGTAGCGCCGGGGCGAGCTGCTTGCGGGCGACAGTCCGGTCAAACGCGCAAACTCCATCATTATGTTCTCGACCGGTAGTAGTCTTGTTCCTTGTCTCATCGGGACTCCCGGCGGTACCTCATGCCCATCTCAAGTAAGCGGTGAATGCGCTCTAACAGCCACCTCATAACTCTAGTGTAGTCTACCACAAGGTCGGCGTCCTTTATAGATCACTCAACAACCTGCTGCCCAAACAATCCGTGGCTGCCGGAACGCTATTCTCTCACCCGGAGGGTACCCGGAAAAGTTCCTGTACTCTACTTTCGACGCCCTACCAGGTTATCAAAATATTCCCAGAATAGTGAATTTGTTCTATAATGTTCCAGGGGGACTATAGCAATTATCAAAAGATGGTGCAGCGGGAGGAATCATACGTGAGAATCGGCGCTTTTGAATTAAGTGAACCTGTTCCGGAATTGAACGAGCCTTATGCTCTTGCTATTCTTCGGCCCTGGATAGATGTGAATAATGTCGGGACTCTGGTTCTGAACGAACTGGAGACTCAATTCGAGGCCAAGGAGTTGGCCCGTCTGGCCAGGCCCGGTCACTTCTTCGATTTTACCCGATACCGTCCTACTCTCCATTATGAAGAGGGTGTTCGTAGGGTGTCCGTTCCCAACATGATCGTTCGCTACGCCAGAAGAGAAGGAGGAAATGACCTCCTCTTTCTGCACCTTCTTGAGCCTCACGCTCTTTCTGAAGTTTATGTTGACTCCGTCTTAAAGCTTCTCAAGAGACTCAACGCGAAGAAATATATCCTTCTGGGAAGCATGTATGACGTGGTTCCTCACACCAGACCCCTAATCGTCAATGGAGGGGCAATAGGGCAAGAGGCCCTGCAGGATTTGAAGAAATCGGGTGCCCTGCAGAGTACTTACGAGGGTCCGACGACCATCACCTTCCTGATTTCGCAAAAGGCGCCCGATTTGGGCATAGAAACGATCTCGTTCATCGTCTCTTTGCCCCAGTATGCCGTATTGGAAGAGGATCACGTGGGCAAGGTAAGCCTGATGGAGATTTTGAATCTGCTCTACGATATCCCTATTGATAAAAACGACTTTGAGAGAGCCCTCGAGCAGCGCAGCCTGATCAGCCAGAGAGTGGATGCAGCCCCGGCGCTGAAGGGTCTCCTTCCTCAGCTTGAAGCCCTGTACGAAGAGCGGATCAAATCAAAGGAAGGGGAAGCCATGCCCAAGTTAACATCAGAGATGGAAGAACTCCTTTGGAAGACGATGGGAAAAGATTTAGGTAAGGCATAACTCAATTCGACTGAGTGCTGCCCATAAGTCGGTTACGCACGAAACCGATGTGCTGGCGGAGCACATAGAACTGGTCACCAAAGGACGCCGGCATTTTCATCTTGTTGACTTCCTCCTCGATACGATCGAGCCGCCCCAGCAATTCTTCCCGTTTCTCGGATCCCAGGTGCGCGATCATGTCCTGTTCGAGTACCAGCAACACACGATACCACCGGTAGATGCGTAACCGATGCGCCATCGATAGAGCACAGGGATGATCCGCATTACCGGGATCAGCACCACAACCACCGGCACGAATGCCACCAGGATACGGTTCACCAGACTTGCCACCCAGAATGGAAGGGAACGATAGAGGAAGCCCTTGCCCGATTTGTAGAAGCGGATCGCATCGGCGCTTATGCGAAATTCATGCTCCAGCGGGGCAGGAAACTCGCCCTGGCGCTTGAGCAGGCCGGCCCTTCCGTGCACTTCGGTCGCCGCCTCAAGCAGGAGATCGGACAGCGCCGGATGCAGATTGGCCCGAGCAATGATCTCGACCGTCGGGCCAATCAGGTGGAAATCGTGCGCGGGGATATTCTTTCCGAAATCGATGGACCCCATCGGAAGCTCCAGCTTGTTCAAATAGACGATGCGACGCGAATAACCGTCAGCCTGCGTGAAATCAAACATATGGATTCCTGCCGTCATCAGAAGCTTGAAGCATGGTCTTGGGCGAGGCGGCATCTCCCATCAAGAACGCGGCGTCTACGTTACCCTCGATCAGGGCCTTTGCTGCGTCTTCTGCGTGCAGATCCAGCAGGACAGTCGCCCCGCCGGGTTGGATGCCATTGGCTGCGAGCAGGGTCAAAGCGAGGGATCGCGTTCCGCTGCCCTCCGGACCGATGGCGAGACGCTTGCCGTTCAATTGGGAAAGCAAGTCCACCGGCTTGACGCTTCTATAGACAACCAGGAGCGGTTCATAGGAAATACTCCCGAGCGAGACCAGCTTATCGATATTCAGCCCACCGGCCACGCCGCCTTGAACGAATCCGATGTCGACCCGGAACGAGGGATCTAATAGCCTCTTGAGATTTTCCAGCGAGCCTTGAGACGGAAGGATCTTCAACTTCACGCCGTTGCGCGCCAATATCTTGCGGTATTTTTCGGCAGTCGTTTGAAAGATGCTGCCCTCGGGACCGGTCGTGATGGTGATGGTATCGGGTGGAGCTGAATAAAAGAACCAGAAAACAGCAAAGAGTATAACCACGCCGATCAAAATAATGGCGCTGAGCGATACTGTGCGACCGAGCCCAAAAGTCTCCATGAACATCGCTTGAGCCCGAGCGAGTCTGAGTCTGCGACCTGGGGTCATGGATCAGTCACCTGTTTTCCCACGCGCTACCGGATCCGATAAACAAGCAGTACCTATTAGGTTCTACTGTGTACGATTCTATCACATTGCAAGTGTGAAGATGTCCAAAAGAAGCATAGATTTTGTTCAAAATATGCGCGGCATTTTTATTGCAGAAATTTACTACAGTATCATAACACATTGAAATTTATTAGCTATTTAAGGAATCTCCCCGGTTCATGGGCAAAATACTCCTTGACAAAATGCACCATGGCGATACAATCGGAATAACTGACGATGGCAATACGCAATTCACCAATGTCCGTGTCGTACTCGATCCACACATATATGGTATTATCATTACGAAGAATCGTGTTGGATCTCCAATCATTTTCAACGGCGGTTCGGCGGTGGACAACGGATGGTCACCGTATTATACAACTCCGTCATGGAGAACAGGAGGTACTTGAGTTATGAGAAAGGGATTCTTGGTTCTGGTTCTGGCGGTTGGTACTTTTTTTCGGGACGATCCTTCCTTCTGCAGCCCAGGAGAAGAAGGAGATCGTGATAGGCATGACGCTCTGCCTTACGGGAAGGTATGCGGTCGATGTCGGTCCGTTCGACAAGATGGTGAAGGCCTGGGAAAACTATGTGAATAAGAAACAGGGCGGACTTTTCGTCAAGGCCTACAATAAGAAGCTCCCGGTCAGGACGATCATCTACGACGACAAGAGCGACCAGGCAACAGCCGTCAAATTCTATGAGCGTCTGGTGACCGTCGACAAATGTGACCTTCTGATCGGCCCCAAATCGAGCCCGATCACCTTCCCGGTGACAGCCGTCCCTGAAAAATATCACGTTCCCATGATACTGGCGACCGCCAACACGCCGCAAATCTTCGAGCGCGGATTCAAGTGGTTCGTGGGTGTGAACAACCTGTCCACAGCATGGTCAGATGCCTACTTCGAAATGCTCGAGCAGGAGAAGCAGGCCAAGACCATCGGCTACGTGGCGGAAGATACGCCTCACACACGCGAGGTGTACGAGGGGGCCATCCCTAATGCTGAAAAACGGGGCTTCAAGACCGTATTCAAAGAGGTTGCCCCTGCAGGCACGACCGACTTCACCTCCATCCTCGTGAAGCTGAAGGCTGCAGACCCGGATGTTATCTACGTATCGGCCTTCACCCCCTTTGCGGTGACGTTCAAGAAACAGGCCAAGGAGTTCGGGTTAAAGCCGAAGGAATGGCACTTCACCCATTTTGACAAATCGTTTTCCGGTGCGCTTGGGAAAGATGCGAATTACGTGACCGGTGAGCACCAGTGGCTGCCGGGGATGCCTTACGGTAATCTGAAGAAGTTTCAGGAGATCCTGAAAGAGGCAAAGATCGACCCCGAGGAATATCTCGATGTCTCCCTCCATTACGGGGCCCTGGAAGTGGCGGAAGTGGGCATAGAGAAGTCAGCCTCCCTCAAACCGGATGACCTGATGAAATCCCTCTGGGCGGTCAACTTCGAGTCGATCATGGGACCCATGTCTTTTGAACAGAAAAAAGGGCACTCCTTCTTCAAGCAGATCGCTGCGCAGTATATCGACGGGAAGTATTACATCATCGCCCCGACGAAGTTTGCAACCCATAAGCACGTGTATCCGAACCCGACGCCTTAGGGTCAGGGATTCGTGCCAGGGAGCGGGAAAGGCATAGTTACGGATTCTTGTTGAGTTGATATCGGGGGGAGAGCTCCAGGGTGGTGCCCATGCGCCGGCCACTTTGGGGCTCTCCCTCATACTTTAAG
This sequence comes from uncultured delta proteobacterium, assembly GCA_963821605.1. Taxonomy (GTDB): domain Bacteria; phylum Desulfobacterota; class Syntrophorhabdia; order Syntrophorhabdales; family WCHB1-27; genus JADGQN01. The sequence continues at coordinate 19,291 of CAWGEZ010000060.1, read as the reverse complement.
GACTGCAGATATTCTCAAGAGCACCTATATGGAATTCAACAGATCCATAGCCCACACACCTCTTCATCCCGCGGGACGTCCTGGCAAGAAGTTGACGCTGCCCGCTTTCCTCACTATATTGAGTGGATAGAGAAGCCTACTATGAAAAAAAGCACCAAGATACTCGTGGTTGACGATGATCCGCGACCTGCTCTCGCTCACAAGCGAGATTCTGAGAAGGGCGGGCTACGAGGTCCTGGTGGCTTCAACCGGGAAGGAATGCCTTGAAGCCGTGCGAAAGCACCATCCTGACCTGGTTTTGCTGGATGTGGTTCTTCCCGATATGACCGGAGTTCAGGTATGCAAGCAGATCAAGGGCGATCAACAGTTGCGTGGTACGCTCGTAATTCTCATATCCGGAGTCCAGGTCTCATCCGACTACCAGGCGGACGCGCTGAATGTAGGGGCGGATGGTTACATCGTCAAGCCGATTTCCAATAAGGAACTTCTTGCGCGTGTCCAGGCCATGGAGCGCATCAAACGGGCAGAGGAAGCACTTCAGGCTTCTGAGCTTCGTTACCGGAGACTCTTTGAAACAGCCCAGGACGGCATCCTGATCCTCGACGGCGACACCGGGCAGATAGACGATGTGAACCCATTCCTGATAGAGATGCTGGGCTATACCCGCGAAGAACTTTTGGGAAAGAAACTCTGGGAGATCGGTCTCTTCGAAGACGCGGAGGCAGGCAAAGCAGCGTTTCGGGAATTGCACGACAAAGGGTCTTTCCGCTACAAGGATCTACCGCTTGAGACAAAATTTGGAACGGGAGATCGCCGTAGAATGTGTTCTCAACATCCACGATGTGGAAAGCAAGAAGGTCATCCAGTGCAATATCCGCGACGTCACCGAAAGGAAACGGCTTGAGGAGAGGCTCCAGAATATGTCACTCGTTGACGACCTCACAGGCCTCTATAACAGGCGCGGCTTTTTCGCCCTCTCCGAGCAACAGTTAAAGATAGCGGAGAGGACAAAGCAGGAGGCCCTCCTCTTCTTTGCCGATCTGGATAACATGAAGCAGATCAATGACGCATTGGGTCACCAGGAAGGCGATAACGCGCTCATTGAGGTTGCATCTGTCCTGAAAGAAACGTTCAGGAAATCAGACATCATCGGCCGCCTAGGGGGAGACGAGTTTGCGGTCCTCGCAATAGATGCCACGCATGAAACAGAAAACGTGCTCATCAATCGTCTCCAGGACGCCCTTGAGGCCGTTAATCAGCTCAAACCGCGAAAGTACACGCTTTCTCTGAGCACAGGTGTCGCACGCTATGACCCTGACAGCCCCTCTTCTCTTGATGAACTCATCGCCCGGGCGGATGCGTTGATGTATGAAAAAAAACGAACCAAACAGCGTAGCGCTAACGACTGAGGTCCTTTGCGATATCGTGCATCAGCTATTTACTTTCAGCCAGTTTCGACACCCTTTCGAGGAGGCCTGCCGAACGAGGATTCTGCACTGTTCTCTTAATAAGTATGTCTGCCGGCGTAATTATGCTGCCATAGTAAGCATTGTTCCAGTCACTGCGGGTCTTCACGATCGCCCCGTCGACGGATATACCGGCGTACAACCCCTTTGATCGGGCAAAGCTGACGATATCGACGCTCAGATTTGCGGTCGATGCCGCCGCCCCCATGCCGACGGGCCCAACAGCCACACCGGCGTCAGCACCAAGTTTGACATTGCTTTCGAGAAGCACATTTACTCCCCGGCTGGTCATGGCGAGGAGGACCACTTCGGACGCATCACCACCTATCTGGAGGCCAAAGCTCAACCCTCCTATGGTGTAGAAAGCAGGTCCCGCCCACTGCCCGGTCAACGTGTCGCGCGCAACGAATACCCCGCTTCCACCCGATGCGCCTATGATAAAAGCCCCTTTCAAAATCTGGGGCGCGACAAAAACACCTCTGGCATCCTTGATGAGGTTTCTAAACGCCTCCATCTCGGAGCACTTGAGAACGTCTCGAGGGTAAGCGTCGCTCGCTCGGCCAGGTGCTGGGCGTCCATCGCATCGTCAGCGACTGCACGAGCGGGCGTAAAAACGGCTGCCCCACCCAGCAGGAACAAGATCAGTACCACAGACACGATTTTTATCGGGCTATATGATTTCCGGTCACTCACGTTTCCTCCTCGAACTCTGAATAGCTCTCTTATTTTACTCGTATCGCAACTTAATGCGGTTCATGAACGATGTCAAGAAAATAAGGACGGGTTGTCCCTGTATGCTATTTACTCCCGGTGAGGGGGCAAGAAGAGCTCAGTCTTGGGAGAGTGGATCACGGCCGCTATGTGCATTATCGCATGAGTCAATGGAGAGCCTATGGGATTCGCTGATACCAGGGTTGGGATAGATATTATGGTATTTCCTATATTGGGCTGGATCATCTTTCCTGACCGGAAATCCGCATAGCCTGCATGATATGCGGTGGTCATCACGAGGATGAGAAGCCACGCAAAAAAACCGACTGCCAGTTTCTTTGCGAATGGTTTCTCTTCAGCATTAAAGGCTCGCCATGTGACAACCCACGGAAAGACCGTAAGGAGCAAACCATCAATCGCCCCATAAACCAACCCTCTCCAGACTATCAGCCAGGCCAGGTAGGCTCCTGTGAATTGTTCCGTCGCCGGCCTCGACAGGACGTTCTGTACCAGCAAAGCTCCAAAAACCAGTCCAAGCAGAATTCCCCAAACTGCTCGTCTGGAAAACCATGCTTTCAGATTCAAGTGCAGTCTTCTTAACATACACCGTGAAAAAAGCAATGACGGTCGCAAAATAGATCAGGTAATACAGGTCCAGAGGCAAGGCAAGCAGATCCGCAAAGATAAAAGAAGCGCCAAACCCCACCAACGCCCCGAAAACGACCCACACGAGATGCCCCGTATTATTCATGTCAGTTCTCCTTCCGTAACCTTATTCTCCAGGGTCAAGACCTCACTTAAACCAAAAAATCACTCATCTAAAGAAACTGCCCCGACCGCCGGAAATAGACGGTGAAATCGCCTATCGCACCGTGCGGTGCGCGCTCGATGCGTGCTCGATCATAATCCTTCTTCTGCCTCTGCCTGGACCGGGAATGTTAATCCGGACGATACCGCAATGCTTTCGGTTGGCTGTAACGTAAATGTCACCCGGTTCACGTCGCCCAACTCCTTAATCTCGTTCTAACCCCGGGAGATAGTCAACAACTCGTACCAAAAAGCCTTCGAGACAACCCTCAACACCGCCGAGGGCCCGTAAGTTCTTTTCGTGGGCAACAAAATGGGCGCACCCTGTACCGAGTATAGGCTCCCATTGTCCCCGCCGCGGTAGACGACGAAGCAATCTTTTGGCTTCACACCATCATCTATGGGCGCCCTCGCCGCCTTTTTGACCTGTCTCGCACTGGGCACAGTAGCCCTTACCCGCGACAGAAGACCGTGACGTCACGCCCAGGATGAAACACACATTTTGCCCATTATTGCTTTGCCTCCTCCTCATCTTCGGTGCCCGGCTGCATCGTGCTCTTGCTCCAATTCAATCGCCTTCTCGACTTCTTTGCAGCTGCTCTCTGAATCACCGCCTGTGCTGCGGGTTTCACCACGTCCCGGTAAAATCCGTTTTCATCAAGGCCCACGGGTTTCGGCGGCACAGAAGTATCTGTGAAGAACGTCGGATGACTGTCCAGCGCCAGGTTCCATCTGATAGTTGGCGTACCGCCGAGTACGGAGTTCATCCGGGCTGAGCGTAAGCATGTCATTGAGCGCCTTCTCGATCTCACGGCGCTTGGTCTAAATCTTCCGATTGTCGCTCGGCACCCTGGAGATAGACAACCACGGTGTTGGGACCTTTGTCGCGGCAGGCAAAAAGACTTCCAAAGACTACAGTTGAAATGGCAAGGCAGAAGAATAAGCGATTCACGAGCATGCGTCCCCGCACTTTTTCATGCGTTCCAGCCCATAGAACTATGTATCACCCAAACGGTGAGGTGTCAACCGCTTTCATTTTTGAGTGCCCAGTGAGTCGAAGCCGAGCGGCCGCGTAACGGAAGCGAAACAGCCCCACTTCGTTCTGACTTTTTTACAGATGCGCCCCACCAGTGAATGGCCCGATTAGGCAGGTCTAGCTGATGTGAAACGGCCTCTTTGCCTGCCACGGTGGCCGCATAAAGGAGTTCCCCTGTTCCTGTTCAGCATATCCTGTGGCCGCGCGCCTGAGCCTCCGCTCAAGGATACGGCAAAAGAACCCGCAGTTGTGGCTCCAAAGCCGGTCGATCCCAAAGTGCCCCCCACGGGCAAGGAGATGATCCGCGCAGTCTTCCGGATGCAGGATGTAAACCTCTCCGCTGGTCAGTTCTGTAATAATGTAGGCACCGAATTCACCGACAAGGATATCGGCGATTACACAAGCGGCATGTTGGCACAGATCAATGAACCAAAAGGCAAGAGCTGGATTCAGACCTCGGCCAAGCCGCCGAAGTTGCCTGATACGGGTGTGCGGTCTGGGAATGCGAAGTTACCATACAGCACGTGCACGGCGAAGAGGTCATGAACTGGGGCGTCCGCTTCAAGCTGAAAGCATCTGACAGATCACTCGTAAACGGTTCCATCATGTGCGTAGGTACCGGCTAGAAGGCTTGGGAAGCATCCGAGCCTATCAGGCAAGTCTTGGATCGAAATCGAGTTCTGCAATACCACACTGGCGCATGGTCTCAGGTTCAAAGACCGGGGACTTCTCTGACCATTCGGCACGAGACGTAACTGCCTTCAGATCGGGTGCTCCATACACGAAGCGCTCATCGTACCGTTGATAGATAGTCTTAAAGAAGGAGTTAAGCCGGAGCGAACTATCGGGCGGCGGAAAGCTGGCCAAAACTGGCCCAATGAGGCCTTCCTCGGGTCCACCAGGGCAAGGGCCACGGTCTCGTACCTGCTCACGTCATTCCTGATTCCGCGCCGACCAGTCAATTCGCTGAGCGCAGAATGAAAGCGGAAAATCATCTCAGCGGGCCGCTCTTTCCCCATTTCTTCTATTACGGCTGTGTCAGCGTGCGCGGGTTGAACCTCCCGGACCTTTTGTGTGGCTTCACCGGCAGTGGCGGGTGTTGTCACTCTTCGGTTAGCTCTAAGCACGACCATGAAACCGTACACCAAGGCCGGGTAGGTAATATGAAGGTTCGTGCAATCACCTACCGCTTCTTCCATGCGGTTCGTGAGATTTCGGAATGCACCCAAGGCCCCCTTCAGCGACACTGCTATCACCGGACCCATGCCGTTCTTCGTGACAACAACGTCAACGCTTTTCGTTTTGAGTCCGCCGAGAACTGTTCTTTCGCCACCCTTGGCACTTGACGGGTCGTATGTGAGGAGCTTGCTCTTGCCCCGCGTCGCGACCTTGAAAGGAGGTCGCGGAGTTATCTCGTCAGGGTGAAAGCCCCCTTCAAGAACCAACCGACACGCAACATACCAGTGAAGCGGCTTGATGTGCTCTGCACTTTCCGTCCCACCCTTTGTGGTGACAAATTTGGTTAGGGCGCTGCGGAAGCTCTCCCATTGGCAGATTTGCTTAAGCACAATGCCTCCAATTCCTCATCGTCTCGATAGCACCGGTTAATATCTCGGCTTCCGTAGCAGAGCGAGACGTATCGGTTATGAGAATTCGAGCCGCCTCACGCGGCTCCAACTTAAGCATGCCGCCGCCAAGAGGGTGCCCTTCAAGCTCGCAGCTCAATTCAACCATCGGCGCCCCCCAAGCCTGCTGCAGCTTTTTTCCTTCCCCACGGTCCTTCAACCGGACGGCGTGTAAGGAGTTCGTACAGGAGCAACCGGCGGCGTTCAGAACCAGGCTAGGTTTGCCGCCAGACATGTAGCTCAGGAAATAGTCGGGCACTACCACATCAGGCACGACATACCATGGCGATCGGTTTCGGCATTTATAAGTTTCGCGCGCCGCACGACCTTCCTGGCTTTCGAGATATTTTTTGACCGGAAGTGGTATATCGACGGAATTGGACAATTTAAGAAGCAGCATCGGCAAATCCGACCTGTACCACCCTTTGACGCAGTCTGCGGTCAATTGGCCTGACGGAAGCATGCGGCCATTTCTCACGGAAGGGAGAAGCAGATCGCCATGTATACCAGCTTTTGAGCATGCGAGGGTCTTAAATGGAAAAACTCATTGGCACCTGTTACGTACCCTATACCCACGGAGGCGATATCACCTAAGCGCTTCGCATGACGGGAATTAACAGCGGCAAGGTAAAGGTCACGCGCATTTGCAGGCATCAGAAACGGGCGTAATTTCTGATTCCACGACGTCCGCCACTCGCCCACCGGAACTGCGACTCCATGTCTTGGCGGAGTCGACATAAACTTAAAAAAACGGATCGGCGAAAAAGAAATTTCATTTGTTGATCCGCCCGAATCCTGTGGCATACAGGAGCCAACAATCTTCAGACAGTTCCGGGAAAATCTTCTCTCTCATGGCAACGATCTGCACGATGCGAGAATTTGGAGACGAGGAATTCCAGCAACGGAGCAGCATACGGCGCATGACCTATCTCCGCGGGAACAACAAACGCCATACGACCTGATGGTTTCAACAGACTGGCTGCGGCAACCAGAAAAGGTGCCCATGAGGAGGTGAGGCCGGAAAAGAGAGCGCCATGTTTGGCGCAGAAGGATAAGGCTTTGTCGCGTACGCTGCCTTTGAAAGACTGGTACCGTATGAATGGCGGATTCCCAACGGCACACTCGAAACGCTCGCTTGTGTTATCCGCCCAGGAAAAAAAATCCCCCTCGTGGACCAGCGCCCAGGGCGCGCGCGCAACAGCGTCACGAGTCGCTTGAGCATCCTGCTCAATCCCAACGCTGTTCCGATGTGCGGCTATAAACCGACCATCTCCACAGGAGGGGTCAGCAGCCGGTCAGATGTCTCGTGCACAGCCCAACCAATCAAGGTTGCCACAACCGACTCGGGCGTGTAGTAGCCCCCACGCGCCTTCGCCGTGCTCACATCAGCATCCCCAAACAACAGGTCCTTCTGCCCCCTCGCCATCCGCCTCTCTCACTCCTGCTTCTTTTTCAGGCTACCACCTGAACATATATTACCCGAATTAGCCTGCACATTCCAGATTTCTTCTATCTCGCCCCCGCCTTGTACCGCTCAGGCCCCTGTTTTTCTGTAGTATCCGCACAATTGAATCTTTGACGAACTCAACTCACGGGTATATAATTTTGTACGTTAAGTAGTGCAGCGCCTGTCGGCACGACATGGATCAGCGAAAGATGACCGAATGGGCGATAATAAATTACGTAACTAATCGACAAAATCGCCCGACCCGAGAGCAGAGTAGCGAGAAGTTATGCTAACGCAGCAACCAACGTTTTCAAGCTTCTTATGATTGGCTCCTTGTAGGCAGGGTACATCCCGGGGGGGGCCGGTGAGAGCTTTTATCGGCGTCACTGATAACGATTGGTTCACCTTCTTGTCAAAGCTCCCAAGCATCGATGAGGTCAATTTCTGGCAGCCAGGCGGCGGCCATCTGTTCCAGGCACTCGACCCAGGGGAGCCCTTCCTCTTTAAGCTCCACAGCCCCTTCAACTACATTGTCGGTGGTGGATTCTACGCGCACAGCACACTGTTACCTTGCAGTCTAGCATGGGCTACCTTCGGGGAAAAAAATGGCGCAAGGTCACTAACAGAAATGCGGATTCAAATCGAGAAACACCGCCACAAATCTCCCGTGCCCGCCGAAGATTATCAGATTGGATGCATATTGCTGGAACAACCCTTTTTCTTCGATCGGGATAACTGGATTCAGGCACCAATGGACTGGAAGTCGAACATCGTGCAGGGCAAAGGATACGATCTGTCGAGCTCCATCGGAAAAGATCTTTGGGCCGAAGTCAGTGCCCGACTTCGAGCAAGATTCCAGCCGATTGAATTGACCCAGATTCGAGAAATAGGACCCCAATATGGAAGCCCAGTTTTGGTACTTCCACGCCTTGGGCAAGGCAGCTTTAGGGTGCTTGTCACGGACGCATACCAGCGGAAGTGCGCGGTAACGCAAGAAAGAACTCTGCCCGCGTTGGAGGCTGGCCACATAAAGCCCTTCAGCGAGAGTGGACCCCATAAAGTCAGCAACGGTGTCCTGCTCAGGTCAGACATTCATCGGCTCTTGGATGCGGGGTATGTGACGATCACTCCTGATTACCGCCTTGAGGTCAGCCGTAGGATTCGTGAGGAGTTTGAGAATGGCAGGGACTACTATGCCATGAATGGCCTACCAGTGCATGTGCCCATCAGGAACGATTTCCGTCCCGCCAGAGAATTCATTACTTGGCACAATCAGAATATTTTCCGCGGATGACGTCTCAGAAGGAGGCAAGGAGAATCAGGGGTAAACCCGGTTATTGAGATCTGAGCATGAAAGAAGACGAGCGACATCTGCCCAAAACACTTACCCGATCTTTATGCCAGGCTGAATTTTGATGGATAACGAGGCGAGCCGAGGACTGGACTACGCAGGCGTACCTGGTGGTACGTCGAAGTAGGACGGGCCGAAGGGCAACGAAGTTAGGCGCAAAAGGCAGCCTGGCATATGCGTCAGTACGCGTCGCGGCCCCAGCGGCGATGCACCAAGAACCACTCATCCGGGTGCGCCGCTATCAGTCTCTCCAGAAACACATTTATTTTTCTGGTGTTCTTGTAGATCAGCTCCTCAATATTCCCTTTTCTCTCCATCTCGATCGGCTCACCGAAGACGATCGTATATCTTAAGAATCCCTCGCGTCTCAAGTAGACGGGCATCACCGGCGAACCTGTCCTCATGGCGAGCATCACTATGCCCTTCGACGTAGGGACCTTCTCACCGAACAGTTCCACGTACACACCCTTTGACCGCTTCTCTCTCTGGTCGCCAAGGATGGCCACGATCCTGTTCTCTCTCAGGTATTTCATGGCGTCCCGCGCCGTATCCTGGTTCGGAATAACCGTCAGGCCTGTGGCAGCGCGCAAATGGTTTATGAAACCCTGCAGGAATCTTTGCCCCTTGAGGGGTCGGGCCAGGGCTATGACCTCCTGCTGCATCAGAAATGATGCAATACCCATGATCTCCCAGTTGCCGTAATGAAACACCAGAGCCAATATGCCCTTGTTCAGCCTCGCTGCTTCCTCCACGTGGTGCACGTTTTCCACGTGGAATCGCTTTGGGAAATCTTCTCTGGGAAGATACGGGATCAGGAGAAGCTCGACAAAGTTGATGCCCAGCTTTTCAAAGCAGGATCGCACCACGTCCTTCGCCTGTGCATCCGGGATACCTTCAGCTATCCTTCTCACATTGGCCAGCGCAATCTTTCTTCGCCGGCTGAGAAGCCTCAGAGCCGCTCTGCCGAGAAACGCTCCAACGCGAGCCGCACAGGTTTCAGGAAGGATACGCACGAATTGCTGAAAAAGTTTAATGAGACAGAGAAAGAAAAGGTCTAGTGCCAATTTAGGTTCAAAAATACGGCGCAGCCAACAAAGGTATATGAATGAAGGCGAATTGGCATCTATTCTTTGAGAGGTGTAGCCTCATCGATAAGCATGACCGGTATATCATCCTGTATCCGATAGACGAGTTTACACGTGTCACAGATGAGACCGTCTTCCGATTTGTTGAGACGTATATCACCCTTGCACTGAGGACAGCATAGGATATCGAGCAACTCCTTTTTGATTGGCACGCGCCCCCCTATGTCTCTTTGTCGTGATTGTTTTTGATTATCGCGGGTACGAGAAAATCACCGAGTGTTGAGAGGGCACCGCGAGGCTCCTCCTTGATGGTGAACTCGTCCATCTCCTTCTTTTCCTCCCTCTTCTTCAAGGTCTTGACAGAAAGGCCGATACGCTTTTCCCTTTCGTCAACATGGATAACAACAGCCCGGACCTTGTCATCCATAGCGAAGAGTTCGGATGGATGCTTTCCTTTTGACGTGTCGAGCTCTGAAAGATGCACGAGACCCTCGATGCCCTCTTCGATCTCGACAAACACGCCAAAATCTGTGATGCTGGTGACAAAGCCTTCGATCACGTCTCCCTCGTGGTAGCGGTCCAGCAGCCCCTTCCAGGGATCTTCCTTAAGCCGCTTCAGGCTCAGTGAGAACTTTCTCTGCTCAGGGTCGATATTGAGGACCAGAGCGTCGATCGGCGCGCCTTTCTTGAAGCTGTCCGAAGAGACCCCCCTCCTCCTCGACCAGGAGAGTTCAGACACATGGACGAGCCCGTCGATACCATCCTCGACACCAACGAAAAGACCGAAGTCTGTGAGATTCTTAACCTTGCCCTGCACGACGGAGCCGGGCGGGTACTTCTGAGCAAGCTCCTTCCAGGGATCGGGGAGAAGCTGTTTCATACCGAGTGATATTCTCTTCTTCTCCATATCAATGTCAAGCACCTGAAGCTCAAGAATGTCGCCCCTCGATACCATCTTCCCGGGGTTTTTCAACTTCTTGTCCCAGCTCATCTCACTCACGTGGAGGAGGCCTTCCAGGCCCGCTTCAAGCTCAACAAAAACGCCGTAGTCGACGACTCCTACCACCTTACCGCGTACCTTGCTCCCAATCGGGTATCTCTCCTCGACCTTGAGCCACGGATCTCCCTTGAGCTGTTTTATGCCTACCGAGACCTTTCTCTTTTCCTCATCAACACCGATCACCTTGACCTTAATTTCATCGCCAAGCTTCAGGTATTCCTTGGGGTGGTTGATCCGTCCCCACGTGATATCGTTGATGTAGAGAAAGCCGTCAGCCCCGCCAAGATCCACAAAAGCACCGTAGTCGGTGATGCTCTTGACAAACCCATAGAGCACCTGACCCTCTTTTACGTTCTTCCAGAACTCTTTTCTCTTGCGGTCCCGTTCCTCTTCAAGGAGCTGTCTGCGCGAAACAATAACATTATCTTTCCTTTTATTAACCTTGATTACCCTGAATTTGAGATGCCTCCCCACAAAGGAAGCAGCGTTTTTCACCGGCTTTAGATCGACCTGCGATATGGGGAGAAACGCGCTGACCCCTATGTCCACCAGAAAGCCGCCCTTCACCTCCGAGATCACGGTTCCATCCAGGGCGAGCCCTTCCTCGAGGGATCTGTCGATGTTCTGCCACATCCGTATGGTATCGACCCGCTGTTTTGAGAGGACGAGAAGACCATCCTTCTCTTCCCTGCCGACCACCATGACCTCGATCTTCATCACCGATCTGCACGTTCAGGTTGCCTGACTTATCAAGGGCTTCGCTCAGGGCCAGCTTGCCCTCTGATTTCAAACCCACGTCCACAATCACGCTGTCATTGACAATATTGATTACCCTGCCTTTATGAATATTCCCTGCCTGGAGGGTCTTCATCGAGGTTTCGTAGAGTTCCTTCATCTCCTCTTCGGTTCTCTCACTCTGCGTGCCGCTGTCAGAAGTGTCGACCATGCCCTTCCCCCTAAAGATTTTTTACGAGCCTCTCCACTCTTTCTATCATAAAATCAGGGGTTGACGTTCCCCCTGTGATACCTACCGTTCTTATATTGGAGAACCATTCAGGCTTTACGTCGTCCTCCGTCTCAATGTGATAACTGTTGGGCTGCACCTTCTTTACCATGCGATAGAGCTTCGTCGTGTTGGAGCTCGACTTGCCGCCTACCACCAGCATTGCCTCAACCCGCTTCGCAAGGTCAACCGCCTGTTGCTTTCTCAGGAAGGTGCTTTCACAAATGGTATTGTACACTCTAACCTCCTCCGCCTGCTCCATCAAGCCCCCGACAACCTGTTTCAGTGTCTCGATATCCTGGGTGGTCTGGCAGACTACTCCAACTTTCTTGGCTTCGATAGGGCGCGGATGTTGCATTACAATACCATCATTATCCAAATAACTCAACACGCTTTTCACCTCGGGATGCTTCTCATCCCCTACAATGACAACCGTGTATCCCTGCTTCTTCAGGTAAAGGGCGCGGGTTCGCACCTTCTTCACAAAGGGACAGACTGCATCTATCGCAGCGAGTCCTTTCTCGCGGATCTTCTCCTCCTCTTTTTTCTCGATGCCGTGAGACCTGTAACAGATCACCCCCTTCTCAACCTTGCGAACATCGTCAACGGGCATGACCCCTTTCTCCTCTAGTGAGGCTACCACCTGAGGGTTGTGGACAAGAGGTCCCAGCGTATAAATGTTCTCTCCTCTCTTATCCAGCTCCTTCAACACCTTTGAAATAGCCCTCTTCACGCCGAAGCAGAAGCCGATCTGGTCTGTCTTGAGCACCTGAATCATCGCGAGACCTGCTCCACATACTGTTTCAGGAGCCGCACCACACCCTCGACGTCGAGACCAGTCGTGTCAACGATAGTGTGCCCCTTGAGGCCGGACAAGGGGAGCGATCTCCCGTTCGGAATCGTCCTTATCCCTTTTCTCGATCTCCTTTTTCACCTGCTCCAGAGCGTCGCCGGCAGCATGCCCGGCACTCCGGCACGTAGCTCAAGATGGCGTCGCTGTGCGCGCACCTCCACGTCTGCGTCGAGATAGAACTTCACTTCGGCATCGGGAAAGACGACAGAACCCGTGTCTCGTCCCTCCAGCACGACACCGCCCTCTTTTCCCAATTCCCGCTGCATGGCGGTGAGATATTTCCTTACACGGGGATCCTGCGAGAGGGCTGATGCCAGCATGGAGATTTCCGGGGTCCGTATCTTTTGTGAGATATCTTCTCCATTCAGAAAGACCTGCGTCGGTTTGCCAAAGATAAATCTCAGCGTAAGACTCTGCAGGAACGGCTCGATATCCGGTTTCTGCTTTTCTCTGGTAGTACGCATAAGCAACCGCCCTGTACATTGCGCCGGTATCCATATACTCGTAACCGAGCGCTGATGCAAGTGCCTTTGCCGCCGTGCTTTTCCCGGCGCCACTCGGTCCATCAACAGTGATCACGGGCCGCTTTCTCACGTAAGCAAACTCCGCAGGCCGCTTGCGAATAGTCTGTTCTCTTCCATTGTTCCCACGGTCACGCGGATGTACTCCGGCAGTTCGTATGCCCCCATCCATCGCACGAGAATCTTCTTCTCAAAGAGTCTTTTGGTCAGGTCTTCCGCGTCAGGACCCACGTGCACAAGAACGAAGTTGGCCTCTGTCGGGATGAAGGCAAGACCGAGCTCCGCAAAGAGACTGTAAAAGAAATCCCTTCCTTGTATGTTGCTCTCCAACACTTTCGCCACGTATCTGTCGTCGCTCAACGCCGCCTTCGCGGCAATAAGGGCCATCATGTTGACGCTGAAAGGCTGTTTTGTTCTCTCAATAAAGGAAGCGATCGATGCATCGCCCACGCCGTAGCCGACCCTGAGCCCCGCCAGCCCGTAAGCCTTGGAAAACGTGCGGAGCACGAGCACCGGGTAATCCCGGACGTACGTCATCGATTTCGGGAATTTCTTGCTCGTCGCAAATTCCGCGTATGCCTCGTCGACCACCACGAGCACCTCGGGCGGCAGCCTGTCGAGAAATGATTTGAACGTCGCATCTTCAAAGATCGTTCCTGTCGGATTGTTGGGATTATTCAGGAAAACGATCCTGACGCTTTCGTCTATCTGCTCAAGGATGACACCCAGGTCCACGGTGAGATCGGGAAAACGGATCTGGCGCGCCTCGTAGCCATAGATCTGGGCTGCGATACTGTAAAATGCGAATGACGGCTCGTGCACAAGCACTCTCTTCCGCGTCGGGTGACGCATACCCTTGAAGGCCGTCTCGATCAGCTCGTTGGAGCCGTTGCCGATAACGATATTCCCCGGCTCCAGGCCATACCTGGCGGCAAGCAGGGCCTTCAGTTCAAACTCACTCTCCGGATACCGGGTTATGGAGAAGACCGATTCGAGTATACTGTTAACTACCTTTGATGACGGAGGGAACGGGTTCTCATTCGAGGCAAGACGCGTCCAACCCTCTTCAGAACCATAGAGTGCAGCCTTGGGATAAAAGGGTATCTGCTTGATGCTTTCGTCCACGGTGAGTCTCATCTCGCCTCCATAACCTTCCTGACAAGCTCAAGAGCATGTTCTTTGCATGATCGAAAAATCTTCCGATGAAAGGCCTGCACCCTGGACAACCTTTCGTGCCATCTCCTCCGGGAAGAAGGTCGGCAGGGGCGTGGGCATCCGTGCTGTATATGAGCTTTGCACCCACCTTTTTGGCCAGTCTTGCCACGTGACCGTTGCTAAGCGAATGGCCCCTCTTCGCGGTGATCTCCAGGAGCACATTCTTCTTCTTCGCGAGCAAAACATCTTCCTCCGTGATGAGACCCGGATGTGCCAGTATGTCCACCCCGGCCTCTATCGCAGCCCGGTTCGTGCCCTCTTCGACGGGTTCTACTATAGTCTCCCCATGGACCACCACAAGGCGCGCACCCTGCTTCCGTGCATGACGGGTCAGCTCTTTTATGAGCCCTTTAGGCACATGGGTCAGCTCAACGCCGGGCACGATGGTGATATGTTCATAGTACTCGGCCTTTTCGATGCAGCTTCAGCAGGCCTGAGATAAGAAGCTCTATGTTGGAGGAGTCAGCGTGGTCCGAAATGCCGAGGACCTTGTAGCCCTTTAGGTAGGCTCTTCGCGCAAGTTCCGAAGGTGCGAGTTCGCCATCGCTGAAGAAAGTATGGGTGTGTAAATCTATCATATTTGTCGTTAGACCGTTATCCGTTGACCAGTTGACCGCACATATCTAAACACAAAACACTAAACACCAAACACTGCCTTCTCACATCTTGTATTTTCCAAAATCGTCGGGAGAAAGAGTTCTCAAGCACATCTTCCCACTCATTTGCGTCGACCACGATCTTGTCTTCCTTTTTTGCCAGATCGATTTTCGCGGACTTCTTGATCACGCTCTCCTCGACGAATATAGCTGCGCTCACACGCAACGCAAGCGCAATCGCATCAGACGGCCTTGAATCGATCACCAGCCTCTTGCCGTTGACATCCATGTGAATGAGCGCGTAATACGTGTTATCCCTGAGATCGTTCACCTCGATCTTCACCACCTTGCGCTCCCAGGCTGTCCAACACGTTCTTGAGGAGATCGTGTGTCATGGGCCGTGGGGTCTGGATGTTTTCCAGCGCTGTAGCAATGCTGGAGGCCTCGAGAAGACCTATCCATATAGGAAGGACATCCTTCTCCTCCAGGTCCTTAAGGATCACAATGGGTGTGTTGGTGAAGGGGTCGACGGTTATCCCCGCAACCTTCATTTCTTTAAGCATCACATACCTCCTTCTGCATCAGTTGGGCCCCTTTCAGGGAATTAGCACAACCCTTGACAATCTCAACCTCCACCAGCTCGCCGACAAGGTTCCGGGGGCCTTTGAAGTTGACGATCTTATTGCTCCTCGTCCTGCCCGTGAGCTCTAAGCTTGAGTTCTTGCTCATTCCTTCCGCCAACACCTCTGCCTTCGTACCCTCTAACGCTCTGTTCTTTTCCCTGGTTATTGCCTTCTGTACTGACTGCAGTTCCTGCAGCCTGCGCATCGCCTCTTCCCTGGGCACGCTATCCGGCAAGTCTGCGGCACGCGTAAACTTTCTCGGAGAAAAACAGAACGAGAAGAGACCATCAAAACGCACGCTCTTGACGAGCGTCATCGTTGCTTCGAAGTCCTTCTCGTCTTCGCCGGGAAAACCGACGATACAGTCTGCCGTAACTGCGATGTTATTGCAACTGGTTTTTCAAGCAGGTCGAGCTTATCACTATATTCCTCGACCGTATAGCCACGGTTCATGAGCCCGAGGACCTTGTCGGAGCCTGACTGGAACGGCAGATGGATATGCTCGCAGAGCTTCTCAAGACTTCCGAAACAGTCAATCAGTTCCCCGGAAAGGTCCTTTGGATGCGAGGTGACGAAGTGTATCCGTTCGATCCCGTTTATATCGTTCACCCTTGAGAGAAGCTGCGGAAAGGAGAGATCCTTCTGCCCCTTGTTGTAAGAGTTCACGTTCTGCCCGAGGAGGGTCACATCCTTCACCCCTCGATGGGCCAGTCCCCGAATCTCCTCCAGGATATCGGAACTCTGCCTGCTCTTCTCCCGTCCGCGCACATAGGGCACAATGCAATAGCTACAGTAATTGTCGCAGCCTTTCATGATCGTCACATAAGCCTTTAGCGTCCCGGCCGTCGTCTGCGGCCTCACATGCAGGGATGCTGCACAGCCGTTGTCGGAAAAATCGAGAAACCGCTCTTTCTCGCGTGGCCGACTCGATGGCTTCTCTGACCCTGTGAATGCTCGACGGGCCCAGGCTGAAATCGATGAAAGGAGAGTTTTTCCGCCAAACCCTCTTTCTCCAGCTGCGCTATACAGCCTGTCACGCCAAGAAGGGTACCCTTTCTCCTCTTTAACGTCTTCAGCCGACCCATCAGACTGTAAAATTTTTGCTCCGCCTTCTCTCTCACACAGCACGTATTGACAATAACCACGTCGGCCACGGCTGCCTCGCGCACTTTTTCAAGGCCGGCGATGTGAAGAAGGGTACTGACCTTCTCAACATCGTGGTCATTCATCTGGCAACCAAAGTTCTCGATGTAATACTTCACGTAGCTTCCGATGCGCCTCCGTCTATCTTTCCCAACCCTAAAAGATTTTCTTAAACGTTTCCATGGCCGCATACGTCGTCATGTCCCAGTGCAAAGGGGTAATCGAGACGTACCCTTCGAGAAACCGCGAGAAGGTCGGTACCCTCTATAGGCTCAAATCCGTCGCCGTCCCCACCGATCCAGTAGTACTTGCCGCCTCTCGGGTCCGTTCTCTCGACTACCTTACCATTATATATCCTTTTACCGAGCCTTGTCACCATAAAACCCCTGATGCTCACCCTCAGTAAATTCGGGATGTTAACGTTCAAAAAGGTGTGCTCCGGCAGAGAGTTGGCCCGCATTTTTTCAACCAATTCCCGCACGGTCCGGGCTGCTTCATCGAAGAGAAAATCCTTCCTGCCATCCAACGATACCGCGATGGAAGGGATCTCCATGAATGCCGCTTCCTTAGCCGCCGCAACCGTCCCGGAGTACGTCACGTCCTGGCCCATGTTCGGCCCCTTGTTGATACCGGAGATGACGAGATCAGGCTTGCCGCGGAAGCAGACCCTTGACTCCGAGAAGTATCGCATCCGCCGGTGTTCCATTCGTCGAGAAGACGCGATCACCGTGCTCTTTGATGCGCAAGGGCTTGTGCAGCGTGATCGCGTGACCCACGCACGTGCGTTCCCGTTCAGGAGCTATTACCCACACCTCATCGGTCCGCGAGAGCTCGTTCTTGAGCGCAATCAGCCCTTCGGAGCTGACGCCATCATCATTTGATAGAAGAATTAACAACGATACCACCAGCAAAGTCGAATAAGAATCGGGGCGACTGGATTTGAACCAGCGGCCACCAGCACCCCATACTGGTGCGCTAACCAAACTGCGCTACGCCCCGATCAAGCAGTTATTATAGGATATTTTTTCTCAATCCACAAGCCCGCCCCTGACTTAACCCAAATCCACCACCTACGCTTCCCATACCTCCTCTTTTACCCTCTGCAGGGTGGTTTATCATAGAGATGGTCCGTTTTCAGGTATCAAAAAGGACTCGTCTTGCCTCATTCGTTTACGGAGACACGGTTTACGCTCCTGTACGGGCTGTTTTCGGGCGCACCTCTGCCTGCGGTGCTCATGGTCTCTAAGGTTAGTCTTGAACTTTTCTCCACGGGTTAGCCTGACGGTACCGGTATGAGTCCCTTGATCCGCTGTCGTGCCGCAACGAGAAGGGCGAACGAGGGATGGTTTCGGACGAGCCTGATGACGAGCTCCCGGGCATGTTCAATGATCCGTCCGGGCAGGTTAATCACCGAGAAGCGGATTGCCTTCATCCTCTTTGCAACCCAGGCGCCACGGAGCACGAGCTTTTTCATGGCCATGTTGAGGTTGAAGGCAAGCACCGTGATCCACCACCATGCGCCATTCTCTCCGAAGTCACCCGAAGGGAGCTTCCCTCCTGCGAGGTCTCCTTTCATGATGGCATGGGCTTCTTCGCCCTTGCCGCAGCGTTCATAGGCGAAGGCGATGAGCCGCTCCCCTGCCCAGGCCATATTCGAGACGAGCGCATGGAGCTTGTACTGGGTCCCCTCGTGATCGAAGGTCGGGAAGGGAAGCTCCATACCGGGGAGGACGGGTTGCCTGAGCGGTTCGCGGATCGCGAGATAGCGATAGGGCTGTCCTTTCTTCGAGTGGGCGAGTTCATTGGGGACGAAGCAGACCTCTGCCCACTGTCTGTTCTTGTCGAGTGGTTTCCATGCCGCATCGGGTACGGTGCGGACCTCCTTCTTGAACGCCTCGGTGACGGGTGCGCTGATCGCGAACTCCACCCTGCCGAACCGCTTGTTCCCCTGCTCGCAGTGGGCGAGCAAATCGTGCGCATAACCCGCCGCATCGCTGCGGAGGCGAACCTTCGTGACCCCGTCGGGCAGCCCGTCGAGGGCCTCCTTGAAGACGCGGAGGAGATCGTAGTTGGCAGGGACATTGCCATCCCTGAACTCGGTATGGACCAGCAGTTCCTGCTCTGCCCAGAACAGATTGAGGGGCTGATAGGCTTTGTACCCCTCGTAGGAAAAGAGGGCATCCCGCTTCTGTGTCTCGACGAGGGTGGCATCGATATCAAGGGTCGCGGTCGAGGCGGGGTTTTGCCGCTGGACGGAGGCCACGAGATCACGGTTGATGCGGGTAAAACCGGTAAGGACCGTGGATCGCGGAATTGACGCACTCCCCTGCGCCGACACGCCATCGGCGTGGAAGGCAGTGAGGTAGCGGAAGACCGACGAGGGTGAGGGAACGGTACGGGCTTTCTCAGTACGCCAGCGTGCGGGAGAAACCTCGGGCTCCATGCGTTTGAGTATGCGGCAGAACCCTTCATCAGCTTCCAGCACTTTGAGGTCATCGACACAGTCACCTCCGGCGAGGGCGAGGAGCATGAGCGAGAGGACCATCTGGGAGTCGGTCCACCCCTGGGATGGCCGGAGCGTCAAATGACGCTCGATGCTGTCCGGAAGACCAAGCGCGAAAGATAGATCCAGATAAAGGGGGAGTCCCGCAAGGGAGGTCATGCCTGCGGCTTTTTTGTCTTCTTCATACTTGTACGGAAGGATGCCTTGTGCCATACTGATGCACCTCGTTGGTGATAGGATTGGTTCCGCAACCTTATTCTATCATCCCTTGTATCAAGGGCCAACGGGGTTTTTCATTATTGTTGA
>CAWGEZ010000059.1:0-139139 GCA_963821605.1 uncultured delta proteobacterium | reverse complement strand
ACAGATGATCCCCGACCCCCTCCCCCTCGAATCCTTAGACATCAACAGGGAGAAAGAGAAGGAAGAAAAGTCATCCGCGGATGGCGCGGATGAGCCGGACAAACCGAGTACCGACATGTGCCGTCCGTGCCGGGGCGGGTTCTTCGCCCAGGTTAGCGTCAAGAGAAGGACGCAAACCTGGGCATCCGACCGACTAATTGTCTCCGAAGTCGCGGAGTTTTTGGGCTTCCTCAGTCACTCGGCCTTCGCGAAGCTCACGAATCGTACCTGTTTGCTGCGGCAGTACGTTCCTTGAGAGCTTTGATTTTGCTGTGAACGTCTGCAAATACATTTGTGTACGGCTGATCTGCCACGATGTTTCACCTGAGTACTTTACTACGTTTTGGCGCGTACCTATGGTTTTTACGAGGGGTGGGGTAGTCAATATGGGTGCCCCATTCAAGGCCATCCTTTGGCCTTGAGTGGGGATTTCCGTTCGTACAATCGGGCACATCGACAATCCGATCCTCTGTGTCTCCGTGCCTCTGCGGTGAATCACTGATGTCGCAAATCGGCTGGACCGGTGCTGTGCGTTTCGACCATCGATTCCAGTCGCGAATACGTTCCTGGAACGCCGCATTCTGCTCCGGCCTGCAGACCTGCTGTTCAACTGCAAGTAAACGTCCTCAAATGATTTTCGCCTGACAGATAAATTATAGGCTGCGCCATTACAATCAGCCAAGTTTGCCGCGTGGCCCGCGAAACCGGAGTGACCGTCCACACACGTAAGAGCAACTGCAGCCGTTGTAACCTGGTTGCCCCTGCGCACCCTGTTGTGCCAGTAGACTCCAGGCGCTCGGGTTCGTATTAGGCGGCTTATTCTGATTGCTTGCAACCAGACTTATGTAGCTGGAGCCACTGTAGCTCACTGCATCGTTGACGTTATACGCTGTCGAGTTGTTCCATGCTGACCTCCAGACCAGCCCTGCCGTTCCCGGAACCCCTTGGACGCCCTGGATTCCCTGATCTCCCTTGGGGCCTTGTGGTCCTTGTGGGCCCAGCAAGGTGGCAGTTGCCTGCTGGGCAAGGATCAGGGAATATCAGAATGTTGCCGGTCCCAGTGATTTTCGCGCTCCCAACAACCTCTAAAGCTGTGCTGGGATACGCTGTGCCGATACCTACATTGACAGCATTTGCGCCGGTGCCGCCGAGCACCAAGGCATTGCTTTGTGACACAATAGCGTTTGCTCCGATTGCAGTCGCGTTTGTGATG
This sequence comes from uncultured delta proteobacterium, assembly GCA_963821605.1. Taxonomy (GTDB): domain Bacteria; phylum Desulfobacterota; class Syntrophorhabdia; order Syntrophorhabdales; family WCHB1-27; genus JADGQN01. Next base: position 137,887 of record CAWGEZ010000059.1, on the reverse strand, counting down.
CTTACACCAGAAGCACCGGTGACGGCATTAAAGCCGATAGCAGTATTAAACGAGCCCCCGCCAGTACCATTGGGGTAGCCAGCCATCGACCCTACGAAGGTGTTGTTGGATCCGCTCAACAGTATCATATCCCGCATTGTAGCCATAGAACGTGTTGTCGCTTGCGCGACTGAGGAATCCAGTCTGGTTGCCATAGAAGGAGTTGTGGTTCCCAACGCTGTCTAAAAAGCCTGCTCCATAGCCGAAAAAGTAGTTTGCGTACCCCGTGGTATTGCTGTAACCAGCAACTGGACCAACAAAAGCGTTTTGAGATCCGGTAGTGTTGCTATATCCCGCATATGGACCGACAAAAGTATTTTGGTTACCAGTCGTGTTGATTTGGCCTGCATAGATGCCCACGAACGTGTTGTGCGACCGGCCAGTGACTGGGCCCGTAAGAGGGCCAACGGATAGATTAGTGTTTCCGGTGCTGGCGCTCAGCGCGTTGCTCCCACCGATCAGGTAGCTTGCGGCGGCGTTGATATTGCCGCTGACATCGAGCTTCGTGGACGGAGTCGTATTCCCGATGCCCACTTTTCCAGCACGAACTGATACATATTGGAGTTCGTGAAACGTAAGCTCCGCCAAGCCAGATCGGGACGTAGCCAGGGGTGCCGGGCAAGCCCAGCTTTGGGGGCCTTACCCGAGGTTGCTGCGGCTACTGCGTTCGTAGCAGTTAGTGTGCCCGTCGTAGCGCCACCAGACTCATACGCCGGCGTGGCTAGCCGATGAATGCCGAGGGTGGCAGTCCTCCGAATGTTTCAGCTTCGTGCCGCCTTCATCGCGTAAGGCACACTGACCAGCAACACACGCGGTTGCTCGGGCTGGCCTTCCACCTTCACCGCCAGCCAGCGTTGCTCCTGTGGCGAGAACAGGTCGCTGGGCAATCCGGTAGAGCTGGTGCTGCCCAGCAAGACGCTGTAGTGTCCGCCCGCATCGGTGGCGACGTTCTGCGTCTCCAGCCAAACCGGCGCGCCACCGTCTTGCTGGCCGTAAATCAGGAAGGTAATGCCCACAGTGCGCGACGCCATCGCCGCACCCTGCGCATCCTTCAGCACTCCGCCATAGCGGATCAGATTGGGTACGGTCGTTGAACTCTGCTGAGCCAAACGGTTAAAGGCGAGAGTGAGAAGAGTGACCAACAGAAAACCGCGGGGATTGGACGCATGAGGCGCTCCTTTCGCACCAGCGGTCGGCGCGCTCAGGAGAGTAACGAAGTGGCCAACCGCAGTAGCGTGGCAAATCGATGGCCAGGTATTTGACCCCGGCCAAGTGCACGAAGTCTGCGGCCATTCGCTTCGCTTGTCAATTACCTTGTAGTAAACAATGGCCACACGCGGAAAAGAACCGGGTGCCCCATTCCGGCCCGATTTTGGCCGGGGTGGGTATTTTGACTTCCCCCAAACATGATCTTGGGTGCCCCATCCTTTCCCCGCTTTTGGGAAAGGGTGGAAATACTGATCCCTACATCCATTACCTTCCCAAAACGGACTCCTCGATCACCTTCGTCACATCGCCCTGTGTATTTTTCATGACGTCCCTGACGACCGTGTCTATTCCTAAGACTGGCGCAATGCGCCTTGGACAGTGCATCCGTATCGATCCAGCGGGTCCCTCGTAGTGCCCCCCCTTGTCGCCCGCCTTTGGCGGTAGGTGGGAACTATCACCGTTGCCGGGCTCTTTGAAAATTGATCCCACCGTGCACTTCAGGAGACCTTATAGGTCGTGCGCTCGCTAAGTCACAGATTCTAAAAAGTGTTGCGAGTCTAAACATCATGGCTAGGCAAATTCCAATGTTATCAATATTTACCCGTAATTCATTGAAACATAAGATTTTGCGCTAAAATTCTCTCTAACTCGATCATTCTAGGGATTTTTGACCAAGTAAAAGCGTTGGCAAGGCGCTAGTTGGGGGGTTCCGAAGTGGCAGAAGCTAAATCACATTCTGTGAGGGCCTGCCCTGAGCGGAGGCAAGGAGTTGGACAGGTCCTCCTTGGGCTGCCGGCAAAGCCCCCAGCCCGATGACACGACTTGAGTACAGACATGTATCATCCGTGCCAGCGCAGGTTCGTTCGCCAGGTTAGCGCCCGACAGAAGGACGCGAATCTGGGCATCCGACTGACCCGGCCACTCGCCCCTCGGTCAGCAGTGTCCGCTGGTGCACTCTCTTGCTCGTTCGAGGAGCAGATTGCGTTCGCGCACATTCCCAGTGAGCGCCGCCGCACGCTCGAATTCTGCCCGAGCCTCTCCGAGGCGGCCGAGCCTGTTGAGCAAGTCGCCCCGCACGCTAGAAAGCAGGTGGTAGTTCTTGAGCGACGGATCTGAGGTGAGCGAATCGACAATCTCCAGGCCTGCTTCTGGACCGAACGCCATTGCCACCGCGACTGCTCGATTCAGTTCCACGATGGGGGACGGTGTGAGTTGACCAAGGGCGTCGTAGAGAGCAGCAATGCGTGGCCAGTCAGTCTCTTCCGGCGTGTGCGCCCGCGCGTGACAAGCAGCGATCGCCGCCTGCAGCGCGTAGGGACGGGCGGCGCCTCCGAGTTCTTCGGTGCGGCGAAGTGCTTCCAGACCGCGACGGATCAGGAGTTGGTCCCATTGTCCGCGGTTTTGATCGAGGAGCAGCACGGGCTCTCCCGAATGTCCAACGCGCGCTTTCGATCGAGAAGCCTGTATCTCCATTAATGCGACCAGGCCGTGCACTTCTGGCTCTGTGGGAGCGAGCTCGGCCAAGATCCGACCCAAGCGGAGCGCCTCCTCACAGAGTGCAGGACGCATCCAGTCCTCTCCCGCAGTAGCGGAATAGCCCTCATTGAATATGAGATAGATCACTTCCAGAACGGATGACAATCGCTGCGCACGGTCCACACCACGCGGAACCTCGAAGGGAACGCTGAGCTTCTCTCAGCGTCCGTTTAGCACGCACGATACGCTGAGCAATCGTCGGCTCTGCGACCAGATAGGCGCGCGCGATCTCCTGCGTGGTCAAGCCGCCGAGCAGGCGAAGGGTGAGCGCTACCCGAGCCTCGGTCGAGAGAACCGGGTGGCACGCGGTGAAGATAAGACGAAGCAAGTCGTCGCCGATATCGTCGTCGAGGGCGGTGTCGAAATCGGGCACGGCCAGCTCCCTGACCTGCAACTCGCGGCCCAACTCCTCGTGCTTGCGATCGAGGAGCTGGGTCCTGCGGAAATAATCCATCGCCCGATTTTTGGCCGCGGTCATCAGCCAAGCGGCGGGGTTGTCAGGAACGCCCGACTCTGGCCACTTCTCCAGAGCCGCCACCAGCGCTTCCTGCGCCAAGTCCTCGGCCAAGCCGACATCGCGCACGATACGCGCGAGTCCGGCGATGAGCTTCGGCGCCTCAATCCTCCAAACCGCGTCGATTACGTTGTGTGTATCGGAAGCCCCCACGGCTACCGATCACATCACGTTCACGCCTTCAGAGCAACCGCGGCAGAGTCGTGACTTGCAATTCCGTCCGCCTCCGCGCAATTCGGCTCATAGATCTGGCGTAGCTCGCATTCTCCCTCACCAGCGACGGCGAGGAATTGCTTGGCCATCTCGATGGCCTCTGCCTTCGAGTTGGCTTTAAGGATGGCGAAACCGCCCACAACCTCTTTGGCTTCTGTAAACGGGCCGTCGGTCACGGTCAGCTTGTCTCCGGTTAGGCGAACGCGGGCGCCCAGCGCCGTTGGCATGCAACCCTCGGTGCCGAGCAGGAAGCCGGCCTTCATCCCATCTTCGATCATCTTGCCGAAGGTGGCCATTTCCTCTGGCGTCGGGGGAGTGTTGCGTTCGGCGGTCTTATAGATACTGAGGAATCGCATGTTGGTATCTCCATTCTTGATTTGGGTTAGGAGCTAGTTTCTGCGGCTGTGCCGGAGATAAACTGTAGCTCTCTGTTAGTACGTCGAACGAGGAATTGCAAAATCGACAAGCCAAGCTCGCGCCAAATTACTTTTTTGCCACAGCCTGTTCGCGCAGGCGCTGCTCCTGTTCTCTGAGCTCAGGAGTGAAGTTATCGCCGAAGTCTTCCGCCTCAAACACCTGGCGGATCTCCACTTCGGTACCACCGTCGAACGGTGCGCGCTTCAGCCACTCGACCGCTTCTTCCATTGACCGCACTTGCCACAGCCAATAGCCGGCGATGAGCTCCTTCGTCTCGGTAAACGGCCCATCGATGACGGTGCGCGTTGCTCCCGAAAATCTGACTCGCTTGCCCTTCGAGGTTGGATGCAGCCCGTCGCCTGCAAGCATGACGCCTGACTTCACCAGATCCTCGTTGTATTTCCCCATCTTGGTAAGAATTTCCGTGTCAGGAAGAGCGCCTGCTTCTGACTCCGGGCTGGCCTTCACTATGACCATGACTCTCATCGTTATGTCTCCTTTGTTATCGACGTCTGCTTTGACCTGCCTCGCAGTCGGTGGTGTGCAAAGCTAGCTCTATTATCACGACGAACGAGAAACCGCGAGATCGACATGCAGACTTATTCGGACTTACCACACCCGTGCCCAGCGCCCTGAGACCCATCGAATGCCAAGGTTGTTAGAGCTGACCTCTGGCAGTTGACCTCTATTCCAAGTCCCGCCAGTTGGGGCCGACTCCCAGCTCCACCTTCAGCGGCACTTTGAGTTCGAAGACATTCTCCATCTGCTGCGTAACGAGTTGTTTCATCGCCTCGAGTTCGGCCTCGGGGACCTCGAACACCAGTTCGTCGTGCACCTGCAGCAGCATGCGCGATTGCAGGTTGCGCTCTACGCCGGAAGGGGAGAGTACCAAAATATTACCGTGCCACGAAGTGGCTGACAGTTTTTATTTTCCGGCCTCTCACCGGAAAATCAAAAAAGACTTCGCTCTACCTCTGTGACCTCTGTGGACTCTAGCGAGTGCAACGAGCGGGCGTGAGATCAAGCTCTTTTAGTTTTATCTTTGGACTGCGTCTGAAACGAGCGGATGTGAGGTAAAAGCACCTTTCTTGCGCGTTCTCAGAAGTTGAAGACGACAAGTTCGCCCAACCGGGCGCCTGTGGCGCTGCAGCAGGGATGACACTTTCCATGGTAGAGCATGGTGAGTCTGCCTCTCAACCATGTTTCTTCCGTGAAGGCATCATAGTTCCCGACCCCCTTTGAGATCAGCAGGTCCGATTCCGTGATCATCGCCTTCACTTCAGGAGAGACTTCAGAAACAATTGTGCCTGCGATCGCTTCCCGGATCCCATTTTCAACGAGTCGCGCCACTTCTGAGAGGCTCATTGATTGAGCCTCCTTGAGCGTCGCATCATTCAGGACAGGAACCGTCCTGGTCACGACCGTTATGTCAAACTCCTTCATCGACCGGAGTACTTCTATAAAGAGCTTGTCGAATACGATCTCGCCGCAGTTATCCGAAAAGTAGGTGATCGTCCTTGTTTTCTCCAACCTTTTTTTGAACTCTTTGACGCTCTCCCCATCCAGAGTGAAACTATCCAGCTTTTTCAGCATGCCGAGAGCCCCGTCCTCAGTCACGCTGACCATGGCGTCCAGCTCGTTGCCGGCTATCGCCAGCTTCAACGCATTAAGAAAGGGGTCAGGGCTCCGCAGCACCAGCTCCTTTGCCAGAGGATAAATCTCTAAAGCCCTGCGGTTCTGCTCGGCTTTAACCTCGCTCATCGGATCGCTGTCGCCCGTGTACTCGAGGAGCATACGCCACACCTCACGAATGACCCGCGGCGAGATCACATCCCAGTTCTCCCCTCTCAGAGGAGGCAGCTTCAGGACATCGGTCATAAACTGTTTGATCCTCGCTTCATCTTTCAGAGCGAGACGACCCAGCCCCAGAGCCATTTTCTCAATACATGGAATGCAGTCAGGCCAGATGTGCATCCGCTATGCTCCGTAAAACGCCATTCTCTCCGGAGCGCTGTAGACGTTGCATCGCGCGCTCCTCAAGAAGCCGACAAGGGTGAGATCTACTGATTTTGCCAGATCAACGGCAAGGGCCGTGGGCGCCGATGCGCCGGCTACAATCTCTACCTTCAGCCGCGCAGATTTTTGCACCATCTCGTAGCTCAGACGCGAGCTGAGCACAACGACCGCGGCCTCGCTCGTCTTGCGATCAAAAAGCACCTTGCCGATCGCTTTGTCCAGCGCATTGTGGCGCCCAACGTCTTCAGATAAGGCGAGCAGCTCACCGCCGGCGCTGAAGATGCCGGCAGCGTGCGTTCCGCCCGTGGCGGAAAAGACCGGCTGGCTCTCCTTGACTATCTGCTGCATCCGGGAAAGCGTTGGAAAGTCAGCTCGAATGGTCCTCGGGATTTTTTCAAGGACCCGGGCAATATCCTCGACAATCTCCTTTCCGCAGATACCGCAGCTGGAATAGGCTGTCGTTCTCTTCTGTTTTAACTTCGGCCCGGCCAGCTGCTTTCGTGCAGGGGTCAGGTAGACGTTAATGCGGTTTGAGGAGATATCCTGACAGTAGTTGACCCCGACGGTGTCATCGAGCGAGTCAATAACTCCCTCCGTGAAGCAGAGCCCCACGGCGAGCGCAAGCTCCTCCCCGGGCAGTCGCATGGTGACGTAGTAGGGCTCATCGTCTACGAAAATCTCAAGAGGTTCTTCTACCGGCACCACATCGTCCGGCTGGGTGACCAGTTGATTTTCAAACCTGACGATCGGAAGTGACGCTATGTTACTTATAATCGTAAAACCCCTTGCCCGTCTTTCTGCCAAGCCAGCCTGCAGTCACCATCTTCCTGAGCAGCAAGGGTGGCGCGTACTTCGGATCTTTGGTCTCCTCGTAGAGGCTCTCCGCAATCGAAAGCTCGGTGTCGAGCCCTATGAAGTCAACGACTTCAAGCGGACCCATGGGGTGATTGACCGCAAGCTTCATCGAAATGTCGATCTCATCCCGCGTCGCGATACCTGCCTCCAGCATGCGCACCGCACCCAGAAGAAAGGGCGTGAAAAGCCTCGTTACAATAAAGCCACCCACATCAGGCGCCACGACCACGGTCTTTCCGAGGGTCGCTCCCCACTTCTTGACCGTCGTCGATGGTCTCCTGACTCGTCATGATCGTGCGGACCAGTTCGAGGAGTTGCATGACAGGGGCCGGATTATGAAAGTGCATGCCCAGAAGCTTATCGCCCCGCTTCGTTGCTACGGCCATATCGGTAACCGAGAGGCCCGATGTGTTGGTGCCGAAGATGGTCTCCGGCTTACAGATCTTATCCAGCTCCGCAAAGAGCTTCTTCTTAAGTTCCAGGTCTTCGGGCGCAGCCTCTTCCACCAGATCACAGTCTGCCAGGTCCTGAAGCTTCGTGCTTGTTTTGATCCTGCCCATGATGGCCTTCTTCTCATCTTCTGACAGTTTTCCTTTTTCAACCCGGCCGGCAAGCCTCTTATCTATGCCCTTCAAGTCCCTTTTCCAGCATGCTCGGCACTGTGTCGACCGCCGTGACGTCGTATCCCGCTTGAGCAAACACCTGGACGATCCCCGCGCCCATCTGGCCACAACCTAACACGCCCAGCTTCTTCACTTCCATCGCTATCCTCCTCTTCGGTTTTGCCCACGGCTTAAACGCTAACAACTCCTTTGTGCCGCAGCGTTCTCAAGACCCGTACGCGCTCGCCGGATCAGACCGGCGCTTCAAAGGTTGAATATACAGGCTATCCGATCGACTTGTCAAGGGAAAAGAGGCCCGTATATACCCGTGGGCCGTGTGAAAAGCCGATCCAGCGGATGGAGAAACTGCTTGACAAAAACTCAGTGCCAGGTGATAAAATATGAACGTAATTCAATTCATGGCAGTACTACCGTTAGCAAGCCGTGTAGACAAGGGCAATACATTGATGCCGTTACCTGTTTGAATTATATTCAATATCCGGTCGAAAACGATGAATAAGAAGGAGCGTACGAGAAGCAACAGATCCTGCAGGCTGCTACAGAGGTATTCGGCAGGAGCAATTTCGACGATGCCAGTATTTCTGAGATAGCCCGCAAGGCCGGCGTAGCCGAAGGCACCATTTACCAATACTTCAAGAACAAACAAGATCTCTTTTTTTCAATCCCTCGCGAAAAGACAAAAACATTTTCAGGACAGCTGGATCTGCATCTTAAAGGCGTGACGGATGCACGGGATAAGATCAGAAAGTTTGTCTGGTACTATCTTTACTTTTTCAAGACCAATCCCGATTACGCCAGAAGTCTGATGCTGGAGATGCGGGTAAGCAGGGACTTTCAGGAGGTCCGGAAGCCATAAAGGGGTCAGGAGGTTCACCAAGCAGGCACTGGAGATCCTCAAGGAAGGCCAGGAGCAGGGGGTCATCAGACGTGACATCGACATGTATCTCTCACGCGTCACCTGCTATTGGGCATCCTTGAGCACGTGGTAACAAGATGGCTCTTGAAGGGCGAGAAAGACGATATCATGCAGTGCCACGAACAGGTGAGTGATCTCGTTCTTAACGGCGTCTGCGTTCACGCCGGGGACGAGGCTGCCGGAAGCGCAGGCAAGCTGACTTCGAGGGAAGGGAGGCAATCACCCGACTCAGTCTTGAAGATGGAAAGAACTTATGTTAACTTTGTCAATCTAAGGAAAGAGGAGGAAAGTGATGGCCACCCAAGTGATCAAATCGGACTGCATAATGTGTATCAACAGTTGCGGTATAAACGCATATGTTGAGGACGGTAAGCTCGTAAAAGTCGAGGGCATGAAAGAGCACCCGATCAGCCTGGGGGAATTGTGCCCCAGGGGCGCGGCCCTGCCTCAGTGGGTATATTCAAAGGACAGACTTACCTATCCGATGCGCAAAAAGACCGACGGCGGGTGGGAGCGCATATCCTGGGATACCGCGCTGGACACGATAGCCCAAAAGTTTCAGGAGATAAAGGACAAATACGGCGCCAAGGCGCTCGCTGTCTATACCGGCTCGCTGGGAACGGAGAATATTGAGCTGGCAGCCTATGCCCAGAGATTTCGGGGCGTCTACGGGACCCCTAACCTGTTGTCCGTAGAAGGCAACTGTTTCCGCTCACGCATTATGGCGCGCCAGATGACGTTTGGAGGGTATCCCATAGAAGAGCCCTGGAATGCCAAATGTGCATATCGTCTTCGGCCAGAACATGGACAACTCAAGGATAACCGTGGGCCGCAAAATGTATAAGGCCATGGACGCCGGAACGCTTAAGCACGTCATAATCGTTGATCCGAAAAAGATCCCCATGGCAGAGAGGGGCATTCATATCCAGATCAGACCGGGCACAGATACTGCGCTCTGCCTCGGCATGCTCAACGTGATTATAGGAGAAAATCTTTACGACAAGGAGTTTGTCGCGAAGAACTGCATCGGTTTCGACAAACTGGCCGAGCACGTCAAGCAGTACACGCCTGAAAAGATGTCCGAGATCACCTGGGTACCGGCCGACGACATCAGGAGGATAGCGCGTCTGTTTGCCACGGTCAAACCGGCTTCGATAGTTCCGGGCACCTGCTCGATAGACCAGCACATAAACGGGTTTCAGGGCAACCGCGTCCATGCCATTATGCAGGCCATAACAGGCAATATGGACATACCCGGCGGGTGGGTAAATATCCCCTTTATCCGCCTCGGAGACATGAGGGTTACCGAGATCAGCGATCCTATCGGCACCGATGAGCATCCTCTTTTTCGCCGGTTCTGGGGCAGGACATCGCCTTACGGCCAGCAGATGCTCTTTGCCGATGCAGTATTGAAAGGCAAACCATATCCGATCAAGGGCCTGATCTGCACGGGCGGCAACCCGGCCGTCACCCTGCCCGATTCCGAGCGCATCAAAGAGGCCATCAAGGCCCTCGATTTTGTTGTCGTATCAGAGCTGTTTATGACCGAAACTGCCCAGCTTGCCGATATCGTGCTGCCCGCCTGCTCATTCCTTGAGAAGGGTGGCGTCGGCTACGTGTACGGCGTGACAAACTGCATACCCTATGCAATGGTCCGTAAGCAGGTTATAGAGCCGATCGGCGAGAGTTGGCCGGACTGGAAAATCTGGACCGAGATAGGCAGGAGAATGGGCTACGGAAAATTCTTCCCCTGGAATACCGAAGAGGAGATCATTGACTTCTTCCTGAAGCCAAGCGGGTTGACCAGGGAGCAGTTGACCAAGGACCATCCGGAAGGGGCCTATTATACTGAGCTCAAATATGAGCAACCAAAACGATACAACACACCTTCCGGCAAAATAGAGCTCTATTCCCAGACATTGGCCGAGAACGGTTATGACCCCATGCCCCGCCCTGTGGAGCCGAGCAAGAGTCCGATAAGCACGCCGGAGATTTACAGCAAGTATCCGGTGATCCTTACAACCGGCGCCAGGATTCCCGAGTACACCCACACCCAGATGAGGGACGTACCGTATGTGCACAACACTGCGCCTGAGCCCCTCGCGGAGATCCATCCGGAGACCGCGCGCCAAGTACGGCATTGCGGACGGCGACATGATGACCATAGAGACGACAAAGGGCAAGATTGCTATGAAGGCAAAGACCACCGACGGCTCTGGTTCGCGGCGTACTGAGCATCCCCCACGGGTGGGCAAAGGCAAACGCAAACCTATTGACCGAGCTTGAGCCGCGCGACCCCGTGACGGGCTACACGGAGATGAAGGCCTTGCTATGCCGAATAGCCAAAGCAGCTTAACACTAAGCCGCCTTCAATCATATAGCTTCGTTGCCTGCGTCGGCACTGCCTCACTCCGACGTACTTAAGTACGCCTCCGTCGTCATCGTCTTGAGCGCCTCGCTCTCTGTTTGAATTCGACTTAGTATTAGCTCCATCGTTTACCAGAAACCGCCGCCAACTGAGCGGCGGTTTCTTTTTGATGCAACCGAAAGATGCATCAGCCGACAAAGCTGAGATGTTGCAAAACCGGTCCCCGAGCATTAGATTTTCCATGTGCGAGCAGTAATCAACCAAAAACAGACAAGGAGTGAACTATGCCATACGTTAACATCAAAGTAACGAAAGAAGGGGTTACGGCAGAGCAGAAAGCCAAGTTGATCCAGGGCGTGACGAAATTGCTCTTCGATGTCTTGGGAAAAGACCCTCAGACGACTTCTGTGGTCATTGACGAGGTAGAGCACCGATAACTGGGGAGTGGCGGGTGAAACCATCACGGTAAGGAGAAAAAAGCAGAATCCGAACAAAGAGGGGGAATGCGCGCCACAGGAACCATCAGAGTGCTTTCCGCCCGACCTGTGCAACACGTGATACCAAGTTGCGTTCAAATAGCGAAGCGACCAGAGGAATTCTCCTAATATCGAAATCCTACAATTCAAATGCCAACCCAACGTGGCCGGACTCCGGCCTCCATTGCATGATGCGGAGCATCCTGTGAGGAAAAATTGTTAGGATTTGACATTGCTTTCGGATTTGAATCACCGGCGCTTCAGAAAGGTTTATCAATAAAGAGAGGCCAGTGTTTCGTTGAGCATCCTCTCCAGCTTTATTTCCTCGGCCTCGTCCGCGTATTTGGGCCGTTCGACATCAGGGAATAATCCGTAGATGCCCTTGAGCAGCACCTCTGCGTGAGGAGGGCAGCCCGGCAGGTGCGTGCCCGCTTCCGCATGGTGTCGCTGGCAGATGCCCAGGAAGATGTTCGTTTCGTCCGGATTAATGTCGCGGTCAATAGTTGGACCGAGGAAGATATGTACCTTCCGATCAAACGGCCGGTCTATGAGAAGTCTGGTCGGATCCTTTGGATCAGGCCGCCGCAGCTTGGCCACGGCGAAGTGGAGGTATCCCGCGCAGCCGGGACAGGCATTTTCACCGTGGATTATGATGTCCCTGCCGCTCGTCAGATTGATTTCAGGCTGTTTGAACGGGCTCATCACTTCATCGATCGATGGCCCGATGACGCTTATCTTCTCCGGCTCAATCGGACCTAGTCCCTGCATGTAGGCCAGCCGCACGGGCGGGGACGTTACAGGATCGAGCCCCATGATCCTCATGGTCACCGCATCCACCGCCACCGGGTTCGTCCCTCCGATCAACAGGTTCATTGTTTTCGGTGTGCCTGCAACCGGCCCGAAACCCTCCTGGCCGACAATGCCATCGATAATGTGCAGCTTTGGTTTGACGAGACGGTGAATGTTTATCAGGTTCTGCCAGAGCCCGAAGAAATGGCTCATATATTTCTCAAGGGGAGGCATCGCTCCCTGGAGACTCTTGACAGCGAGCGATGCGACGGCAGCAAAATGGATCTTCATGACCGGAACGTTGATGATCACATCCGCCTGATCCAGAGTGACAGGGACCTTTCTGGAGACCATGCGTTTTGCACCCGGCACCGGCCTCTCTATCAGTTCGTCCGCGTTCAAGTCGACGAGACTCACCTTCAGGGGATCGAGATCGATCAATCTATCGTATCCATACAGAAGGAACATCTTCATGGTTGCGCTGCGGTTGATCGACGAGCCTTCCGCGATGGTCACCTTTCGCGCGACGGGGAGCAGGAACTCAACGAGCGCTTTCACGATCCGTATGTCAGTGACCACGCCCCCTCTATACACGCCATTGACCATTCCGTGGTCGGCCACGAGATTCGGCTTGATTACAACGGTCTGGCCCGGTTTAACAAACCTCTGCAGGCCGCCAAGCTTACTGATAAGACTCCCAAGGCTTTTCTTGATCTCCTCATAGGTCTGGGATGCGGGGACTTTCTCAATAGCCACTTTTTCTTTCTTACGATAGGCCTTCGCGGGCTTCGCGCCCTTCAAGTCTTTCAAAGAGCACCGATGTACTCAGGTCCATCTTCAAGAAAGAATCGCCGTTCGCGGTAAAGGTGCGGGTAGGGCGAAAGCCGTACTCCACCATCCACCCGTATTTCGCCTGATCCGCCCTCAGGATCTCAGCGGACACGAGGCTTTGCACAGCGATCAGTTCGTCAATCATCTGGAAAAGGGTTCCCGCCTCTTGCTCCTCTCCATTTACGAGGATCTCCTCGATGGTGCTCGTAGACGGGTTATACATGATCCAGCCCGCAACCTTGCCGTCCCTTCTCGCAACGATACGTGATGACGCCCGGGCTTTCGTTCCATTGCCGCCATCTGCCATCCGTATAAGACGGATCAACACCGGGCATGTTTACGTAGTAGTCGCGAAATCGGCTCCGCAAGGCGGACGACAGTTTACCCTTCTTCAGCGCTAGCTCTGACATAGTCGCATCTCCTATACAATTTGCCTTCATGTATACCTTCGTTGTCGCTGCTGACGCTCTCCTCGACGTACCCTAGGTACGCCTGCGTCGGCTCCTCGCTGCCGCCTCGGTCTCCGCATGAATGCAAATTGGTATTAGCCCAAGGCCCTTCGCGCACGTACCCCGCCTTCTAAAATATAATCCGAGACAACCGCAGAGTCAAAGATTAACGGCCTGTTGCCCAAACAATGCCCTATCTGACGGGACACGAAAGCATCTGGGTAACAAGCCGTTAATCTACGCCCCCGGCCTGTGGGCGCTTTATTCGCGAGTGGCTCCTAGCCTGCTAGCCTGCGCTTGATGTCCTCCCGCAAGGTCTTCTTATCGTGCTTCCCTGCCTCTGTCATGGGCAGGCTGTCAACAAAGACAAACTTTTCAGGGATGAGCAGTTTCGATGCGCCCTTGCTCTCCATGAACGCCTGGAGCTCCTTCTCGTTTAAAGTCTGGCCTGCGACGGGCCGCACATAGGCGCACACCCGCTCACCAAGCGCCTTATCAGGCATGCCGATGACGGCCACGTCTGCGACGCCCGGGTGGGTGCCGACCAGCTCCTCCACCTGCGCAGGGCTCACATTCTCGCCTCCCCTGATGATGAGGTCCTTGATGCGGCCGGTGATTTTCAGGTTGCCCTGATCGTCGATCCGCGCCATGTCGCCCGTTCTGAAATAACCATGATTGGTGAAACTCTTTCTGTTCTCTTCGGGATTCTTCACGTAGCCGGCAAAGATGGTCGGTCCCTTGACCGTCAGCTCGCCATCCGTGTTCCGGGCCAGTTCTTTACCGTGGTCGTCTAAAACCTTTACGCTATTATAAGGACACGTGGATTTGCCCACCGTGTTGCAGATCACTTCGACATCATCATCGAGGGCCGTACGGCAGACCAGCCCCTCTGTCATACCAAACTCGTTAATGTAAGTGCAGCCGATCTTCTTATAGACTTCCCTCACGAGCTCCGGGGTGCTCGGCTCACCGCCACCTAACACTTTTTTCAAGGAACTCAGGTCGTACTCGCTGAACTGCTCAGACTCCAGGATCCTTTTGATCAGGCTCGGGACCATCGGCATGTAGGTCACCATCTCAGCCTTGATCATTGCGCAGATGTCCTCCGGCTTTGTGGAGTCCAATAAGATCAGCTTGTAGCCGAAGAAGACGGAACCAACCACATTCAGCACAGCGAGGTTATGACCCACGGGCACAACAATGAGCGCCCTGTCGCCCGTGTTCATCTCCCATCCCTTGTGCATATATTCTACGTTGCAGATGTAATCGTCGTGGGTCCTGGGAATCCCCTTGGGCAGGCCGGTGGTCCCGCCGGAAGGTATGATGTGAGCAACAGCACCCGGCTCAGGCCTTCGCGCAGCCAGTGCCTCTCGATCAGCCGCTCCGAGCGTACGATCCATAAGCTTCTCCAGGCTCGCCGTGAACGGTGCGCCTCCTTTCGTTGCACGCACTGAGATCACGTGCTTGAGCTGGGGGTTCTTCTCCCTTACCTCACCGATAAAGGTCGTGTAATCCATCTTGCGATAGACCTCAGGTACGATCCACGCCGTGGCCTCGGTCAAGAGGCCCAGGTGGCCGATCTCCAGCTGCTTATACCCGGAGATCAGAATGACCGGTATGGCGCCAATTTTCTGCAGCGCAAAGTATGCGTAGACATACTCCGCCCAGTTGGGCAACTGCAGCAGCACCGCATCTCCCTTCTCTATACCGAGGCCCATGAGGCCCGTAGCCAATCTATCGACACCGTCTCGAAGCGCGGCGTAGGTGAGACGCACCCTGTCGTCAATGACCGCCTCCCTCTTCGGAAAGACATCCGCGGCCCTGTCCACCAGATCCCCGAGCGTTAGTCCGAGCCACCACCTGTACTTCCTGTATCTTCTCCGCATCTCTTTCATTATGTTTCGGAAAATCAATCATAGCCACACTCCTTTCAGGTACTGCAGTCGTTGACTCGATCAAGGTTCGATGCCGAGGGTCCGAGAGGTCAAGGAGAACCGCGAACATTTACGAGCTTTTCTTAGTTTCGCCTGACCCTGTTAACCTCGACCTTAACCCCCGGTCCCTGACCCTGTTTCTTACAGGTATTCTTTCTTGAACTGACCCGCGCTCGCCATATTGGCCAGGAAAGGTTCCGGTGCAATGATGTTCCCCTTGGGCCAACGGTCGCAGTTCACCTTTTCGTAGCGCGAATCAGCCTCCAGGCACCAGTTGCAGGCCACGCACCGCACAACCTCCTTGTCCCTTCCTTCTTTGGTTTTGATGGGCCAGTCAGGGTCGCAGAGAAGGGCCCGGCAGAGTCCTATGATATCAGCCTTCTCCTCACGCAGTATCTCTTCGGCGTGCTCCGGCTCGCGTATCTTGCCGGCTATGATGACGGGGGTCTGGAACCCGGCTGCGCGAACAGCCTTCCGTATGCCCTCGGACAAATAGACGTGGCATCCATCGGGCCACCAGAACCACGGGCTCATCCGATGACCGCTGTAGCCCGACATCGGGTCCGGTGGGTTCCCCTCGGCAGGGGTAAGGGCATCTTCAAAGCGGCTGCCTGCTGAAACGCTGATATAGTCGGCGCCCAGCTCTGCAAACTTTGCAGCAATCCGCCCGCTCTGGGCCACGGTGTTCCCCTGGACAACAAAATCTTCCCCGTTTATCCGTACGCCCAACGGGTATTTCTCTCCGACAAGCTTCCGTACGGCCTGGAATACCTCAATGGGCAGTTTCATTCTGTTCTGGAGACTGGATCCATACCCGTCTGTCCGCTTGTTGGAACGCGACAGAAAGGAAGAGAGCACATACGCGTGGGCCATGTGGACCTCGATGAAATCAAACCCGGCGGTCAACGCGCGCTTGGCAGCTGCCACGTGGTCCTCAACGATCTTGGGTAGATCCTCGAGCTTGAAATCCTCTACCTTCTGCCTCCAGCCGGATTTGGCCAGTTTCAGGTGCTGCATGATCTGAACGCCGATCTTCGTTTCCTTATTCGCTTCCCTGATGGCCTTGACGAGATTCGTCAAGGCCCGGCACGAAGCTGTCATCACTGATGCGCAGATTGTAGGGACTCTTGGATGGGATGATCACGGCCGCCTCAACGACAATGGCTCCGACGCCACCTCTCGCTTCCCTTTGGTATCGTTTGATCAGATCCTCTGTGACATCACCATTCTCCGTTGTCAATCCCGATACCATGGAGGTGCGCTGTATCCGGTTAGGGAAAACGACTCCTCGCATCGTCACCGGTTGAAAAAGTTTCTCGTACTTCATCGTTCTTCTCCTTCCGCAAAGTAGTCTCTCCTCTTGATCGTTCCTGAAAAGCCGGAGGAAAGAGGAGGCAAATCCCCTCGAATCAGCAACCTGTTTCCGGAGTGCTCGCCTCCCCGTACTTGCACTGCGAAACAGCCACACACATTTTAGGCCTTTTTCAGTACTTCCACAACCCCTGCATTCCCGTCGACCTTTATGTAATCACCGTCCTTGATCGACCGGGTCGCCCGCCACGTGCCGACTACCGCAGGAATCCCGTATTCCCGCGCGGTAATGGCAGCATGGGTGAGCATGCCGCCGGTGTCGGTGACCACCGCTTTGATCCGGGGGAAGAAGGGGGTCCATGCGGTCGCCGTATAGGGACAGACCAGGATTTCTCCCGGTTGCAGCTTGGCAAATTCCTCGAAGCTCGTAATAACCCGGGCTATCCCTTCGGCAACACCGGGTGATCCGGGGTAGCCTTCGAAGATATCCATGACCTTCAGCTCTTCGACCTTGCCGGCATGGAGCACTTCATCGACCATGCCAAAGACCTTAACGAGGATCGGGTCTTCTGCTTTTTCAGGGATCTTGCCCATGGTAAGCGGGGCTTCCTTGAGGAGCGCTACCTGCTCCCATCCCTCTTTCCGCTCCTTGACCAGGGGCGGTAGCAGCCTCTTGAAGTGGTAGAGGGCGGGGATTCTGTTCTCAGCCAGGAGGGCGAGGGTTTCTTCCAGCTCGGCGTAGTTGAGGAAGAAGACATCGTCAGGGGCGGCGAGCAATCCGTACTGGGTCAGTCTCCTGCCGCAGGCCATGGCAACATCATGCAGGCCGGCGGTTGAGGCGCCGTCGATGTAAAAACCATGGTCCTCCTGGAACCGGTAGATCTTCTTGCCGATCTCCAGCTGCTCCTGGAACGCTGCCTTATCCTTGGGGTTCAGTTTGGCCATGAAGGCGTCTGCGGCTGTTCTGGGCTTCCTTGATCATGGCCTCCCGGTCAGCGCGGATATCCCAGCCGTTGCGTACTTTCGTGATGTAGGTTTTCAAGGTATCGATAGCCGGTGAGGGGTCCTCGATCCAGGTGGGGAAGATGATATCCAGGTGGCCGGCGGCAATCCGGTGTCCGTAGGCATCCAGGAAGGTCGTTGAAGGCATCGATCCAGGTAGTGACCCTGGGGCTGCTTCTGCAAGCTGGGCGAGCACCGCCTTCGGCGTCGAGCTGCGAGGATCGTGTCGGCTATGCCGTAAGCATCGGCTAACCTGGCCAGTTCCCAGAGTCCGGCATCCGTCTTGGTGGCCATGGTGTCGAGACCTTTGAGCATGACGGTGAAGTCTTTCTCCGCGAGGCCGTGTTCCTTGCAGAAGGCCTCGAAGCCGAAGTAGAGCATGTCAGCCACATACATGAGGATGAAGTGTATCTCCCAGTTCCTCCGGTTGATCGCCTCAGCTTCTGCGTCAGCGCCTGGTGGAGGTCCGTATCGGAAAAGCCGTCATGGACCGATGCCATGAAAATCAAGGCCCTGCTTCACCTCATCGATATAGCCGTTGTAAAAGGTATCCCAGTTGGGTCTGCAATACTCCAGGAGCTTCGTGAACTCGGCTGCCCGTCTTGGCGATTTCATCCGGGTCGGTGATGGCCTCGAACCCGAGCATGGCCCTTCCCTTGTAAATCTTCACGTGGCCGCCTTTTGAGGGAGGGAGCTTGGTGACCTCGGCTCCCACGTGGTAGCCCCAGGCGTGATGTTTCTGGATGGTGGTCATGCCCAGAGGACAGATGGGATACGGCTGGTGCAGATCATCCCGGAACCAGAAGATATCCTCATCCTCAGGCATCCTCAAGGTTCTCAGACTCGAAATGCTGCGATCATGGGTGTCAAGGTTCAGTTTGTCGTACATGGTTGTCCTCCCCGTTGTTCCGGCCCCTGTCCGCCGGTCTCTTTTCACGTACTACAAGTCTTACTACTTCACCCGAGTCCCGGACTTTCCTTGAAGCTCATAATCCCGGTGGGATGGCGCCGGAGTCGGGCCATCCGCACCGGGCACTCGTCCTTCAGGTCCTCACCTATTTCTTCATGGGCGGCAGATGGAAGATCCTCTCCGCATTCTTGCCCAGGATCATGTCCACCTGGTCCTGCTTGAGGCCGAATTCTGCACCTACTTCCTTGACCGCCTTGATAGCGCCTTCCGGATCACCAACCCTGTGCGCATAGTCTGTCCCGATGATCATCTGCTGCGGGCCAACCCATTCAAGACAGCATTTCATGGCCGGTTTGTAAAAGGAGGTGGTATCGGGATAGACCCTGTTCTTGTAGGTGATATCGGGCTGTCTCCTTCAGCTCAATACCCCATTCCTTGCCGTAGCCCTTATATGCGTCCTGTATCCTGCGGACGAAATAGGGGACCGTGCCGCCGAGGTGTCCATGGACAAGCGTGAGCTTCGGAAACTTTGCAAAGACACCCTGGAAGATCATGCTCATAACCGCCATGCTCGTATCGAGCGTATACCCCCAGAGCTGGTACGGCAACTTCATCATATCCATGACGGAAGCGGTAAGAGGCACGGCAGGGTGAACCAGGAACGGCAGTTCATACTTGTTGGCGATCTCATAGATGGGATGAAACTTTTCCAGAAAGACAGCCTCACCATTAACATTCGAGAACATCTGGATGCCCACGGCGCCCATCTTCTTGCAACGTTCCAGCTCTTCGCATGATGCATCCGGGTCCTGATACGGCAAGGATGCCATGTGGTAGAAACGCCCCGGATATTTCCGTGCAGCCTCCGCAAGGTAGTCATTAATCTTCTTCGCCCAGTAGATGCCCGCATCCCTCTCAAGGGTCTCCGGACCCGGGATGGTCACGGTCAGAAGCTGGGTGTCGAGACCTGCGGCATCCAGGTCGCGTATCCTGGCTTCCAGATCGTAATGGCCCGCCCGGTCGATATGTGCGACAGGCACACCCTGGAAATACATGCGATAGTGCGTACCCCCGTCATGAATGCAGTAAGGGGTCTTGTCCTTACCTCTCGATATGAGATACTCCATATACTCCATCGGATACCAGTGACAATGTACATCAACCGTTCTCTGTGCCATGAATAAATCCTCCTTATTTTTTTGGTCACGTTTCTCTAACCGTTTGCAGACCGTCTTCTGTCTTTAGCCCTCTTCCGGCGGGGCGCTCGTCTCGATCACCCCCTTCTCGTCGCTACTCGCCGCCGGCCCTCGCTCTGTGACTGGGACAGCTGCGGATCATGCTCTGCTCTATCGTCTATGTATCCCATGGCTTTGGAGATGAGCGCGGCTGTCTTTTGAGTCTCCCTTATGATCCTGTTGAGACCGGTCCTGTCTTCCGACGAGGTAACAAAACCGACCCCTACGGCCGCAAGAACCTCTTTCGAAAAATCACGGATGGGCGCGGCAACACCGGTGACGCCCTCAATAGCCTCTCCCTCGTCCACGCAGTAGCCTTGCTCCCGGATAAGGGCAAGTCTCTCTTTAAAGCGTCTCTCATTGGTAATCGACCTCTTCGTGAGCGCCGTGAGAGGATACCTTTTCAGCAACTCCGCAACCTTGTCATCGGGGAGATGTGCCATGAGGGTGTTCCCCACCATCCCGAAGAAGGGCGGCCGCCTCGTTCCTATCTGGGATCCAAATCTGATAAGATTCAGAGGATTCTCCTTCTTGTCGATATAGACGAGTTGCCCTTCCTGCAGTATACCCAGGAAGACCGTCTTGCCCAGCTTTGTCTGGAGGTTAATCAGATACGGAGCAGCAATCCTTCTGAGCGAGAAGGAGGCAAAGACAACACTGCCGAGCTCGAAGAGTTTAAGCCCGAGTGCATACTTCTTCGTCTCTTTGTTGAACGACAGGAAATCGTAATGCAGCAGGGTCGAGCAAAGCCTGAGCACGGTCGCTTTGGGGACGTGTACGGTCCCGCAAAGCTCTGCAAGGGTGAAGTTGGGCTGCTCGGCGTTGAACGCGCTCAGTATCTGGAGCGCCCTTTCAAGCGATTTGTTGTTGTAAAGCATAGCCCGGCCGCCTTCCGGTTTGTCTCGTGACTATTTGTTTCGATTACCGAAACGCCTATTCACTTATCGAAATTTTACCAGAAGTCCCTATTCTCTTGTCAAGAAAAAAATGAACCGTTCTTGCTGGGGAACATACATACGCGATTGGTGCATTTTTTCACGTACATTTTTCCCTTGACAGAGAGGCTTTTCTGTTACAGTTTCAATAAACATATGTATGTTTCACTAGTTGAAACGCATTAGCTCGGTCCCTGATGTTGAGGACGAGAACAAAAAAGGGAGGGATTATGGGGAAAGAAGATAGGCAGAATGATGTCACGAGGAGAAAATTCATCAAGATGGTCGGGTCGGCAGGTATTGCAGCGGCAGGAGCCTCTTTACTGCCGCGTTTCTCTCAGGCAGCGGCGAGGGGCTACATCCTGATTGGCCATCCTACGCCGTCCACCGGGCCCATCGCTGCTTTCGGGGAAACCTCCGCGTGGACTGACGAACGTGCGATGGCGGAAATCAACAAAGACGGCGGCATCTTTATCAAGGAACTGGGCAAGAAGCTACCTATCAGGATCAAGGCCATGGATACGGAAAGCAATCCCACCAAGGCCGCTGACGTAGCGTCGAAGCTGATCTTGCAGGATAAAGTCGATCTCATGGTGGTCCTGCACACTCCGGATACGGTCAACCCGGTCGGGGCTACGTGCGAAAGATATGAGGTCCCGTGCATCTCTTCGGTCGCGCCCATCGAGCCATGGCTGACCGGAGGTCCGTACAAATGGACGTTTCACTACTTTTGGAACCTGGAGCAGATCATCACTGTCTACACAGGCATGTGGGATGCATTTGCGGACAAGACAACGAAGGTAGTGGGAGGCTTCTGGCCGAACGATCCCGATGGCGCGGTCTGGGCACAGGAGTTCTCGAAAAAACTAAACTCCATGGGCTATAAAGTGGTCGACGTGGGAAGATTTCCCTACGGCATGCAGGATTTTGGTGCCTTTATCGACACCTGGAAAAAGGAGAAGGTCGATATCCTCACCGGGGTACCCATACCGCCCGATTGGGCCACCTGTTGGCGGCAGTGTCACCAGCAGGGATTCATTCCCAAGTTCGCCACCATTGGAAAGGCGCTCCTCTTCCCGGCGGCCGTGGACGCCATCGGCGGCAATCTCCCGAACGGCCTGACGACTGAAGTCTGGTGGACGCCCCTGCATCCTTTCAAGTCGTCCCTGACAGGGGCCACTTGCAAGCAACTGGCGGATGCGTGGACCCAAAAGACGAAGAGGCAGTGGACCCAGCCAATGGGCTTCGATTATGCGGCCTTCGAGATCGCCGCCGACGTCGCTGAAACGGGCAGCCTCGTTGGACAAGAAAAAGATCAGGGAAGCCCTGGCAAGTACCAACCTGAACACCGTGGTGGGACCCATCAAATTCAATGAAAAGAATTTCTCGCTTACCCCGCTTGTGGGTGGACAGTGGGTGAAAGGCAAGAAGTGGCCCTGGGAACTCCAGGTCGTTTACAACAAGGAGGCTTCCACTATCCCGACAACGGGCAAGATGGTCTTCCCGATTCCAAAAGCATAGGGCGGAACACCTAACAACGCAAGGTTAACCGGTTGAGGTTACGTGGACCAGAACGTAACCGAAGCAAAGACTGGTCACGACCATAGAATTCGCTCGGAGATCACGAGGTCGGTAGGAGAATCGACAGCAGACGTAATCGGCCAGATGTGAGAGAGAAGCGGCACATGCAAGGTACTCCGCATCGCCTGCAGGAAGCTTAAGCCGGTATTCATTTGCCCGTAAAAACCGGGCTCTTTTTGGCAAAGAAGGCTTCCATTCCCGCCATCGCATCCTGAGAGTGCGCCACCTTCTCGTATTCTTCCAGCTCCACGTTCAATGCCGTATCGAGGTCCAGTTCGATTCCACGGTTGATCGCCCTCTTGATTGCTTTGAGCGCAAAGGGCCCGTTCGCTGCAATCTTCTTTGCTATGCCGCTAGCCTCCTCCGGGAGCGCCTCCAGGCTGCACACCTTCTGCACGAGTCCGCACTGCTCGGCCTCGGCAGCGCCCAGCATGTTGCCGGTGAACATCATCCATTTGGCCGCGCCGATTCCGGCGAGCCGTGCAAGCATCTGCGTGCCGCCGTATCCCGGCATGAGCCCGAGCTTCGCCTCAGGAAGGCCAAACCGTGCGTTCTCAGAAGCGATCCTGATATCACAAGCAAGGGCGAGCTCCAGCCCGCCCCCGAGTGCGTATCCGTTAATCGCCGCAAGCACGACCTTACTGGAATTCCTTATTTTAGAAAAGATCTGCTGTCCTTTGGTGATCAAAGCAGTGCGCCCTTCTCCGGCATCCAGAATCTCTTTCACATCAGCTCCGGCCACAAAGGATTTTTGGCCGGCACCCGTGATCAGCACCACGACGACTTCGTCATCCTGCTCCAGTTCGGTAAATAGCTCGTCGAGCCTTTGCATGATGCTCGATTTCAAAGCATTGAGAGCTTCTTCCCTGTTGATGGTTACGTACGCAACCCCATCCTCTTTTCTGAAAATCACCTCTTCCGGGTTCATATCCCCTCCTCGCACCGCCGGCACGTGCAACGCTCCAGCTTTGTCCATCTGTTCCTTTTAGTCTATCGTTTCTCGGATCCATCTACTATCGCTCACGCCCACGAGAGGGATACACGCGGCCGGGCAGAATCAAGTCTACAGGCCGGGCGAATTTCGATGCATAACGAGGCGCTCCGAAACCTGGGCTGCGAAGGCGTACCTGGCGGTACGTCGGAGCAGCACAGGCTGAAGGGCAACGAAGTTAGGCGCGAAAGGCGCCTGGCCTGTGCGACGCGCGATCAATCGTCCTGGACTGATGACTCATACTTCTCCTTTGCCTTCTTGAAGTTGGGCAGGAGCGCGGTAACAAGGAGTATAAAGGAAACACCTATGAATACGGCCGAAATAGGTCGGTTGACAAAGATAAGGAAGCTGCCCTTTGAAAGGAGAAGCGATTGGCGTAAGTTTGTTTCGAACATCGGTCCAAGCACGAAAGCAAGAATCAATGGAGCAGCCTCGAACTCGAATTTTTTAAAGAGGTATCCCAGCAACCCGAAGATCATCATGACCATCACGTCAAAGGTGCTGTTGTTGAGGCTGTAGGAACCCACGATACAAAAGAGTAGAATGAGCGGAAAGAGAATCCGGTAAGGTACCTTCAGCACCTGCACCCAGAGGGGTATCAGGGGAAGGTTAAGTATCAGGAGCATCACATTGCCGATATACATACTGCTGATCACACCCCAGAAAAGGTCTGCGTGGTCCTTCACGAGGAAAGGTCCCGGACGCATTCCGTGAATCAAGAGAGCGCCGAACATCAATGCCATCGTAATGTTAGAAGGGATCCCGAGGGTGAAGAGAGGGATAAAGCCTCCCGACGTGGCGGAATTATTTGCTGACTCCGGCCCTGCAACGCCTTCGATTGCACCTTTGCCGAACTCCTCGGGGTGCTTCGATATGCGCTTTTCGAGGCCATACGATAAGAACGAAGCAATCACGGGATTTCCGCCGGGCAGGATGCCCAGGAAAAATCCCAGAACAGTGCCCCTGATGATAGGCCATATGGAGCGCATCCAGTCAGCGACGTTGGGGAAAAAGCTCTTTATTTTTGTCTTGAGAATGTCAGTGCTTTCCGTTCTCTCGATATTCATCAGAACTTCGGAAATACCGAAGAGACCCATTGCGACCGGCACCAGACCAACCCCGTCCCAGAGCTGCATGATATCAAAGGTCATCCTCGGCGACGCCTGGATGGAATCGAGACCGACACAACTGAGAATCAGGCCGAAGGCTCCCATCATGAGCGCTTTTATGATAGAGCCGCGCGAAAGGTAGGTGACAAGGGTCAGCCCGAGAAGGAGAAGCCCGAAATACTCGGGGGAGCCGAACCGTAATGCAAACCGGGCCAGGGGAGCTGCAAAGATCATGAGTCCCACTATGCCCAGTGTCCCCGCGATAAAGGACCCAAAGGCAGCGATGCCCAGGGCTGCCCCCGCCCTTCCTCGCTTTGCCATCTCGTAACCGTCCAGGCAGGTGACGACTGATGCGGCCTCTCCGGGGATATTGACCAGAATTGAGGTCGTCGACCCGCCGTACATCGCACCGTAGTAAATCCCGGCCAGCATGATGATGGCGGATGTGGGCGACATGTGAAACGTTGCGGGTAAAAGCATGGAGATTGTTCCGATGGGTCCTATGCCGGGAAGCACCCCTATCAACGTTCCCAGCACCGTGCCAAAGAAACAGAATAATAAGTTCATAGGCTGAAGTGCAACCGTGAAACCGTAGAAGAGATTGTGAAGAATATCCATCAATTCTCCCTTAGTGTCGGCATCCCTGCCCTAAAGGCCGAAGATCCCTTTCGGTAATTTGACGTCGAGCAGCGTACAAAAGATAACGTAACTTATCACTGTAATCGCCAGAGCACTGGCCACGTCAATCCATAGCTTCGATCTCACCCCGATAAAGAGCAGAAAGGCGATGAGCACGAATGTCGTGATAAGGTACCCTGCGAGGGGCAGGAGGATAGGATACAGAAAAAGAGAGAGCAAGACCCAGATGACCCTGACCCAGTCCAGGCCCCTCCACAGGTCCGCGAGCTTTCCCTCCCATTTTTTCGTGAGGCTCGCCGTTGCTATGAGGATGATTGAGAGCGCGCCCAGGACAACTGCCGACCAGAAGGGAAGGAAACCGGGACCGGGAGTATGAAGGGAGCCAAGATCACTCTTGACGGACTGAATAACAACAAATACTGAAATGCCCAGCCAAAAAAGGCCGGCCAGCAGGTCACGGCGATTCATGGCGAGTCACTCACCTATATAGGTTTTGCGGAGTCGACCTTGATGCATAAACAGATAAAGCCTATACTAACCACGCTTCTTTTGCCAACGAAAAAATCCTTCGCATGCGCTTGGCAGCGGAGCCTTGCCTTTATTCATGGTACTGGGTTAGATTGACGCATGGAGCACCATGCGGAGCTAAAAGGCAGAGCGCTCGCATTCCTTTCCCTTCTCTGGTTTCTCTGGTTCATCAACCTCGGGGCAAGGGCTATGTTCTCGCCCATCCTGCCGTTGATTGAAGATGAGTTCACCATCACCCATGCACGGGCGAGCAGCATCTTCACGTTCCAGTCCATCGGATATGCCATCGCACTTCTCTTCTCAGGCATTTACTCCGGCAGGCTTGGCCACAAAAAATGCATCGCGCTCTCTCTTGCGGTCTCGGCCGGGCTTCTCTTTCTGATCCCCTTCATGAAGACATTCTCGACCCTGGCTATTTTTTCCTTCATCCTCGGGATTTCAATCGGCACCTATTTACCGTCAGTCCTCCCGCTTATCACCGAATATTTTGCTGAGAAGCACTGGGGCAAATCGATTGCGATTCATGACTCTGCTGCTTCCGTCAGTATATTCTGCATCCCCTTCATTGTGCTTTTTCTTCTCCAGTCTCTTTGAGTGGAGAGGGATCTTTACCGTAATGGCCGTTGTCTTCCTCATGAGTGCAATAGCCTTCTTTCTGGTAAGTGACGAGTTGAAGATCACGCATTCCCGAAAGACCATGCGCAGTGACCTTCTTAAGAGCCGATCTCTCTGGATCATGGGAACACTCTGGTCATTTGCTTCAGGAGCGAACTGGGGTATCTACTTCGTGATCCCTCTTTTTCTTACGAAGGAGCTCTCGTTGAGCATCACCTATGCAAATACAGTCCTGGGGATTTCACGGCTCGGAGGGATTGTCGTGGCCATCATGTGCGGCGTCCTCGTTGACCGATTCAGCTTGAGGAAGATCACCTTTACCATGTTGCTCTTTACGGGCCTTTTCACAATCCTGGTTGGAGCGGCCTCTGTCAGGCTTCATTGGGATTTTTCTCTTCCTTCAGGTGATCTTTGTGACCGGTTTTTTCCCTGTGGGACTCGTCTCTATCGCCAAAACATTTGACAGAGAAACGCGGGGCATGGCCACGGGGTATATCCTGATCTTCAGCGTCCTGCTCGGAGGCGGTCTTATTCCCTATCTGCTGGGTCTTTCCGGCGACCTCGTCGGTTTCAGGTTCGGCATTGTGCTCCTTGGCATCGTAGTCACTGCTTCGAGCCCGCTGCTTTTCTATTTGAAGGAGATTGAGTAATACCGATTCGCCTTCAAGTGTATACCTTCGTTGTCGCTGCGTCGCTCTCCTCGACGTACTTCTGAGTACGCCTGCGTCGGCTCCTCGCTGCCGCCTCGGTCTCCATCTTGAATGCAAATTGGTATAATACGGAGGAAGGGCCACCGCTTGGATCAGCCGCGGTGGCCCTTCCTTATACTGTCATTTAGAAACGGATGCTTATCGCTTGTCCCATGGAGGGGCAAGGATGACTTTAATCTTCGTGGCATTGGGCGGCCATATGAGCACGTTCTTGCCATTCTGCCACTGCCTCAGACCATAGTCGATGATGGCTGTGCCGTTTGCCCTGAATTTAATCGGGCCCCTGATCGTCATCATATCGGTCTTTGCAATCGCATCCCTGATATTCTGTCTGTCCAGGGTTCCCGCTCTCTCGATGGCATTTGCCAGCACCTGCACGGCTCGCATACCCGGCGCCGACGGGGATGCCGATATTCTCAACGCCCGGGTTGGCAGCCTTGTATGCGTCCACGAGCTTCTTATTGCCCGGATAAGTCATCGATTCATCCCAGTTGCCGTCTGATATGATGTAGCTTGCATCCTTACCCATCGCCTCCCAGTAGGTGCTGAGGTCAGGTCCCCTGATGAGACAGGTTACCTTCGGCGCATAGTTGAGCTCTTTCATCTGTTTTATCATGACTATCGACTGGGGCGGTGCAGGCACGCTGAAGACCGCCTCGGCGCCGGCCGATTTCAATGCAAGGATGGCAGAGGAAAAATCATTCGTCGGAGGGGCGTACTTCTGGTCGACCACGATCTGGTAGCCTCTCTGCTTCGCCATCTCTCTCACGTACTTGCCGCATTCGTTCCCCCAGTCGACATTCAGTTCAAGATGGCCTATCTTCCGAGGCCTCTGGTCGGCCGGTATGGAATCGAGAAGATCAAAAAATGCCTTAACCTGGTCATGCGACATGGAAAATGGCGCAAAGACCCACTTATAGCCTGAGTTGAAAGGAGCCTCTACCGCGATCGTGACACCGACCCAGGGCACTTTATTCTTCTCTGCAGCGGCCATGCCCACGACATTCAGGTCACTGGAGAATCCGCTGAGGTAGGCAACTACCTTGTCGACCGAGTTGAGTTTGTCCAGTCTCGTCGCTGTCTTGACCGGGTCAGACTCATCGTCGACGATCATCAGGTCGAGAGGGAGCTTCTTTCCATACTCCTTGACCATGACGCCGCCCGCATCATTGATATCCTTCACAGCAAGATCATATCCGGCCTTCACGTCCTTGCCTCCGGCCGCCATGCGCCCGGTGAGCGCAATCACCGCACCGACCTTGATCCCCGCTGGTGCGGCGGGTGCCGCGGCCATTGCCGGGGATACGACCAGCCCGAGGGCGATGAGGGCAATCCCGGCAGCCAACATCAAACACCTTAAACCCTTTGCCTGCTTCATAGATACCTCCTTCTTAGATAGTTTATTGGTAATCCGACAAGCCTATTACTATGATACCTTTCCTGAGCCACAGCGGAAGCCTTCTTCGGCTTCCGGAATATCCCGGCTATGCCTACCAGCCCCTTTGGCAGGAAGAGCACCGTGATGATAAATACGATCCCGAAGATGAGCACGTTCACCTGTCCCAGAGATGCGGCAAAAAGCTCCTTCAACAGCACAAAGACGACTGCTCCGACAACCGGCCCGACAACCGTGCCGGCCCCACCTATGAAGGCGATGAGCAGGGGATCGAAGGACCAGCCTAATTCAAAGGGGGCGTAGTGGTAATACGTGCCGCAGTAGAAGGCGAAGATTCCTCCGGCGAACCCGGCGATCACGGTGCTGATACTCATCGCTACCACTTTGTACTTGAAGGTATTGATGCCTATCGCCTCAGCCGCTTCCTCGTCTTCACGCACAGAGACCAGGGCAAGCCCCAGCTTTGAACGGGAAAGCGCGTAGACGCACACAGACGGTAGCGACCCCGACTCCAAATGCAAGATAGTAGATGGTCAGGAGACTGTACTCCTTCAGACACGCTTCGGTAATGAAGCTTACGCCGGGGAGCAGGTTCTGCACCGTAATGAGCGCGATCATGGCAAGGGCGAGAGTGCCTATGGAAAAATAATGTCCTTTCATCTTGAAGGAGGGGAACCCTATGGCAAAGGCCAGAATCAGGGAGGACAGAGCTCCGGCCGGAAGAGCAAGGTAGTAGGAGACGCCTCCCAGCCAGAGATAGCGGAACGTAAGCGCCCCAGCCCCGAAAAATGTGGCGTGACCAAGACTGATCTGACCGCAGTAACCACCCAATATATTCCAGCTGTGGGAGAGTATCGCGTAGAGGCAGATAAGGATCAGGAGATTGAGCAGATACTCGCTCTTAATGAGGAGCGGCGCGACGATCATCAGAAGCAGGAAGCCTGCAATTGCCAACTTACCCTTCAAGCTTTTCGCCCTCCTAACCCTTGAGGCCTGAACATGAGAACGAGCACGAAGAGAACGAGCCCGACAACCTCCCTGTACGCGACGCCCACAAGAAAAACACTTGCAGCTTCCACCACACCGAGCAGGAGCCCTCCGAAGAGCACCCCCCTTAGACTTCCGACACCCGCAAGTATCAGCACGATCAGCGCCTTGTTCGTCAGATCGAAGGAGACGAAAGGGTTAAACGTCTGCAAGGCGATTACAACACCCGGAAATCCCGCCAGCGCCACGCCGATCGCAAATGCCACCAAACAGGCCCTGCGCGTGTTTATGCCCATCCACGATGCTGCCTCGTAGTCCTGCGACACAGCCCTGATCGCCTTGCCGAAGTAAGTTCGTGTCAGGAACAGGTGGACCGCAAAGACCACGATTATGGCGAGGAGCACCGTGGCAAGCCCGATGTAGGGTATGCGCACGCCGAGAAGATCGAGCACCTTCCCTGTATAACTTGTCGCAACAGCGCGCTCATCGGCCGTCCAGAGCATGGTTGCTCCGTTAGAGCATATGAGCAGGATGCCGAAAGAGATGAGCAGCGAATTCTTGATCTTCTCCGTTTCCGGCAGCGCGAGCAGGCGTTGAAACAGGCCCAGGAACAAGACCCATCCAATCACGAAGAAGGTCGGGACGACAAGGATAAGCGAGAGGAAGGGATCAAAATGAAGGTAGTAACAGACCCAGAGCACGGTGTACGACGCAAGCATGATGAGAGCGCCGTGGGCCACGTTCAAATAGTTCATAACACCGAAGACGAGCGAAAGTCCCAGGGCGACAAGCCCGTACAATGCACCGCTGAAGACGCCATAGCTCAGAATCTGTAAAAGGGCTCCCATTGCTATCCTACGGCCAGATATGCGCTCTTGATCGCTTCACTGGCGAGAAGGTCTTTCCCTGCACCTTCCATGGTTATGCGGCCGTTTTCTATCACGTAGGCCCTGTCCGCGACCTCAAGGGCTAACCGGACGTTCTGTTCCACCACCAGGATGGTCACATTCCTCGACTTGTTTATCTCCTTGAGCGTACTGTAAATGTTCTTGACGATGATCGGGGCCAAGCCCAGCGAAAGCTCATCCACGAGGAGCAGCTTGGGATCGGACATCAGTGCTCGCGCTATCGCCAGCATCTGCTGCTCTCCGCCGCTCAAGGTACCGGCGAGCTGACGTATTCGCTGCTTCAGCACGGGGAACATCTGGAAGACCCACTCGAGATGCTCATCCTTAACTTTTCGCGCCCTGCCGATGTAGCCGCCAAGCTCCAGATTCTCAAGGATAGTCATATCCCGAAAAAGCCTTCTCCCCTCAGGCACCAACGATACGCCGAGTTCAACTACCTTGTAGGGTTCCGCCGTATCCGACCTGATTCCTTCAACGGTTATAGTTCCCTTCCGGGGCTTCTGCACGCCTGAGAGAGTCCGCAGCACGGTCGACTTGCCCGCCCCGTTGGACCCGACGAGGGCGACCATCTCGCCCTTCCGAACACTGAATGAGACACCCCAGAGCGCCTGGATGTCTCCGTAAGTTACGTCCACATCCCTGACGTCAAGCATGGAAGTCTTCCCCTAAGTAAGCCTCAATAACCATCCGATCAGCTACTGCTCCTTGCGGCGAACCTTCGAATATCTTCTGGCCTGAACTGAGCACCATCACCCTGGTCGAAACCCCGAGGATGACCCTTATCACATGCTCGACGATCATCATCGTTATACCGAGTCCCTTTATCGTCGAGACCAGGGAGAGGGCTTCTTCCACCTCCGTGTGATTGAGCCCTGCAAAGACCTCGTCCAGGAGCAGGAGTTTCGGTCTCGTTGCCAGCGCACGCGCTATCTCGAGCCTTTTCCGATCGATGAGATTCAGGTGCTGGGCCGCGATGTGCTGTTTCTTGCTGATCCCGGTCAAGCCGAGTATCTCCTCAGCCTCTTTTCTCGCCTCCCTCATGTTGCGCGCAGGCTCTCTTCCGTAAGCCCTTCCTGCCATAACGTTTTCCAGCGCAGTCAGGCGGACAAAGGGTTTGACGAGCTGAAAAGTCCGTGTTATGCCCGATTTGCATATGGTTGACGGCCTTCTGTTGGTGACGTTATCTCCGCAGAATTCTACCCCGCCTTCGTCAGCGCTCAAGAAGCCGGTGATCAAATTGAAGAGGGTAGTCTTCCCGGAACCGTTCGGCCCTATGACACCGAGGATTTCTCCCTCGTTGACAGAGAACGAGAGGTTCTGGATGACAACGAGGCCACCAAAGGATTTCGAAAGATTTTGAACGGTCAAAAAAGACATCACCTTACCCTATTTTTTGCCCTGCGCTTTTTGATTCTGTCTCGGGTTTTCCACGCATCGCCCGACTGCTCAAAAATGGGGCGCACTGGCTGCATATTATATAGAGACGATGGACTCTGTCAAGAGATAGTTTAGGAGGAAGATATCCAGGCGCCAGGCTGTCAAGGCACGACCCTACTGAAAGACCAGAAGAAATTACAGACCGTGCCAGGCGCATAGCTCCTCATCCGTCGCAACCGTGCCGGTGACTCCGGTAGCGTCCTGGGCGGCGAGAAACAGGGCCGCTTTCACTATCATGTCGGGTGTGTCCCAACGGGACCAGTCAGCATCAGGATTGAGGAACCGCATCCCTTCTGTTTCGACGGCGCCTCTCGGCTTCAGGCAGTTGACGGCGATGTTGAACTTCCCCAGTTCAGTCGCGAGCCCGTACGTCATGCGTTCCAGCGCGGCCTTGGAGATTCCGTAAGCTATGCCTGAAGGCACCGATCCTCTGGCCTGAGCCTGTACGGACGAGAGAATGATGATGCTCCCCTTTTTCTGATCCATCATGGCCGGCAGAACAGACTTCGTGCAGATGAAGGTACCCGTCAGATTGACGCGAAGAACAAGCTCCCAGCGTTTGAGCGGCAGTTCCCACACGGGTGCAGGGAAAGCTATGCCTGCATTATTCACGAGGATATCTATCGAGCCGAACTCGCTCATGGTCGCCTGAACCATGCTCTCCACCTGGTCTTCCCGGGTAACATCACATCTTACGGCGAGGCAGGGGGCTCCGAGAGCCCTTATCTCTTCTGCGGTCCTGTGGATGGTGCCTTCGAGCCCGTTGGGATCTGTCTTTCTCGGTGCGTGCAGCCACAACCACCGCAGCCCCCTCTCTGGCAAGGCCTAAAGCCATGGCCTTACCAAGACCTCTGCTCGCCCCGGTCACTATCGCTACCCGTCCTTTCAGCCTCATTCCCCCTCCACACACGGGTACTAATACCAGTTTGCATTCAAAAATAGAGCGAGGCGACCAGGAGGATGCGACGGAGGCGTACATTTTGGTACGTCGAAGTCGCGCCGACGCAGGCAACGAAGCTATATGCATGAAGGCGAACTGGTATTGAGCTAGGATAGCACAGAATTGAAGCCAAAAAGCAGGTTTTTCTGGACAAGCATTGCACGCGCCCTTTATACTCTGCTCCGCAACTTTCGCGGCAGAGCGCAAGCTCCGCCATACCGAGGTACCTATGTCTCCGGATGGAACTTCCCGGAAAAAGGGCGTCTACTATGGATGGTACATTGTAGGTGCCTCATTCCTCATCCTCTTCTTGAACTCCGGCGTAGTCTTTTCTTTCGGCGTCGTATTTAAACCCATCGCTTCAGAGTTTGGCTGGGGACGGGGTGCTGTCTCCCTTGCATTTTTTATCAACATGATCGTCTTTGCGCTCTCAACCTCGGCCGTGGGCAAACTCTATGATCTCTCACGGCCCGAAGTGGGTAATTCTTATCTGCACGTCGTTCGTCACCATAGGATTGTTCCTGACATCACTGATGACTTCTCTGTGGCAGTTCTTCTTATTTTACGGAGTGCTGGTAGCGATCGGATTTGGCGGCACATCCATCCCCCTCCTCGGGGCAATGACCAGCAAGTGGTTTGTCGAGCGGCGCGGGCTCGCTGTGAGCCTGGCCATCTCCGGCTTTTCCATGGGGCAGTTTGTTCTCGTGCCCGCGTTTTCTCATCTGGCGTTACGGTACGGATGGCGGCTTGCGTACGTGCTCATGGGCCTCGTCACGTTGGTGGTAAACGTACCCCTGGCGCTCCTGATCATCAAACAGGGCAGGCCTCAGTCTTTCGGCCTTATACCCCCTGGCCTGAAAGAGCTGAAAGAAACCGAGAAAGGCAAGAACCGAACACAACCCTTGACCCCGATCAAGGATATGAACCTCTCACAGGCCCTGCGAACACCCTCCTACTGGCTTTTCATGATTGTAATGTTTATCTGCGGCAGCCATGATTTTTTCATTACGACCCATCTGATACCCTTTGCGACCGATCACGGCGTCTCTGCCGTCACTGCAAGCAACATGCTGGCGTGGTTCGGGTTGATGGGCCTGGCAGGCATACTGATCGCAGGCCCCGTGGCAGATATGATAGGCGTCAGGATACCCATCATTCTTAGCTTCGCGCTACGCGTTTTGATCTTTCTCCTGATATTGAAACGGACGGATGCGACGTCCATCTACGCTTTCGCGCTTGCCGCAGGATTCACGGTCCTTATCACCGCGCCTCTTAATCCTCTTCTCATGGTAAGGCTATTCGGGCTGTCACACGTGGGTCTTCTGGCCAGCGTCGTCACAACCGTTCACCATCTGGGCGGCGGCTTCTGGGCCTTCGCGGGCGGGATGATTTTCGATTACACCGGCGGCTACCGGTCCATCTTCATACTCTCGGTCGGTACATCCGCGCTGGCCGTGCTCTGCATGGCGCTCGTAAGAGAGAAAAGACACACCGCTGAGTAGCCCGGTCTTGTATCTAACCCGATATTCCGGGAAAGTCGAAGTGTCTTTTGATCACCTGGCAGGTCCAGTTGACGATGAAGTCGTAACACTTCTCACCGGTTTCGGCCGTGGCAACGGTGGGGTCACCCATACAACCTATGGGCGTTACCTCTTTCATGCCGTGAGGAAGATCCAAGACCCCGCCACCCATATCTATAGGCTCGTCTCCATCGAGTTTTTCCCGGCTCTTCGGGATATACGCCTGGGCTCTGTCCATGCGAACGAGTTCCGGCATGCAGGCGAGAACTCTCGCCGTCTCGCCTTCGCCGCCATGCCCCCCGCTCTTGGACTTCAGAAGTTCGGGTACTGCTGCTTCAGGGGAGGGGCCCAGTTGATAACCATCGCTCTGACACCCGGCTGTTGGGATACTTCTTGAGACGCAGCATAAACAGCCCCCACATTCTCGTTGTGAGAGACCAGGAGCACAATCTTGCGGAATCCGTGCTTGATGAGACTGCTGCAAACCTCCCGTATCACCGTCTCCAAGGTAGCCGGCGTCAATGTGACGGTACCGGGAAAATCCATCAGGTGTAAAGAGACTCCGAAAGGGATAGCGGGGCCCGCCACAGCACGAATGCCTTCCATGGCAAGGCTGGAGACGACCCTTCTTGAAACCTCCACTCCCTGGATAGTGTCAGCGGCCAACGGCATGTGCGGACCATGCTCCTCGGTAGAACCAACCGGCACAAGGATTAAGTCTGTATGCTTCAGCTCCTCACCAACCTCCTCCACGTCATCTCTGATAAGGCTTTGGGCCCACGAAACCGAGTAGATAAGCTTCCGTGTCATCCTGCAATGCCTCCTTTCCAAGGTATCATTCCCTAAGTCTCTCTGTCATTTGAAGAGTACCTCCTTTAGCTTGGCCCGCGTGGCCTGGTCCAGCCTCGCCACTCCCGCCACTGCTGCGGCCAGCTGCTCGCCGGTCGCCGGGTCGAGGGTGAGCTGCATTTTTTCTATTTCGGCCAGGAATTCCTTGTCTCTCATTGTATCCTGGAAAGCCTTGCGCAGTATCTCCACCCGGTCCTTCGGCGTTCCGGGCGGGACAACAAACGGCCTCGAGAATTCATTCGCGAAATGGATTATCGCCTCCACAAGCTTCCGCTGCTGGTCAGTCGTCGCAAGATCGATCATCAGGGGAACATTCGGGAGTTCTTTGAGAGGCTTCGCTACGCACTGAAGGAGTATGATGCCCTCTCCTGACTCGATGGCCCTCTTCCAGCCGGTCTTCACGCCGTCCCAGGAGTGGGCACTGCCCGCCAGTTCACCACTCTCCGTCGCAATGCGGGCATCGGCCGTCCCCTTGTAGCCGGTAATAATCTGCGTGGGAAAGCCGAGCACCTCTTTCATCACCCGTGCGCAATTGTCGATAAAATTGCCGGGCACAAGGCCTCCGACCTTTACGGGCGTTGGTGAGGTTCGCCATTTGTCGACTGAAGTAATACCGCTCTTTTTACTGAAAGCGAATACATTATTCTCCTTGTTCGCGGCGCCGATGTAGATGAATTTCTGGCTGTCAAAGTCATACCCCGGCTGCCCCATTGCCTGGCTGAAAATAAGAGCACCGGCAGGGTGGCCGATGGTAAGGCCGTCCGCCTTGGTGGCTTTAAACAGCTGATTCGTGTGGATGAGTCCGCCTGCCCCGGTGATGTTCTCTACAATCATGGTGGGGTTTCCAGGAATACTTCTCCCCAGGTGGCGCGCGATCACCCTTGCCCAGAGATCGAACCCTCCACCGGCAGAAAAGCCGACCGTGATACGCACGGTCTTGCCTTCATAATACGGAGCCGAAAACGCAACCTGCACACGAAGACAGGCTAATCACGACTAATATCATCACGAATCGCCTGGTCATCTCACCCTCCCGCCAGAGACCCAGTCAAACAGGATGGTCTTGCCGTTACAAGCAAACATTTTCTCATACCGCTCCCTCCTTGCGGTTGATTTCCCGTTCACAGGTGAGCATGGAGAGATTTCGTTCTCCTGATTATATCTGCCCTTCCTATATTTTGAACTCGGTAAATGTTTCCGGTGCGAAGAGGTCTTCAATCTTCATCAGCTTCTCTGCGAGCCCCTGTTCGTAAGAGTATTGGCACATCGCCTCAATGGTCTTCCTGTTCTTCTCATGCCGTAAGGCCACCAGTCATCACCCATGATTTTTCTCGTCCGTTCCACCTCCGGGACGAGCCAGGGGAGGTTCGCCTGTAATGTCCCTGTCAGCTGCAGGTTCTTCAGGGCGACGTTCTTGGAGGCCACCAATGCCTTGTAGAGAGACTGGGCAACCCATGGGTTCTCTTTATACCGCTCCTCTTTATGGCAACGGTGTGCATGATGGGGAAAATGCCTGTTTTCTGGTAAGATTTTGTTCCTTTCAACATCCTTGTAAGTTCTCCCAGAGGCGCTTCACGTTGGACGAGCCCTTCACGAAGCAGGAAGGGGCGAGTGCAGTGAACATAGCATCGAATTCGCCTGCATCGAGCATCTGCGAAAGCGTCTTGTCCCTGGGAATGGGCGCATAGTCGATATCCCGCGGCAGCTTGAGTGTCGGCTTTTCCCTCACGTCCCGGCGTCTCCTGGCCGCCGCTTCTCCATTTTACGTCGCGCGGATGTACCCCGTATTCATGCTGGAACAACCCGCGCAGCCAAAGCGCCGCTGTCATCTGATATTCAGGAACGCCAATAATCTTACCCTTTAGATCCTCCGGCTTTTGTATGCCTTTCTTCGCATTGACGTAGACGGAGGAATGACGGAAGATTCTGGAGGTAAATGCCGGGAGCGCCACAAACCGCTCATCCCCGCGTGACCTGGCCAGGATGTACGATGAGAACGATATCTCTGACCCGTCGAACTCCTGATATCTCAGCTGACGCCAAAAGGTCTCTTCGTCACCATCATCGGCAAGAAATTGAGATCCACACCCTCCACCTGGACGCTCCCCCATCGATAAGGGCCTGCAACCGATCATAGGGTGAACAGGCAAGCGTAAATCTGAGCTTCTTGACGTCTGCCCTTGCTTCCCGCGTCAATGCCGGGACCACGCCGGCCGCGGCTATTCCGAGCGAAGCAACTTTGAGAAGTCCCTCCTGTTCAAGGCTTCTTTGCGCGCGTGTAGTGTCTTCATAATTACCCCCTTTCATTCCGTCTCTGATGAACGAATTGGGACGGCGCCTTGAACAGCAACTCCGTCTCTCTTTTGCTCACTGCAGCATGTAAACAAAACAGAATGGGTGAAATCCGGCGACAATAAGGGGACCCAAGCCTTCTCCCGTAGGCAGGATGGAATAAGGACATCATTGTGGTGACTCCCCTTTCCCGCGGGCATCTATCTCGACGGCCCCAAGCAGCGAACTTTGGAGCCGTCTGTTGCTAATCGCAATGCAGGATTTTTAGAGCTACAGGTCGAAGTGCCGCTTGATCACCTCGCAGGCCCAGTCTTCAATGAGGTCATAACACTTATTCCCCGTTTCCGCCGTGGCGCCCCGTGGATCGCCGAACGAACCTATCGCGTCTTATCCCTCAGCCCCCTCGGGGGGTCGAGGGTGCCCCCGCCAAAATGGACGGGTAGGTCGCCTTCCAGCTGCGGACCGGTCCCACCCTCTTCAGGACCCACCTGGGCACGATCCAGACGCACCAACTCAGGGAAGAGGCGAGTACCCTTGCCGTCTCGCCTTCACCCGCGTGACCTCCTGATTTAGATTTGAGGACTTCAGTGTATTTGCTTCTGAGATAAGGCAGCCAATTGATAAGGAGCACGCGCACGCCGGGCTGTTTGGATATCTCTTCCGCTACCGAGTACAAGGCTCCAAGATTCCCGTCATGGGACATGATCAGAACGATCTTGCGAAATCCATGTCTTTATAACGCTGTTGCACACGTCCCTCATAACCGCCATCATCGTGTCAGGCATGAGGGAGATAGTACCGGGAAAGTCCATCTGCGTCATGGAGACGCCCATCGGGATCGGCAGCCCGCCAACCGCGCGAATCCCTTCCGACGCTAGCCTGGCCACGATCCTTCTCGTCGCTTCTGTGCCCTGGATCTACCAGCGATCAACGGCAGATGTGGCCCGTGCACCTCATTCGAGGCAACCGGAAAGATGATGAGGTCTGTGTGCTTCAGCTCCTCTGCGACATCTTCCGACGTCATTTCTGGCAATAATTTCGGTCCTCTTACAGAATAAATGACTTCCCTCTTCATACCTTCTAATCCTCCTTTCGGTTCAAATGATAGGCTGCATTGTACCGATGACCTCAAACTCCTTCCGCCTACGTTCATCTCATTTCATCAAGACGGAAGGAAGGAAAAGAGCGATCTGTGGAAACAGAAACAGCAGAATCCGCAAACGATGAGACTGATCAAAAAGGGATAGACCCCGCTGTAAATCACGCCAAAGGGCACCTTGGTGATATTCTTCACCACGAAGACGTTGATGGCCACCGGAGGAATCACCACCCCGATCATGACCGTGATGGCGATGATCATCCCGAACCAGATCGGATCGAAGCCAAGCTTTGATGATGACCGGGTAAAAGATCGGCGTGGCCAGGATCATGAAGGCAAGGTCGTCGATAAAGGACCCGCCCACCTGATAGATGAGGGTGATGAGGATCATGATGAGGTAACGATTGAGAGGGAGCTGAACAACCCAGTCGGCGGCCATCATGGGAATCTTGGTCACGGCCAGAAAATGGCCCAGGATGGTGGAGCCGGCGATGAGCATGAGGACCATACAGGCCGTGCGCAGGGATTCGGCCACCGATTTGATGAACCCTTTAAGTTCGATATCCCTTTTGGTCGACGGTAGAAGGAGCACCGCGAAGGTCCCCACGCTGCCTGCCTCGGTAGGCGTGAAGAACCCCTGCATCAACCCTCCGATCACCAGGAGAAAAATGATCACAACCCACGATACCTCCGGCAGGGAGGCAACCTCTCCTTCCAGGTGGATCTTTCCCCTTTGGGCCCGAGGGTGGGTTGATCCTGCACCATCCGTAAATGATGACGATGAAAAAGAAGGCGATGATCAGCCCCGGAATGAGCCCGGCCAGGAAAAGCTTGCCGATCGATTGTTCGGTGATGA
Organism: uncultured delta proteobacterium; assembly: GCA_963821605.1. Taxonomy (GTDB): domain Bacteria; phylum Desulfobacterota; class Syntrophorhabdia; order Syntrophorhabdales; family WCHB1-27; genus JADGQN01. The sequence continues at coordinate 98,852 of CAWGEZ010000059.1, read as the reverse complement.
TGCCGAAGACGATCAGGGTGACACTGGGTGGGATGAGAATTCCCAGGGTTCCCACCGTGGCCACAATCCCGGTCGAAAGTTTCTTGCTGTAGCCGTACCGGTCCATCTCCGGAACGGCCACGCTGGCAAAGGTGGCGGCCGTGGCAGGGGAAGAACCGCAGATGGCCTTGAAGGCCGTGGCCCCGACCACGGTGGCCATGGCCAGTCCTCCGGGGATATGGCCGATAAATTTATAGGCGGTATTGTACAGCCTTTTGGCAATCCCCGCATTGAAGGCGACCTGTCCCATAAGGACAAAGAGCGGGATGACCGTAAACCCGTAGGAGGAGAGGACATCGAAGATATCCTTGGCCAGAAGATTAAATCCTGCCTTCCAGGACATGATATAGCTGAAGCCCACAAAGCCGACCAGTGCCATGGCGAACCCCAGTTCGATGCCCGTCAGAAATAAGGCTAAAACTACTCCTAACCCTATGATGCCGACCATAACTTCATTCATAGTCCCCACCCGCAATTTTCACCATGTCGCAGAACATCACCAGGCATTGTATAAACGAGCAGATCCCCAGGGCGTATGCAACCGGATAGAAGGGTATGTTCAGGGTGAGGGAAACCTCTCCTGATCTGTGTAAAGCCATGCCATACCTGATAAGGTTCCAGCCGATCAGGACGAACAGGACGAGTACCATGAATCTTGTCACAAGGTTAAAAATGTCTCGTACTCTCTTCGGCAGCTTCACAAGGAGAAAATCAACATAAATATGTCCTCTCATCCAGGAGGTGAGTGGAAGCGAAAACCCTATGACGACGGCGCTTGAAAGGGCCACGAGCTCATAGGTCCCCGGAATGGGCATCTTGAAGGATCTTAACAGCACATCGGCGAGCGTCAGAGACATGAGGAAGACCAGGCTGATCCCGCCAATGATATTGATGAAACGGCTTAATCGTCTGACCTGATCAACAAATCGGTCCATCTTGCCCTCCATTCACGCATCTGACTTTTTTGCAGGGCAGGGAAGGTCCGAGGACCATGACCTTTCCTGCCTCTTCCAACGTGTCAGCCTCATTCAACATCATTAAGTTTAGTTGAGTCGATCCAGGCAGAATTTTAGTGCCTCGTCTGCAGGCAGCCCTTTGGCCTTCTTATCCTTGACATACTCATCCAGCATGGGCCTGACCGCCTTTGCCCATTTCTCGTTCTCCTCCTTAGAGAGGGATATGCTCTGGACCCCCTTCTTCTGACCAACCTCTCTTCCCAGCTTGTCGATCTCATCCCATGATACCCGTGTCTTTTCAATCCATTCCTCATTTATTTTTTCGATGGTTTGTTGGATATCCGGAGGCAGGGCATTCCATTTCGCCTTATTCATGGTCACGAAGAAGGCAAGGGAATAAGAAGCTCCGTAATCTTCGGTGACGTACTTGACCACCTCCGCCATTCTGAACCCATCGAGCACCTCATAAGGCGACATCATTCCATCGACCACACCCCTGCTCACTGCATCATAGGTGTCGCCGATCGGCATGGCCACGGCAGTGGCGCCGAGGTGAGAGACTATCTTTGCAACCGTTCCGGTCGAACGAACCTTCATCCCCTTGAGATCTTCAAGTGTCCTGATGGGTTTTTTCGTCATCAGGAACCCCGGCCCGTGAGCATGAAGGTAGAGGACCTTGACGTCGTCAAGCTCTTTCGGTCGGAACTTCTTGTAGTATTCGTTGATCACCTTTGTTGCCTGTGCACCGCTTTTATAGCCCAGAGGCAGGTCGATGACCTCTGTCAGGGGAAATTTCCCGGCTGTGTAAGAAAGCACCGATGTCCCGATATCGGAGATCCCGTTCACCACACCGTTATAGCACTTGTCGCCGGGCGTAAGTGTACCGCCGTAAAAGAGTGTAATCTTGACCCTGCCGTTTGTCCTCTTCTCGATCTCCTTAGACCATTCCGTGGCCAGAACGGCGTTTCGGTGAGGGGCAGGCATCATGACTGAGTATGAGAGGTCAAAAGGTTTTGTCTGAGCAAATGCAGCGCTGGAAAAAAGAGAGACGCAAAAAACCAAGAGGCAACCTAACAACATTCCTTTCCGGTCTTTCATGATCGATTCCCCCCTTCTCGTGTGATGTAGTACCTATCTGAATCATATTCGTTTATAATGTTAAGTAGATAGCATCCATTAAGCAATATTTTAGAATTTCATTTGGTGGCCTCTAGACGATGCCATGGTGCAATATATTTGTCAACACATTTTTGAGGCGGACAGGAATGACGTGATTCTTCATTTCTGCGGGGTCTGGAGCAGGGTGAGAACAAGATTGGGGTTGAACGAGGATATGACCCTGGCAGAAGCTGCCTTTGCCTTTTCCCCGGCCAGCTTTTCAATTGGCCCGAACCCTAACGCTCTGGTGGGGCACGTTCTGACACAGGCAGGCTCCAGCCCACTGGTGACCCTCGACACGCAAAAATCACATTTCCTCATGGTAGTCTCTTCGGGGAACTGGGGTGCGCCAAACGGACAGGCCGTCGCGCAAGCGTGGCAGCCGATGCAGAAGCTCGGACCCACCGTCACGATCCCGCCCTCCGGTCTTTTTGAAATTGCCCTCGTGGGACAGACGGCAATGCAGGGCGCGTCGCCGCAATGCATACAGGCCAGGGAGACATAACGGATACTGACAGAGGCTCGTCACCCGTTTCTATTCTGCTCACATGTCGAAAGGTTGAGCCGTTTCCGGGCATATCGTTTTGGTCGAAACAGGCGGCCATACATGCCATGCAGCCGCTGCAGCGGGAGAGGTCGAACGAGAATCCGAGCTGCGTGGTATGTCATCATCTATCCTCCACGTCAGGCAATTTTGTCACCTGGCAAAGCAGGGACTTGAAGCCCGGATATCCTGAGATAGGGTCCAGGTAATCAGGCTCGATGAGCAGATTGACGGTTGCCTCCGGGTATGCGTGGAGCATGTTACCACACCGGGCGGCACCATCCCGTGTGATTTGCCCTCACTCGTATTGAACCTCTCGGTGTGGAGAGACTGACCCAGTCTTCCTGCGCAATATCACGATCCTGCGCATCCTTCGGGTTAATGTCAACCATGGGATCCGGGCGAAGACTGCGCGTCCAGCCGAGGCTGAAGGTCCTCGAATGGACAAACATCGGGAGTCTCGCGCCCGGTGGTGAGGATAAGAGGAAAATCCTTTGCTACCTGCGGCTCGATACGGGGCTGAGCCGGGGCTCACGGTACGGCGGAAGAGCGATCGTGCCCCAGTTCCCCAAGAATCGTGGACGTAAACTCCATCTTTCCTGAAGGTGTTGTAAAGCCTTGCTTTCGATACTTTTCGAAAAGGAGGCCGGATCACGTCCTTCAAAGAGTAGCCCGCGGGATGGTTCTTCAACTTTTCGACCGTCAGCCCGTAGGCTCAAGTATCCAGTCGATGCACGCTTCGTAGCCCTTCTGCATCAGGGCATCATCCGGCGCTATTCTCTTCGCGAGGTCGAAAATAATCTCCGCATCTGAGCGCGATTCGCACTGAGGCCGTGAATAGCCGGCTGCGTCCACATCACATAATGCTGCGGGTAAAACTTCAGCTCACTGCGCTCAAGGGAGGTACATGCCGGAAGCACAACGTCTGAGAGCTTTGCGCTGTCGGTCATGAAGAGCTCGATGTTCACGATGAAGTCGAGCTTCCGGAGGTTTGCCTCCATGAAGTCCGTCCCCGGCCACATGCGCATGTTCATGCCGAAACCGACCATGGCCCGAAGCGGGTAGGGCTTCCCACTCTCAATCTGAAACGGGATATGCATCGCCTGAGCCTCAGCGATGATCTTTGCCCAGGCAGGAAAGCGATCCTGTCCGACGCGCGGCGCCATTTCCGTCCAGGGTCTCGATTGTTCGAACTCCTCCTCCCTCGTGACGATGCCGGAACTTGTGACATAGTTGTAGGTCGACTTTACGGGCGGGTTTCCCCCCTCAACATCGAAATTACCCGTAAGCCCGACGAGCGAAATCAGGGCCCGATGGTTCTGAAGGCCATTGGTGTGGTGGGTCGTGGCATTGGAACTGTACATCAGGCACGCAGGCTTCGTGGTCGCATAGAGCCGGGCAGCCTTAATGATATCGCCGGCGGCCACACCCGTGATCTTCTCAGCCACGGCAGGCGAAAACTCGCGCGCATAATCCCGGTACTCCTCAAAACCGAGCGTGTAGTCGTCCACGAACGCGCGGTCATACAGGCCTTCTTCTATAATTACCCTTGCCATACCTAAGGCAAGCGCGCCGGAGGTGCCCGGCCGGAGGCGAAGGTGGATGTCTGCGTGCGCAGTGAGTGGTGTGATCAGAGGGCCCACGTCGATGATCTTGAGCCCTCTCTCGCGCGCATCGAGCAGCCCTCTTACCACCGGCGTGCCGGAATAGAAAGGGTTCCCGCTCCACGCAAGGAGGCATTTCGCATGCGCAATGTCGGCTTTTCCCAAACCCCCGTACGTCAACTGGCCCGCAAGGTAGCCCGCCCTCGAACAGACGCTCGACTCCGTGCAATAGTTGGGCGATCCAAAGCTGTGGGCAAGGCGCTTCAGGAACGGTCGCATCCATTTAGGATACCCCGAGAAGAAGACGATCGATTCCGGACCTGACTCTTGCCGAATCTGGAGGAGGCGGCGTGCGATCAGATCAAGCGCCTCTTTCCACGACACGGAAGTGAACTGTCCCGAGCCCCTCTCGCCGGTCCTGACGAGCGGGGTGCGGACGCGGTCTTTATGGTAGACGTATTGCCGGTTGGCATTACCCTTGGAGCAAAGCGTTCCTTCGCTGTGAGGATTCTCCTTGGTCCCCTCGACCTTGATTACCACGCCGTCCTTTACATACGCGTCTATGCCGCAGTGCGTCTGAGGATTACAGATATCACAGATAGTCTTGCGGACCTCGATACCGCTTTCGGCGCGGTACCTTGCCTCGAACGAGATCATCGGACTATATGCTACTGGAATTCTTGGACATTGCCTCCTTCAAACAAAGAACCAGACACAAACCAACTGCTAAAATAACGAACCGATTCTATTCCGCCACCTCCCGTGTTCATTGGCAATAACTCTCTTCAATCTAACAGCTACTTTGCCCAAACCCCTTTATATAGTCCTCCAGCTTCATTCTCTTCCACAGATCTTCAGGTGGTACAATAGGTACCGGCGTAGGCAGCGTCAAGAAACGGTTTCGTCGCATCGATGATCATATAATCCTGCATGGAGCCGACCTTCGCGTGTCTCGTCATATGCCACAGGATCCAGTGCGTTCCCGGCACAGTTCTCGATAATGGTGATATCCCGGCCCGGCACCATCCGGGTCGCCAGCGCCCAGAGCACGTTCTTCTCATCGAAGACGTCGACGTCCTCGTCAACCACGATACACGTCTTGACAGGGTAACTCGGAACCGAAAGGGCTGCAAGACCCGCAAGCTTTCCCTGTCCGCCCAGTGTCTTCTTGATCGAAACATAGAGATGAAAAATTGCCTTGCCGCTCGCCGGACAATTGGACCAATTTACCGTGGGAACCACCCTCTTTACCGAATCGTAAATGGCTGACTCGAGCCCCAGCACGTGTGCGATATTATGCTCCGGATGGCAGAATCAAGGTCATGATAGATCGCGTCCTTTCGCATGGTGATGGCCTTTATCCTGATCAGATAGACATTTCTCACGCTGCCGTAATGGTCCGCAAACTCGCCGAAAGGTCCATCCGTGATCATGGTCCGGGGGTCTATCACCCCCTCGATCACGATCTCCGCATCTGCGGGAACAGGCAGGTTTACCGTTTCACACCGCGTCACCCTAAGGGGCTCTCCCAGGAGCCCGCCCATAACCTCGAACTCATCCACGTCCTGCGAGCCTCTGTGCATCGACGCAAGCACGACCGCAGGATGATGTCCCAGGAACAGCGCAACCTCCATCTCCTTTCCCAGCTCCGCATACCGCTGGGCGATCACGCTGGCGTGATGGTAGGGCAAGAGCATGGCGCCCAGCTCCTTCTTCCCCCCTTGACCTCATGGCGATACACGCCAACGTTGCATATCCCTGTATCGGGGTCGCGGCATACCATATTGCCCATCGTAATGAATTTCGCTGAATCGAGGGGCGCGTGGTGTGTAATGGGTAAGACGCCAAGATCAACATCCTTGCCAAGGAGGACCACGTCCTTGACCGGTGCCTTGGAAGGGGGCGCTGTCCTGGTCGGCTTGAGCTCGGCCTCCCTTTTCCTGTATTCGTGAAGGATCGTGCCCTGGTCGATTCTGCTTGGTTCCATTCCCAGCGCAACACCGAGGAGTTCGAAGCTCCCGAATACGTTCGTGACCAAAGGAAGCTTACTGCCCGCGATTTTCGGACAGTAGATGACCGGATTACGATCTATCTTGTACAGCTTATGCTGGATGACCCCTACTTCAAGGTGGGGATTAAGCGGCTTCTTGACCTCGACGTAATACTTGGGCCCTGCCTTCTTGATCACCCAAGAAAATCCCTCAGGTCTCTATTTCTTTCCATTATTCTTCCTCCTCTATCCGATTCGATTGATCGTTGTTCCAAAGTTTGGGATTTTGCTCAGTCATCCGATGCCTCTTTCACAATCGTTTCCCTCTGTCTCCCCACGCCGGGAACAAGAGGGCTGATCAGAAGGAAAGCAGCGACGACAAGTAATATAGCCGAAATGGGGCGGGTGAAAAAAATGCTGAACTGACCTCGCGACTGGAGCAGCGACTGGCGAAGTGCAGTCTCCATGATGGGGCCGATGACCATGGCAAATACAAGAGGGGCCGGTTCGAATCCCGTCTTTCGCATCAGGTACCCCACTGCCCCGAATATGAGCATGATGAGCACTTCGTACGCATTATTGTTTACCGTGTAGACTCCGATTAGACAGAAAAGCAGGATCAGCGGGAAGAGTATCCCGTATGGGATTTTGAGAAGCTTGACCCAGAGCGGGATCAACGGAAGGTTCAGGACCAGAAGGATGGCATTTCCCACGTACATGGAGGTGATCACGCCCCAGAATACCTGCGGATTTTCCTGTACCAGAAAGCAGCTAGGCTTGATCCCATGGATCATCATGGCGCGAATCAAGAGGGCCATGATGACGTTGGGCAAATGCCCAGAGAAAGGAGCGGGATCATCGCGCCGCCGGTTGCGGCGTTGTTGGCAGTTTCGGGACCGGCAACTCCCGCAATGGCTCCATTCCCGAAAGATTCCGGATGGCGGGAAATACGTTTTTCCGTTGCGTAAGAAGCAAACGAAGCCATGATGGCCCCGCCTCCCGGGAGAATCCCCAGGAAGAACCCCATGACTGAACCTCTCATGATGGGGCCGAGCGATTCAGCCCAATCCTTTCGTGTCGGCAGCAAGCCCTTGATCTTACTCTTGAACACGTCCCGGATTTCTGGTTGCTCAATGTTGACAAACACCTCGGCAATGCCAAACAATCCCATCGCTACAGGGACTAGCCCGACGCCATCCATAAGGGTAAGCGTGCCGTAGGTGAAGCGCTGAACCCCGTAAATGGTGTCGATACCGATTGTTCCTATGAAGAGTCCGAGCCCCGCTGAAATGAAGCATTTCACCATCGATCCCTTTGAGAGGAAGGTCAGAATGACGATGCCGAGAAACATGAGCGCAAAATATTCTGGCGGGCCGAACTGAAGGGCAAAGCCGGCAAGGACCGGTCCCAGAAGCATCAGGCCGATGACGCTCAACGTGCCGCCGATAAAGGAACCGAATGCAGAGATCCCGAGCGCAGGTCCAGCCCGACCTTGACGGGCCATCTTATATCCGTCGAGGCAGGTCACTACCGAGGAGGCCTCCCCGGGAATGTTGACGAGTATAGAGGTAGTGGAGCCGCCATACTGCGCCCCATAATAGATACCTGCGATCATTATGATTGCTGCTTCCGGTCGCAGACTGAACGTAATGGGCAGCAGGAGGGCGATCGTTGCGGCCGGGCCCAACCCGGGCAGGACCCCAACCAGCGTCCAGGAAGACGCCTATGAAGCAGAAGAGAAGGTTCACGGGGAGCAGGGCAACGCTGAAGCCGAGATATAGGTTATGCAGCAATTCCATCGTCAGAACCCGAACACGCCTCTTGGAAGATTACTCTTCAAAAGCATCTCGAAGAGGACATATGCCAAACCGATGCAGATCACAGCCGACAGAAAGGCTACATACCATCTCTGACGGCCTACCCACAGAAATAGGAAAAACATCAGGAGAAAGCTGACGACAACAAAGCCCAGGTATTCCAGCAACAGGAAATAGGCCACCAGTGCGGCAAAGAGTACAAGCATCCTGATAATGGCTGGGGCCGAGACAGCATCTTCCTCGCTCTCCCTCTTCCCCTCCTATCATCAAGAACAGGGAGAGAACCACCAGCACCGCAGCAATCAAAATGGGAAAAAATCCCGGACCCGGCGCACGCAGAGTGCCGATGGACAGGCCTCTTCCGAACCAGAAGATGGCGGCTCCAAGAAAGAAGACTACCAGGCCGTTTACCCTTTCCACACACTCTTCCTTACTTCACAACTATGTTGGCCTTTTTAGCCACGACCGACCATTTCTTGGATTCACTATCGAGAACTTTTTTGAACTCTTGAGAGTTCAGGAAGGTAGGTGTTTGTAGCCGAATTCCTCGATCTTCTTGCGCACCTCTTTGTCATCGAGCGCTTTTTCCAAAGCTCGATTCCGATTTTTTTAAAACCGGTGCCGGAATCTTTGCGGGTGCGTAGATGATGTGATACGAAGGGGCGATCAGGCTGCCGAAGCCTTCCTCCCCGGTCGTGGGCACCTGCGGGACTTCGGGATCGCGCTTGGTGGACAGTACGGCAAGGGCCTTTACGGCGCCCACTTAATGTGAGGTCATGCGGAAAAACTGAATAAAGCAAGCCTAGGCGCGGTTTCCCACACAGTCGTTATAGCCGGGGCTACGCCATTGTAAGGGATGGTGCGGCAAATCCGATTTGGTTTCCATATTGATCAGTTCTCCGATGAAGTCACCCGTCGTCCCGACACCGCCAGAACTATAAGAAAGAGTGTTGGGTTTGGCCTTCGCATACGCTATGAACTCGGCCATATTCTTTACCGGGCAGACTCTTTGCTGACCGCGACGACGTCGTTGTAAGTAGCGAACCTGCCGACCGGCACCAAGTCTTCCACTTCGAAGGGCAACTGCGGCGTGATAATGGGAAGGGAGGAACACCATGGGGCCGAAGCCCGTCAGTAACGTGTAACCGCTCCGGTTCTTGGAACTCATGACGAAATCTATCCCCAAGGCCGATCCTGCTCCAGGCTTGTTCACTATCAATACCGGGCTGGCCCCGAGGATTTCCTGGAGCTTTTCCGCACAATCCGGGCGCTGAGATCCGAATCACCCCCTGGCGCAAAAGGACAAACAAGCTCGAATCGCCTTGTTGGGATACGCATCCGAAGCCCAACAGAAAGACGCGCCACTCAACATGAAAATGATGTCACGTAAAAATGTAATGTCCGATCTTTCTAATGTCTCATTTAGTCCCCCCTCATTTTTTGCGTTTCTCCGGAGCGGCAAAGCCTCCTCCAGCTCTCACCGCGCCTCATAACCCGAACACCTTCTCCGGTGTCATGGGAATTTCAGTAAACCTGATCCCGATCGCATCATAAATGGCGTTGGCTATGGCGGGAGCAACCCCCAGAGTCGAGGGCTCGCCCACTCCTTCGCACCGAACGGACCGGTTGGGTCGATGGGCTCCACCAGGCCGACTTCGACTCCTGGCATATCCATAGCCGTCAATACCATGTAGTTGGCAAAGTCAGCGTCGAGCATCTTGCCGATCTGGCGTCGACTACACTATTTTCCGTCACGCATACCCGATGCCTTGTTGTACGGCCCCCTCTATCCGGCCTTCCACCACCATGGGATTCCATAACTCTTGCCGATGTCATGAACCGCCACCATCTTCACCACTTCAACCTGTCCGGTCTCCGTGTCCACTTCCACTTCTGAAAAATGGGCCCCAAAAGAATGCGCCGCCGCAGGGTTTTCGAACCTGGCCTCTCCCAGAAAAGCCTTGGCGCCCTCTCTGGCCTGACTCGCCTCCATGGCCACTTCACGAATGGTTAACCGTTTCTCAGGAATCCCTTTCTCGAAAATTTTCGATTCCTGGCCTCCAAATTTTCGGGGCTACGTGCAGTCTCCTCCCCGCATAAGAAAGGAGCTGCCGTTCGGCATCGCAGCTGTCGTTTTTACCGCACCGCCTGTGACATAAAGGGTCCCGCTCGCAAAGGCCCTCATTCACCGGGAGTTGCATCTGTATCGGCAGCGACGACGTTCTACCTCATTAAACTCAGTCCCAATTCTTCAGCAGCCATCTTGCGCCAACGTGGTACGACAGTCGGTTCCCAGGTGGGCCAGCGCCCGTGAACAGGTGAGCGGTGCCATTCTGCGTTAAGCTTGACAAGCCGCCGAATAATCCGGCAACCCAAGGCGCGGGCCCGTCCCGTTCTATGGGTAAGCAAGCCACCCCCTCGCCCCACTTCTATGCACCCACAGCCTGTTCATCTCTCACTCCCCAACCGATCTTCTCCGCCCCGATCCTCAAGCAGTCTTCCAGTCGGGAACTTGTGATGAGCGTATTTGCATGGCCGACATCGCCCATCTTTTTGTAGTTCTTCAATCTCAATCTATTGGATCAATGGCGAGCCTCCGGGCTTTACCACTCCACCATCGATCTATCGCAAAGTGCGCCTGCGTATTGCCGTAACCGCGGAAACCACCCCGCGGGGGTGAGGTTCGGTGCATACAGACTGCCCCTGGAATTTCCAGGTTAGGGCAGCGGTAGCCCCTGACCAACCCTTCCCCCACCAGCCCAAGGACCGGTGACGGACGGTATGCTCCGGATTAGTGAGAGCTAGGCCTCTAGGCCCGTGAGCGTGCCGTCCCTTGCGGCGCCGACTTTTAATTTGATGATAAACGCGTGGCGACAATAGTCGCCGAGAATTCCTCCTCGCGATCCAATACCAACCTGACCGATCGCTGCGTCATCCTGCACAGGAGCCGGCTCGAGATATGTTCCACCACCATATGGAGTCTTGCCGCCGAAACCCCGCCGAGATAAGGCTTTACCACCCTCACTTTGGACATGGGCATATCCAGGTACTCGGCGAGCAGTCTCTGGATGTGAAAGGGCAGTTGAGTCGATGACCAGACGGTGAGCTTCCGGACACATCAAAGCTCGCGATAGAGGCGTGTGTCTCCAGGCTGGCATGTCGCTCACTGGCCCGGCATGTCCTGAAGGTCTCTTCTAAGACGTAATCCGCTTCCGAAAACCAACTTCCGTATCACCGACCTTCGCCTCAGACAGCGCAGCGATGTCCCGCTCCTTATCCTCGTGAATCAGTGGATGATTCCCGGTTTCAGTCGTTCCTCCGGGTCAAAGATGGCGGGCAACACTTCATAGTCCACTTTGATCAATCTCAATGCCAGTTAGTCCATGCTCCTTACTGACGGCAGCCACAGCTGCCATCCGTCCCCCACGTATCGAACCTTTTCATCAAAAGCAACTTTTTCTTTCGGCCCGCCAAGCGTTGCAGGTACCCTCGTTCGCGGTGCGATTATTTTTACTGAGCACCACCTTCACGCCGGCCAGCCGCTCGGCTCGGCTCGTGTCGACGTGAAGGACCCGGGCATGTGCATGGGGGCTTCTGAGAATCCTGGCGTGCAGCATGCCCGGGAGCTCCATATCTACCGTAAACACCGCCCGCCCCATCGTCTTTTCAACGGCATCCAGTAAAGGCAGGCGCTTGCCGACGATAGTGTATTCCTGCATCTGTCTATTTCCCCATCCTTTCAGCCGCAGAGAGTACGGCCTCGACAATTTTCACATAGCCGGTGCACCGACAGAGATTGCCCGATATCGCGACCCTGACCTCCTCTTCAGTGGGACGCGGATATTCGTCCAGCAATGCCTTGGCCGAAAGTATCATCCCCGGCGTACAGAAGCCGCACTGCACTGCCCCGTGGTCAATGAAGGCCTCTTGTATCGGATGGAGCTTGCCGGGACTCCCCACGTCCCTCAATGGTCAATACGTTCTTATTGAGTGCCTTCATGGCCGGAGTGATACACGAAGGGATGGGCCTGCCATCCAGCAACACCGTGCAGGCACCGCATTCTCCCTTGCCGCACGCCTCCTTGACGCCAATGAGGCCCAATCTGCCGCGCAGCACGTCAACAAGCATCGCCGATGGTTCAACAGCCAGCTTTACTGCCTCGCCGTTGACGGTCATAGTGAGCAGCACCTCAGCCACTATTATCCCCTTTTTACTTCTGTTCCGCCCTTTGCAACGCCCGTCCGACCGCCCGCCGGACGAATACTTTGACCATCTCCCGGCGGTACTCTGCCGAACCCCTCAAAGCACTGTCTCTGGGCTGGGCCTCCAAGGCCGCAGCCTCTGCTGCTCTATCGATCCGATCCCGAATCCGTGGCGGCATGCTTCAATGTCACCTCTGCACGTTTCGAACGGAACGGCAACAGCGCCACGGGACCGATCGCTATCCTCGCGTCTTCGAAGCGGCCATCCTTTACAGTCACCACAACCGCCACGTTCAGCATGGGTAAAGCCAAGGCCTTGCGCTGGGCCAGGCGAACAAAGGCAGATCCTTGATCTTTGCGAAGGCTTTTGATGTACAAGGGCGGTCACGATCTCCGACGCGCTATTTATCCTTGATACGCCCAGCTTCTCGTACGTCTGCCCAATAGGAACTCGCCTTGTGCCTTTGCCTGAGAGAATCTCCACTTCAGCACACAGGGAGAAGAGTGCGACAGCCGTGTCAGCCGCCGGCTGACGCTTTACCACATTCCCCACGACTGTTCCCTGGTTTCGTATCAAGGGTGAACCCACGGCTGCCGAGGCTTCACCCAGGAGGCTCGCCTGCTCCCGGATCAGCTCCGAAGAAGCCACCTGAGTGTGAGTGACTCCTGCCCCAAGCCTGATCAGGTCACCATCAAGCTCGATCTTCCTGAGGGACTCGATTTCGCTGATGTCTACCAGGCATCTTACGTTTTTGGCCCCATCCTTCAGCTCAGGAACCAGGTCAGTGCCTCCGGCTATTATCCGCGCTTCGCCCTCACGGGATTGCAGTATCTGCAGGGCCTCCTCAACCGACTTCGGGATAACATATTCATCCCACATCACACATCTGCCTCATAGTTAGTTGACAGCACGCAAACGTAAGGCTTAAGAGCCATACCGCGACATGCCTTTGACTATTTTATGACTCATCTCCATATTCGCTGTGATATTTGTATTTTCAGAATATCATTCGCGTGTAATTTCATATACATATATATGTATAACGCTAATTATGACAATCTCATTTGGTAACATCCATTCTTACAACATCTTGCCGCTTTGTCAAGATTTTTCGTGAGCCCCAGCGGGTGCGCGATGCAATTAGGGAGGGGCTCGACTTATTCTTCGCCCAGGTAGACTTTTCTCACGTCATCGCTCTTCAAAAGTTCCGCGGACGGGCCTTCCAGAACGACCTTTCCGAGTTCAAGGACATAGGCGCGGTTGCTCGCTTGCAGGGCCTTTCTTGCGTTTTGTTCTACCAGCAGGATGGTGCAGCCCATCTGGTGCAGACTGCGTATTACGTTGATGATCTCATTTACCATGAGGGGCGCAAGGCCGAGCGAGGGTTCATCCATCATGAGAAGGACGGGTTGGGCCATGAGCGCTCTCGCGATAGCTACCATCTGCTGTTCGCCGCCGCTGAGCGTCCCCGACATCTGCCTTTGCCTCTTTTCAAGGACGGGGAATAGTTTGAAGACAAGCTCCAGTCCCTGGCGAATCTGATCCTTGTTTTCCACGGTATAGGCGCCCATGAGCACATTCTCCAAAACGGTCATCCGTCTGAGGAGGCCGCGCCCTTCCTGGACCAGGGTAATACCTTTCTTGACAATGGTCTCGGTTGGAAGGCCGCGCATTTGCTCATTGAGAAACCGTACCTCCCCCATCCTGGGAGGAACCACATTCATGATGCTTTTGAGAAGGGTTGTCTTGCCCGCTCCGTTGGCACCGATGAGACAGACTACCTCTCCCTTGTTCACCTGGATGCTGACCCCGTTCAGAGCCCTGATCTGCCCATAGTGCGTGACGAGATCCTGGACAATAAGCACAGGATTACTCCTCTCTCCCGAGATAGGCTTCGATGACGGCGGGATCTCTCTGGATGTCGCTCGGCAACCCTTCGGCAATCTTTTTGCCGAAGTTTATGACAGTGACCCACTCCGAGACCCCCATCACCACTTTCATGTCGTGTTCGATAAGGAGGATTGTAATCCCCATGGCTGCTATGCGCTGGATCAGGGACCTCACAAACTCCTTCTCACTTGGATTCATACCCGCCACCGGTTCGTCCAGAAGGATCAACTCAGGGTCAGTCGCCAGAGCCTGTCCGATTTCGAGGAGACGTTGCTCGCCATAGGGAAGATTGGATGCCTTCAGATCCTTTCGCTGGAGGATTCCCACAAACTCGAGAATCTCCGACGCCCTCCTCCGTATCTCCTCCTCTTCTTTCAGGGGCTTCAACGGAGGCTTCAGAATCAACCGTATCAGGCCCGAGCGGGTCCGGCAGTGCCTGGCCACCATTACATTGTCCAGCGTGGTCATGTGACCGAAGAGGCGGATATTCTGAAAGGTACGGCTGATTCCCATTGCCGTTCTCTGGTCGGTCCGCACATGGTTGAGGTTGACACCATTAAAGAAGAGGGAACCTGAGGTCGGCCGTAAGAACCCACCCACCAAATTGATCAGAGTTGTCTTCCCCGATCCATTAGGTCCAATAACGGCGTGGATCGTTCCCTTCCGAACCTCAAGGTCAAACCCATGGACCGCAAAGAAGCCCCCGAAGGCCTTGCTGACTCCCTGCAACTCCAGCAACACGTGATCATTGCGCAGGTTCACTTCGATCGCCTACCCCAAAACTTTTCTTTTCCACCACGACCATCGGCAAACCTCTTCGTCAAGAAGCCCCATGGGCCTCAGGATCATCATGACCAGGAGGCATAGACCGAAGAATTCGAACCTGAATTTTTGCAGAAACCGGAACGATTCGGGGATCAGGGTCACGAGGTAAGCCCCCACGATGGATCCCCAGAATACCTGGGATCCCCCCAGGATGACAAAGATCATTGCTTCGAGAGACCTGTAAAAGCCGAAGCTTTCAGATTGAATAAACATCACGAAATGAGCGTAGAACCCTCCTGCCAGCCCTGCGATAAAGGCACCGCCTCCGAAGGCAAACGTCTTCATCCGGGTAAGTGACACTCCCCGGGCTTCGGCCGCATCCTGATCTTCGCTTATGGCGCGAAGCGCCCTTCCAAGACGTGAATTATGAAATCGATAAAAGAAAGCGATGAGAAGGATGAGCACGAGGTAAAGGTTGAACAGATCCGTCATAGGGGCAATACCGCCGAAACCTCCCACGCCTCCTGTATACCTGAAGTTGAGGAAGAAGACTCGAATCACCTCATTGAATCCCAGCGTGATGAGAAGAAGGTAGATGCCCTTGATCCTCAGGGCGGGGAAACAAACGCCGATTCCAACAGCTGAAGAGACAACCGCTCCTCCAAGAAGCGCAAAGCCGAACGGCATACCGAAGTTCCGGGTTAGAACCGCGGAGGTATAGGCACCAATGGCCATGAATCCCCCTTGGGCAAGAGAGAGCTGCCCAGCGGAGAAGGGCAAGTAGAGGCTGAGACCGAGAATGGCGTTAATGCCTCCAAAGATCAGAATCGTCTGGACGAAAGGTGAGATCATCTGCCCTTTCCTTTCAACCCTCAGTCTTCGTGGATAAGAGATCCAAAAAGCCCACTCGGTCTAAATATCAGGATGAGGATCATCACACCGAAAGCGAAGGCATCCCGGTACGAGGATGCCAGATACCCGACGCTCAGGATCTCGGCCACTCCCAGGATGAGTCCTCCCACCATCGCTCCCTGTATGTTTCCCAGTCCGCCCAACAGCATGATGGCGAATCCCTTTCCCGCCATTTGGGCGCCCATATAAGGAGAAATAGTGTTATACATCATGCCAACCAGTACACCGGCCGCCCCCGCGAGGGCGGAGGCAATCATGAAGGTCAGGCCCACAATTCGATTAACCTTCACGCCCAGGAGCCGAGCCGTGGTCGCGTTCTCCGCTCGTCGCCCTCATCGCGCGGCCCAGCTTGGTCCGAGAGACAAAGAGATGGAGGACCACCATCAGAAATATGGCGATGCTCAGGATCAGGATTTGGAGGCTGTTTATGCCTATAGGGCCCAGCTCAAAATTTCGGATCCCCACTGTCTGAGGAAATCCCACGGGCTCGCTTCCAAAAATCTTTGTAGCCAACTCCTGGAGGATGATTGTAATTCCGATAGTGGCGATAAGGGGTGCCAGGAAATATTCTTTTTTTATTGGTCGAAAGGCAACCCTCTCGATCAAGAACCCCACAAGGGCCGTGCCAATCATTGCCCCTATGATGCACCCAAAAATCCCCAGCTTCAGACCGAGGACAATCTGAAGACCAAAGAAAGCCCCCAGCATGAAGACCTCCCCGTGAGCAAAATGGAGGAGGTTAAGCACCCCGAAGATCAGAGTGTAACCAATGGCCACCAGGGAATAGGTACTCCCCAGCATGATCCCGTTGACCAATTGCTGCAGGAACATGTCTGACCCCTATATGTGGGAGGAGTGAGGCAGGCTTCGCGCGCCCCACTCCCGCGGATTCGTCTGCTCTGATAACGGGGCATGAATCACCCGCTATCCGCGACTCTTTATTCCGGCGCTTTAACCCAGCGGCCGCCTTTGACAACAAGCGTGTAGTAATCTTTCCAGGCATCCCCGTTCTTGTCAATGGTCGTTTTGCCCCCGACCTCGGCCGGATAGTCTTTCAAGCTCGCCCATCCGTCCCTGATCTTCTCCCGGTCCTTCTGAAGGTCCTCGGCTTTGCCGGAAAGCCCCAGCTTGCCCACGAGATAGCGATTGATATAAAGCGTATCGTATATGGCGGCCGTTGTGGCGTGGGGATCTTTGTCCTGGCCATACTCCGCTTTGAATTTCTTGACAAAGGACTGGACTTTCGGTCCCGGATTCCCGGCCCAGAAGTCGGAAGGGCCGAATGTGCCATCAACAGCGTCCCCGCCAAGCTTGATGTATTCCGGCGTTACAGTCGGAACATCCGTAATCAAAGCTTGTTTCAGGCCTTGCTTTCTTGCCTCCCGGGCAATGTTGGCCGCGAGGGAATACTCTCCAGCCAGAACTATGCCGTCAGGATTGGACCGCTTCACTTTTGTGATCTGAGCGCTGAAGTCGACATCTTCAGTGACGAAGTCGATATCCTCTACGATCCGGACCCCGTATTTCTTGAGAAGGGTCGGGGCCACGTCTTTACCGTAGGTCTCGCTCACCTTAGATTTGATGTCGGTCAGGATCGCGACCGTCTTGATATTCTTCTGTTTGACCCATGCCCGGATGGCAGGCTCATTGATCTTGTCGCTCGTCATGATGTTGCGGAAGGTCCAGGGCCTGTTGGAGGTGGTCAAGCCGGCCTTTGCCGAGGAGGCGGTGATGATAGGAACCTTGTCCCGGTTCACTACCGGGAAGACCTGCTCGCACTCAGTACTCAGGTAAGGGCCGATAATAGCCAGAACCTTATCGGTGTGCATCAGTTTCTGTGCCATGAGGATTGCGTCCTGGGGCTTTGCGCCGGTATCATAAACGATAAATTTCAGATCAAATCCCCCACTCGGGCCCAGCTTTGCAAACTCTTTCTGGGCCAGCCTGAGGCTTGCCTCCTGCATTCCCCCAAAAAACGCGACATATCCGGTCATAGGCATCAAGAGACCTATTTTGAGCTCCGCGCCTGATGCCGGATAAAGGGAAATTCCCCGCCGATAGTGTAAAGGATGTCGCTACCAGACAAATGGCTATGAGACTTACGATCTTTCTCTTCATGAGAACCCCCTTTTTTTGTTCCGTTGTCTATGAATTCCTGCCTCTGCTACATCCTCCTTTCCTCATGTTTACCAATGAACCTTGAGACAACACGGATGACCACATCTCGGGTACTCCTGTCTCTGATTCCTTTTATCCGGCTCATCCCTGGTTGTCAAGCAAATAATTGGTCTATTTCGCACCTCTCAACCCAGTCATTGTTGCGCCACGTCTTACTTACTCAAACCCTAATTTCGTGCTGATATCCTCCTTGAGCGCCTTCTTGTCCCGCTTGCCAACCTTCGTCAATGGCATGCTCTCGATCAACTCCAGCCGCTCAGGCAGCTGCATTACTGACGCCCCAACACTCTTGAGGTGGGCGATCATCTCCTCGAAGCCAGCGTCATGCCTGGCTTACACTGCACGTACGCGCATATGCGCTCGCCAAACTGCTTGTCCGGCATGCCGATGACAGCCACCTCGGCTACGGCCGGATGAGAGCCGAGGAGCCGCTCTATCCCCACGGCGCTGATGGTTTCCCCGCCGCGGAGGATGGTCTCCTTGATCCTCCCGGTGATGGTGATTATGCCCGATTCGTCGATCCTTGCCAGGTCCCCGGTCTTGAAGAAACCTTCATTGGTGAAGGTGCCTGCATTCTCCTCGGGTGATTTGAAGTAGCCCGTAAAGATCGTCGGGCCTTTCGTGCAGAGCTCCCCCTCTTTGTTGGGCGGCAGTTCCTGTCCGTACTGGTCGAGGATACTGAAGTCAGTGTAGGGGCAGTCCTTCCTGCCCACGGTGAAGCACGTGGTCTCTATGTCGGCATCCAGGGGCGTCATGGCCCCGGAGCCCTCAGACGATCCAAGCGCATTTGCGAATTTGCAGCCGAGAACCGCATACACACTTCTTACAAGCTCCGGGCTACTCGGTGCCCCGCCTGAATAAATCTTCTTGAGCGAGCGTATATCGAACTCTTTCAGGCGATCGAAGGTGACGATCCTCTGTACAACGGCGGGAACCGTTGGAAATGCAGTCACTTTCTCACGCTCTATGACGCGGCAGATATCCTCAGGCTGCGTGGAATCACAGAGCACGAACTTTGCTTGATGGTAAAAACTACCGCCGACGCCCATCTGCATCCCCTGGCCATGACTGACCGGGGCAACGGTCAATATCACATCCGTTCTATTTATGTCCCAGCGGGCGTTGTGATGCTCCACACTGGTAATGTAATCGTTGTGCGCCCGGGGAACCGCTTTCGGCGTGCCTGTCGTGCCACCCGTAGGAATGATGATCGCCATCTCCATAGGATCGGGCCGCCTGGCTGCCAGGGCTGCTTTAGTCGCCGTCGTCAGCCTGCCCGCCTCTATCAGATCCTCAAGGCGGATGAACGCTTTGTTCTCGGGCGCCCTCACTGAAATGAGGTGTTTCAACCCCCTGCTCGTCTCCCTGACTTTTTCCAGGATTTCCAGATAGTCCGTGTTCTTATAATGATCAGGTCCTATCCACGCCACAGGGCTGCTAAGGCTTGCAAGGTAGCTTATTTCAGCAAGGCCGTGGCGCGCGATGAGCAGCACAACGATTGCACCCACCTTCTGGAGCGCAAAGAATGAGAATATGAACTCGTGCCAGTTCGGCAGTTGCAGCATGACAAAATCGCGCGGCTTTATCCCAAGGTCGATGAAGCTGACCGCCAGCCTGTCGACCTTCTCGCGGAGTTCCCTGTAAGTGAAGCGGGCCACATCATCGACAAGAGCCTCCTTATCCGGATAGAGCTCGGTGGCCTTGTTGAATATGTCGCCCCATGTGAAGTCAAGCCACCAACGGTTCTTGAGATAGCGCTCTACGTCTTCTCTGGCCTGAACGGCACGTATCCTTCCACCGGCATTCTAACCTCCTCTTCTGTCGCGCAACCTTTGGTGCCTCGATACCTCGCTCCCTACGAGACGCGGGGCATCGACGCCGATCAGTTGTTTCTTTTTTGCCGAAAACCGGATGCGGCCTACTATTCTTCGTAGACCGTCGGAATCTTCTTCCGGGAGAAATAGCAACTATTCCTATGATGCCCATAGACTCTCTGTGGTTCGCAGTTCGTTAGGTAGCTCTGGGGCCGGTCCTTGACGCAGCCCTTATTTCATGTCTCCTTTATCCGCCGGCCATTATGAGAAGGTTTACTTCCAGATGATCTCCTTCCTTTACTTCTGTATCGATCCCTCCGGGCAGCTCTTCATATTCGGTCTCGTTCAAATAAACTTTGAAATCACTCCGCACTTCTTCATCTTTGCCGCTGAAAAAAGAAATCTGACTTTTTTTTGATAACTCGAGAAGCACCCCTTTCAGCGTGGGCGTCCCTAACTCTACTTCTTGCTGCCCTGCAAAATTTGTCTTCACCTTAACCAACATTGTTCAAACTCCCATTTGCAAATCTGGCTCGGCCTTCCTGCCCCGCAAAGAAAGGCAGGAAGGTCGAAAGCAATCTCACTTTCCTTTATTCTTTAGTGCGTTCAGTAATTTCTCCGGAGTGATGGGCACCTTGTAAAGCCTTACGCCCACCGCATCATGGATGGCATTGGCTATAGCCGGAATCACAGCCGCCCGGGCGACTTCACCAGCCTCTTTACCTCCATAAGGACCTTTGGGCTCCCAGTCACACCCGTCCACCAGGATTATTTCGGGCACGTCGAAGGCTCGCGGGATCTCATAGTCGACCAGCGTAGGATTAATGACGCGACCGTGCTCATCTATCACCTCTTCCAGGAGGGCATCACCCATGCCCATCACGGCCTGGCTCGCCATCTGTCCCTCGACCGCAGCCGAGTTGATCCTGTTACCGCAGTCATCGGCCATGGCCAGCTTGAGCACTTTTACCCGCCCTGTCTCCACGTCCACTTCCACTTCAGCAGCGGCTGCCGCATAACTGTATGCGTCCGTGAATCTTCCCGTTCCTTTTGAGAGGCTCGGGTAAAACTCTATTTCGGGT
The DNA here is from genome assembly GCA_963821605.1 of uncultured delta proteobacterium. Lineage (GTDB taxonomy): Bacteria > Desulfobacterota > Syntrophorhabdia > Syntrophorhabdales > WCHB1-27 > JADGQN01. The sequence goes on along the minus strand of CAWGEZ010000059.1, from coordinate 77,899 downwards.
ACCGCCTTTTTGTAGCCCACGCCGATCATCGCATCGCCGAGGTGCTTCTGGATATTGAAGCGCAGCAGATCTCCGAAAGGGACCGACTTCTCCGGTTTAGCTTTGATGAAGACAACGCGGTTTTTCATATCGAGGTCTTCCGGCTTTTGCTTGAAGAATTCGCTACCAGCTTTAAGGATCTTGTTCCGGAGATCGAGAGCTGCGTTGTAGCACGCGCCGCCGCCCACGAAAAGCCCACCGCTCAGGAAGTTGCTGTAGTTGAGCGGGCAGAGCTCGGAATCGCCAGCCACCAGGGTGACGTCTTCCAGCGGCAGCCCCAATGCTTCGGCGACTATCTGAGAATAGGCCGTATCGGCGCCCTGGCCAAACTCGACATCGCCTTCCATCAAGGTGACCGTGCCGTTGTGATTGAGCCTGACAATGGCGCTGCAGGCAAAGGGCCAGTACCCTGAGCCGCTGAACATCCCATTCACGCCGATGCCCATGCCCCGGTTCTTCTCCTTCTGCTTACCTCTCTTCTCTTTCCACCCTATAGCCGTTGCCACCCCTTCGATGCACTTCGGAAGACCGTAACTGTCCAGCCTGTCACCGTTTGGGAGAACGTCTCCCCGTTTTCTGCAGTTCTTCAACATGAAATCCACGGGGTCGAGGTCCAGATGCTCACATATCATGTCGACCTGCGAGTCAAAGGCAAAACGCATTTGAGGCGAGCCATGACCTCTTTTCGCGAAGCCGAAGTTCTTGTTGGTGTAGACGGCGGTTCCCTCGTGCAGCACGTTCTGGCGGATGAAGCACGAATCGTTGAAGGCATGACTCAGGTACATGGCGACCGCTGAGCTGCCTTTATAGGCACCTGCGTCGACGATAATTTTTGCGTGCTGCGCAACGATCGTCCCGTCCTTCTTCACGCCCGTCTTGAGGGTCGTGTCAAAGCGTATGCTGTTCCGGCAGGTGCTGAAGACCTCTTCCCTCGTGAGCTCCAGTTTTACGGGCCGGCCGAGTTTCCGCGAGAGGAACGAGGCGATGACTTCGAAATCAAATATAACGGCCTTCCCGCCGAAGGCACCACCAACGTAAGTCTGGTGGACTCTGATCTTCTCGTTGGCCATGCCGAGCGTCTTCGCCAGCCAGTACCTTTTGATCTCGTAAGCCATGTGGTTCAGCCAGACATCAAGCTTTCCGGACAGGGCATCATAGCTCGCCACGATGGTATGGGGCTCCATGGCCATATGGGAGGTGGCAGGACTCTTAAAGCGGTCCTCGCGCACATAGTCAGCTTCGGCAAACCCCTTGCTGAGGTCACCATAGGAAAATTCCACCTTGCCCGCCACGTTGTTTATCGGTGTATAAGAGTGAGATTTTCTGGCTACCCCCCAGTCTTCCCACGCACAGGACGTGGTGCGGGTGATCTCGCCGTGGATCTGGGGCGCGCCATCCTTCATCGCCTCTTCAGGGTCGAATACGCCGGGAAGGGGATCGTACTCTACCTCGATAAGATCGAGTGCATCTTCCGCTGTATCAGGGTCGACAGCCGCAACAGCCACCACTGACTCGCCGACAAAACGCACCTTCTCCTCAGCCATCGGGCGCTCTTCCGCCGGGAAGCTCGGGGTGTCCACAAAGCCATACCGAATCCCCTGCGTATCCTTCCCGGTAATAACAGCCACCACGCCGGGAAGCGCCTCCGCCTTACTGGTGTCGATGCTCAAGATGCGCGCATGTGGGTGGGGGCTTCTCAAGATCTTTGCATACAGCATATCGGGCAATACAATGTCAACGGTGTACTTGGCCTGTCCGGATAGTTTTTTAAGCCATCCACCCGGGGCAATGGTTTGCCGATTACAGAGTATTCTGTCATTTGGATACCTCCTTCTTCTGTGCTACCTCCGTGATCGCCTCAATGTATTGTTTGTAGCCCGTGCAGCGGCACAGGTTTCCTTCCATGTCCCGTCTGATCTCTTCTTCGTTGGGATGAGGAGTCTCCTGGAGCATGGCGGTGGCTGACATGAGCTTCCCTGGCGTACAGAACCCGCACTGAAAGGCCGAATGTCTCAGGAATGCGTCCTGCAGAGGGGTCAGCACGCCATCTTTCGCGAGTCCTTCCACCGTTGTAACCTGTTTTCCGTTCACCTGCATCGCCAATACGGAACAGGCCTTGACAGCCATCTTGTCGATAATGACCGTACACGCCCCGCAGGAATTGTCCATGCAGGCCTGTTTGGTCCCTGTAAGCCCCAGCTCGTTTCTAAGAAGCTGAAGCAAAGTTGTCTTGGGCTTCACTAGTAACTCGTAAGGCCTCCCATTAACCGTCACCTTCAAAATCTTTTTTGTGATCTCCATAATTGAACCTCCCTCCTTGATGGAAGTTAAGCCGCTTTCGCCTTCTCAAAGGCTTCTTTAGTTGCACGCCGCGTGATGACTTTGGCGATTTCCCTTCTGTATTCGGCCGATGCGTGGACATCGGAGCTGGGACTCGTCTCCTCTGCGGCCAGCTCCGCTGCCTCTGCAATCAGCTGGTCGTTGAGACTCTTTCCTATGAGATGCTCCCCGGCCTTCTTCGCGATGAAAGGAATCGGCGCCACCGCGCTCATAACAATCCTGGCATCTTTGCAAGTTTTCTTGCCCGCATCGAGTGTAATCAACACGGACGCGGAAACGACCTTTATGCCCGCCTCAATGGTGCTGAATTTCATGTAAACCACCCCTGTCTGAGCGGCAGGCGCAGGCAGCTGGATCTCCGCCAGTATCTCGTCAGGCTCGAGCACCGTGGTAAAATAATCGGTGAAAAAATCTTCAAGGGGCAGCATCCTCTCCCCTCTCACGCTGACCATCTTTATCTGAGCGCTCAAGGCCAGCAGTGTGGGTGCGGCATCCCCTATGGGGTCCGCGCTGCAGAGGTTGCCACCGATGGTGCCCCAGTTTCTCGTTTGTACAGAGGCAACGCTCTTCTCCATCTCGGAAAGTACCGGGTATTTCCCCTGGATAACAGAGGATCTCTCGATGGCCCGATGAGTCGTAAGAGATCCCATCACAAGGCCTTTCTTCTCGTCATACCGCATGTAGTCCAGCTCAGGTACTCCTTTTATGTCGACCAGACACGCAGGGGCGATTAACTTCTGCCTGAGGAGGGTGATCAAAGACTGACCGCCCGCAAGTACCTTGCCCTCATCTTTGTACTGAGAAATCAGCGAACACGCGTCCTGAAGCGTCTTGGCCGAAATATATTCAAAGTCTATCATGACGATATCTCCTTTTTAGCCTCTATTTTCTCTTTGAAAGATTGCATGAATTCTTCTCCGATCTTTTTCGCCTGAGCCCTCATAATCCGCTCGCCGAACGTGGCCAGCCTGCCCACAATGTTGATGTTTGACAAATAGGAGATCTCGACCTGCCCGTCAGCGACCTCCTTGAAGTCGATGTCGCTCGTCTGTGTGAAGCTCCCGGCTTTGCCCGTGTCTTCCCCCCTGGATTCAAGATGGATGTGCCTCGGCTCATCTATCTCAGTCAACGTGGAGGTAAACTTGAACCGGACTTTGATAGGTCCAACTCCAGCCCGAATGATCGTAAGATACGTCCTCTCGTCAATCTTTTCGATCTTTTCGCAACCCGGAACACATTGCCCGATCTGTTCAGGGTCAATCGCGAACTGCCACACCTGTTTGATCGGTGCCTTGACCAAAAATTTCTCCTGAATTACCATGACCTGATGCCGCCCCTCCTTTCTTCATTTTTTGTTTTTGCTTAGTTTTAACTTCGCCCGCGAACTGACACTCGTTCTCTCTCGGGCATTTGTTTTTCTTGAGAAACATGCATTCCTGTCTACCATACAAGCACTTCATGCTTCCGCTCCCTTTCTTGGAATAATGTAACCCTAATAGCCAAGGGCAAAATCTCCGATAGCCAGGTCTACGGCCTGCCGTATCGCCTCTTCTATCACGTCTTTGGCTCGTTCAGCGATCTCCGGTTCTGCACCTTCACCTACTTCCTCGGCCGCTTTCTCGATCGCCTCATCCATCAGATCGTTATCGATCGCCTTTCCTATCAGGACCTCTTCTGCCCTTCGCAGCTCGACAGGTGTGGGGCCGACCCCACCTACCACGATTCTGAAGTCCTCCGTGTCCACGTGCTTGGGATCGAGTTTAAGCAGTGTGGCCGCCCTCAACGTGGGCGCAGGCGGCGTCCCCGCACTCTTTATGTATATTACGCCAATCTCCGGGGGCAGCGCGGGTATCCGGATTTCAACAAGTACCTCGTCCTGCTGGAGCAACCACTCTCCGCTCCTGGCAAAAAGCTCTTCCAAAGACGTAGTCTTCCATCCTTTAGGCCCTTCAATAACGGCCTTGGCCCGGAACAGAATTAAGGGGGGGAGGATATCGGCTGCAGTGGCGGCGTCTGAAAGAGACCCGCCGAGAGTGGCCATATAATAAGCCCATCTCGTCCTGTTTGCCGTTATTTCCCGGTCCTGAATGGCCTCAGCGAGGATCTTAGCCTTATCATTAACGAGAGGAGAACGACCTACATCGAAGAGGGTCGCCAATGCCCCGATCTTCAGACCTTCCTCGTCGCTGAAGGCGATATAATCGAGGTTGGGCACGGATTTGAGGTTGATCAGGAACTGGGGGCTTATTGCCCTGCCGCGCATGGCTTCGAGCAGCCGGGTGCCGCCGGCGATAACCTTTGCCTTATCTTTTTGCTGAGAGAGGAAGGAACAAGCCTCTTTTACGGTCTTCGGCTCAACGTACTCAAACTCTGCAATACCCTCTAGATCGGCGAAATAGGACGGACGCATAGATTTCCCTCCTCGATGGTCAAATTATTTTTCCGTGGCGGGCTTCTCCCTTGTCGCCCCTGTATCCGCGGTCTTAAGCGCTTTGATAAGAAGATCAATTAACTGGTCAGCATATTGGGTCACGGAATATTTTCTGTCCTTGAGAAGCCAGCGAATGATCATATGTTCAATGGCTCCGACGCAGATGCTTCGGGCCACATATACATCAATCTCCTTATCGATCGTCCCTTCTTCCTGCCCCTCTAAAATGATATCCAGGACAACCTGATAGAAGGTGCGCGCGGCCTGATAGGCCTCCGTGGAGATGTAGGTTCTGCTTGTCTTGAGCTCCAGAAGTACAATGGAGCCGTATTCAGGATTCTTCTCGAAAAAGTTCAGGTACCACCAGATAAACTTGCGAAGCTTATTAAAAGCCCCCTTGATGCCCATCATGTGGTCATCGATCTGCGGGATGAGATCTTTGGTCACCTCGACAGGAATGGCAAGCAGCAGGTCCTCCTTGCTCTTAAAATACTCATATATTGTCGCATCGCCCACCTGGGCATTTTTTGCGATCTCGGCTATAGTGGCATTCTGGAAGCCCCGTTCGCCCATGACCTTTATGGCGGAGGTCAATATCTGTTTTTTTCTTTCTGATTCCCTATTCGTGTTGGGTAAGTTTCGAATAGTATTCGGCTTTGATTTCATATATATGAGACTAAACAGTGAGTTTTGTAGTATTTATGTTCGGAACATCTCTATTTCTACACATCTACTCGCGCTTGTCAAGACTTTTTTTAGATTTTTTTCGACCTTCGAGTGCGCGTGGGTCTCCAGAAAGGCCTGCGAACGGGTATCATTGTTCCCGGGCTGCGGCTCGCGATTTCTCATCGGGTAACGGAGTCGGAGGGCATCAAACACCAGGTTGGTCAGGCGGGAAGATACATTGTAGCAGGGCTTGAAGGCGGAGATGCAATCATGGATGGTCTTACCTATACCTTAAACAAGATGTCGTGAAAGTAGGCTGTCTCGGAGAGCAGACAAATACTTTTTTGTTCTGGAAGCTATCATCCTCGACATAACGGGAGCGAAGGCCTTGCGTAAGCTGGACCCAAAGTCGAACACGGTGCTCCTCAAACCCTGAGCCGCTCCCGGTTTCTGGAACCACCTGTCAACCCGGGGGCGGCCTTTGCAGAATCGAAATTTGCCGAATAGTGAACCAGCATATTCTCCTTGACTACCCATGTTCCATATTCTAGCATTTGAAGTCAGGGAAAAGCCCCAAGCATGATCCTCAAATGTGGCATCTGCGCAAAGTTCTACCTAGGTTCGGCCCGGGACGTCCTTATTGAGACGTACAAGTTCCGACCAAGCTCATGCGGAAAAGTTTAGGAGACCGCGACATAGGTTAATAGACTAAGGAGGGAGATCATGAAGCGACTCGCAGTTTTCGTGACGGTAGTGGTACTGCTGGGCTTTATCTCTATGACATCATACGCAGCGCCCCCGTTCTACCAGGGCAAGACGCTGCGCGTTAGCGTGGGCTTTTCGGCAGGCGGAGGTTTTGACCTCTGGGCAAGGGTGGTTGCTCGTCACCTAGGGAAACACATCCCGGGTAATCCCACAGTCATTGTGGAGAACGTTACCGGGGCGGGCGGTCTCATACAAGCGAATCAGCTCTTCAAGGGGACCAAGCCGGACGGACTGACCCTTGGCCACATCAACGGCGGGCTTATCCTGGGGCAAATGATGGGCCAGCCGGGGTATGATTTTGATCCCCAGAAGTTTATTTACATCGGCGCTGCCAATAAGGAGAATTCCGTCTTTGTTTTCGGTAAAAAAAGCGGCATCACCTCAGCCGACAAGTGGCGGACCTCGCTTGCACCCGTCAAGATCGGCGGCTGTGTGCCCGGAAACTTCGTCGACAACATGGACCGGTTAATGAAAGATGTGCTGGGCTTTCCCACGCAGATCATCACCGGCTACAAGGGTACGGCCGACATCCTCATCGCCACGGATAGCGGTGAACTGGCGGGCGGGCCTCCGTCCTGGGACAACGTGAAGACAAACCGGAAGAGGGCGCTGGAGATGGGTGAAATGACCGTCGTCGTCCAGTGCACTCCGAAGCCGCTCAAAGAGCTCCCGAATGTTCCGAGGATGATCGATTTTGCAAAGACCGACGAGCAGAAAAAGCTCATCCAGGTTGCGGCTCATTACGCGAATGACTATTCGAGGCCATTTGTCGTTCCGCCTGGAACGCCGAAGGAGCGCGTCGACACACTGCGCATGGCTTTCCAGGAGACGATGAAAGATAGCGAGTTCCTGGCTGAGGTCGATAAAATGCAGATGACCCTCGATCCAACGAACGGCGATGAGATGACGGCCGCCGTGGCCGGCTCTGCGAAGCTGGACGCCGCCACCAAGACAAAGCTCAAGGACATACTCTTCAAGCAGAATTGATGGGGCGATGATAAGAGAATCGAAGAATTGATGGGGCGCGAGGGGCCTATTCTGCAAGCTACTTCTTTTGGCCCAAGCCTTCTATGATCTTGTGCGGATAGATCGGAAGCTCCTCTGACGCGCACTCCCGTCGCGTCATAGACCGCATTGGCCACTGCCGCAAGGAAGCCCGCTACGTGCCCTTCGCCCACTTCCTTACTGTTGAATGTCTGCCCCTTGCTGTACTTCTCGGTCGTAACGTGGATCTGCTCTGTTTCTACCATGTCGGGAGCGCAGGGAATCTTATATTCGAGAAAGGAGGGATTAATGACACAGCCCTCCTTAAGAAGCACCTCCTCAGTCAAGGCATGGCCCTGCGCCATCGAGATCTGCCCGTCGATCTGTCCCTCGACGAACTGCGGATTGATGGCAAAGCCGCAGTCATGAGCCATAATTGCCTTGACCACCCTCACCATGCCCGTCTCCATATCGACTTCCACTTCAGCTATTTGCGCATCGGACGTATAATTCTCCGACCACCTGCCCTTGGCCGTCGCAAGGCTGGGATGAGTAGGCACATCCTTGACCGTCCTGAAGTGACCTTCGCCGATAATCGTGTCGCCATCTTTTTTCGAAGCTTGCCGCAATCGCGTTGCATAGGTGATTTTTCTCTCGGCGCTCCCGCTCACGAAAATCTCCTTGTTCTTCGCTTCGAGATCAGCTACGTCCGCGTCCAGTTCCTCGGCAGCAACTTCCAGGAGTTTTTTCATGGCGCTCTCGGCAGCCCTTTTTGCTGCATTCCCTGTGACATAAGTAAGACCGCTTATCCACGAGCCGATGTCCTGCGTCGTGGTCTCCGTGTCAGCAGCGAGTACCTGGATATCTTCCATGGGAATCGCCAATTCCTCCGCCACGATCTGCGAGAGAATGGTCTCGGCGCCCTGGCCGATATCGAGCGCCCCTGTGATCAGCGTGACCGTTGCGTCCTCATTCAGTTTCACGATCACCGATGAGCTGTTCGGATAAACAAGAGAACCGCCCATGTAGGAACTGACACCCATACCGATACCATGCTTGATCTTCGATCCCTTCTCCCGCTCCCGCTTGGCCTTGCCGATCCTTTTTCCTGAAATCGGTCGCCGCGGCCACCTGTCGGATACATTCGATAAGGCCGTAGTTCTTGAGCGGATCGCCATTGGGAAGTATCTCGCCCGGTCTACGGGCGTTCCTCAGGCGTATTTCGATGGGATCGATGCCCAATTCCTCCGCAAGCATGTCCAGTTGTGATTCGAGCGCGAAGCGCATTTGAGGAGCGCCGTGTCCGCGCTGGGGGCAGTGGACCGTGTTGTTCGTGTAGATCGAATAGCCCTCGTACTTCAGGTTGGGAATACGGTAGGGAAGCATGGCGTATCCCCAGGCGAAAAAGATCACCACAACGCCGCTCCCCCGGTAACCGCCGCTGTCGTTGACGGTGCGGATGTGCTGAGCCACGATCGTCCCGTCCCGTGCCACGCCCGTCTTGATCTCCATAATCAACGGCTGACCGTGGCGCGCGAATTTGAAGACCTCTTCGCGCGTATAGACGATCTTTACCGGCAGATGCGATTTCATGGAAAGGAGCGATGCAATATACTCGTGGTGAAAGAGGTCGACCTTGCCGCCAAATGCGCCCCCCACCCAGGACTTGAGCACGCGCACCCTGCCAAACGGCAGCCCCAGTGTTCTTGCCAGTTTGGCGCGCTTGAGAAAAACGCCCATGCCCGACGTCCAGACGTTCAGTTTTCCTGAATAGTCATAGCTCGCAACCGTTACCTGAGGCTCCATGTAAGCATGTGTGCGCAGCTGGCTCACGAACCTGTCTTCCCGTATGAGATAGGAGTCACGAAAAGCGGCCTCTACGTCTCCCCATGCTGTCTCTGTCTTGCCGCCGATGTTCTTGTAAGGATCCGCCACCTTCGGATGTGAAGGATGGATCTCCGGTGCATCGAGTCCCATGGCTGCCTCGACGTCAAATACAGCAGGAAGCTGCTCGTACTCAACTTCGATTAAACGCAGCGCCTCTTCTGCTGTCGGCTCGTCTATGGCGGCCACGCCTGCAATCTCCTCACCCACGTAGCGCACGCGGTCGACGGCAATCGGGTACTGATCAGCCGGATACCTGGGCGTTTCGACAAAACCATGTTTTATTTTCAGCGAGTCCTTTGCGGTTACAATGGCCTTCACGCCGGGCAAACGCTCCGCCTTGCTCGTATCTATACCGAGGATCTTTGCGTGCGGGTGCGGGCTTCTCAGGATCTTGCCGCAGAGCATGCCCGGAAGAGCGATGTCTACCGTATAAAGGGCCCTTCCCGTTGCTTTGTCCGGGCCATCCTTCCGGGGGACCGATTTGCCCACATAGAGAAGCTCCTCCATAGTTAGCGACCTCCGATCATCCGGGCGGCAGACCCGATTGCCTCTACGATCTTGTTGTAGCCCGTGCACCGGCAGAAATTGCCTGAGATGGCGCGTTTGATCTCCTGGTCGGTGGGCTGGGCCGTTTCTTCGAGTAGGGCCTTGGCTGCGAGGATCATCCCCGGCGTGCAGTAGCCGCACTGGATGGCCCCGTGATCTATAAAGGCCTGTTGAATAGGATGGAGTCTTTCGCCTTCGGCCAGTCCCTCTATCGTCGTGATCTGGCTGCCCTGGGCCTGAATCGCAAGGAGCAGACAGGCCCTCACGGGCTTGCCGTTGACGAGCACCGTGCAGGTGCCGCATACCCCATCGTCGCACCCCTCTTTTGTCCCGGTGAGCGCAAGGTCTTCACGGAGCACTTCGAGAAGCGTCCTGTTTGGTGATACCGCAACCTCATGATCCTCTCCGTTAACGCGCAGCGTTATAAACTGTTTCATCGTCTTGGTCACGGGTTCTCCTTTCCCGGAGCAGTCTGAATCGCACGTTCCATGGCCTGCTCGACGGCCCTTCCGACAAAGACCGGGATCATCTTTTTCCTGTAGGACGCCGGCAATACAAGGTTATCTACCATCTGTGTCCTTTTGGCCGCAGTCTGGCCCACCTTATCCAGGTTCACTTTTCGTGGGTCCTGACCCAGAAGCAGGGCTCCCGCTTCATGCGCGATTAAAGGAGCGGGGCCGGCTGCGCCAATGACAACACGTGCAGCATTGATCCTTCCCGCGTCATTAACGGAGACCACCGCAGCAACCGAAAGTAGAGGATAATCCATCGCAGACCTCATCCTCATCTTCCTGTATGCCGAGCCCACCCGGCCTTCCGGCAGGGGAAGCAGCACCGCAGTTATCATCTCGTCATCACGCAGCGCGATCGGTTGCTTTGCATCACCGCTAAAAAGTTCATCCGCAGAAATAAGCCGAGAGGAGCCGACCTTCTCAACTTTGATTTTGCCGCCTAAGGCCGTGATTGCCGGAGCGAGATCGCCCTGGTAGACACTGAAGCACTTTTTCCCTCCGGGTACAGCGAGACAGACATCTCCACCGGCCTTGAAGCAGGGGGGCTTTTCTTCTCTCCAGACCTCCGATTGGTTGTAAAAAAGACATCGACTGTTCTGACAAAGATTGCCGCCCAGGGTGGCGACGTTTCGTATGGGCGGTGCGGCAACCGATTCTACAGCCTCATGCATAGCGTTGAACGTACGACGTATCTCATGTGATGCAGATAGTTCTGCCAGCGTTGTCATGGCGCCGATGCGAAGAGCGCCGTCTTCCGCTGATATGCCTCGCAAGCTCGGGACATTTCCCGGATTCATGATATGCGAAGGCTTCACGAGGCCAAACTTCATGAGCGGCAGGAGCTCAGTCCCACCGCCCAGGATGCGCAGCTCTCCAGAATGCTCCGCCATGATCGCAAGAGCCTCTTCGAGTGTCGCAGGTTCGTGATAATCAAAATAGGGTAGCCTCACGCGCAACCTCCTTTCATGTTGCTTATTCTCCGCTTGCCCTGAACGTGACCCAACCGGCTTTGCAGCCTCTGCCTGACGGTTCTAGCACATTTTGCTCATCATAATCAACAATGCAATCAACGGCCTGGCATACCTGAAGTCGCGAAGCTGCCGCGGGTTGACCGTAGCTCCGGCAGGCCAAGCCGAACCGCCAGACGTGGATTGTGCCGCTCTTTCGCCTGCCCTCTCCAGGTTCGACTTCTTAAAAACATGTGCTATAATCAGGAGCAGCTTGAGGGTGGATCGAGAAGCAGAGCATGTTAAATCCACGGAAAAAGCGGAGACAGGAGACCGGGAACCCAGAGGCAACCGCCAAGCGGGTCCCCGTTGTTCCGGCGCCCTCGGGTAAGACTCACAATGAACTGACTGCTGCCTCGCCCAGGGCCAAACGAAAGGCCGGCAAGCACAAACAAGCACGGGGAGGTCAGGGCAGACAGTCGCAGCAGATGCTGGAAAGGCTGGCGTACGACCTGGGTGAGCGGGTCAAGGAATTAAACTGCCTCTACTCCATATCAAGCATGGTTGAGAAGCAAGGTGCGTCGCTCGACGAAATATTGCAGGGGACAGTAGATATCATCCCTGATGCGTGGCAGTATCCAGACATCACGGGTAGCCGGATTGTTCTGGAGAAGCGTATTTTCAAGACCGATAACTTCAGGGAGACGCCTTGGGTCCAGTCCCAGAGTATTCTCGTCCACGGCAGCGTAATAGGCTCTCTCGATGTCTGCTACCTGCGGGAGAAGCCCGAAAGGGAGGAAGGCCCCTTTCTCAAAGAGGAGCGAAGCCTGATCAATGGCATCGCGGAGCGGATAGGGGAAATCGTAGAACGCAAGAATGCAGAAAGGGCATTGCAGGAAAGTGAAGCGCATAACAAGGCGCTGCTCAATGCGATACCGGACTTGATGTTTCAGGTTGACAGCCGTGGCACCCTGCTGGGTTTTCACGAAGGGAAGTTTTCCGACCTCCGGCCATTAGCTACAGAACTGCTGGGCAAGACCATTTATACCCTTGCTGACGAGAAGAAGAACATACCGAGAAGGGTGCTTGACCAGGATATGGCCTATGTGAGGCGCGCGCTCGATACGGGTAAACCGCAGGTCTTTGAGCAGCACATCTCTGTCAACGGAGCAGGCCGGGATTTCGAGGTGCGCATCGTTAAGAGCCGCGAGAACGAAGTTCTCGGCATGGTGCGGGAGATCACACTGCGTAAACGCTTAGAAAGGGAGATCCTGGAGATAAGCGGCAGAGAGCAGCGAAGAATCGGACAGGATTTGCATGACAGTCTCTGCCAGCATCTTGCCGGAGTCGGCTTCCTGAGTAAGGTCCTTGAAAACAAAATAATATCGGGCCTGCCGGTGGAAGCTGTGGCCGCCACCGAGATCGTCCATCTTATTGATCAGGCTATTACCCTCACCCGAGGGTTCGCCAGGGGACTCAATCCCGTCCGGCTTGAAGCGGGTGGCCTTATACGCGCCCTTTCTGAACTGGCCGCCAACACCGAAAAATTCTTCGGCATCACCTGCCGGCTTGAGTATGATCGTTCGATCGCCATAGATGACGACGTCACGGCTACTCACCTTTACAGGATCGTCCAAGAGGCTCTGAATAACGCTATCAAGCATGGTAAAGCAGATACCATTCTGATATCGCTCCAGGGCGATGGGAAAGCGGCCGTTCTGTCCGTGGAAGACAACGGCCTCGGTTTCAACAACAAGCGCATTCAGGGAAAGGGCATGGGATTAAACATCATGAATTACCGTGCCTCTATGGTCGGAGCAGCTCTTGATATCAGGATCGGAAAAGATGGAGGCACACAAGTGGTCTGCTCATTCCAGACAAAGACCAGTAATTGAGCGGGAGGAAGGTATGGAGCACAAACGGTTGAATCGCCACGAGATCCCGAAGAAAAAGATCCTCATAGTGGACGATCATCCGATCCTCCGAAAAGGGCTGTCGATGCTCATCAACCAGGAGGCTGACCTTGTGGTACAGGGAGAAGCGGAAGACGCAGGGAAAGCCCTGGAGATGATCGAGAGAGTCAAGCCCGACCTTATTATTGTGGACATTTCTTTGCCCGGTGTCGATGGCGTCGAATTGCTGAAGACCATAAAATTGCGCTACGGCGATCTTCCGACGCTCGTCGTTTCCATGCACGATGAATCTTTTTTTGCGGAACGTGCACTCCGGGCCGGGGCCAGAGGATACATCATGAAGCAGGAAGCGGTAGATAAACTGCTGGTGGCCATCCGTCACGTGCTCTCGGGAGAAATTTTTGTCAGCAACAAAATTGCTACTAAGATGCTGGAGAAATTCGTCGACGGCGATACCAAAACAGCGGCTTCACCCGTGGCCCTGCTGAGTGACAGGGAGCTTACCGTACTGCACCTGATAGGTCAGGGGTTCGGAACGCGGCAGATTGCGGAGCGGCTCCACCTGAGTGTAAAAACAGTGGAGTCGTATAGGGCACACATCAAAGAGAAACTGAGATTGAATAACGCAACCGACTTACTGAAGTACGCGATCCAATGGGCCCAGGGTGACTCTCAATGATGTCTGACAACCCTAAAGGCTCACCACTGATATCCGCCCGGGGACATCTCCTCCGGCGAAGCCTGCCCTTTTCGTGTGCAGAGTGCCCCGCGAAGCCATAGGGGAATCCCTGATAGCAAAAATAGTACTTACCCTTACGAATAAAACATCTCCCACCTGATTGTAAACCCTCAATCTTTCGGGTTTTCTATATATCGGTTTCTTCTAATGTCCGAAGCTGAAGGAAGAGGGAGACACCGATGGAAGAAAAGATCGTTGTAATAAAGAACCCAGGCCAGGCAGCGCCCGCGGAATAGATGTCCAACACAACATATAAGGAGGCTGACTCATGTCCGTGATCAGAGACGTGCTGGAAAAGGTGAAGCAGGTTGACCCCTACGAGTTCGAGTTCCATCAGGCCGCAGAGGAAGTGCTCGAAAGCCTCGAGCCTACCACAAAGAAGCACCCCGAATTTGTCAAAGCAAAGATATATGAGCGCATTATCGAACCGGACAGGGTCATCATGTTCCGGGTTCCCTGGGTTGACGACAAAGGCGAAGTTCATGTGAACAGAGGGTTCCGCATCCAATTCAACAATGCAATCGGGCCCTACAAGGGCGGCCTCCGTTTCCATCCCTCGGTAAATCTCAGTATCATGAAGTTCCTCGGCTTTGAGCAGATTTTCAAGAATTCGCTGACGACATTGCCTATGGGCGGCGCAAAGGGCGGCTCAGACTTCGATCCCAAAGGCAAGTCTGATGACGAGGTGATGAGATTCTGCCACTCGTTCATGAGAGAGCTTTACAGGCACATCGGGCCGGACAGGGACGTGCCCGCGGGAGACATCGGCGTGGGCGGACGGGAGATAGGCTACATGTATGGCTACTACAAGAGTATCATGAATGAGAATACCGGCGTGCTTACCGGAAAAGGACTTTCGTACGGCGGAAGCCTCGTAAGGCCCGAGGCTACCGGTTACGGCTGTGTTTACTTTGCGGCAGAAATGCTCGCCACCCGCGGACTCGATTTTAAAGGTAAAACCGTTGCGATAAGCGGCTCGGGAAACGTGGCCCAGTACGCAGTAGAGAAGGTGAACCAGCTGGGCGGAAAGGTGATCACGCTGTGCGATAGCAGTTCTACCGTGGTCGACCCTGATGGCATCTGTGGCGAGAAATGTGACTACCTGATGGACCTGAAGAATGTGCGGAGAGGAAGGATAAGCGAATACGCCGACAAGTACTCGGGCGCCGTCTGTTATATCGGGGACAGCGTATGGGACGTGATTAAAGAGCAGGGTCTGAAAGTAGATGTGGCACTTCCCTGCGCCACGCAGAATGAGATTGATGAAGCTCACGCCAAGGCCCTGGTGAATAACGGCTGCGTCTGCGTTGCCGAAGGAGCCAATATGCCTTCAACCCCCGAAGCTGTAAATCTTTACCGGGACTTCAACGTACTCTTCGGCCCGGGTAAGGCCTCAAACGCGGGCGGGGTCGCGACGTCAGGTCTGGAAATGAGTCAGAACAGTATGAGGCTCTCCTGGACCAGAGAAGAGGTGGATAGCCGTCTGTTAACCATCATGAAGAACATACACAAGGCGTGTCTCGACGCGGCAGACACTTACGGGAAAAAGGGTGATTACGTCGCAGGGGCAAACATAGCAGGCTTCCTCAAGGTTGCAAACGCCATGCTGGCTTACGGTGTAGTCTAATCCGGTTGTGCTGTCAGGGGAGGTGGCTAACGCCTGGGCCGCCTCTCTGTTCCAAGAGGTTCAGTCGGCTTCGAAGGGGAACGACTACTGGTCTGTCTTCGATGAACTGAAGCAGATCACCCTTTGAGATACGATGTCTCCTATCAGGTAGAGTCTCCTCTCTTTTACGTCCAGCACTCTTACAACGTCCTGGTACTTCGCGCTCTCAGGAAGGAGTGTCGTTAACAGGTTTTCAGACTTGTCCAGCCACTCTCTGTTGAGCATAGTATCCCCTTTCCCGGGGAAGAGAGCCACGTAGAAGATATCGGTTTCAACGAGATCCTGAAAAAAATGGGTGCCGAAGGAGAGCTCAGGCACCAGACTCCCACCTTCGTATTCAATCTCAACAATGACGGAGATGTGGTTAATCTCTGAGAATCTCACAGGGACACCGAGAGAAGGTGTGGTAGTGCCCCACCTGCCGGGACCCATCAGCAGGGTCGGGGTTTTCTCTCTTCCCCCTGCCTCCCTGTTCAGTCTGCCTATCAGGCGTGCAATATCATATTTTTCAGAAAGGGAAAGCTTGGTATAACCCTCCGGATCCACGTAAACAACCCGGTTGATGGGCTGGCCGATGTTGCCACCCATGAAATTCCCCTTCGACTGGAACAGCGTGTCCCGGGGTTCCACGCGTTTGGGGATGGTAATCCGCTTCCCCTCGCCTTTAGTCTGGAGAGGCCTGCACTGAACCAGGTTGATCTGGAAGCTCCCCTTTCCTGTGTAATTTGCCGTAAACTCTATGTCCACCGGATATTGATAAGTGGCCTCCAGCGTCTTCAGCATTTTTTGCATGGTTGCCGGGAACGGACTCTTCGAAAGAAGCTTATCGAAGGTGAGTATCACGGCTTCCCTGTCTCTTATGCCCTTTTCCCGCAACTGCTGGTCAACTTCGAGGTCCTTCACGCTCACGAGGTCAACCACCGTCGCATCCATGGACCCCTTCATAATCTCTTCAACAGGAACAGTCTTTAACTCGTTGGCCTCGATGTCGAGGATATCCGCATCATGCTGAGAGTACTTCCTCGTGTCTCCAAGACCCGCATGGGGCCGGAGAAGGGGAGCATCGAGCGCTACAATCCTGGGGTAATCGTGCTCGACCCGGTTTACGGCTCTTGTACCGAGGCCCACTACCAGCCTCAGTGTGCCCGCGTCAGGGTTCATACCCTTTTTCCAGACAAACGTGTTGTACGAAACACCCACGCCGGCCAGGTCAGGAAAGAAATAGCGGCCCCGGTAAGAACCTGAAACCCTTTGTACGAGAAGCGCCATCTGTTCATCCTGCTGGCTCAAGCCCCGCTGCAGTCGATATGTGAGAGCGTCCTCGTTCATCGTACTTGCGAAAATTCGCCGTACGCAATCCGTGAACGCCTCGTATCGCTGGTCGGGCGTGCCCTGGTTGACACAGAACATGGACTCATATTTTCCCGCAAAGGCATTTCCGAATGCGTCCTCGAGCAGACTGCTCGAACGGACGATGATCGGCGACTGGCCGAAGTACTCGATGACGCGCCAGAACTGCTCCTCAATTTCGTCAGGGAATGACCCTTCCAGCATCTGCTCTTGCAACACGCGCGCGACTTCGAAGTAGCCCTCTTCCGTCTTCTGCTTCATCCGCAGCTTCCACCAGCCGTTCTCCACAATGTACGTATAAAAGACATCGGAGCCGATGAAGAAGGAGTCGTGCGGTTCCAGATAGCGTGCCCAGTCGAAAGAGCCATCCCTCAAGAGGATCTTTCTGGAGATCAACATGCCGGCCGCCTTGCCCCCGATATAGCCGGTGCCGATTAGCCGCGATTTGATGTTGAGCAGATCATCAAGAGAGAAGTTCTGTCGCGCGAGATCCAGTATTCTCTTCTCCCGGCCGATCATAATCTGGCACAACTGGTCCAGCACAATCTCCCGTTCTTCCACGCCGTCTTCCTTCTGCACCAAGACCTCTACGTCCAGAAAAAGCCTGTCCCAGTAATCCAGGTTCCTTCTGGCTCGCTCTGTTTCCCTGCCCGAGATATAGGTCAGCAGCCGTGAAGCATCAACACTGCTCGTCACGGGGATGAACCCCTCCTCGGTTTTCTTGTGCGGCAGAAACATGGTGTGTGAATGTCTTCCTTTCACCTTCAGAGGATGAACATAAAGGTCGCTCTGGTTATTGTAGACGTCCAGCAGCACCTGCGTTGTTTCACGAATCCTTGCAACGGTCTTGAAGGAATGGCTGTTCCTCAGCAGCCCGAAATAGGCAATGGTGTTGAGTTGAAAAAGATAGGGACAGGTAATCCTGAAGAAATTTCCGATCATCAGGTCTGTGGCCCACGCGGAGAGCAGGTCCGAAAGTGAATCAAACACGTAATATACACCCTCTCCCTCCTCTGTTGCGATGCTGTGAACCTGGGCGGAGAAGGGTTCGAACCCGGCCCAGGCATCGAGCCGGTGTATGTTGATTCTTGGGTCGGGTTTCACAAGCTCTCTGTGTTCGGCAAACCGCATGTAGTTGACTTTCTTGCCTTCCGCCAGAGCCCGGTCTACAAAGGAGGTCACGAAGGAGGCGTAGTCCTCGATGTCGTCGACCTGCCAGACGACGTTATCTCCCGTCCTTAGACTATCGATGACTTCATCAAAGCTGGCGATACCTGTGCTTGCCCGGATGAGCGATTTCATTGGAATCTCCTGTGGTCATGCTGTCTCATCTCTTTGATAAAATCGTACCATGAACAGAAAAACCTTGTCCATTCCGTGCTGCGGCCAACTCGGCAGCCGGGACAACAAAGTTCTCATACTGTTTGTTCGATGGCGCCGGCGGTTGGAATTACGGGATTTGTCCGGTAGAACCAATGAAACTAATGAAACTAATGTAACGACCTGCTAACCCCAAGGGCAAAACCCATCCAACATCGAAACAACGGATAACACAACAAGCTAATATTACGCTTTGGCCGGGAGTAGCCGGGTCGATAGGGGAGGGATTTGACAGATCTCGCCGGAAGATATAGATTTGGATTCATGATCCCTGCGTAACCTGCTTGCTGAACATCTTGATAAAATAACCCGAAGGGGGCGGCAACTATGGACTTTTTTGAAGCACTGGAATCACGGGCGTGTCGGAGGGCTTTTCTTCAGAAACAGATTGATCAAGGCACACTGGAAAAAATAGTAAACAGCGCCAACAGAAGTCCGTCATACATGAACACTCAGCCCTGGGAACTCTATGTGCTATCAGGCGAAAAAAAGGACAAACTGGCCGGGCAACTATCTTCAGATATCGCAAACGGCGTTCCTCTGATACCGGACATTCCCTTTCCCACTGCGTGGCCGGCGGCCCATGAAGAACGGTTTAAAACGCACCGCCTGCGTCGATTTAAGGCACTGGGGATTGATCCCGACAAGCAGCAAGATGAGGTGATTGCGGCCTACAGAAATAATTTCAAGTTCTTCAACGCACCCTGCGTTATTATCGTGGCAATGGATAGAACATTAACGCCGTGGTCGATCTTCGATTGCGGTTCTTTTGTACACGGATTGATGCTTGCGGCTCACGCCGAGGGTTTGGGCGCCTGTCCCCAGGCTGTTCCCACGGGCTATGCTGGTGCGATCCGGTCGCAGTTGGCTATCCCCAATCACGTGATGATTGTGATATGCATATCACTTGGTTACCCGGACCTGGCGTCGCCGATCAATCAGTATCACTCTCAGCGGCGCGAATTGGCCGAATTTGTGCACTGGTCCGGATTTTTGGGAAAATAACCCAAGCGACATTAAAGACAGCGCGTCGGTACGACTGCGAAAGAATGTGCCGGCTCAGTCTCCGGAGCCGTTTCCGGCTGGTAGACTGCACCCGCCTGAAAGAATTTAAATCCCTCGAAATAGCGACCCAAAGGTATAACGGGGTATATCGGGACCTGGCGGATGGCGTCCTTTTCTACAAATTTGCCGCAGGAAAATACTCATACGAATTCCCCCATGTCGGTGAGCACCCCCCATTTTGCAAAAAGTGGATCAGTAAGCCGGTAGACTCCCGTTCGAGCCAGTTCTGAATCAACGATGTCCCTGTCTACCAGAGACTTGAGATTTTTCTGGACTCCGCCAAGAGAAAGCTGGTGCCCTGCCAGGTATTCTCTCGAAAAAGGTTTGTCGGTCGGCTCTACGGCCAAGGCGAGAAGAAGCTTCTTTTCCATGCGGGTGAGCCCGGCAAAGACCCCTTGAAAATCCTCCGATTCCATGGACATCAACTTTTCTTTGGAGTAGCGCAGGAGCACCTCGGTAGCTCTCTGCTTCGTCATGTCCCAGAGAAAATGGGCAAGTTTTTGCACGTAACCCGTATGACCTTCCACGTAGTCGTACACGTGTCCGGCAATGTCCGTGGGGCACTCTTTCCCGGTTTTGGAGAACTGTTCCATGATGTAGGTCGTGAGATCTTCCCGCGATATCTTTTCGAGCCGGTAGGGGAAGCAGAGTTTATAAAAGGGGCGCCTGCTGTCCGTAAACATGTCCTGAAGGATCCGTCTCCTGCTGCCGATGAAGAAACAGGATAGGGCCCGGGAGCCTTGCATCTGCTCCCGAAGCGTGCCTTCGATGGCTTTGCTCTCTTCCAGTCTCGTGATCTCCTGGAATTCATCGAATACCATAATGCATTGCAAGTTCTTGCGGGAGAGATGCCGAAACAGGCCAGCGAAGATATCCTCTATCAGGTAAGGGACCTCGACTCTGTCATCATAGCGGATCTCGATACTGACGCCCTCAGGTTTGATCTCAATACTGGGTATTATGCGTTTAAACAGGCCTTTCAGGGTATCAGTCCAGGAACCGGACCCCACAGCTTCCCCCGTGGATTTGGTGACCATCAGGGCAAGCTTTTGAATGAAGCTCCTCTTATCCGTTACCGAGAAGAAATCCCCGTAGGTGGAGACGAAACCTTTTTTCTCCATGTCTGTCATCACGCGCTTCACCAACGAAGTCTTACCATACCGCCTCGGGGAAAAGAGAACCACGCTACTCGAATTTTTCGCGTGCGTCTTCAGGTCCTCGAGCTCGCGCTTTCTGTCGCAAAAAGGTTCTCCGGGAAGGATGTGCCCAATACTAAAAGGATTCGCCATGGTATCCTCCAGGGATTATTCTAATTAGATTATTCTATTAGAATACAGCATGTCAAGGGAAAGTTCCTGCAGACGGGCGCGGGTTCGGAGTGCACCGCGAGGATATGAGGAAGCTTCTGCTAGCCACTCGCGGAAAAGTCTTCACGTTCAAAACGCTCGACAAACTCGTAGACTGCACTCGCTTGCGAGAATTCAAGTCTTTGTGAACAGCTGACCCACGGCGTGATACGCTTTGCCAAGAGCTCGGACCTTTCCGCGAGGACATACACTTTAGGATCGTTATTTTTTGACCAGTAATGAAGAAGGTAGACAGTGGAAGGGGGTATCAGGATCAGAGTGGTTAAGGGGACATTAAATTGCTGGTTTCCATGTGGCCTCAATCCGTGCTAACATCGTCCATGCCTAGAGAATCGCCAGGCTGCTGGGTATCGATTATACTGGTGTCAGTGTGGCGAAAAACGGCTTCTACCCTTTCCGGAAAAGGATAATAAAGCGAAGAAGGCCATGGAGCGGATTCGAAAGTAGTTAGGTGAAGATTTGACCACATCTGCCCTGCCCCGTACGCCCTGGTTCATCTGCCCGGCTGAAAACCCGCAGCATCAGGGCTGAAGGTTGGAGCCACGCCGGGGCTCGCGTGCGGTAGTTAAGCGTGAAACCACAATAGTGTAAACCAGGGAACCAAGACAAAAATGACTCAGAAAATAATAACTCGTGAGTTTGTCCTCGTTTTTCTTGCGCAGGTTGCTCTTGCATTCGTGTTCCAACTGCTCATTCCCACTTTTCCAATCTATCTTTCGAGATTGGGCTCCACTGAAGTTGAAATCGGCGTTCTTGTCGGTATTTTCGGCCTCACCTCGGTCGCATTCAGACCGTTCGTCGGAAAGGCCCTTGCAAAGACGAGTGAAAAAACCTTCATGAGGGGTGGGGCCCTTCTTCATGCCTTTACTGCGGTCGGTTATCTTTTGGCTCCCCCGTTTTGGCCTGTTTTTATGGTGCGGGCTCTTCAGGGAATCGGATTCGCATTCTTCCATACCGCCTCAATTACATTGATCGCCCATATGGGTTCGGGAAGCCGCCGAGGGCAAATCATCAGTTATTTTACCGTGGCCATGAATATCGCCGGAGCCCTGGCGCCTCCTCTCGGCATGTTCCTCATAAACCGTTTCAGCTTCACGATGCTCTTCCTGGTCTGCGGAGGTTTATCGCTATTGTCGCTATTGCTGGCCAGTCTGTTGAACCGAAGACAGGTCGATCAGCCGCAGGACCCTTCGGTCGAGGAAGGTTTTTTTCTCAGCCGGAAAGCCCTTCCACCCTCCATCATCAGTGCGTTCGCCCTCTTCACCTGGGGGGCATTGAGCGCCTTTTTTCCTCTGTATGCAGTAGGCCATGGGATGACCAATCCCGGACTTTTCTTTACCACGGTTGCCGTTGTACTTATTCTGGGTCGCGCCCTGGGCGGGAATATTGGATCTCTACAGCAAGGAAAAAATAATTTTGCCGTGCATAGTCACCGGCTTCGTTTCCATGTTCATCCTCGCTTTTTCCAACAGCCTCCCGATGTTTATCATCGTTGCGGTGATCTGGGGGGCCGGGCAAGCCTTTCTTATGCCTTCCTTGACGGTTTATGCACTTGAACATGCGGGCTCTTCTGCCGGTCGGGTCATGGGAACGTTCACGGCAGTCTCGGATATGGGTATTTTTCTGGGACCCTTGACCATGGGCATCGTCATCCAGTTGACCGGCTATCGGACGATGTTTCTCTGCCTGGCCCTCATGAACATGGTCAACCTTGTTTATTTCCACTTCTTTGTCCGACACAAGGGGTGAGGTACCAGTCATACATCCTTGCACAGCCTTGTGATCCCACGAGAAAACAGCCAGCGTGTGTTCTATTAACGCCGAGGCGAATTTCGATGGATAACGAGGCGCGCCGAGGCTTGGGCTACGCAGGCGTAACTTGTGATATGACCAAGGGGGGCTATTGGGCGGAAGAGAAGGTTTCAACACCCATGGAACAAGTGTGCCGTTCCATGATACCCGGCAACGTCGAGCAATGCTGAGGTTCGTCGTAAAAAGGCTGCCGGATGGGTGGGCGAAGAAAACGTCTCAGATGCTAGGCGCTCAAGCCACGAGGAATGGAGCGTACCTTGTGAGGTATGAAAGTCCTTGTCGTAAGCCGGTTGTTCACGCCGAGGCGAATTTCGATGGATAACGAGGCGCGCCGAGGTTTGGGATACGGAGGCGTACCTGGCGGTACGTCGAAGTAGCACGGGCCGAAGGGCAACGAAGTTAGGCGCGAAAGGCGCCCGGCGTCCGCCCCTAGTCTTCCCCCCACTCTTCCAGGCACGCCTCCTGCATCTTCCCCGTCAACACCGCGAGCTTCACCGCCCTTATAGTCCGGTAGATGTCGGCAGGTGCGCGCTTTACACCATCCACCGTCAGCAGGTGCATCGTCGATGGAGATGCCGAAGAGGCGCTCATTCTCCTCCAGGTACGGTAGAATAAGCTGCCAGTCTGCCTCTGTGAAGTCGCGGAACTCGCCGCCGTTCAGCTGTTCCGGCACAAGCTTGCGATGCGGATCGCGCACGAAAATCGCCCCACCTGATGCAAGCGAGAAGAGATTGGAACCGGGATAAGGCGTCGGGAGCGGAGTCACATTACCGTCATCATCGACCGTCAGCCCGTTCAGCACCACGAAGCCGCCGCCTTTAAGGGGGTCGCCTGCCATGAAGGATTCTGCGAGGAAGTCGAGTGCTGTTCCGTTGATCACGACGCGGGGTTTTCCTGCGGCGTTGATGAGGGGCCGGCCCGCGGCATTCCCGAGCACATAGACTTCGCCACCCTTGGCCCCATACATGAACGTCTGGCCTACGTCCCCGTGAACCACCAGCTTCCCGGACTTGAGGATCTGGCCGAGCTGGTCCTGGGCATTGCCATGGACGTAGATCTCCAGGCCGTCAATGCCGGAAGCCAGGTAATCACCTGTTGAACCGTAGGCATCGATGCGCACGTCCTTTGTGTGCGGGCCGAGTGCGCAGCCCAGGAAACGCTGCCCCTTGTGGCCAAAGGCTATGAAGTGTCGCCAGCCCAGCAGATAAGCCTCCGTGACCAGTCTGCTGTGACAGTCATCGCCCTCCGGCGGGAACTCTTTGGCATCGACCACGAGCACTCTTTCGTTGCGGTGCGGCGCGCGGAGCTTCCCGCGGTCATCATACTGGATCCGCACGTAACTGCCGACCTCCGCCTCCTCAATGGGCGGGATGGCCTGAAACATGCCGTCGAGGCTCGTATTCAGCATCTGCAAGATGGAACGGCGACGCTTTCTGCCCAGCGGGTAGCGCCGGTCGAGCAGCAAGGTGAGAGCACTGATGACCGTTCCCTTGTAAAGGCCCGGGTGACCCAGCATCGCCAGGTAGTCCAGGGCGGAGCGGATCATATCATAATTCCACGCAAGGACTTTTTCTCTCAGATAGGTGAACAGCGCATAAGCATCACCTTTTGTCACCAGCTCTTCCAGCCGTTGCTGCACGGCCTTTTCGAGGGCGGGTGCTTTGAATTCCTTGCGGAAGTCGTATATGTTCACGGTCCCTCTGCACCTCGATCGGCCCGCCGAACTTGTCTGTACAGGTAAGCGCGTTGCCGTTGCCCTTGGGGTCAACCGTGAAGATAAAGGCGCCGCCATCCGTGTAGCTGCCGCCGCGGGCGTTCCAGTAACGGTCAGCGACGGTCCCGAACCGCGGGTCCTCGGCAGCCAAGCTATCGAGCGTGGCGTCGATGGCCTGTTTCTCTGAGCAGATAAGCCCTATCTGAAGATCGCCCTTCTGCAAAGCAAAGACCTGCGGCCTGAGCATGGCCGTGTCGGTGATGCCGATGAGCTGGAACTTCTTCTCTTTCGGCAGGGTGCGGGCGATGATGAAGAACCAGGGCCCGTCGGGTGAGCCGTGGATCTGGGTCGCCTGGATCTGCCGGTAAATGCGCTGCTTCTCCGGCGGCAAATGGTCGAAGTCCATCTCCGCTGTGGGCGCCAGCGACTCGATGATGTACTCCAGGGGATAGCCATAGACGCGATTCAGCAGGTCGAACACCTGGACGGAGACCTCGGTGTCGGTCAGGAAGAGAGGGAAGATGTTCCGCTGGCGCAGGTACTCACTCACCGAGTAGTAGTTGGCGAAGTCGCCGTTGTGGACGAGCGCCTCATCCAGCCCGATGAAGGGATGCGCTCCACCCGGATGCCAGACGCGTCCCTTGGTCGGGTAGCGCTGGTGGGCGATCCAGACGTGCGCCTTGAAGCTCTCGAGTTTATAGTACTGCGCCACCTGCTCGGCGTAGCCGACGATCTTCAGGATCATCATGTTGCGGCCGTGAGAAAGGACAAAGGCCCGCTTCTCGCCCAGTGAGCTGTAGTAGCTGTAGTTAAGCTGAAAGCTGTTCTGGTAGATGAACTCCTCTTCCGCTTTTTCGGCGGAGAGCCCGGCGAGACCGCGCTCCTTCTGAAACCGGTCGAGCGCCTCCGGCTTGACCCGGACAAAGTACCGTTTCACTGCGGGCGGTTTCAGCTCCAGACCGGGAACATCCCGGTAGTCATCGACCGTATCGAGGAAGCCCTCGTGGTCGACCCGGAAGTTGGGCCGGATAAACCTCGCCTCGATCTCGGGCAGGGCTGTCTCGTCAAGGAGCGACACCTGGATGCAGAAATCCTCGTCGAGCACGCTCTGGCTCACACCAAGCTGGAGAGGATCGAGCCCCACCGCCGCTATGCCGCCGCCCTTGCCGTTCCCGCGATTGTGCATCTGGACTGAGGGTTCAAAGATGTGGCGTCCGCTCACCGGGATGCTGCAGGCAAAACCGGTAACACCGCAGCCGCCTTCCTCAGCCTCTTTCTGCCCTCTGGGAGACGCATACGCCCGCAGGTGAGCCCGCGCATTCAAAATCGCCCTGATCTCCGACTCGTTCATAACCTTTTCCCTCATGTGCTCTCAGCTATCAGCTCCCAGCGCTTTGGCCTTTCTCCTTTAGCCTCGCGTCTCGAACCTCGTAACCTGTAACGGTTCTTGCACGTAACCTGTAACTTGTAACTTCAGTCTATCTCCCCTTGCACTTCTTCCTTCTTCATATAGTCAATGTGGACCAGAGCATCCGTCCGCCCGGTAAGCTCCTTGATGCTCTTCATGCCGAGCCGCTTGAGAATCTGTTTGAGCTGCTCGCACCAGGCAAGATACATGTTGATGATACGCTGCGTGCCCCATTCGACGTCCATGAGGTTGGTCAGTTCTTCGTCCGTTGTGGCAATGCCGCGTGCGCAGCCGCGCCCTGACTCGCAGTGGTGACAGCGCATGCACTCAAGCGCACCATGTCCGCCGTGCCGAGGCAGACCCCGTCCGCGCCCAGCGCGATCACCTTGGCCGCGTCGTAAGCATTGCGGATGCCGCCTGAGGCGATGACCGTTATGTGGTCCCGGATACCCTCTTCCGTAAGGAACTTGTGCACCTTCGGCACCGCATACTCGATGGGCATGGCGATATTCTTCTTGGCGATGTCCGGCGCCGCGCCGGTTCCGCCGTAACTGCCGTCCAGCTGGATGATGTGCGCGCCAGCGTAAAAGCTGCCGACGGCCACCATGTCCACGTCCGTCGGTGTGGAGACCTTGACGGAGACCAGGGCCTTCGGGTTTATCGCCTTGATCCAGTCGACATGTTTCTTGTGGTCCTCCACCGAGTAGACACTGTGAAAGGGAAACGGCGAAAAGAGCGCGCTTCCCGCAACCGCCTCCCGCATCAGTGGCAACTGCCGGGGTCACCTTGTCACCGAGCAGATGGCCGCCGAGACCGGGCTTCGCGCCCTGAGCATACTTGAACTCGACGATACGGACCCGCTGGATCGTCTCTTCCCTCACCCCGAAGAGACCTGTCGCTACCTGCGTGATGACGTGATCATCGTAGGGTATGAGCTCGTCAGGATAACCGCCTTCACCGGTGCAGCAGAACGTGCCGAGAGTGGCTGCCGCCCGCACGCGGGAGAGCATGGTAACGATACTGACAGAGCCAAAAGACATGCCGCCCAGGTAGAGGGGCACGGGGATCGTGACCTTCGGCCGCGCATCTCCTGAGCGGTTCAGTTCGATCGCCAATGAGATATCCTTCTCTTTGATTTCCGCGGCCTGCCTGCCATTTCCGTTGACGGGATAAAGCAGGCGCAGCTTATCGAAACCGCCGCCCGAATCGCCCGTCTTGTAGTTCAGGTCCTGATAAGGGGGGTGACCCGTCTCCGCCATATGCCACGTACTGGCAAGCAGATCAGCCGTCCAGCGCTTGTCCCCAAGCAGCTCGAATGAAGGGTTGGGGCGCATGCTGATCGCAGCCACGGGGCAACGGCCCACGCAATAGAACGCGTTCTTCTCGCAGCCGGGCCCCAGGCAGAGGTGCTCGTTCGGTATCCTCGGCACCCTTGCGCCCTTCGCGTAAACCCCGTACGGACAGAGTTCGACGCAGAGACCGCAGTTGGTGCAGGACGGGCTGATGGTAAGCCGATGCTTGCTCAAGGCATAGCGAAACCGCGACGGCGTCAGTTTTGGCGCCGGCAGTCCTGAGCTTTTCTTCCGTGACTTTGTTGCCTTCATGGCCTAGCCTCTTCTTTTCCCCAGGCTTGCGAATTCCCGCTCCAGGTCCTCGAAGAACATGGCGCGACCCATCTCGCCGCGAAGCCGTCTGACCTCGCGCATACCCATGGCGCCCATGATCTCCAGCAGCTGGTTATGCCAGCCCGCCATCAGGTTCCTGATGCGGCGGCTGCCCCAACCGGGGTCTACTTCCTCCAGTTCCACGGGACAGGCAACGCCCTGTGTGCAACGCCGGCAGACGCGGCACTCCATGGCCACGAGCAGCGGAATATCGCAACTGACCGCATCCGCTCCACAGATGATGACCTTGGCCATGTGCTCCGCCATCGCGATACCGCCTCCGGCGATGATGGTGATCTGGTCCCTCAAGCCTTTATCAACCAGTGACAGATGGACCTCTTTCAACCGGTCTTTGATGAAGAAAGGCTCATCAGCTTCTTCCATGCCGAATTCGTCGGCAACAAGATGGATGACTTCCGCGCCTTCACGCGTCAATTCTGCTATGCGCGCCCGCGGCGGCTGGAGTGAGCGGCATCCGGATAGCGACGAGCAGGTCGGGCTTCTTCTCCTTCAGCATCCGCTGCCACTCAGTAACGGCAGGGTTGTCCGGCACCTCCACCATGCGCATCCGGTCGAGCAGATGGCCGTTGCGAGCGTCAGGCCCGCGGTCCAGTAGAAGGATCGTATTCGGGAGATAGCGCTCGTAAAGCGGGAGCCACTCCGATTCCCTGATAACGACAAAAGTCCCCAGTTCGGTAGCGGCCCGTAAGAAGGCCCTCAATATGCGCCTTTTGGGCGGCGAGAAAGGGAGTAAGTCAAAGATGAAGGGAACCGGTATTTCGACAAGTGGCGGGATCGGATGCGTAGGCTCACCGTGCTCGTCAAACCGTAAGGCCATCACCTTCCTGCCCAGATCGACGGTCGTGCTGATGTATTCCCTGCCGTGGATCCCATCGCGCGTGGGTCTTACGATCTCGGACATGTCGGTCCACATCGCATCGAATCCGGGACCGGCAAAAGGTCCGCCGTAGCCCGCGCCCGACACCGGGATCTTGCCTGTCTCAGCCTGGGACCAGAGATTTGCGAGGATTTCGGGCGTCCAGTAATGGTCGCCTATGGTCCTGTACGTCGGGTTCACGCCCTTCTGGATCAGCCTGGCCGGACAGTTCTGCACGCAGCGGAAACAATCCTGACAGGCGCTGTCCAGAGAATCAAGCATCTGGCGCTCATCGAGTGCGCGCGTCTCGTACACCTTGTAAACGCACTCCTTTTTCACACAGCTGGTGCACTTCAGACACCCTTCTTCCCAGGCTATGACGCCCGATCGCGTTACAGCCGGAAACCGGTTGGGCACGGAAGCGGTCTGGATATGGTACTTGGGCGGCATTGCTTGCTCCTCGGGTTAAACGGCCGGTCGCGGGAGGAGTTGCGCTCCTTCCACAATCTCGGCGACGGCCTCTTCCCATTCGATGGCCATGATGTGGACCCCGCGGACCCCTTCGATCTCGCGCAGTTCCCGGATGGTCTCCATGCAGATCTTCAGGCCTTCCTTCTTCTGCTCTCCCGAAGGAACGCCCTTGAGCCGGTCGATGATTTCTGCCGGGATGTCCATGCCGGCCACGTTCTTAGCCATGTATTCCGCCATACGTTACGGACTTGAGCGGCGTCACGCCGCCGAGAATAAAGACCTTGGTATCGACGCCCAGGTCCCTCACCTGCCTCATCCACTCCTTGAAGTAGGGCAGGTTGTAGATGCACTGCGTCTGGATGAACTCTGCGCCGGCGTTTGCCTTTTTCTCAAGACGGCGGGCACGGTATGAACGGGGATCGGCAAAGGGATTCTCCACAGCCCCTATGAAAAGCTCCGGAGGCAGGGTCAGCTTGTCACCGCCGAGGATGGTACCTTCATCCCTCATCTGGCGCACCAGGTGAATGAACTGGGTCGAGTCAATATCAAACACCCCTTTTGCCTCGGGCTGGTTTCCGAAGGACTGGTGATCGCCTGAAAGACAGAGGATGTTCCTGATACCGAGGGCCGATGCGCCGAGAACATCGGATTGCAGGGCGATCCGGTTCCGGTCGCGCGTCACCATCTGGAGCACCGGGTCGAGCCCCTCCTCTCTCAGGATGGCGCATGAGGCGAGGCTGGAGAGACGCACCACGCCCGTCTGGTTGTCGGTCACATTTACGCTGTCCACAAAGCCTTTAAGGAGGTTACCCTTCTTGCGCACAGCATCCGGGTCTGCCCCTTTGGGCGGCCCGCACTCGGCGGTCACGGCGAACTGGCCCGCGGTCAGTACCTTTCTAAGTCGGCTCTCAGGTTTCAATGTCTCTGATCCTCCCGCACGATTTTCCTCGGGCCCTTGCCCTCCTTCTTCGACCAGTTGGCGGGCGGATAAAGAGAAGCCAGCTTGCCCAGGCGACCGCTCTCTTCCAGCCGCGTAACTATCAAATGCCATGCGCACGGCGTTTCGGGATCGACTTCGCAGTATCCTCCCTTTGAACCGCCGCAGGGACCGTTGAACAGGCTTTTGGCGCAGCGGGTAATCGGGCAGACGTCTGCGAAGTGATCCAGCTTGCAGTCGCCGCACGCCCGGCAGTTCTCAATCCATAGGCCCGCTTCCTTCGTCTGGCCAGGAAGGTGGTGTTGAGCGCCGGAATGATATGGATCTTCGGGAAGACCTCGGCAACCGCCTGC
Source organism: uncultured delta proteobacterium (assembly GCA_963821605.1). GTDB lineage: Bacteria > Desulfobacterota > Syntrophorhabdia > Syntrophorhabdales > WCHB1-27 > JADGQN01. The sequence continues at coordinate 48,066 of CAWGEZ010000059.1, read as the reverse complement.
ACACCGGCTCCGCAGCCAAGGGAGAGAATCACGTCGTACTGGTCGACCAGGCCGGTGAGCTGGTCGATGAATTCATAGACGCACTGGCGGTCGAGCGTGATCTCACGCACCTCCACATCCCGCCCCTCCTTCTTTGCATCCATGCGCAACGCCGACGCAAGAAGGGCAACTTCCTTTTCGCCGCCTGAGGCGCATTCGGCAACACAGGTACCGCAGCCCACGATCAAAATCTTGTTGTAAGGAGAGATGCTCTCCTTAATTTCCGGAAGAGGCTTTCTTTCTGCAGTGATCATACGAAGACTCCTCATGCTGCGCAACTACATATCATGGTGTGTTGCGCGCTGCTTCTTTCTGTCCTTTTCTACGTTGAGCGGTGAGGCAGCAAACCTCTGTTCTCTGCTGATCAGCTCACGGGCTATCGCATCGATCGAAGTCGGGCCGAGGGATGCGGCATTGACCAGCTCAAAACGTTCAGGCTCAAGGCCGATCTCTTCCATCAACTTCTGCGCAAACTCCAGCCTCTTTCTTGCCCTCAGGTTTCCCTCCTGATAGCGGCAGGCGCCAATCGGGCAGGTAACCAGGAACACCTTGTCTGCCCCTGCCTCCAGGGCCCGCATCAGGTGGAGCGCTTCTATCCTGCCGGAACAGGGCAGAGGAAAAAATCTGATCCGTGAGCCGAGCTCCTTTTCCAGAGCCCGCCGGTTCACATCCTGATCCGGGTCAAGCCGCTGGCAGAAGAAGATCGCGAAATTCAATTCTTTTTCCATAGTCGTCACAACACGCGGAAAAAAGGGGCGCCCCTTGGACGCCCCGTCATTTACTTAGCACTCCTTTGTGCTGAGCGCTTATTTTATCAAAATAACAATCTTTTTGTCAAATTCCATGGCCCGATTATCTAATGTCCGCGTCACGAGCTCAGCGCTTCCCTCCGGACGAGCGCCTTCCCTTCCTCATCCCACCAAAGGGTCCGCTGACACTCGGGCTTCTTTTCCAGAAACAGCTTCATGATCCTTTTGACGCGCACCGCTGATTCAGCCAGACGTCTGAAATTGTTGAAGAGGCCGTAGCCGCCTGTCTCCTCCAGAGCCTCTTTTACGATGGCGCCTTGGCGAAGGATATTCTCCGTATCCACGCTTTTTTCATCCTTCATCCATTTCTCGACCATGTCCAGAGAAACCTCAACGTGAAACTGCAAGCCGTAAGCGCAGCTTCCCATCCTGAAGGCCTGATTCCGGACCAGTGCTGATGTGCCGAGCAGCACTCCGCCATCCGGAATATCGAACGTATCTTCGTGCCACTGAAAAACTGTTAAAGGACTCTCGACCCGCCTGAAGAGCCGGTCTTGCCGCGCCTGCTTTGTAAGGTCAACGGTGTACCAGCCCACTTCCTTCTGGGCTGCTTTCATCACGCGAGCACCACAGGCCTTGGCCAGGAGCTGTGCGCCGAGGCAGATGCCCAGGAAGGGAATCTCCTCCCTGAGCACCTCCTTGATAAACACGTCTTCTTTTTTAAGAAAAGGATAGGCCTCTTCTTCGTACACGTTCATGGGGCCGCCGAGCATTACGACGGCCGCGAAACTATCCAGGCGATCGGGCAGTGATTCTCCTACGGCCGAGTTCCACGGTCACAAGCTGCCAGCCGGCCTCTTCAAAAGACCTTCCCAGCATACCAGGGCCTTCCTGTTCAACGTGCTTTACGATCAAGACGGCCTTGTCCATCGTTATCTCCCGCTTACATATCAAAATAGAGATAGAATTCGTAAGGGTGTGGCCGCAAACGAATCGGGTCTATCTCGTTTTCCCTCTTGTACTCGGTCCAGACATCGATCACATCCTGCGTAAAGACGCCGCCCCGAAGCAGGAACTCGTGGTCCTTCTCCAGCGCCGCAATTGCCGCCTCAAGCGAGCCCGGCACGGTCGGAATCTTGGCAAATTCTTCCGGGTCCATGTGATAGGTATCAACGTCGGTTGGTTTGCCCGGATCGATCTTGTTGATAATACCGTCGACACATGCCATCATGATGGCAGGAAAGGCGAGGTACGGGTTGCAGGTGCAATCCGGCGGCCTGAACTCAAGCCGTTTGGCCCTCGGGTTGTCTGAGTACATCGGAATCCTGACGGCCGCGGAACGGTTACGCGCCGAGTAGACCAGGTTGACCGGCGCCTCGTAGCCGGGGACCAGCCGCTTGTAAGAGTTGGTGGTCGGAGCGCAGAAGGCGAGCAGGGCCGGTGCGTGTTTCAGGAGGCCGCCGATAGCGTACTTTCCCAAGCTTGCTGATGCCGGCGTATCCGGCCGGATCGTAAAAGATGTTGGTACCCTTATTCCACAGCGAGATGTGGGTATGCATGCCGGAGCCGTTGTCGCCGAAAAGCGGCTTGGGCATGAAAGTCGCCACCATGTTATTCTTCTTGGAGATGTTCTTGACGATGTACTTGTACATGAGGCACTGGTCCGCCAGCTTGACGAGCGGACCGAACTTCATGTCGATCTCGCACTGGCCGGCAGTCGCAACCTCGTGGTGATGCACCTCGACCTTTATCCCCGCCTTGATCATGGTGAGGATGATCCTGCTCCGGAGGTCCTGGAGCGAATCGTGCGGGGGTACGGGGAAATAGCCTTCCTTGTAGCGGGGCTTGTAGCCGAGGTTCGGCTTTTCATCGCGGCCCGAATTCCAGTCACCTTCAATCGAGTCGATAAAGTAGTAACCGGAGTTTGTCGTCTGGTCGAACCGTATATCATCGAAGATGAAGAACTCCTGCTCGGGGCCGAAAAAGCTCTGGTCCGCGAAGCCGGTGGTCTTCAAGAACTGTTCGGCCTTCTTGGCAACATAGCGCGGGTCACGGGTATACGGCTTCTTGGTAATCGGATCGTAAATGTCGCATAAGATACTTATGCGTGGGTACCTCGCAGATAGGGTCCACCACCGCGGAGCTCGGATCCGGGAGCAGGATCATGTCTGACTCGTTGATCTTCTGAAAACCCCTTATGGACGACCCATCAAAGCCGATCCCCTCTTCCCAGATGGACTGCACCGGATCGTCGATCTCGGTCAACTCTGAGGCCGGGATGGAGAAGTGCTGCCAGAGACCTGGCAGGTCGTTAAACTTCAAATCGACAATCTCGATCTTATTATCTTTGATGATCTTGGCCACATTCTGCAAGTCTTTCTGGGTTATCCCTCCATTCCAGCGTATTGTTGTCTCTTCTTTTCGGGCTTCTTATCCATGTCGCCTCCTTAAGATGTATGGTTACGGTCTTGTAACCCTTCTTCCTGGTCTGAACTCGTGGCTCTGCCCTACTGTTGGCGGCGCAAGCACGTGTTGCGACAAACCAATCCTGTCTGAACGTCACTGTTCGGAGTGATAAATAGGAGTCCCTCGGAGGTCGGTGAGGGAAAGCTGGTACGTCGATGTACCAATAGTATACTATGCACAGAACCTAGCTAAATTTCAAGAAATAATTCTGCCTACCGCACTCCCTCTCTCCCGATCATCTCACCCGATGGCCGTTCCTCCCCGTTCCCCGGTGCGGATGCGGATACATTCTTCCAGCGGCAGCACGAAAATCTTGCCGTCGCCGATCTCCCCCGTTCTTCCGCCGTTGAGGATCGCATTGATCGTCGCCTCTACGAAGTCGTCGTTCACTGCGATGAGGAGCTGCACCTTGCGCAACAGGTTGCCCATCTCCTTCACGCCGCGGTATACCTCGGTGATGCCCATCTGGCGCCCATGACCGAGCACCTCGCTCACCGTGATCAGGTTGACCTCGGCCTTGTAAAGCTCCTGTTTCACTGCCTCAAGCCTGTCCGGTTTTATAATGGCGATAATCAGTTTCATCGTTCACCCCTCTATTCTAATAAAGTGTAAGCATGTTCGTGGTGCTGCGTCAGGTCAAGTCCCATGATCTCGTCTTTCTCCTTCACCCTCATGCCCATCACCCAGTCAACCACCTTGTAGATGATCATGGTGCCCACAAAGCTGTAAGCCAGCGTGACCGCCACGGCGAGCACCTGTATCAGGAACTGTTTCGGGTTGCCGAAAAAGAGACCGTCAGCCCCGTCCGGATTGACGAGCTTAGTGGCAAAGAGCCCGGTTGCCAGCGCACCCCAAATTCCGCCGACGCAATGCACACCGAAGGCATCGAGAGAGTCATCGTAACCCAGCTTCGGTTTGATAACCGCAACAGCGATGAAACAGAAGATGCTCACGAAGATGCCGATGATGATGGCGGACATTGGTCCGACGTAACCGGCGGCAGGCGTGATGGCAACCAGCCCGCCCACGGCGCCTGTGGCAGTACCGAAGATGGTCGGCTTCCCGTTCGTTATCCATTCGATGACTGCCCAGGTCAGGCCGGCGGTCGCGGCGGCCGTATTGGTAACTACGAAAGCGCTGACAGCGAGTCCGTTAGCCGCCAGTGCGCTGCCCGCGTTGAACCCGAACCAGCCGAACCAGAGCAGGGCCGTGCCGAGAACCACGTGGGGCAGATTGTGGGGAGGCACCGGGGCTTTATCGTATCCCTTCCTCTTCCCTATAAAGAGAGCAGTCCCCAACGCGGCAATGCCCGCGTTGATGTGGACGACGGTCCCGCCTGCAAAGTCAAGGGCGCCAAGGTCCTTGAGCCAGCCGCCAACGCCCCAGACCCAGTGGGCAACGGGGTCGTAGATGAAGGTTGCCCAGAGCAGCGTGAAAAGGAGAAATGCCGAAAACTTCATCCGCTCAGCAAAGGCCCCGATGATCAGTGCCGGTGTGATGACGGCGAACATGGCCTGGAAGATCATGAACGCCTGGTGAGGAATCGTGGCCGCGTAGTCCTTGAATGGTTCTGCACCGACCCCCACGAGCCCGGCCCACTGAAAACCGCCCCAGAAGCCCTTTCCGGGTGCAAAGGCCAGGCTGTAACCGAAGAGCACCCACTGGAGGCTGAGGACACAGAGGATGGTAAAACATTGCATCAAAATACCCAGTACGTTCTTTCGTCGTACCATGCCTCCGTAAAAAAAGGCCAGTCCCGGTGTCATCAGCATTACCAGCCCTGTAGAAATGAGAACCCATGCCGTATCACCTGCATTAACCATGATTCTTCCTCCCTTCCCTTGGAATAAAAAAGGCGCCTCTGATCCATCACTGGACCCAAGACGCCTACGTCTTCCCCCGTAAAACAAAAATGGCGCTCTCAGAAGAACGCCATCAATGGCTTACACTTCACCGTGCAGACCCACCCTCCGGGTAACTGGTTTACAAGTAAACAATGCATAGATTTGGTAACCATTGCTCCAGGCTTTCATTCCAGGATCGTATAAGCATGTTCATGGTGCTGCGTCAGGTCGAGTCCCATGATCTCCTCGCGGTCAGGCACCCTGACCTTGATCAGGACGTTTACGAATTTTACTATGAGATAGGTTACTACGAGACTGTAAACGGTCACCGCGGCCACAGCCATAAACTGTACGAGCAACTGGCGCGGGTTGCCGTAGAGAAGACCGTCAGCGCCCGCAGGATTTATCGCCTTCGACGCGAAAAGTCCAACCGCGAGCGTGCCCAGCATGCCGCCGACGCCGTGGACTCCGAAGGCATCAAGGGAGTCGTCGTATCCCAGTCGGGGCTTTATCTCGGCCACAGCAATGAAACAGACAACGCTCGCCGCGCATCCTATCGCAACGGCGGCTCCGGCCGTCACGAAGCCCGAAGCGGGAGTGATCGTTGCAAGACCTGCGATCGAGCCGGTGATGGTGCCGAAGATGGTCGGCTTTCCATTGAATACCCATTCAAGCAGTGCCCAGGTAGCGCCTGCGGCGGCCGCTGCAGTGTGTGTTACCAGGAAAGCGTGAACTGCCACTCTCATTTGCAGCCAGTGCGCTGCCCGCGTTGAAACCGAACCAGCCGAACCAGAGCAGGGCCGTGCCGAGAACGGTAAAGGGCAGATTGTGGGGCGGCACGGGTCTGTTCTCGTATCCCTTTCTCTTGCCGATCATGAGCGCAGCGACGAGTGCTGCAATGCCCGCGTTAATGTGGACGACCGAGCCTCCTGCAAAATCGAGCACGCCCAGTTCTTTCAACCAACCACCCATCCCCCACACCCAGTGGCAGACCGGGTCATAGACGAAGGTCGCCCAGAGTATCGTGAAAAGGAGAAAGGCGGAAAATTTCATGCGCTCGGCAAAGGCCCCGATGATGAGCGCGGGCGTTATGACCGCGAACATGGCCTGAAAGAGCATGAATGCCTCGTGCGGGATCGTGGCTGCGTAATCCGCGTAAGGCTTGAAGCCGACACCGTTCAAGCCAAACCAGCTCAGGCCGCCGAAGAAGCCTTTCGATGGCGCGAACGAAAGACTGTAACCGAAAAGGATCCACTGCAGACGTCAGGATGCAGAGCACGGTAAAGCACTGCATCAGAATGCCAAGAATATTTTTTTTCCTTACCATGCCCCCGTAGAAAAAAGCGAGACCCAGGGGTCATGAGCATGACGAGAGCTGTACAGACAAGTACCCACGCCGTGTCACCGGTATTGATCATGATTCTCCTCCTCCCAATCGTTTGAATGATATTGAACTGCGTCTTTCACCATTCCCGTAATGAAAGACGCCGCGTACTACAGTCTCGGGAATAAAAAGAAAAGGGTGTCCTCATAGAGAACACCCTTGGTCTCTTCTTACACGTCAACGTGTATTCTATGTCTATTCCCGCAGCACTGTAGTATATAAGCTTTTTATTTTTTTTTCTACTAGAAATATGGTGCGCTTTGTGAAGAGAAGATGGCGGGCGTAACTACTATTTCTTTCCAAACTGAATTATTAAGCCTCCCACTATGATTATTGCCAGGCCTACCCATGTCGCATTGGGTACTCTCTCCTTGAATATGAGACGACCAAACAAGACACTGATGAGTGCGAACACCGAGACATAGACGCCGAGCAGCCTGGAGAAATCCCATTTTACGGTGTTGACGACGACGCCGTAACAACCCAACATGGCGCACCCCGAAAGGATGAGAGCGAGACTGCTGCCGCGAAGTCCTTTGCGGACAACCGCATCGCCACTAACCTCCAGAATCGCTGCTCCAATAAAAATCAGCCAGGCAAAGTATGTCATCACTCATCCTTCAATGAAGCTATTCTTGCTAAGCAGCGCCTGCGCACTCAGGTGCCTCGCGCAGCCCTCTTTCGTTTCTTCCCCGCCTTGCTTGCGATTTTCGACTGATCCCGCTCTGCTTTCCGGTCACCTATCTCAGTTCGGTCAGCGATGACACCGCCTCTTTCTCTCACCATCTCCAGAAGCCTTTCAAGCATCGTCGGTCTTTCTTTGCTTCCCATGCGGCACCTCCTCCTAAGAAAGCTGCAGGCCGAGGCACCTCGGCCTGCAGCATGTTGGTAATGTCAATTCAGCCGTAATAAAGCGGCCAACCGTACCTACGCGATGGTGCTGCACGCGTCTCCCGTCCGAATCTGTACGGTATTCTCTATGGTGTAAACAAAGATCCGACCATCTCCCGCCTTTCCCCGTCATGGCGGCTCCGCATATCGCTTTGACGATCTTATCCACATCCTCGTCATTTGCCACAATTTCAATCTTTGCCTTGGTCATCAAAGGCACCTTGTACTTTTTCCCGTGAAACTCCTGCTCAAGACCTTTCTGTTTCCCATGACCTTCTATCTCGGTAATCATCAGGCCCGGAAGCCCGGCATTATCTAAAGCCTCATAGACGTCGCCCACCTTGGTAGGACGGATTATAGCTTCGATCTTTTTCATCATTTCCTCCTGTCTTCTTTCTGTTTTGTTTCTTTTTGCTCGTTCCGCTCGCAATAGAAAAGCTACGCGTTATCTCCTAACCTCCCTTTTCCTAAAACTGTTAACATTTTCTGCCTCGAATTATTATCTTGTGTCTCATACCGGTTCGAATTCGAGTGGAGACCGAGGCGGCAGCGAGGAGCCGACGCAGGCGTACCTTGGGGTACGTCGAGGAGCGCGACGCAGCGACAACGAAGGTATACGCTCGAAGGCAAACCGGTATTAGGCATTGACAACGGCCAGCGGCTCCCTCACCCCGTATACCGCCTCGATGCCCCTTTCTCCCGTGCGTATGCGCATAGCCTCCGCGGCATCGGTCACAAAGATCTTCCCATCTCCGACGGTTCCGTCTCCGGTACGCGCCGCCTCGGCGATGATCTCCATGACGGCCTGGACATCCCATTCCCTCGCTACCACGTCAACCCGTACCTTGGGAATAAACTCGATCCTGTCCTTGTCCGGGCCTCCGGGTGTGTGACCTCTCTGCACGCCGAACCCTTTTACTTTCGTCACGGTCATCCCCATGATGTAGTTCTCTTCCTTAAGGGCCTCTACGACGATGTTGAGCTGCTCGGGCCGGATCATGGCTGACACCATCTTGAAGCCATACGTCTTGCGCACGGTCGTCATCGCAACGTAGACAATCGCGATGAGCGCCCAGGCACCCGCGATGATGAAACAGATCTTCGCCTCTGCCTTGGCATCCGCGTTGCCGATGATGTAGAGGTAGAGCACCGCGATGGTCATGACGGCGTTGGTGAGCACACCCAATCCGGGAACAATGGCGTGCTTCAGCGTGCTGAAGTCTTCCCTGTTCTTGAACGCAATGATGGTCCACACGCAGGTAAGGCCGTAGAGGATAAATGTGCCTAAGTTCGAGGCAAGCGTGATGCCTGTCAAACCAATAACGCTCTGTACCCCAACCGCCCCGATGACCGAGACAGCCATGTATCAAGGTCACAAGCGCAATATGCGGGGTCCTGAAGCTGGGGTGAATGAAGCTCAAGCCCGTAGGCAGTTCCCGGTCATCCGACATACCGGCGGTGATCCGCATCGCAGTATTCATCGCGCTCAAGGTCGTGCCGAGAATTGCAATCGCAACCGTGACCGCCATGGTAATCATCAAGCCGAAACCGAGACCGGGAATCAGGCTATCTCCGATGAGCTTGACGAGGTCCCCGATGGGCGCACTCGATGCCGCTGCGGCTGCCATACCGGTTGTCGTCACCTTATCGGCAACGTTCACCAATTTGTCACTGATCATGTAGCTTGCGGCGAAATACTCGAACAGATAGGCGAAGAATCCCCTGGATAAGCAAGAGAGATGATAATTGCCTTGGGAAGTGTCTTTCCGGGATCCTTTGTCTCTGATGCAAGCGCCGTACAACTTTCGAACCCGACCAGGATCAGGATGGCTATCGTTGATTGCACCAGTATGCCGCTCAGCATGTGGGGCTTGATGATGTCGAAGCCTCCGGAAAAGGCCCACTGCGCTGACATGCTGGGGGTTGGCGATGCGGTACCAAATGGCAAGGCCGCTGAAAACAACGAGAGAAGCAAGTTGTATTATGTTTATCCCGATAGCCGTCATCGTTGACCCTGTTACTCCGCGGTACGCTATGTAACCGGTCACAATGGCAAAAACCACAACGATGATGGTCAGGTTGACCAGTGATAGCGACTGGCCGGTGAATTGGTTGTAGATGTAGCCTATCAGGGTCGCCATCATCGCGGCCATGACCCCGGAATAGGCCCAGTAGAAGAGATGCGCAGCCCAGCCGGTGGCAAGTTTCGATACGCGGGCCACCGATCTCGGGCCGCTTCTCTTCTCGCCCGCGTGCGTCCAGCCAGGCTTTCTCCGCAAAATAGGCACAACTGGCGAAGCCTGCTTCCGGATAGATCTTGGCGAGCTGCGCATAGGAGAGAGCCGTCAGAAATGCCACAATCAATGCGAGCACGATCCCCGGCCATACATCGTTTGCTACCGACGCCCCGCTTGGAGCTGTGGCTGCGGCCTGCAGCTGATAGGTAATCCAGAGAAATGCACCCGGTGCGATCAAGGCCATTGCGTTCACCGTTGCACCGACAAGACCCAGTTTAGGTAGAACTACACCTGCTTTTGCTTCATCGCTAGCCATAACAGACCTCCCTTTGCTTTTGTCTTTCGCCTTCGGCGTGCGCCTCTGACGAGGCTAATTCTTCTTTTGCTTCGGAGACCTCAGTGTCTTTTCTACCTGGTCACCTGACCATCCAGGTGCCTCACTGCGGCGCTGCAGTTAGGGGAGGGGCTGGGACTCACTCTGTACCCAGCCCCCGGGAATGGGAGGAAGAGGAGCCTTTACTTCTTTGAAAACAATTTGCTGAGAACGTCCACGTTGATATCGAGCTGTATCGTCCATTTCCACTTGCCGTTGATATCCTGTTCATTGAACCAGACCGGACCGGTGAGCAGGCTGATGTCTTTCGTGAAGTAATAGTAGACGCCCACACCGCCCCCGCCGAGCACGTTGTTGCCCGAAGCGTAGTCGGCCGCAAGGACGATCCTGTTGTATTCGTCCTTGCCTTCCTTGTCCTTTACGGGAAGAAACCCGTGATCGAAGGCCACCATCCACCCGGTGTTATCCTTATTCCCGTACTTGTTGACCAGAGCCCTGGAGTTGCCGATATAGGGACCCACCGAAATCCGGCCGATGTAGGGTATAGTCTTTCCAATCGTTCCGTAGAACGTATCCAGGGCCGTGAGGTTGCTGGGGACGTTGTGATGCGCGAAGCCACCGGCGAAATAACCGACATAGAGCGCGGGCGACTCCTTAAACAGCACGCCCTCCGGCGAGCCTATCTTTGCATTGAACGAATACGGAGACACCTGAAACTGATCGGGTACCCAGTTTTCAGGCTGCAGGTAATCCATACCTACCTCCATCTGCAGCTTCTCAAAGGGAAGCACTCCCATGGTGAGGCCCACATCAGTCGGGAAGGAACCTCCTCCGGCTCTTGTATTCTTGTTGATCGTGAAATAGTTGTCCACGCCGATATGGAGCACACCGAATGGTTGTATGTCGGGGGTCATCGGTGTCCAGTAGGTCGTTGAGGGTGTTGCCCGGGCAATGCCCGCCAACGATAACAGCACCAGCATGCTGAGTACAAAAACCGTGATTATGCTGCACGATGTCTTCACTGCATGTCCTCCTTCTCCTTTTCTTCTTATCTTTCCGTCTGCTGTAACAAGAACTCTTAACCCTTTCACCACGCACCTCCTATAGAATTGATCGGGCCGCCTTTGGGGCAAATAAAAAAGGCGTCTTACATCCCATCGTTCCTTCGGAACTCCTTCGATGGATGGAAGACGCCTTAGTCTTTCGGCCGCTGCAAAAAAAATGACGTTCACATCGGAACGTCACTGTTTTCACACATCATTGTGCTTGCTGCTACTTCGTTATTTCTCTACAAGTAAGAAATCTCAGTTTTGGTAACCTGTCGTCGGGTGCTTTCCATTCAATTGCTCATACCTGCTCTTCAGCTTGTTCCGCACCTTCACCACGGCTACATGGGAGATGCCGAGTTTTTGGCCTATTTCCCTCGTTGTCATCCCTTCCATAGAGAGCGCAAGAACATCACGTTCCCTTTGAGTCAGGCCGCTTTCCAACAGGGCTTCGACCTGCATCTTTCCGTCGACATAGTCAAATGCCGCAACATCCTCCGCCTCCAGGATCTCTTCTAACCGGACAGCCTCCTCGTCTACCATGTCGCTCAGACTCACCAGCGGCGCCTTATCCTGCACCGTACGAATATAATTCTTGAGATGATAGTAACATCCCTGCAACACATAGCTGTCTGTCTTGTCGTTGAGAGCACCACCCTGAAAATCGGTCCAGAGATGCAGGAGAGCCTCCTGAAACAGGTCCTCGTGGTCCATGAACGTGAAGTGGCCGTTGAGCTTCTGAGTGATCCGCTGCAACGTAGGAGAGATTCTTTTCATCAGAACATCGAACGACATATTCAGCCTTTATACTTGTTGGTAATGGGCACTCTCCGGTCCTTCCCGAATGCCTTGGGTGTTATCCTTATGCCCGGTGGAGACTGCCTTCGCTTGTATTCGCTCATATCCACCATCTTTATTACCCGGTTCACGGTCTCGGGATCGTAACCTGCCCTGATAATCCTTGCCGCGTCCTCATCCTCCTCGACGTATGCCTTGAGGATGGGATCGAGCGTCTCATAGGGCGGAAGCGTGTCCGTGTCTTTCTGGTCAGGCTTCAATTCAGCTGTGGGGGCCTTTGTCAGGACCCGCTCCGGTATCGCCCGGCTCAAAGAATTCCTCCAGCGGCAGACCCTGTAGACGAGCGTTTTAGGCACGTCCTTGATAACCGCGAACCCTCCTGCCATGTCTCCGTAAAGCGTCGCGTATCCGACGCTCATCTCCGATTTGTTGCCGGTGGTAAGCACGAGCCAGCCGAACTTATTCGAAAGGGCCATGATAATATTGCCCCTGATCCTCGCCTGAATATTTTCTTCGGTGATATCCGGCTGCAACCCCGAAAAGACCGACGAGAGGGTCTCCAAATACGCATCGTATATGCGCTCGATCGATATCTCGAAGAAGCGCGCGTCCAGGTTCTCGCACAGCTCCTTTGCATCAACGCGCGACGCTTCTGACGAGAAACGGGACGGCATAAAAACGCACATCACATTCTCTTTTCCCAGCGCGTCAGCGGCAAGCACGGCCACCAGAGCGGAATCGATACCTCCGCTCAACCCCAGGACAACCTTCTTGAAGCCGTTCTTCTGAACGTAGTCACGCAGACCAAGGGTCAGGGCCTGGTAAACCTCCTCCGCAGCCTTCAGAGGTGGGACGACCCGCTTCTCCACCGGAACCTTCTTTTGCCGCGCCGGGGTATCTGTCACCTTCACAAGCCTTCTGGTGGAGCGCACTGTCTCATCGAGAGGAACCTTGATGTCCACTATCAGCAGATCCTCTTTGAAAGCCTCTGCCCGCGCCAGGAGTGTGCCGTCTTTATCTATGACCATACTCTGGCCGTCAAAAACGAGCTCATCCTGCCCGCCCACCAGATTGGTGTAAACCATGATCACGCCGTTATCCCGGGCTTGAGCCCGTATAATTTCTTCCCTGAGCCTGATTTTACCCGTGTGGTACGGCGATGCGTTGATGTTACAGATAAACCTTGCCCCGTACCTGGCCTGCGCCACTGTCGGCCCGCCCGGCAGCCAGATATCCTCACAGATGGTTACGCCGAACGGGTGCTGACCGAACAGGAAAACACGGGGGTTCTTACCGGGGTTGAAGTAGCGCTTTTCATCAAAGACGGCGTAGTTGGGCAGGCGCATCTTATGATATATGCCCTTAATCTCCCCGGCGCTTATGACAGCCGCGCTGTTATAAACTCCGCGGCGGCCCTTATCCACGAAACCTACGACTGCGACGATATTCCGGATGGATCGAGACAACTCCTGCACAGCAGCTACGTTGTCCTCTACGAACTTTGGTTTCAGGAGAAGGTCTTCAGGCGGATAGCCCGTCACGGCCAGTTCCGGAAAGGAAACGAGGTCAGCGCCATATTCTTCTGCCTTTTCCGCGTACTCCAGAATCTTCCGGCAGTTACCCTTGAGGTCACCCACCGTACAGTTTATCTGCGCAAGCGCTATTCGAATCGTTGTCTCCATCCGCTAATCTCCGCAACAAAAAAGGCGTCCTCAACCCCTGGGGTTAAGGACGCCTAAGTCCTGGCCTTCTATTACGCATCGACAACTGAAAGACATCAGTGTCTTTTGGCTTCATTAAACATAGCGCACAACGCGCCGCTTGTCAAGCGCTCATACCATTCGCTTCGATGGAGACCGAGGCGGCAGCAGGAGCTCGCATCGTACGCAGGCGTACTATGAGTACGTCGAGGAGGCTACGCGCGACACGAAGGTATACGCTGAAGGCGAAGGCATCACTTCCTCATATCCGAAGCAACGATAATCGCTTCTGCCACCTCTCGCATACTCTTACGCAGATCCATGCTTTTCCTGTGGATCCTTTTGTAAGCATCGTCCTCAAGTATCCCCAGTTCCTTCATGAGCACGCCTTTGGCTCGCTCCACCAGTTTTCTCGTCTCCAAAGCTTCCTTCGTGGCGAGAATCTCCTGGTCGAGCCGAGTATTCTCTATTGCTACAGCCGCCTGGTTGGCAATCGCCTGCAGGATAGCGGTTTCCTCCTTGGAAAAGCTGTACTCCTTCTGCGTGTAAAAGTTGATGACCCCGATCACCCTGTCTTTGATCATCATGGGAATAGAGAGCATCGACACCAGCCCCTCTTTTTTCGCAATCTCCGGATACATGAACCCGGATTCCTTCCTTACATCCCGCACTGTAATCGGCCTTTTCTCCTTCACGACCTTGCCGCTGATCGACTGCCCCACCTTCAGATTCTGCTTTGTTAGATACTCCTGGCTCAAGCTCTGCGTAGCAGCAATCACCAGCTCCTGTTTCTTTTCGTCGAGGAGCATTATCGAGCAGATCTTGGAGCCCATGACCTGCGCCGTCGTGGTCACGATGAGCTGCAGTATCTCTTTCAGGTAATAATCTGACACGATTGTCTTGCTTATCTCCGAGAGGAGATCCAGCTGTTTTGCCTTTTTCTTAACCTCTTCGTAAATGATCGCGTTCTCTATAGCATTGCCCAGGTAGCGGGAAATGGTGAAGAGCAAGTTAATCTGGGACTCGGGGTACTGGTACTCCTTCTTGCTGTGAACATTCATTACCCCGATGATCTCATCCTTCGAAAGGATGGGGACTGCCAAGAAGGATTCGTATTTGTCTTCGGCAAGGTTGGTAAAGCTTCTTGAAGCGCGGGTCCTTGTAGGCCTCCCGTGTGAGGGCAACCGGCGTCTTCTCTCTTGCGGCCCAGCCTGTCACACCCTCGCCCAGTTTGAGCCTGATATTTCCGACCGCATTTGTCCGGGGATTGTTCGAGGCCCTCAAGACAAGCTCATGATGCTGCGCATCGTAAAGATATATAAAGCAGGAGTCGGCGGAGGTGATCTCTGTAACCATCTTGACGATTCTGCCCAGCAGCTCTTCCAGCTCCAGGTTGCTGCTCACGTACTCAGCCACTTTCCGGAGCATCATCAATTCCTGCTCTCTAGAGTCCATCTTTTCAGGAGACTTTCTTTGACTTCACAGTGTACCTTTCCGAGAGATTTGAGGGCGGTGGTCAGTAAAACTATAGAGGAGAGCTCAGTCTTTGTCAATTATCAGATTGAGCGTTTCCGCTGATTTCGGACGGCAGGACTGTCCGGACCTCAGATAACAGGCGCCGTTCAACTAACGGGAGACTCCACAAACACCCGCTGATGCGTTGCGTCGAGAAAGGCGTATCCGCCGTGCGGCAGGGTCAGTTTCTCCCGCACGTGCCCGAACTGCAGGCCATAGAGGCAGGGCTTTTGTAAAGGGAGTACCCGGTCTCGGATGATGTCGAGCGTGCGCACGCTCGGCCCGGCGTGATCCCGGCGCTTCGTATATTCACAACGGGTAAAGGCGCCGAAGAGGATTGCTTTTGCCGCTTGCAGCTTATTCGCAAGGAGCAGCTGTGTGAGATAACGGTCGATGCGATGGGGCCTTTCATCGATATCCTCAAAGAAAAGAATCTTCTCCCGCGTATCGACCTCCCACTCCGTCCCCAGGGTAGAGACAAAGACTGAGAGGCATCCTCCTACGAGCTGCCCCCGAGCTTCGCCAGGGTATAACGTGAGCATCTTCCTGCCCGGTCTGTTCCGCAATTCTATGTTCCCTTCCGACGTTGTCAGCATCTGAAAAAATATTCCGTCCGTGAAGGGCGTGAACGCCCGGCCAACCTCTGTCGCGACCATCGGTCCATAGAAGGTGATGAGCCCGCACCTCTCCAGCATGGCGACCTGCAGTATCGTGACGTCGCTATAGCCGACAAAAATCTTGGGGTTCCGGGCTATAAGCCCGAAGTCTATGTAGGGCAGCATGCGTGCGGTACCTGCGCCTCCCTGGACGCAGATAATAGCATCGATTGCCCGGTCAGCGAAGGCACGGTTTATGTCGTCTGCCCGGTCCCTGTCTTCGCCCGCAAAGAGGAGCATGGCATCCCGTACGTGTGCCCCTTCGACCACCCGGTATCCACGCTCTTCAAGCAAGCGCTTGCCCTTTTCAAGAGATGGTACATCGGCCACGCGCGATGCAGGGGCGACCAGGCAAACGGTTGCGCCGGGTTTCAATTTCGGGGGCTTAACAAGCATGGCAGCAAGTTCTGACTCTATCATAATAGGGTCATGGGTCATGGGTCAAGGGGCAAGGGTCAAGAAAGAATTGAACTTGGTCCTTTTTGACGCAAGAGAGTCACGCACGGCACCACGGTTTTCCTCTGTCTTTTCTGCTTTCTCAGACCCGTGACCCTTGACCCGTGACCCATGACCCTATAATTTATCTTTCTTGCACACCCCATTTTGTGATAAAAGAATATGACCATGCCACGACCCGTCCGTAAGACTCCTGATTTTGAACACTGGGTAGAGGCCCTGCTTAGCCCGGAATGGGAGACACGCCTCAACGCGACGGAAGCCCTGGGCAAGATGAAAGACAAAAGGGCTGTAAAGCCGCTCCTCGCTGCCCTTAAGGACGAAGACGAATACGTGCGGGAAGGCGCAGCATGGGGCCTTGGTCAAATACGGGACAAAAGTGTGGTCCCTGCCCTGATCGCTGCCATAAAAGACAAAGACAAGTATGTGCGTGAGAGCGCCGTAACCTCCCTGGGCGACCTCGCGGACAAGAGGGCTTTAAAGCCTCTCATTCAGGCGCTGAAAGATGGGGATGAATCGATGAGGCGAACCGCGGAAAAGGCCCTTCTCAACCTCGGAGAGCCGGCGATAGATGAACTGGTCCTCCTGCTCCAGAGCAGCGACTGGGACATCCGGTGGCGGGCGGTCCACGTGCTCGGTGCCGCGAAAAACAAGAAAGCCTGTGAACCCCTCATCGCCAGAATGCAGGATGAGAACCGGTATGTGCGGGAGGCGGCAGCAATCGCCCTCGGCGAGATCGAAGACAAATGCGCTGTGGAGCCACTCATCAAGGCGCTGCAGGATGAGAATAAATACGTGCGCGAGGAAGCGACAACCGCGCTCGCAGAAATCAGAGACAAGCGGTCTGTAGGTCCCCTGATCAAGGCCTTGCACGACAAAGATTGGGGTGTGCGCTGGGGAGTGGCTAATGCCCTGGGGGAGTTGGGGGATCCGGTCGCCATTGATCCGCTTATTCAAGCGCTGGAGGATGAGGTGCGCTACGTGCGGGAAGGTGCAGCCTCTGCCCTCCAAAGAATAGGAAAACCGGCCGTCAAGAAGCTGATAGAGGGCCTCCAGGATCCCAACGCCAACGTCCGCCGCTGGTCAGCATGGACTCTGGGGAAGATAAAAGACCAAAGAGCCGCGAAAGGCCTCATCAACGCCTTGCAGGACAAAGATAACGGGGTACAGTTCGCCGCCGAGGTGGCGCTCTCCGAGATAGAGGAATAGCATTCCAGGATCGAGGTACGAGGATCGAGGAAACAAAGGGGAGAAAGGCAGGGCCTGCCACCCCCAGGCCTGCATCAACAGTAATCCTCCTAAGAGAACAGAGCCCTGCAGGATTTGAGGCCTTCCTCCTGAGGCGACACCAGAAAAGCGTCTTCATGGCAGGCAACTACGTGTATCCCGGAGGCACCGTTGACAAAGGTGACGATAACGAAGAGGTGCTCTCCCACTGTATAACCGGCCCCTCAGAGGGCACGAGCGACGCTGGCCATGCCTTCGCGGATCTTCTCGGATACCGTGTTGCAGCCATTCGCGAGCTCTTTGAAGAGGCTGGCGTGCTGCTCGCCTACAGGACGGACGAAACGCCTTTTCTGCTCTCGAATGATGCGGAGCGGAAAAGATTTTTCGAATACAGAAAGAAGCTCAACGACGGTGAGCTTACCATGCTTGAGCTTGCGGTAGAGGAGCACCTCCTCCTTGCCCTCGATCAACTCCACTATTACACGCATTGGATAACACCGGAGGCAAACCCGGTGCGCTTTGACACGAGGTTTTTCGCTGCGCGCCACCCTTCAGGCCAGGAGGCAAGTCCTGACCTTAAGGAGACGACTGACGGCATCTGGATCGCCCCGAGGCCGCGCTGGAAGCGAACATCCAGGGAACTGTACCTTTAAGTCCCCCTACGTTGAAAACGCTTGAAGATGTGGCCCGTTTCGATGCTCTCGACTCTTTTTTAGAGCTCCTTACAAGGCGCTGACAAGAAGCCCCCGGTGCTCCCCGTCAGTGTTACCATCGCAGAGGAGACCGTCCTGATTTACCCCTGGGACCCGGAATACGAAGCATACAAAGAAGGCACAGTCGACCGGGCCGGCCTCGGTCTCTCTCATGGACGCCCGTCCACGCCCTCTGACAACACAACCCGCCTCGTCTATCGAGGGGGGCTATGGCTTCCCTTCGTCAAGGCTGACGATGCCAGCCTGCCATTCATTCATGGACCCGTGTTTGGACACGGGTACTCCTCATTGTTGCCTGCATCGCCTCACCTTGACAAAGAAAAAGGCGCGCTCTAGATTCACATTTGACATTTGGTAGTTCGACATTGTTTCCGAGTACCCGCTTGCGGGTGGTTGGTGATTGGAATTTGCGATTTCGAGCATCCCACTGATGCATCCTGTGAAGGCCGCGCGTTGCGCATGCTCACCTTGACAAAGAATAGGACCGGCTCTAGATTCTAAGCAGGTTTGACCGGCGCACATCACGATCAGATCACCACGCTCCTGAAAGGGCACAAAGAAGGCCTGCAATAGGTCTGACGGCTATTCAAAATGAGACACAGGAGTAAAGATCATGATTGACCAAGCAGAACTGGAAAAACTGGCCAGATTGATCCGCTACTATATCCTCGTCTGCACTACGGAAGCAGGCTCGGGGCACCCCACGTCTTCTCTTTCTGCCACGGATCTCATGGCGGCGCTTCTTTTTGACGGCTTCTTCAGGTATGATGCCGACCACCCGGAGCACCCGAACAACGACCGGCTCATCTTTTCGAAAGGGCACGCCTCGCCTTTGTTCTATGCCCTGTGGACCGCAGCGGGAAAGGTTACGGAAGAGGAGCTGATGACCTACCGCAAGTTCGGCAGCCCGCTGGAGGGCCATCCAACCGTTAACTTCCGGTACACCGAGGCGGCGACAGGCTCTTTGGGACAGGGCCTTCCGATCGGCGTCGGAATAGCCCTGAACGCCAAGTATCTTGACAGGCTCCCTTACCGGACGTATGTGCTCCTCGGTGACAGCGAGATGGCAGAGGGCTCGCAATGGGAAGCATTGGAGCTCGCCACACATTACAAGCTCGACAACCTGGTCGGCATCCTTGATGTGAACCGGTTGGGTCAGCGCGGAGAAACCATGCATGGGTGGGACCTCGACGCCTACGCAAAGCGGATCACTGCCTTCGGATGGGAAACGATTCTGATTGACGGCCACAATTTTTCAGAGATCCGCGCCGCTTATCAGAAAGCAGTGAAAGGCACGGACAAGCCCTTGATGATCATTGCCAGGACCATCAAGGGTAAGGGCGTCCCTCTTGTTGAAGATAAGAACGGCTGGCACGGTAAGCCCCTGAACAGAGAACAGCTCAAGGAGGCGCTCCAGGCCTTAGGTGAAGTTGACAGGTCCCTGCGCGGGAAGATAGCAAAGCCGGAAGATCTGAAACCTGAAAACCCAATACCAGCCTCCATCCCGGAGCCGTCGTACGAGCCGGGAAAACCTTTTGCAACGAGAAAGGCATACGGTAATGCGCTGAAACGCATCAAGCCGGCATTTCCCGCCATTGTGGCCGTGGACGGGGAGGTGTGCAACTCCACCTTTGCGGAGATTTTCAGAGATGCTTACCCGGACCAGTACTTCGAGATGTACATCGCTGAGCAGAACATGGTGGGGGTAGCGTTGGGGCTCGCGACCAGGGGAAAGATCCCTTTTGCTTCAACCTTCGCGGCATTTTTCACGCGCGCCTTCGACCAGATCAGGATGAGCCAGTATTCGCGGGCGAATATGAAATTTGCCGGCTCCCATGCCGGTGTTTCTATTGGCGAGGACGGCCCTTCCCAGATGGGGCTCGAAGACATAGCCATGTTCAGAACGATCCAGGACAGCGTGGTGTTCTATCCCTGTGATGCCTACGCAACGGAGCGGCTTGTCGAAGAAGCGGCAAGGCAGAAGGGCATCGTCTACATTCGCACGACGAGGGAGGCAACACCGCTTCTCTACGGTCCGAGTGATACGTTCCCCATTGGAAAGAGCAAGGTCCTGAAACGAGGCGAGAACGATGCTGTTGCCGTGATCGCCGCGGGAGCGACCGTTTTTGAAGCGCTCAGTGCATACGATGAGCTGAAGAAGCAGGGTATCGAGGTCCGCGTGATCGACCTCTACTGCGTAAAGCCAATCGACAAAGAGGCGTTTAGAGAGGCCATAGGCGGGGCGAGAAGCATCATTACCGTCGAGGATCATCGGCCGGAAGGCGGCATTGGCGAAGCGGTAAAAAGCGTTCTTGCGGACAGCGGCAAAGGCGATACCTGTTTACTCACTCGCGGTGAGAAAAATGCCAAAAAGCGGTAAGCCCACCGAGCTCATCGACTACGAGGAGATATCGAAAAACGCGATCGTCAAAAAGGTAAAGGAGGTACTATGAAACCCGCCGGCCTGAAGACGAGGATATTCCTGGACGGGGGAGACCCTGACGAGACAAAGCAAGCCATCGATCTCCTCGGATTTCTTGACGGGCAGACAACAAACCCCACGCTCATCTCGAAGAACCCCGAGGTACGCAAGCATCTTGATCGAGGGGCTCGCTTCAGCGAGAAGGAGATCCTCGCCTTTTACCTGGACGTCGTGAAAAAGATTTCGGCAATGATCCCTCAGGGGTCGGTCTCGGTGGAGGTCTACGCTGATCTCTCCACGCAGGCCGATCAGATGCTGCGCCAGGGAAAAGAGATGTTCGGCTGGATCCCCAATGCGCACATCAAGTTCCCCACCTCGAAGGAGGGCCTGAAGGCGGCCGAACAGGCGGTAAAAGAGCGGCTTCGGGTGAACATGACCCTCTGCTTCTCGCAGGAACAGGCAGCCGCGGTCTATGCTGCCACACGCGGCGCAAAAAAAGGTGAGGTCTTTGTCTCTCCGTTCATAGGCCGGCTCGACGACAGGGGAGAGAACGGCATGGACTTGATCGCCAATATCCTTAAGATGTACGGCAAGGGGGATGGTCACGTGGAGGTATTAACGGCGAGCGTGAGAACGCTTGACCACCTGCTCTTTGCGATCAAGCTGGGCTCCGATATCATTACTGCGCCCTTTACCATTCTTAAGGAATGGGGTGAAAAGGGCCTCCCGATGCCGAAGCAAGATTACGTATACGACAAGGGAAAGCTCACGGCTATTCCGTATCGGGATGTAGACCTTTCGAAAAAGTGGCAGGAGTACGACATTTCCCATGACCTGACAGTCAAGGGCATGGAGCGGTTCTCCGCGGACTGGAATGCACTGATTAAATAATCCTGACGGGTGAAGCTATGGCAGAAACTGCAGCGCAGGTCGAGATAAGACCGGGTTTTCGCACGATCGGAACATGCGAGATCGAGATCCCGCCGCCGGTCTGCATTGTGATCTTCGGCGGTTTTGGGGACTTGACCAGGCGAAAACTGATGCCGTCGCTCTACCGTCTTCACAAGCAGAAGCTCCTTCCGGAAAATTTTTTTGTGGTTGGTGTCGACCGCGTAGAAGTGAGTGACGACCAGTACCTTGAGACGATGCGCGCTGCCGTTAAGCAGGGCGCTCCCGCCGATTATGACGAGACGGGGTGGGCTGACTTCGCCATCGAAGCTCTACTATGCCTCCTTCGATTTCGACGTGGCTGACTCTTACGTCAGCACCCTGAAGGATAAGCTCGTGCCCCTGGAAAGAAAATATCAGACGGCCGGAAATCGCATCTTCTACCTTGCGATACCACCCACCGTCTTTGAAACGGTGGTAATCAACCTCGACAAGGCCGGACTCTCGAAAATGCGTAAGAGCGGCTACCCTTACGCGGTGATCGAGAAGCCCTTCGGCCGTGACCTCGAATCGGCGAAACACCTGAACCGCATTCTCCAGGCGTGTTTTTCAGAAAAGCAGGTTTTTCGCATCGACCACTACACCGCCAAAGAGACGGTCCAGAATATGTTGATGTTCCGTTTTGCCAACGCCATTTTCGAGCCCCTCTGGAACCGCAATTACGTCGATCATGTACAGATCACGGTGGCTGAGACGCTCGGCGTTGAGCACAGGGCCGCGTACTACGAGGAAGCAGGTGTGATCAGGGACATGTTCCAGAGTCACCTGTTTCAGGTCCTGGCGCTCACGGCGATGGAGCCCCCGGTAGCCTTTGAGGCTGATGCGGTAAGCGACGAGAAGAATAAGGTCTTCCGTTCCATCAGGCCCTTTCCCCTCGATAGGCTCGCTAAATTTGTTGCCATCGGGCAGTACGGAAAGGGGGAGGTCGATGGCGAGCCCGTTCCCGCATACCGGGAGGAGGCCGGCGTCTCCCCCACATCGACAATGCCCACCTATGCAGCTATGAAGGTCTTCGTGGACAACTGGCGGTGGACCGGCGTCCCGTTCTATCTCCGATCCGGTAAAAGGCTGAAGCGGGCCAGGCAGGAGGTTTCGATTCATTTCAAGGCCGTTCCTCACGTAATGTTTACCAATATGCTGGAGAACGGTATCGAGCCGAATATGCTGATCTTCAGGGTGCAGCCCGACGAGGGTATCGGCCTCACATTCCAGACGAAGAAACCGGGTACGAGATTCTGCCCTGAACCCGGGGCCCGTGGTCATGAATTTTTCCTTTGGGTCGGCAGGACTGGATGCATACGAATGGGTGCTCCTCGACTGCATGCTCGGGGATCAGATGCTCTTCCTGAGGGAGGAGGCTGTGGAGCAGACGTGGCGGCTGCTCACGCCTCTCATCGAGAAACTGGAGGCGACAACGGACAGGGATGATTCCCCAACTATGCTGCCGGCTCCGAAGGGCCCGATGAAGCGAAACAACTCCTCGAGAAAGGCGACCGCGGGTGGATGCCGTTGTAAATGAGGGTCCAGGGTCAGGGGTCCACGGGTCCAGTACAGGAGCTCGCATCCAGGATGCTTCGCTATCGCTATCACGGGTCACGGAACACCGCGAATGGCATTGACCTCCACGGATTCTCCAGTGGAAGTCGAGGTGTTTCCCGATCTGGAAGCGCTGAGCCGTGCGGCGGGGGTTCGTTTTGCCGACGCCTCCCGGAGAGTCCATCTCCTCAAAAGGAACGTTCGCCGTTGCCATATCGGGCGGCTCCACACCCGGGAGTCTCTATCTGCTTCTTGGCTCCGATTATTATATTCGCGCCATCGACTGGCAGCACGTGCATATCTTCTGGGCAGATGAACGGTGTGTGCCCCCGGGTCACGAGCAGAGCAACTTCAAACTTGCTTTCGACACCTTCCTCTCAAAGGTTCCTGTTCCTCCCGGAAACCTGCACAGGATCAAGGGTGAGGAGTCGCCTGAGCAAGGCGCGAAGGAGTACGAAGCGGCCTTGCGTGAATTTTTCGGTAAGGGAGTAATTCCCCCTCTTGACCTCATCTTACTTGGACTGGGCGAAGACGGCCACACCGCATCACTCTTTCCGGGCTCAGCCGCATTGGCTGAACAAGAGCGCCTGGCAGTCGCGGTCCGCAAGCAGCCCCCGGAACTCGACAGAATAACCCTTACCTTGCCCGTTCTGAACAACGCGCTCCAAATCGTCTTCCTCGTGTCGGGCGGTGCAAAGGCGCATATTGTTCAAAAGCTTCTGGAGGAGCCGGGAGCAAAGGAGAAGTACCCTGCCGGGCTCGTGTGTCCCGCGACAGGCAGGCTCACCTGGCTGATCGACAACGCTGCAGCGGGTCTATTGCAGAAAAAGTATCGGAGCTGAGAAAGCATAAAGGCGGAGCTCACCGTTACGGGCACGCCGCTATCAATAGCACCCGCTGAATCTGTCTTTGAATTCCTCCGGACTGAACCTGTATTCCTGCGTGCCGTAGCACTCTACGGCGAAGGAAGCGCATACGCTGCCCATCCTGGCGCAATGCGCAATCTCCATGCCCTTGACAAGACCGCTGATCAGCCCTCCCCTGTACGAATCACCGGCGCCCGTCGGATCTTCCGCCTTCCTGGCCTTGGCAACAGGAATGCTTATTTCCCGATCCGGCGTGCAGACCCGTGAACCCAGTTCTCCCAGGGTAACGATAATGGTCCTGGCTCGCTTGAGCAACGCTTCTTTGTTCAATCCGGTCTTGCTCATGATGAGATCCAGTTCGTAGTCATTGGAGATCAGAATCCGGCACCCGTCTATGGCCTGAGCCAGGTCTTTGGCATCCAGCATGGGCAGTGATTGGCCGGGGTCAAAGATATAGTCGATGCCTCGGGCTTTACAGGCGCGTGGATAGTTCACCATGTCTTCGAGATTGCCGGGAGAGACGATGAGCAGGGTCTCCTGTGGATTGAGTCTGTCGAAATCGAGACAGGAAGAGTATTTCATGGCGCCCGGGTTGAACCCCGTGATCTGGTTGTCAGCCTGGTCAGTCGTTATGTAAGCACCTGCAGTGCATTCGTCCTCTATGATCTTGATGTTTTCCGTGGAGATCCCATTCTTCTTCAACCATTCAAGATATCTATGGTAGTCATAGCCGATGGTGGCGGCAATTGCGGGCTTTTCGCCCATCAGGGTGAGCGCGTACGCAATATTGCCTGCCGTGCCGCCGAATTTCTCCTTCACGCCATTCACCTGGAAGCAGACGTTCAGGACATGGATCTTCTCGGGCAGGATATGCTCTGAGAAATGTCCCGGAAAATCCATGATCCTGTCATAGGCCAGCGAACCGGAAACGATGATATTCATAGACATAGACCTCTCAACCTATTGCAAAATCTTCACTAGAGAAGGGCGCGGCAGGTCCTGCCAATTGGTACGGAAACCCTTTGCCAGCTGGCATTAACCTACAGGATGAAGTCTCTCTCTGTCAAGTCACTTCGCACGACAGACGTCAGACATCAGACTATAACGCAGACATTAAACTCACGCACAAAGCAGATCGGCTTCCAAGCCTAAAGCCTGAAGTCTGGTGTAAAGTCTCACGTCTGCCTGCTCGCTATTCTGCTTTGCTCAGCGTCTCGGGGATCAACTCCGACATGGAGGGGAATATGTGTATGCTGTTGACGATCGAATCCGACACCGGCCTTGTTCGCGACGGCGTTGACGACTTCCTGGATCAGCACCGAAGCCTCCGGCCCGATAATATGGAAGCCGAGGATGCGGCCGGTATCCTTCTCTAGAATAGCCTTTGCGAAACCGGTTTCGTCCATCCTGGCGTCACCCTGCACCACGTCGTTATAGTTGGCCTTGCCGACCGGACCTGGTAGGTTTTTCTCGCCTGGGCCTCTGTCAAGCCTATGGACGCAATCTGCGGGTGGCTGAAGACTGCGTGGGGAACCGCGCCAAAGTCCATCTCTACCTTTTCCTCATGCGTGGCGTTATGCCAGGCGATTTCGACCTCTTTATCCGCGGCATGGGTGAACATCTGTTTACCCGTTGCATCACCCACCGCCCATATATATTCCTTGGTGGTCCGGAGGTATTTGTCAACCTTTATGAAGCCGGCCTTGTCGGTCTCCACGCCGGTCTTCTGAAGATCGAGGCGGTCGGCGTTCGGCACCCTTCCGGCGGCCACAAGGAGTCTTTCGCCGGTAACCTCCCTTTCCTGCCCGTACTCTTCCTCTTTGAGCAACAGGGCAACGCCGTTTCCTTTCCGGCGTGCTTCCAGTGCCGTCGCGCCCGTGTAAATGGTCATGCGCTTCTCCATCTCCTTTTTCAACAGGTCTGACACCTCCGGCTCTTCGAACGCGACGAGCCTTTCCAGCCTTTCTACGATGGTCACTTTCGAGCCCATTGCAGAAAAGAAATGGGCATATTCGACACCGATGTAGCTTCCGCCGAGAACCAGCACGCTTTCAGGCAGGCTTCTCGAGCGAAAGCAGAGTCTCATTGGTCAGTAGCCAACATCCTGCAAGCCCTTAATAGGAGGGACGAGCGGTCTTGCGCCCGAGGCTATGAATATCTTGCGCCCCTTTATCGCTCATATCTTCTCCTTTCACCTGCAGGGTGTAGTCACCGATGAAACGGCCCTCGGCCTCGTAGAAGTCGAGGTTCTCCGTGCTGGTGGTATCTTCCTTCAGGAAAGAAACACCTCTTTGGACGTAGGCCCGCATCCGCTCCATGATAGCCGTAAAATCTATACTCTTTATGGGAGCCGTCACGCCCAGCTTGCCCGCATCCGCTATCTCCATGATGCGATCTGCCGGGTATATCAACAGCTTTGACGGCACGCAGCCGACATTGAGGCAGGTGCCCCCAAGATATTCCCTGGCTACCAGCGCAACCCTGGCCTTTTCCGATAAAGCCTTGTGGACGAGGCTCAGCCCTGAGCCGGAACCAATCACGATTACGTCATACTCTTTCATGTCTCTCCCCTTTGTCTGACGGTCCCTCAGCAGGCACACGCCTCAGTACCCTTTTTTCACTATAATGCGTCATTTTCCGAATACAAGATGGCGCGGCTCACGCCGGGCCGGTTATACCGATTTGCATTCAAGTTGGACGACCCAGCCTTCGGCCGGGTACCCCGGGCGGCAGCGAGGAGCCGAATAAGCCGCTCAACCTTGACATAAGCAAACAACGGCTTAGATTGAGTCTATGGCACTCTGGCCTCTTGCAGTCTATTTTGGCGCCGCTGTTGCGCTGATAGTCGCTTATGATCGGCCTCTCCTATCTTCTGGGCCAGCGACACAGAGGCGGGGCGACAGGGGAGCCTTACGAATCCGGCATGATTCCGACAGGGTCCGCCTGGATGCAGTTTGACGTGAAGTATTACCTCGTCGCTATGTTTTTCGTCATCTTCGACCTGGAGGCTCTTTTCATCTTCGCGTGGGCCGTCTCTCTCCGGGAGGCCGGATGGGCGGGATTTGTCGAAGCTCTCATCTTCATCGTGATACTGGTGGCCGCGCTCGTCTATATCTGGTCTATGGGTGCGCTCGACTGGGGTCCTTCAAGACCGGGAAACGACAAGAAAGAGCGGCCCTGTAGCCGGCGCAGTGTAAAGGGTTCGATCTCATGTCATGGTCACTCCACAAGGTTGACAGTCCCTCTCTCCGGAAGAACGAAGATCCTTCCGTTGACGATGCCGTTCACCGAAGCGTACTTCTGTCGAGGCTCGAAGAGCTTGTGGCGTGGGGACGCAAATACTCTCTCTGGCCTTTCAATTTCGGTCTTTCCTGCTGCTACGTGGAGATGGCAACGAGTCTCACAAGCCGGTACGACATTGCCCGCTTCGGCGCGGAAGTGATCCGCAATACTCCCCGGGAAGCCGATGTCATCGTGATTGCGGGTACCGTCTTCGTAAAGATGGCCCCCGTGATCAAGCGGCTCTACGACCAAATGATGGAACCACGCTGGGTGATATCGATGGGTTCGTGCGCCAACTCGGGCGGCATGTATGACATCTACAGCGTGGTGCAGGGGGTGGACAAATTCCTCCCGGTGGACGTGTACATCCCCGGGTGTCCTCCCAGTCCCGCTGCTTTCGAGGAAGGGCTTATGCTGCTTCAGCAGGCCGTGGGCAAGGAGAGACGCCCCTTGAGCTGGGTTATAGGCCCGCAAGGGGTGGACAAACCGGGAAAGAGCATCGATGCGTGACATGAAGCAGAGCAGAGAGAACCGGCGCGACTCTGCTGCGTCCACCTGACGAGGTC
This sequence comes from uncultured delta proteobacterium, assembly GCA_963821605.1. GTDB lineage: Bacteria > Desulfobacterota > Syntrophorhabdia > Syntrophorhabdales > WCHB1-27 > JADGQN01. Next base: position 20,391 of record CAWGEZ010000059.1, on the reverse strand, counting down.
TGATGTCGTCCCTCCTTCATCTTATCTGAAAAGGTACCTATGCCCCTTTCGAACAGCGCATCCGAGATTATGGAGAAGTTGCAGCAGAGGCTGGGTGAGAACGCGGTAACGGAACAGCTCACCCGCGACGACTATTCCGACTTTCTGGGTGCCACGGGAGAGTCTGCGCCAGGTCCTCCGATACCTGAAAACGGAAGTCGATCAGCCATTTCGGACGCTCTACGACCTGACGGCGATAGACGAGCGCGTCCGTACCCACCGGCAGGGACAGCCTGCCGCCGATTTCACGGTGGTCTATCATCTCCTTTCTTACGAGAGAAACCAGGATGTGCGCATCAAGGTGGCCTTGAAAGGCGAACATCCTTCTCTTCCCAGCGCTGTACCGATATGGCCCTCTGCCGACTGGTATGAGCGGGAGGTGTTCGACATGTTCGGCATCTCCTTCGAAGAGCACCCTCATCTGAGACGCATCCTGATGCCGCCTACCTGGCAGGGCCATCCCCTCCGCAAGGAGCATCCGGCGCGGGCAACAGAGATGGAGCCGTTCCGGCTTTCGCCGGATAAGGCCGAGGCAGAAGAAAAAGCGCTCCAGTTCCATCCTGAGCAGTACGGCATGAAGAGACATGGTGAGAATAGCGATTTCATGTTCCTCAATTTCGGACCGCACCACCCTGGCGTCCACGGCCTTTTGCGCATCGTGCTGGAGCTGGACGGAGAGGTGATCGTCGATGCTGTGCCGGACATCGGCTACCATCACAGGGGTGCCGAAAAGATGGGAGAACGTCAGTCATGGCACACGTTCATTCCCTATACCGACCGCATCGATTACCTTGCCGGCTTCCTGAATGAGATGCCCTACGTGCTCGCCGTTGAGAAGCTGGCAGGAATTGAGGTGCCTGACAAAGCGAAGGTGATCCGCGTCATGATGTGCGAGCTGTTCCGTATCATCAGCCACCTTGTTTACTATGGGACGTTCGCTCAGGACACCGGGTTCATGTCGCCCGTCTTTTATACATTCAACGACAGGGAGCGGGCATTCGAGATCGTTGAGGCCATCGCCGGCGGACGCATGCACCCCGCCTGGTTCCGCATCGGCGGTGTTGCGCAGGACCTGCCCAAAGGATGGGACCGTCTGGTTCGCGATTTCGTCAGATACCTGCCTCGCAGACTGGACGAGTATGACAAGATCGTGATGAAGAACGGGATCTGGAAGGCGCGCACAAAGGGCGTGGGCGTTTGCACCCTTGACGAGGCCATAGAATGGGGGGTCACGGGACCGAATTTGCGCGCATGCGGCCTCGAGTGGGATTTCCGGAAAAAGCGACCCTACTCCGGATACGACCAGTTTGAATTCGATATACCGACCGCTTCCAACGGTGACTGCTATGACCGGTGCGTCATACGGATCGAAGAGATGCGCCAAAGTCTCCGCATTATCGAACAGTGCCTCAAAAACATGCCGGACGGGCCTTACAAAGCGGATCATCCTCTGGCGACGCCGCCGCTGAAAGAAAAGACCATGCGCGATATTGAAACGCTCATCGACCATTTCCTGGGTGTGAGCTGGGGCCCTGTCATCCCACCCGGTGAAGCATGCGTCGGCGCTGAGGCGGCCAAGGGCAACAAGAGTTACTACCTGATAAGTGACGGAAACACCGTCTCCTACCGCACGCGGATCCGGACTCCTTCCTTTGCCCACATACAGACGGTGCCCTTTTTGTGCCGGGGATTGATGGTGGCAGATTTGGTAGCAATACTAGGGAGCATAGACTATGTTCTTAGCGGACGTCGATAGGTGAGAAGGCGAGGTAGCAAGTCGCATCTGCGGCGTTGTGCGATGCCGGACACTCCGACGTACATCTAAGTACGCCTCCGTGCCTCAGGACTTGCACGCCTTGCATCTGAAGCTTTTTCCCTCGACTTCGACCCAAGCATGCTGCGATTTCCGCTGCAATCCGACCTGGTGGATGTTCCACCCCGAAACTCGTCCTGGAACCTGTAACTTGTAACGTGAAACTCGTAACTTCTTGAGGAGTGCTCATGCTGACCGATGAAGAACGGCGGGCGATCGAGACAGGAAGTCGACGGATTGCGAATGTCCCGAGTCTGCCTCGGTTGAGGCTTTGCAGGCCTTGCAGCGGTGACGCGGCTGGATATCGGACGAGGCGATCAGGGACGTAGCACCCTTTGTCGGCATGTCGCCGAGGAACTGGACGGCGTTGCAACGTTCTACTCCTTTATTTTCCGCCGGCCCGTTGGCAGGCATGTGATCTTTCTCTGTGACAGCGTGAGCTGCTACGTAATGGGGCATGAGAATATCCTGGAGCTATCTGAGCCAACGGCTCGGCATAGGCATAGGCGAGACAACGCCCGACAACCGTTTCACGCTTCTGCCGGTGAGCTGCGTGGGCCTCTGTGACCATGCGCCGGCCATGATGATCGACGAAGACCTGTACGGCGATCTCGATGGCACGAAGATAGATGAGATATTGGAGAAGTATCCGTGAGACAGGGCATGGAGGCAGTGAGCAGTAAGGCAGTACAGCAAGGACACGGCAGTAGAGAGATAGAGAGGACAAGGGTTGATGGAAAGACCGTTGACAGAACACCTGAGGAAAGACGGCCGGCCGCTCAGCATCGAGGAGTATGAAAAGGCGGGTGGCTACCAGGGTCTTCGTAAGGCGCTTCGCCAGATGACTCCTGGCGAAGTGATGGAGGAGGTAAAGGCGTCGAACCTCCGGGGCAGGGGCGGGGCCGGCTTTCCGACAGCTATGAAGTGGAGCGCCTGCCCCACGGGGCCTGAGTGTGCGCAAGCCCAAGTACGTTATATCCAACTCGGATGAGATGGAGCCAGGGACGTTCAAGGACCGTCTGCTTATGCAGGCCAACCCTCACCAGCTCCTGGAAGGCTTGATCATCTGCGGCTACGCGATCGATGCGGAGATCGGCTACCTTTTTCTGCGCTGGGCGTACCTAGGGTCGGCTAAATCCCTGATGGGAGCCGTGCGCGAAGCATATGAGAAGGGTTATCTGGGCAGGAACATACTCGGTTCCGGGTTCAGCATGGATATCAAGATGCATACGAGTGCGGGCCGCTACATCTGCGGCGAAGAGACCGCGCTTTTGAACGCCCTCGGAGGGAGTGAGGGCCATACCCAGGTCCAGGCCGCCCTTTCCCTGCTCAATGCGGCCTCTGGGGCAGGCCGACCGTTGTGAATAACGCCGAGACGCTCTCGAACGTGCCCCACATCATCCGGAATGGGGCCGCATGGTATAAGTCCCTGAGCCCTTCCAGCGATGGAGGGACGAAAATGTACGGGGTGAGCGGCAGGGTGAAAAGACCGGGACTATGGGAGCTGCCCATGGGCACCACCATTCGCGAACTCCTGGAGGGGCATGCAGAGGGAATGCGCGATGGGTACAAATTGCGCGGCATCATTCCCGGCGGCGCGTCGACCGATTTTCTCACAGAGGCGCACCTCGACGTGAAGATGGACTTCGATTCGATGCAGAAGGTCGGAAGCCGGCTCGGCACCGGCACGATGATTATCCTCGATGACAAGACTTGCCCTGTCGGTCTCGTGCTCAACCTGGAACGCTTTTTTGCACGGGAGTCCTGCGGCTGGTGCACGCCTTGCCGTGAGGGGCTGCCCTGGATCGTAAAGATCCTGGAGGCTATCGAACAGGGGCAAGGGGAGCCGGGCGACCTCGACATCCTCGAATGGCAGACCCAGGCCCTTGGCCCCGGAAAGACGTATTGTGTCCACGCGCCTGGCGCTGTTGAGCCGCTACAGAGTGCGCTGAAATATTTCAGGGAGGACTTTGAGCAGCACATAAAGGAGAAGAGATGCCCGTGGAAGAGAAAGACATGGGTAAAGACGTTACAGGTTACAGGTTACGAGGTTAAAAGACGCAGATACTACGGTTGCCAGCAACGGCGGAAGTGCCTTTGTATTTCGTAACTCGTAACCTGTAACTCTGTAACGATTTTCTCTCGTTAACAAGGTTGTATGACTTGGTTACTATCTACATAGATAACAAACCTTACGAAGTGAAAGAGGGGCAGAGCCTGCTCCAGGCCTGTCTCTCCCTGGGCTTCGACATACCCTATTTCTGCTGGCACCCGGTATTGAAATCCGTGGGGGCCTGCCGGCAGTGCGCGGTAAAGGTCTTCAGGGACGAGAAGGATACGCGGGGCAGGATCGTGATGTCCTGCATGACAGCGGCGGACGACGGCACCCGTCTTTCCATCGACGATCCTGACGCCAGGAAATTCCGCGCAAGCGTTATCGAATGGCTGATGTTGAACCATCCGCACGATTGCCCGGTCTGCGACGAGGGCGGCGAATGCCATCTGCAGGACATGACCGTGATGACCGGCCATGTCTACCGGAAGACCCGGTTCAAGAAACGGACCCACCGGAATCAGGACCTGGGCCCGTTTGTCAACCATGAGATGAACCGCTGCATCCAGTGCTACCGGTGCGTGCGCTTTTACAACGACTACGCGATGGGCCGTGATTTCGGTGTCTTCGCCAGCCACGACTCGGTCTATTTCGGGCGGCATCAGGACGGCGTTCTCGAAAGTCCGTTCAGCGGCAACCTGGTTGAGGTCTGCCCGACGGGCGTATTCACGGATAAGACATTGAAGCGCCATTACACACGCAGCTGGGACCTGCAGACCGCGCCTTCTATCTGCAGGCATTGCGGCATTGGCTGTAACACCATCCCCGGTGAGCGCTACGGAACCCTACGGAGAATTCGTAACCGGTACAACGGTGAGGTGAATGGCTATTTCCTCTGCGACAGAGGCCGGTTCGGCTACGAATTCGTCAACAGCGCGCAGAGAATCTTGAACCCGATGGTCCGCGAGACGCGCGATGCTGCGTTCCAACCTGTTAGCGAAAGAGAGAGCGATCGCCGCGCTGGCAGGGCTTATTTCCGGCGGGGCACGTCTTATCGGCATCGGCTCGCCGAGGGCCTCTCTTGAAGCCAACTTTGCGCTGAGGACCCTTGTCGGTCCTGCACACTTTTACGCAGGTTTCTCCGAATCGGAACATGACCTGCTTGCAGCCCAGCTGGATATCCTGCAAAAAGGGCCTGCCCGGACACCTTCCCTGAGCCGCGTCGCCGCTGCCGACGCAGTCTTTCTGCTCGGCGAGGATGTGACGAACACCGCACCGATGCTCGATCTCGCACTCAGGCAATCTGTACGACAGAAACCGCTTGAGATTGCGACGAAAATGAAGATCCCGCTGTGGGACGATTCAGGCGTACGCAACGCGCTTCAGAACGAGCGAGGCCCTTTTTTCATTGCAACGCCGCAGAGAACCATGCTTGACGAGATCGCCACGGCAACGTATCGCGCCGCACCGGATGAAATCGCCAGGCTCGGGTGCGCTGTAGCCCGCGCCATTGACCCTCATGCTCCCGAGGTTTCCGAACCGGATGAGGCCGTTCGCTCTCTTGCCGAACGCATAGCGACTGCACTTGGCTGAGCGCAAAGCGGCCACTCGTCATATCGGGGCCGGGCTGCGGGAGCCTCGCAGTGATAAGAGCTGCTGCCAACGTGGTGCAGGCGTTACACCGACGCGGGGTCCCGGCGGAACTCTGTTTCACAACACCCGAGTGTAACTCACTCGGCCTGGCGCTCATGGAGGCAAAACCGCTTAAGGCGGCCTTTGATGCGGTTGAAAAGGGGGAGGCAGACACGGTCATTCTCCTCGAAAACGACCTCTTTCGCAGGGCCGAGGCTGCACGGGTGGACCGATTTCTGGAAGGCTGCAAACGCGTGATCGTGCTCGATCAGCTCATCACGCCGACAACGGCGAAGGCTGATTGGTGCTCCCTGCCGCTACCTTTGCAGAGGCAGATGGAACCCTCGTCAACAACGAGGGGAGGGCGCAGCGCTCCTACAGGGTTTTTCCGGCCCCGGAGGGGGTGCTTGAAAGCTGGCGCTGGCTGACAGAGGTCTTGCTCTCCTCGGGACGCAGCGAGGCGGCGTCCTGGAAAGACCCCGACAATATCATCTCGGCCCTTGCCGGCGGCATTCCCCGTATTTGCGCCGGTATCCGACCATTGCACCGCCCGCGTCATTTCGCATCGCCGGTCAGAAAATTCCGCGCCAGCCGCACCGCTACAGCGGCCGCACCGCAATGACGGCCAACATGAGCGTCCACGAACCGAAGCAACCCGAGGACATGGATTCGCCTCTCGCCTTCTCGATGGAGGGCTACGAAGGTATACCGCCATCTCCGCTCATCGCCCGCTTCTGGGCGCCCGGGCTGGAACTCGGTCCAGGCCGTCAACAAGTTTCAGAGCGAGATCGCAGGTCCGCTACTTGGTGGAGACCCGGGTAAGCGGCTGCTGGAGCCGAAGAAGCGAGGCTGCCATCGGCTACAGCTTACTTTGAAGATGCGCCGGAGCCTTTCCAACGCAGGCCGGGCCAATGGTTAGTCGTGCCCTGCCACCATATCTTCGGCTCTGAAGAACTGAGCGCGCTCTCGCCCGCCATAGCCGAACGCATACCGGCTGCCTATGTGGGTCTCAATCCTCGAAGATGCGTCCACTCGGCGTGAAGGAAGGAGAGCGAGTGGAGCTCATGGTCGGCACTGTCCGTTATGAGCTGCCGTGCGCGGTCAGGTCTGACGTGCCGGCAGGTGTCGCGCTCCTGCCGGTCGGGTTGCCGGATGTACAGACGGTTTTGCTTCCCGCGTGGGGAACGATCAGGAGGATGCGACCGTGACCGGAGTAATCGCGCAGCTCGTCATCGTATTCGCGGTCCTCATCGTCGATGCTGGGAATCGCGGCGAGCCTCACTTACGTGGAGCGACGCCTGCTTGCCCTCTGGCAGGACAGGTACGGACCCAACCGGGCAGGGCCGTTCGGCTTGCTCCAGGTTGTAGCGGACGCTATCAAAATGTTGTTCAAAGAAGATTGGGTCCCGCCCTTTGCCGATAAGCCGGTTTTCGTGATCGCTCCGGGCATTATCATGTTCACGGTCCTCATGGCTTTCGTGGTTGTACCGTTTGCACCGGGCATACAGGTGGTGAGCCTCAACATCGGGCTGCTTTTCTTCCTCGCCATGGCAGCCCTCGGTGTATACAGCATCGCGCTTGCAGGCTGGGCCTCCGGCAGCAAGTACTCGCTCCTTGGCGGCCTGCGTGCCGCGGCACAGATGGTCAGCTACGAGGTTTTCATGGGCCTCTCCTTGATGGGCGTCGTGATGCTCACAGGCTCTTTCAACCTCAACGACATCGTCGAGGCACAGAAGAGGGTCTGGTTCTGCATTCCGCAGTTCGTAGGGCTCATTATCTTTATCACGGCAGGCGTGGCCGAGACGACATCGCCTGCCCTTCGACCTGCCCGAGGCGGAAAACGAGCTCGTCGCGGGCTATCATACAGAGTATTCTGCCATGAAATTCGGGATGTTCTTCATCGGCGAATATCTGGGCATCACGCTCATTTCGGCGTTCATCGTCATTCTTTTCTTTGGCGGCTGGCATGGACCGGCTATTATAGGGCCCCTGTTGCCGCCGATCGTCTGGTTTTTTGGCAAGCTCTGCGTGGTGATCTGCGGCTTTATCCTGCTCCGGGCGTCCTTGCCGAGGCCGCGCTATGATCAACTTATGCATTACGCCTGGAAGGTCATGTTGCCCTTGTCGCTTGCCAATCTTGTGGTGACGGGCGCGGTTATACTGGCGGTGAAAGGATGAGAAGAGAAGCATAGGCACTGAGGCATGTTACAGGTTACAGGTTAAAGTAGGCAGGACTGGAGAATAGAGGGCTGGATTAGCAAATCGGATGATCTGATTCGCACTGGCGTGGTCAGCGTGGTGCGCAGTATGTGGGTCGTCTTCTGGCACTTCCTGCGGAAGCGGGAGACGATCCTTTACCCGGAGGTGAAACAGGTTATGCCGCCGCGGTGGAGGGGACGCATCATCCTGTCGCGGGACCCGGACGGAGAAGAGCGGTGTGTCGCCTGCTACCTCTGCGCCGCAGCCTGTCCTGTGGACTGCATCTCGCTCCAGGCCACCGAGGACGCCCATGGCAGACGTTATCCGGAATTCTTCCGTATAAATTTCTCGCGCTGCATCTTTTGCGGCTTTTGCGAAGAAGCGTGCCCGACGTACGCGATCCAGCTCACGCCCGACTACGAGATGGGAGAGTATGAGCGCCACAACCTCGTCTACGAAAAGGAGGATCTGCTCATAAGCGGGCCAGGGAAATACCCGGACTACAACTTTTACCGGATTGCCGGCCTTGCCATCAAGGGCAAGGAAAAGGGCGAGGGAGACGAAGAGGAGCCGCCCGTGGATGTGAGGACCCTTCTGCCGTGAGGGCCAGAAAACGGTTGATTGGTTGATTGATTATTAGTTGATTGGGGAGGCACAATGAACGTAGGAGGTTGGGAGACTTCAGATGACAGCCATTCAATCGGTCCATCCATTGACCAATAATCAGTCAGCTAATCAGCCAGTCATTAGCGTCAAACCGTCAACCGCAGTCAACGGCCTTGCCGGAGGCAAGATGAACCCGGTCTTCTACATTGCGGCGGCAGTTGCGCTTATCTCCACGTTCCTGGTGATCACCCGGCTCAATGCGGTCCATGCCCTGCTCTATCTCATCGTTTCTTTGCTCTCCGTGGCATTGATCTTCTTCATCCTCGGGGCACACTTTGCGGCGGCGCTCGAGGTGATCGTTTACGCCGGAGCCATCATGGTGCTCTTTGTCTTTGTCATCATGATGCTCAACCTGGGGCCCATGGCGGTCGAGCAGGAGAGGCAGTGGGTGCGCCCTCACACATGGATCGGGCCGTCGATCCTCACGGGTATCCTCGGTGCAGAGCTGATCTGGGTGCTGGCGAGCGGGGCAAGCAAGGTCTCCGGCGTTGCGGAGGTGACCCCGAAAGAGGTGGGCATTGCGCTCTTCGGTCCCTTACGTGCTGGGCGTCGAAATGGCTTCGATGCTGCTGCTTGCAGGGCTCGTCGGTGCGTTTCACCTCGGCCGTCGCGGCGCACCTTCCGAGGGTGAGGCCGACAAAGGGAAAGGAAACGGCTGATGGGACAGATACCAACAGAGCAGGGGCTCATCCTGGCGGGGCTCCTTTTTAGCCTCGGCCTCGTTGGCCTCCTCGTCCGGCGTAACATCATCTTCATGCTGCTCGCCCTGGAAATCATGCTGAATGCTGCGGGGCTGGCCTTCGTCGTGGCCGGCGCGCGCTGGAATCAACCGGATGGGCAGGTCATGTTCATTTTTATCCTGACAATGGCGGCCGCGGAGGTGTCGGTCGGGCTTGCGCTGGTGCTCCAGCTATATCAAAAGTTCAAGACCCTTGATGTCGATGCTGCAAGCGAACTGAGAGACTGATATGCTTGAGCTCCTCTGGTTGATACCTGCTTTGCCTTATGCCGGATTTGTCGTACTGGCCGTCGCGGGCGGCCGACTTTCCCGGTCGGTTGCGGCAAGCCTCGGCGTGATCTCGGTGGGGCTGTCGGCAGCGGTGGCCCTCCTCGTAGGTATTGAGTTCATCTGGTTCTGGCCCGGGAACACATACGTCCAACTGCTCTGGACGTGGATCGCCGTGGGCCGGTTCACCCCGGCTATCGGCTTCTACCTGGACGCCCTTTCATTGGTCATGATACTGGTGGTCACCGTCGTTGGCTTTCTCATCCTTCTCTATTCCACCGGATTCATGATCCGGAGCGAGGGGTACAGCCGCTTTTTCGCGTATATGAACCTCTTCGTCGGCTCGATGCTCACCCTCGTCATGGCCGATAACCTGCTCCTTCTCTACCTTGGGTGGGAGGGTGTCGGCCTTTGCAGCTACCTGCTCATAGGCTTCTGGTACAATGATCCTGCAAACGGGCGCGCCGCCATCAAGGCGTTTGTCGTCACCCGCGTGGGCGATGCGTCTATGGCTGTCGGCCTCTTTCTCATATTCGTCAGCCTGGGCACACTCCAGATACAGGAGATCATGCAAAAGGCCGAGATACAATGGGCTGTCGGGTCCGGCATAGCAATAGCCGCTTCCGCCTTGCTCCTGGGAGGGGCGCTCGGCAAGTCAGCCCAGCTGCCGCTGCAGACGTGGCTCCCCGACGCCATGGCGGGACCCACTCCGGTGAGTGCCCTTATCCATGCCGCGACCATGGTGACTGCCGGGGTTTACCTGATAGCCAGGACGCACGTGCTTTTTACACTGGCACCACCCGTACTCACAGCCGTCGCCGTGATAGGAGCAATAACTCTGCTCATTGCCGGGGTCAGCGCGCTCACCCAGCGCGACATCAAGCGCGTCCTCGCCTATTCCACGATGAGCCAGGTCGGCTACATGTTCCTCGCCCTGGGCGTCGGTGCCTGGTCTGCTGCCATCTTCCACTTCGTGACGCATGCCTGTTTCAAGGCGTTGCTCTTTCTCGCTGCCGGGGTGGTTATCCAGGGGCTGGATGAGGAACATAACATGTTCAAGATGGGGGGCTTGAGACGGGTGATCCCCGGGACGTTCTGGGCCTTTCTCGTGGGAGCTGCATCCCTGTCGGCCCTGCCGATCGTGACTGCCGGCTTTTACAGCAAGGACCTGATCCTTATGGAGGCGTGGTCGTCTCAAAACGGCAGTGGGTGGCTCTGGCTCGCAGGTTTGATAGGGGCCCTTCTCACTTCGCTATACGCTTTCCGCATGGTCTTTCTAACGTTCTTTGGAAAGGCAAGGGGCATGTTCAATAAGGGGCCGGACATCACTATGAAGATCCCCCTGGCTATCCTGGCTCTGCTCTCCATCGTGGCCGGCTTTATCGAGACACCTCAGGGCCTCGGCAACGTGACGCTTTTCTCCGATTTCATCGAGACCGCTCTGCCTGCGCTCCCCGCGCCGCCGCCCGGGCCTCCCGGCATGATTGTGGGGATCGCTGTTCCTCTCGTTTCCCTTGTCGGGCTCTACCTGGCGTATGTGCTCTTCCTTCGGAGAACGGGTTTCATCGAACGTGTCGCGGCAGCGCCCCTGGGATCGCTGCTTCACGCTTACTGGTTTTCCGGATGGGGCTTTGACTGGCTGTATGATCAGCTCATCGTGAGGCCCTTTGTCCGCATGGCTGATTGGAACAGGGAGGATGCGATCGATCTCGTCTATGACGCCGTTGCGTTGATAAGCACGGTTTCTTCCGACGTACTGTCGCTGACGCAAACGGGAAAGATACGCTGGTACGCCGCGGCAATAGCGCTTGGTGCATTGATATTCATAGGCATAGCGGTGATCGGATGATACTCGTCTGCCTGGTTCTCATACCCGCGGCTCGCAGGGGTGCTGGCATGGCTCTTCGGCCGTGCGGGAAACCGATGGCCGCGCTGGGTCTCGCTCATAGCCTTTGGCATTGACCTGCTGCTGGTACTATTGCTATGGGTAGAGCATCCCGGCGAAGTCGACCTTACAACCAACCGTGCGTGGTTTGTCGAAGTACAGGCACCATGGATCACGCAGTCTGGGTATAAGCTTTCATCTGGCCATCGACGGTATAAGCCTTCTTCTTGTCATGCTCTCCTGCTTTCTCGGAATCATGGCAACCATCGCCTCGTGGACGGAGATACAGGAGCGGGTGGGGCTCTTCCACTTCAACCTGACGTGGACAGTCGCAGGTATAATCGGGGTCTTTCTCTCGCTCGACCTCTTCCTTTTCTATTTCTTCTGGGAGCTGATGCTCATCCCCATGTACTTCCTCATTGCCCTCTGGGGTCATGAGAACCGGTCCTACGCTTCCGTCAAGTTCTTCCTGTTCACGCAGGTAGGCGGTCTGGCGATGCTCCTTGGCATCCTGGGCCTATACTTCGTCCACGGCAGGCAAACGGGCATCTATACCTTCGATTACTCCGAGCTGCTCGGCACGAAGATGAGCCCGAATACAGCCTTGCTGCTCATGCTCGCCTTCCTGGCTGCCTTTCTTGTCAAACTGCCTGCTGTCCCCTTTCACACCTGGCTTCCTGATGCGCACACCGAGGCACCGACGGGAGGGAGTGTGATCCTTGCCGGACTGTTGCTCAAGACGGGCGCGTACGGAATCCTGCGGTTCGCGGTCCCGCTCTTTCCGGGGGCCGCGCTTCAGGTTGCGCCATGGGCGATGGTGGCCGGCGTGATCGGCATCCTTTACGGGGCCGTGCTCGCCTTTGCGCAGACCGACCTGAAACGGCTGGTGGCTTATACGAGTGTCAGCCACATGGGATTTGTGCTTCTCGGCATATTCGCCTGGAACGAGCTTGCGCTCCAGGGCGTGATCATTCAGATCCTCTGCCACGGGATCAGCACGGGCGCCCTCTTTATGCTGGTGGGATCGCTGCAGGAGCGGATCCAGCACGCGGGACACGCGACGGATGGGAGGCTTGTGGCCGGTCGCGCCGCGCATGGGCGGAGCCATGCTTTTCTTTGCCCTTGCGTCACTTGGGCTGCCGGGCATGGGCAACTTTGTCGGTGAGTTTCTGGTGCTCTTCGGGACATACAGGGTGAGCGTTCCCCTGACGGTGATAGCGACCGGCGGCCTCATCGTTTCAACCGTCTACGCGCTGTGGATGATCCAGCGGGCCTTGTACGGTCCGAACAAGGAAGGCTGGCGGATCCCCGACCTTTCAATGAGAGAGGTGGGGGCCATGACGGCGATGATCCTTGCGATCCTCTGGCTGGGGCTCTACCCGAGACCCTTTATCGATACGGCCGGACATGGCCTCGATCAGATACAGAAGATCGTTACGAACGTCCGGACGGCAGGCCATTACCCAACCCATGGAGTTAACGAGGGCGCGATGAGCATTCCTTTAATGCCGATACTGCCGCTCATTGTGGTGAGCGCTGCTTCAGTGGTGATCATGCTCGCTGTGGCCTGTTACCGGAATCACCGCCTGACGCACGTCTCTGACGCTCGCGGCAATAGTCCTGGCCCTTGTCACACTTCCTGCCATCTCGTCACAATTGCCGGTGCAGGTGACCCCACTCCTCTTGATCGATGGTTATGCGCTTTTCTATCTCAGGTCTCATCCTCTTGTCCGCGCTCGTTGTGGCCCTGTTTTCATACGACTACCTGGAAGGCCGGCGGGAAGACCCCGCTGAGTATTACATACTCCTGCTCATCGCCACGCTTGGTTCGATGATCCTTGTTGCCGCCAGCCATTTTGCATCGTTTTTCCTCGGGCTCGAAGTCCTGAGTATCTCCCTTTATGCGCTGATCGCCTACGACCGGCGTCCGCTGATGACGGAAGCCGGAGTGAAGTATCTCGTACTCGCCGCCGCCTCCGCCTCCTTTCTCCTTTTCGGCATGGCCCTGATCTACGCCCAGCTCGGGACGATGAGCTTTCCTGAGATCGCATCGAAGCTCCCTTCAGCCGGCGCGACTGACCTGGTATCTGTGGTCGCCACGGTCATGATCATCGTCGGGATCGGCTTCAAGCTCTCCCTCGTGCCCTTTCATATGTGGACACCTGACGTCTACCAGGGAGCGCCTTCGCCGATCACGGCGTACATTGCCACGGTCTCAAAGGGAGCGGTCTTCGCCCTTCTGCTGCGCTATTTTTCAGGCGTGGAGCTTCATGCGTACGGCTCCCTGTTTGTAATCTTCACGATCATTGCCATCAGCTCCATGTTCGCCGGCAACCTGCTCGCCCTCTTTCAGACAAATATCAAGAGGCTGCTCGCTTATTCGTCCATAGCGCACCTCGGGCTACCTCCTCGTGGCCTTTCTTTCAAGCGGGCCATTACGAGTGAGCGCAGTCACCTTCTACCTTGTCGCCTATTTCGTGATGACTCTGGGCGCCTTCGGGGTGGTTACGGTGCTCTCCGGTAAAGAGAATGATGCGGAACAGATCGAAGAGTACTACGGCCTTTTCGCACGGCGGCCCGGACTCGCCGTAATTTTCACCGCGATGCTTCTATCTCTTGCAGGTATGCCGCTGACAGCAGGATTCATAGGAAAGTTTTATCTGGTTGCGGCAGGCGTCGGATCCATGCTCTGGTTGCTTGTGATCGTCCTGCTCGTAAATAGTGCGATCGGCCTCTTCTATTACCTGCGCGTCATCGCCGTAATGTATGTTCGTGAGCCCGAGCCGGGCACGACCGCTTCCGGCCGGATTGCTGACGGGTGGCCTTGTGCTGGCGGCATTGCTTGTCGTACTTCTCTGGCTGGGCGTTTACCCGACGCCTGTGCTGGAGATGATCCAGGCGATAAGGCTCGGCGCAGGATTAAAGGCGACTGGGACCGGTCAAATGCTAAGATCGAATGTCTAATTCTCTAAGATCAATATCAAGATTTCTAATTATCCGAAACAGAGGCCGGTAGGCGTGCGTTTAAATATTCGGGCACTGAAGATTAGATACTGTAAGGACTTAGGATACTAGGATTTAGATATTGGTTTGAGAGGAGGTAGACAAATGGCTGCGTGATCACCACCCTCTTTCTGGATCTTGGAGGAGTGTTGCTCAGCAATGGTTGGGACCGCACCTCTCGAAAACGGGCCGCGGAAAAGTTCGGAATCGATTTTATGGAGATGGATGAGCGGCACCACCTGACCTTCGGCACGTATGAGGAAGGGAAGCTGAGCCTGGAGGATTACCTTAGCCGCGCTGTCTTTTACGAGGAGCGTCCCTTTCTCCCGAGATTCCTTCATCATGTTCATGTTTGCCCAGTCGCATCCCTACCCTGAGATGATCGACTTGGTCCGCAGGCTTAAAGAGCGTTCACGGGCTAAAGATTATCTGCGTCAGCAACGAGGGGCGCGAGCTTACGGAATACCGCATCAAGCGTTTCGAGTTGCGTACGTTTATCGATTGCTTTGTTTCATCATGTTTTGTCCACGTGCGGAAACCGGATTACGACATCTATCGCATAGCCATGGACATTGCTCAGGCGCCGTGCGAGGAGGTCGTCTATATTGAAGACCGGGGCATGTTCGTTGAGGCAGCCCGGTGTCTGGGCATCCAGGGCATCGTTCACAAGGACTACGTGTCGACGCGGGAAGCGCTAGCAGCACTTGGGCTTTCGCTTCCGGAATGACGGAGGGAGTACACAATGAATAGAGCGGGATATGAGATTGGGATGGTCGGCCTGGGAGTCATGGGGCGTAACCTGCTGCTCAATATGGCGGACAACGGTTATTCGGTGGCAGGTTATGATGTGGATATGGCAAAGGTGGAAGCGCTCCGAAGAGAAGCAGAGCACCGCGATATCCGGGGTGCGGAGAATCTGGCGGAATTTGCCTCCATGTTGCGCAGTCCCAGGGCAGTGATAATGCTGGTCCCCGCCGGCCCCCCGGTGGACGGTGTGATCAAAGATCTTCTTCCGCACCTTGCGCCTGGAGACCTGATCATCGACGGGGGTAACTCCCACTTCAAAGACACGGATCTCCGCACAAGGGCCCTGGCTGAAAAAGGCATTCTCTACATGGGCGTGGGTGTTTCCGGTGGTGAGCACGGAGCCCGCCACGGCCCGAGCATTATGCCGGGGGGCACACCAGAGGCTTACGAACGGGTCAGGCCTGTCCTGGAGGCGGTTGCTGCCAAAGCGGATGGAGAGCCATGCGTCACCTACCTGGGCGCCGGGTCTGCCGGGCACTATGTGAAGATGGTTCATAACGGCATCGAGTATGGCTTGCTGGAGCTGATAGCCGAAACGTATGACCTGATGAAGCGGGGGCTCGGTCTCTCTGATAACGAGCTGCACACCGTGTACGACACATGGAACCGCGGGGAGCTGAATGGTTATCTGATCGAGATCACGGCTGACATCTTCTGCCAGGGCGATGACCGGGCCACTGGAAAACGGCTGGTGGACTCGATCCTGGATGAAGCCAAGCAGAAAGGCACGGGCAAATGGACGTCCCAGGATGCGATGGAATTGCAGATACCCGTGCCGACAATGGATATGGCGGTTGCCATGCGCGATCTGTCTGCCTTCAAAACGGAGCGGGAGGCGGCAGCACGATTTTTGAGCGGGCCTCCGCCTGAAATGCGGGCCGGCCGTGCGCCGTTTCTCAGGCAGCTCAAGCAGGCTCTTTACGCGGCCATGATCATCACGTACGCCCAGGGAATGGCGCTGTTACTCCGGGCATCGCACGTGTACGGGTATGGCCTGAACCTGGAGGATGTGGCGCGCATCTGGCGCGCCGGATGCATCATCCGGGCCAATCTGCTTACGGATATCCGTGCGGCGTACCGCGCTCAGCCGGCGCTTGCGAACCTGCTGGTCGATCCCCACCTTGGCCGTCTCGTTACAGATCGGCAGGAAGCGCTCAGGGAGGTCGTGAAGCGCGCAGTCCAGTCAGGCATCCCTGCACCGGGCTTGGCTGTTTCTCTCAACTATTTTGACGGGTACCGGAGTGGCTGGCTGCCGGCCAACCTGATACAGGCGCAGCGGGACTATTTCGGGGCCCACACGTACGAGCGGATCGACGCAAAGGGGGTGTTTCATACACAGTGGGAAAAAGAATGAGGTGTGGGAAAGGCCGAGGCGCCTTTTGCGCCTGGCTTTGTCCTTACAGGATGCTCCGCTATCATCTTCGGGGATTGCACGATCCTCAACGTAGCGCTGCTACGCCTCCGGGCGGCAACCCCTCGATTTCGCGCCATGCATCAAAATTCGCCTCGGCCCAAAAAGACATGGTTTCAGAGTCCTCCTCTTTGCTTGCTCGTTGTGGCCGCTGACGAGGCGAGAACCCGTGTGGAGCGGGTGCGCACTGGTCTCGTTGCCTTAAGTTTGTTACGTTAGTCATCTATGTTCCCGTCCAGCGGTTTGTCTCTTTCACCTACAAGTGGCGCATACGGCCTAGCCTGCCGCTTGTCGCATTACCAAGAGAAAGGGGTGACACGAGTCTACCCGTCCAGCACTGCCCTTACGGTTCTCGCTATCTCGCTTTTTGTTAAGGGTGCATCATCGGCCCTTTAACGCTGCAACACACGCCAGGCTGCATCTTCTTTCAGCAAGAGAGCACCTTGCTCTGCATCATTTAGCCGATAAGGGGCGAGGGGCTGAGGCGGTTCTCCCTCATCATGGGCGAGGCGCTGGGGCGATTTTACCTCATCATAGACGAGGGGCTGAGGCGGTTTTCCCTGCTTATAGGTGAGGCGCTGGCCCTGAGGTCGTGCTCCCTGCTTATGGACGAGGCGCTGAGGTCGTGCTCTTTTCACCGAGGTGCTCGGCACTGGCACGAGACCTTGGTTTTGCTCGGCCAGAACGGACAATGTGGAGCCTTTTTCGGCGATAACGGTTCTTGTGTCCTTCACTGTCATTCGCTCCCGTGGGGCACGATCCCAGATGAACAAGTCAAAGAGTCCCAGGGCCACCATGCCAAGGAGTGCGCCAGTCAGCGTTTGATACACGGGGCTCCACCGGGGTCGTGCCACCGGGACTGGTTCGGGTGCAAACTCTCCCGGACGTGGCTCCTCAGCCGGGAGCGGCTCCGGCGAGGATTCCAGTGTCAGAGGCTCCAGCACAGATTCCGTGGTCAGGACCGGTGCGGGCTCTTCTCGACCATCGGTGGGGTGCACCGCAGGCTTGAGCGATCGGACCCATTCCAGCAGCTGATACACGGGCCGCCCCAAAAGCGTTCGTACCTGGACGGGGTGCACTGCAGGCTTGAGTGATCGGACCCATTCCAGCAGCTGATACACGGGGCTCCACCGGGGTCGTGCCACCGGGACTGGTTCGGGTGCAAACTCTCCCGGACGTGGCTCCTCAGCCGGGAGCGGCTCCGGCGAGGATTCCAGTGTCAGAGGCTCCAGCACAGATTCCGTGGTCAGGACCGGTGCGGGCTCTCCTCGACCATCGGTGGGGTGCACCGCGGACTTGAGCGATCGGACCCATTCCAGTAGCTGATACACGCGGTGCGGCACAGGCTTGAGCGATCGGACCCATTCCAGCAGCTGATACACGGGCCGCCCCAAAAGCGTTCGTACCTGGACGGGGTGCACTGCAGGCTTGAGCGATCGGACCCATTCCAGTAGCTGATACACGCGGTGCGGCACAGGCTTGAGCGATCGGACCCATTCCAGCAGCTGATACACGGGGCTCCACCGGGGTCGTGCCACCGGGACTGGTTCGGGTGCAAACTCTCCCGGACGTGGCTCCTCAGCCGGGAGCGGCTCCGGCAGCCTCCTTTTTGCTTTCCCGGGCGGGGAAAGCCTCAAATCCTGAATGGCCTCATTGACGATTTTGGCATCAATTTTCCGTTTGTACTTCGCGTAGCCGATAAGAAGAGATCCATCGCAGACTGTGGTAATCACTCGGGGATTACCCTCGGTACAGTCGCAAATCCGGTCGACCGCCTCCGGTTCGAACACCTCTGAACTGGAACTACCCACTATCCTCAGGCGGTGGTCTATGTACGCGTTCGATTCCTGCTGCGTCAGGGGTCTGATGTGGTGCCGGACAGCAATCTTTTCGCGGAGACTCCTCAACTCCTGAGAATCGAGCTTCGCCTCAAGTTCCGGATGTCCGACAAGAACGGTCTGGAGCTGTAGGTGCTGGGGGTCAGGACCCGCCCAGAGCCTCACGAGGTCTTCGAGGACACTCGTGTCCAGACCCTGTGCCTCGTCGATGATGATGGTCACGATTTCGTCCTGAGGCCTCTCCGAGAGGTACAGGTAAAACGCTTCCAGCAGAGCGAACGTATCTTCTCCCCCTGCCGGGATGCCGAGTTCATGAAGAATGCTCTTCAGAAGGTCTCCAAACTCCAGGAGGGTGAAGACTATGAAGGCCGTCCGCACCTTTTCATCTAGTTCCGAGAGCAGTGCACGGATGAGGGTGGTCTTGCCTATCCCCGGGTCTCCGGTGATGACCGTGATACCTTTGTGCTCCCTGACCCCCGAAAGCATGCCGGAAAACGCTTCCGCGTGGCCCGGGGTCAGATAGAGAAATCTGGGATCTGGCCCGGATTCAAAAGGTCCTTCTGAGAAACCGTAAAAACGTTCGTACATGAGGTGCTCGCCTCACAGAGCATGCCGCATAACCAACGCGCCGGTCAAAAAATAGGTGCCAGCTCAACGTAAATCTATGTATCCTTAACGTGGTTTTCTCTCTAACGGTCTCCGGGTGGCTAACAAGCTCCTTTACCCTTAAGAACAGCAAATGGTGTCTGAAAAAGAATCTTCAGATCGAGAAGCAGTGACCAATGGGTCACGTAGTTCAGATCGAGACGGACCATGTCGTCAAAGGTGGTCGAACTTCTTCCTTTGACCTGCCAGAGACCGGTTATGCCGGGCTTCACTTCAAGAATCCTGCGCTTGTGCCAGACATCGTATTTCTCGCACTCGTACGGGATGGGCGGGCGCGGGCCCACAAGGGACATGTCGCCCTTCAGCACGTTAAAGAACTGCGGGAACTCGTCGAGACTTGTCTTTCTGAGAAATCGGCCGACCGGCGTAATCCTCGAATCGTTCGTGAGTTTGTAGACACCGTTCTGAGGGAGGGCTGACCCATTCCCGTTTGCCCTGCCATTTCGCGACTCAGTTATCAACTTTGTCACATACTCCTTGTGCGTGGTTTGATCGCAGTCGACGTGCATGGATCTCGAATTTGAGGAACGTGAATCTCTTTCCGAAAAGTCCTACCCGCTCCTGTCTGAAAAGGACCGGCCCTTTTGACGTGAGCTTGGTAACGGCAGCAATCACTACGAGGAGCGGTGAAAGTATAACTATGGCAAGCAGGCTGCTCACAACATCTAAGACCCTCTTAAAAAACTGGGAAAACTTCTTAGACGAATGGTCTGGCGACAGATCAGGGTAAAGGTTCGGGTCGAAGCCGCCGCCGTTCTTCTCATAGTCCTCCTGTGTCGGCTCGGGAAAAGACGTGCATTGATATCCTCACCCTGTTCGCCATCTCTAGGCCAATGCGGCGGATGAGTTCCTGGTAAGCCTTTTAAAAATCCTGCCGACCACCCTCTCATGCACACCGCTGATCTCGGTAAAGATGATGCCCATGAGCCTATCCTGCTCATACCAGCCCTTTATGTCGACCTCACGGGCCGTGGCGAAGAGGGAGGATGCAACCTCGAACAACAAAGGTTCCTCGTCGCCAACCCATCATCCCTTCAACATTCAGAAGCATCAGCAGAAAAGGCTTCCCGGACCGCTCTGTCCTTTTTCTTTCCAGGCGAAGGATGCTCGTGAAGGCATCTTCAGCAAGAAAGGTGCAACCTTCTTCCAGAGGCCGATCCGCAAACCGTCCCAGATGCGTGTGCTTCTTCGCTTGCTTCTGCTCATTTCTATTCCCTGCTTGCATGAGTTTCATGAGCTGCTCCGCATCGATCGTAAAGTTCCCATGCCCATAACTAATCATTTATTCAGGAGCAGTCAAGGGGAACGTTACCTTTGCAAATGGCCTCCCTTTTCACGCCCAGATCGAGGATTTACATTGAAATGGTTTATTC
>CAWGEZ010000058.1:0-97338 GCA_963821605.1 uncultured delta proteobacterium | reverse complement strand
GTCGCGTGAGGCTTTCCTCTGATTATGGCTATCTTTCGTGCAGGACCGGTAAAAAAATAGCCTGACCCGCCTTCACTCACTACCTGCAGCAGCTTGTCCGGGTTATTGATGGAAATTCCACCCATCACCGTGACACCTCTTTTGAAGAATGGGTCTGGCCATGCACTGGCTGTGGGTCCGGCTAATATAATCTCTCTCGCTCTTGTACATGCTGCAAGAAGCTCATCCAGGCCTCCCTCTACCATTGACGACCCTGTTATAATGACGATGTCAGCCTTGGGCATTATATCTGCTATCGATGCGGGACTGCGCCACAGATGACGCTCGTCTTCTTTCAACGCTCGAGGGTGCTTATCTATGACATACAGCTCGTTCGATCTTCCTTTTATTTTTTTGATAAAAGGGACGAATGCCCCTACCATTACGAGCTTATCGCCCGCTTTAATCTCTATCACATCCAGGGCATCGGCACCCTTCATAACGCGAGCCCCGTGTATCCCTTGTTCCTTCATTTGCAAAGCAGAAAGAGCGTTAAGCACTGCTATCCCAACTGAGCGATTCATGGTGTTATCACTGTTTGCCAGTTTCATTAACTCGATAGCCTTTCTTCCTTTTAGCTTTCCGGAAGCCGGCATTTTAGCTGCTGAGCGGGGGCAGCAAACTGTGTCTTCGAAGTCTCTCGGGGTAAATGCAACTCCAGCGTCTCCTGTGGAAAGCTTGGCCGCGGTATAAAAGACTCCTATTCGAATATCTTCAACAGTAATATTCTTCTTTCCAAAGGATTCCTTCATGGTCTTGATAAGCTCTTCAATTATGGTCATATGTTTTGTCCCTCATGGAGGATTTCAAGCAGTTCTTTTCCGAACGCTTCGATCTTCTGCGGGCCCAGTCCATAAACTTCTTCCAGCTCGGTTAACGTTCCCGGCGCCTTTCTGGCCAGGTCTTCCAATGTTCGGTTGCTAAAAACTAAAAAGGCCGGCATGTCTTGTGCCCTCGCATATTCGAGTCGCCACTCTTTAATGGCCCTCATCCTCGCGGATTCTTGAGCACTCAGCGGAGTTGCAACTCTCTCGATTCGAGATTTCTTCTCCTTTGATTTTCCCTTCCGGGTGATTGTCTTTGCGGGAGCTACGAAGGCATGTGGAACTTTTCTCGGGGAGTCGGGATCGCATACATCGCAATGACCACAGGACTGAATTCGATCGACATCTTTAAAGTACGTGAGAATTCCAGAATGGCGACATTCACCACCTTCGGCGTACTGAATGATGGCATCAAGCGATTTCCAGCGGGCGTTCTTGATTTCAATCGGGGCACTGCTTTCACGTATGAAGAATGACTGAAGCCCGCGATCTTTCTTTGCGTACAAGAGAAGACACGTGGAGTGTTCTCCGTCTCGGCCTGCCCGCCCCACTTCCTGATAATACGAGTCCAGATTCGCCGGCATCTGATAGTGAACGATGAGTCTGACATCCGGGCTATCCACGCCCATGCCGAACGCATTTGTGGCCACCAGTATTCTGACGGTGCCTTTGTCGTATCGGTCTTGTATAGAGTCTCGCTCTTCGCTTGAAAGCCCCGCATGGTAGTAATCAACGCCGGGGTACTTCGTGCACAGTTCGCTATGTAGATTCTCACATTGTTTTCGTGTTCCCGCGTAAATGATAATTCTTCCCTTAGGTGTCCGGTCCAGCGCTTCCCGGACAAGAGCCATCTTCTCTGTCTCGTCGTCGCAGTACTCAACCTGGTAATACAAATTGGGGCGATAGAAGCCGTAGACATGCCGACTTGGTTCCTTCAACGCCAGTTGCTTAGCGATGTCTTTCAAAACCTGCGGCGTAGCTGTGGCCGTGGTGGCAAGAATGGGAACATCCGGGCGCAACGTGCGAAGCAAATTGAGCTTGCCGTAATCCGGTCTGAAATCGTGCCCCCACTGGGATACACAATGAGCTTCATCGACGGCAAACAGCGAGATAGGAGCAGTTTTCACCCAGTGCTCAAAACCAGGTTTCTGAATTCGTTCGGGAGAAAGATAGAGCAGGAATGAATCACTTGCCTTAAGCTCGCGAAAAACCCGTCGGTTTTCGGTCCGCGTCTTGACCGGAATTAATGCAGCCGCAAGGGATTCCCTTTGCCTTCAAGGCCGACACTTGATCCCTCATGAGTGAGATGAGAGGTGTTATCACCAATGTAATTCCCTTCTGACAGATGGAGGGGAGTTGATAGCAAAGGGATTTTCCTCCGCCTGTCGGCATAACGGCCAGCGTGTCCCGTTTGCTCAAAACCGACGAAATAATCTCCCATTGGCCGTGACGAAAGGATTGAATGCCGAATGAGTCGTTTAAAATGTGACGTATCGCTGATTGTTCCAAAGCATTCCCGTGTATTCCGATGAAGTCGACCACGCGTTGTGATCCAAGCCGGCCATCCGTTCCGGAGCAATCCGGCCGGCCAATCTGATGAAAGTGGCCACCCCCGTCGGAGCCGTCAGGCGAGGCTGGTCTTTGGGTACATTACATCGGTTCTTCCTTCTGTGTCAACGATGCCTTTCTCTTTCTCATGGATTCTCCCTCCAGGTTTATCCTGTGCGCGTTGTTCACCAGGCCGTCAGAAAGGGCATCGGCAGTAGTCGGGTCCCCATCGCTCCCTCAGCTTATTCCTCGGACCAAATGGCCGATAAAGGGAGAAGGAGGGCCAACAACCATGAGATCCATTTTGATCGGGCTCATACCTTTGTTCATATTTCTTGGTACCCTCATGATCCTCTCAGGACTCGTGTATTGGCATAGCTCAAGAAGGAAGGGGTTTCGATGTCCCTTGACCCGTGACCTGCTCAGAGCGCCAGGCCAGTCCCTTCTCAAGCAAATCGAGGATCTTACTATCGACATCGACTGCTATGCGATGACGATGGCTACTATGCCGCTCCTTCTCTATGCGTCTTATCTCTCAACACGTTATTTCAGCGTTACAAAGGAGGGCGGCCAGACAGGCATCATCTATGGTCTGATCTGGCTTGCCTACACTCTATACTTCGGGAAGAAGCTACAGAGGTTGGTAAAAGAGAGACATGCGTACCGCCTCGGCCTGGATTGCGAAATAGCCGTAGGGCAGGAGCTGAATAACCTCATGAGCGAGGGTTACAGAGTGTATCACGATGTTCCCGCAGAGGGGTTCAATATTGACCATGTGGTAATCGGACGCAACGGTGTCTTTGCCGTGGAGACAAAGGGCCGGTCAAAGCCAAACAGAGGGCGTGGCTCGTCCGATGCTACCGTTTTCTACGATGGGCGCACCTTGAGGTTCCCCGACCGGATCAGCACCGACTTCCTTGACCAAGCAAGGAGGCAGGCTGAATGGCTTTCACGGTGGTTAACCGAGGTCATAGATGAGCCCATACCCGTCAAAGCAACTCTCGTTATTCCTGGATGGTATGTGGAGAGGGTAGGCCGGGGTGATGTCCTTGTGCTTAATGGCAAGAGCGATTGTCGGTTTATTGTGAGTCAATGGGCGAATACGACATTGTCCACTAGGCTCATCCGGAGCATAAGCGACGTACTCGAACAGGTGTGCAGAGACGTTGAGCCGATCACCTATGCGCCATCTCAAAAGAGAAAGGCGGAGTCTTCACAGCGACGGCCGCGCAAGGCATCCGGTCGAGTAACGCCGATACGACGCATAGACAGGGCTTCCACTCGCTGATCTCCCGGTAGAAAAACGTTCTGTTCGTTTGCCATGCATGAGATCCTGCCTCCACGTGTTCAGTCATTTCTCATCAAAGCAAGTTGCATCGCCCTTCCAAACGCCTCGCGTTTCTGCTCCTCCACAATCTGGTCGCTGACTGTCTGTATGAAGGCCTGCACCCGGTCCTTCGGGAATGCGCGCGGCGATTCGTCGAACGCCGTCAGTGTGTCATTCATGATGACCCGCGCGATGGGGCCTACCACCTTTTTCAGTTCCGTTTCCACGATTGCAAAGAACTCGCTGTCGGCCGTCGCCTTGGCTCTCGACTTCGGAGCCGCGACCGATCCCGCTTTGTCCAGCACGCCCATCCCGACCATGTCACTGATGGTGCTCGATACCTCAAACACGTTCCTGCCCAGGATCTCGGCGACCTCGGAAACGGGCCGCATCCCGTTGCAGAGTGCCAGCACCCCCCACTGTCTTTCCAGGATAACCCGGTCCTTCCCGCCGCTGTCGACCACGATGGAAAACGCAATATCAGGGGAACAAATGACCTCCCTGATCGTCTTCCACTCCTTCTCCGCATGGGCCCAGTTCGACATCAACTCCTCCGTAAGCATGTGGACCGTCCGTTTCTCGGATGACAACTGCCAGTTAAACATCACACGGCCCTTATCGAGGTCAATCATCGTTGTTACCGCCTCTTCCCCAACCAAGGTACCGTTCCTGCCGTGGACTATACTCCCCCCTTCGACGTACAGTTCCTGCACCTCATCTCCCTCGATCACTACCATGCCTGACTTTTTGCCGTCCACCAGAGGCTTTACCAGGTCAAAAAGTCTTGTTTCCGAAAGATCCCCAATGAAATCAACGGACATATGTGCCTCCCCCGAATATATTTCCGCCCACCAGATAGCTCACCCTAGATCACCTTCAAACCAGCAGTGGTGGCCTTCTGGAGGTAGGCGTGCACTATGGTCGTCTTTCCAACGCCAGCGCCTTTTCCCTTACCCCTTACCTCACCAGTCTACTGCCTCACGAAGACCGCTTCCAGCACGTGGTCGGCACGGACGTTGTCGAACGTATATAAGTTCACCGCGCCGACCGAAGCCTTGTCCACCAGGACGTCGGAAACACGGTAACCCGGAAGCGGAATCACCTGAAACCTCCTTTTCTCGCCATGCGGCACCTTCATTGTGCCCGCAGGATGAATCACGCCGTTCAAGGGTGCGGGTACGCGTATCGTATAGGTTTTGAGCGTGAAGGTCGCCGTCACCGTCCTGTCGGAAGTTCATCTGAAGGTTGCAGGTTGTGGACGTTCCCGAACACGCCCCCGTCCAACCGGCGAAAACCGAGTTGTCGTCGGGAACGGCCCGGAGTGCCACCGAGGTTCCCTTCTTGAAAACGTCCCCCGCAGGGTTGCTTGAGACCTTACCCTGGCCGCTTCCCGCCCTCAACATTTTCAAGGTGTACTGAGGGATCGACCCCGCCGCCTGGGTCAGCTGGAATGTCTGCCCCGCTACCGTGATCATGCCGGTTCTGGGGGCCGTCGCCTGATTGGCGCCAACAGAATACGTGATCATTCCGTTGCCTGTCCCGCTGGCTTGCGGGCCAACGGTGATCCAGGGAGCGCCGGAACTTGCCGTCCAGCCACAGTTGGTTGTCGTCGTAACCGAGATGCTGCCTACCTCCTCCGCTGAGGAGACCGAGTGGCTGGCGGGCGATATCGCATACGTGCAAGCAACCTGCGGGACCGCCTCCGGCGTCGCGGCCGGGACCGAAGGGCTGGACGGCAGCGGTGCAATCTCTTGGGCCCCTTGCCCTGAAACCAGGTCAGTCAAAATAAACAGGGAAACAATCACACATAACAACGCCCGGATGGTCCATGGCAGAACCTTAGGTCTTTTCATACAATTCCTCCCCTACTTACGGATGACGACGGGCCCTTTGCTTTCGAGCCGCTCTATGGCAGTTTTCACGCTCGTCCTCATCCTCTCGATCGACTGGGCGAGTTTGGCAACCTCGCCTGTTCCCTTTACGGTAACCGTCGTCTCAAGGTCACCCATGCTGATCCTGTCAGCCACGTCCGAGAGGTGGCGGATCGGCCTAACTACGGAGGTCGAATAGAGATAGATGACTCCAAGCAAGGCCACCAGGTCGAGAAGGACGATGACCAGGAAAAGTGTAACTCTCCTGCCATACTGCGCGGCATATGTGCCTTCCATCTGCTTCATCTTGCCCAGGATCGCCGCCGCCGGTTTTCCGAACTCGTCGATATAGGTTGTTGCCGCCACGATCAGGTTTGCGCCCTCGACGGGGGTGGTGAACATGTATTTCGACCGCACCTTTCCGTCCACGTCCTTCCAGTCGTAGTACCCGCCCACCGGGCCGCGCAGCCCGTTGTCCATGAGCTTCACGAAATCGGGAAGTGGCAGCTTGTGCAGGTCCGTTCCCACGATCTTCGGATTGACATGGAAATAGTTGATGCCTTTATTGTTGTGGACCGCCGTATACCCTGTTTCCCCGACCCTCTGAACTGTTATCTCCTGTAGGCGGGCGTCCTGGAGCAGAGAAGTGCCCGACAGGCCCGGGTGCGACTCCAGGTAGATCTCGATCTGCTTTGCCACGCCTTCCGCTTTATCCTGAATGATGAGCTCACCCAGCCTGTTCAGCAAAATCATCGACTCCTTCACGCTCGCCTCGCCCAGTTCCTTCAGGCTGTTGGACCCGAGTTGCTTAAAGCTCACAAGAGGCCCCACGCTGACAAAGAGCATCCCGCCTATCACGAGGAACGCGACGAGGATGGGGACGAAGATTCCCACTATCAGCTTCTGCAATATGTCTAGCCTGTTCATCCTCTCTATGACCGGTGCCGCCACTCTCCCAAAAAAACCCGACCAGCCCTTCTGTTCGTCTGCCATGTATGAACCTCCCTCTCCTCAAGTGTTCAGTTATTACCTAGCAAAGCAAATTGTATCGCCCTTCCAAACGGCCCGCGTTTCTGCTCCTCCACAATCTGGTCGCTGTCCGTTTGTACGAAGGCTTGTACGCGGCTCTTAGAGAACGTGTCCCGCAATCCCGCGAACACCACAGTCGAGCCCTCCAAGGTGAAGTTTGGATGGGGGTAGACGTGGCCTCTAGCCATCGTCCGAATATCTTAATTGTACGGCAACGGCGTATTTTGTCAATCATTCTTTTGTGCTAAAAAACATACACCCGAAAGGCTTAAGACTAATGGCTATGGCATCTGTGGCCAGACGTGGCGGATAACGTAGCTTGTGACCTCAAGGATAGAGTTGATGTGGGTATCGAAAAGTTCTCTGAGGACCGGCTTGTCAAGTTTCTTGAGATCGGTTCTTGTCTTAGGGTGGTACTCATCGAGCGGCTGAACTGTTCAATGCATCGAATAGCGTCGCAAGGACATCACGACTCATCTCGTCTGCAAGATCCCGAGCCCTGACGGCAAAAGATAGGGATGCGGTAACGCGCGAAGACCTTTGCGCAACGTCACGTCAGGCATGCAATGGTGGAATGACCTTCTTACACAAACTCTTAGAAAAATATACTTGCCATCACCACGGGTTTAGGCGATGACATCATGCCATCTTGCCGCGAGAGGGCAACTGCCTGCGACTTTTTGTTGCCGTCGTTTTTATCGGCTTCCGTTGTCGCAGCTTCCCCGCCGCTTTAAAAAATTTTATAATCTCGGCGTGGGACTTCCCCTCCAGGGCTGCCGCCATTTCATCCCGGATATCCCGCACCATGGCTACGGCGCGGATCTTATTCTTCTCTTCCATGTGTGGTAACCTCCCGGGGCGAATAAATCGCTAAGGGTTTGTAACCTGTTTCCACGTTAATCCCGTTGAACTGCTGGATCTTGTCGAGCCTTACCACGTGCTGGAAGTTCCAGCTGACCAGAACATCGGCCCCGCCACGGTAGCCAGGGCGATGTGAAGCATATCGTTTCTGAACCGAGGATCGAGCACCTGATGCGCCTCGTAGTTCTCAAGCAAGGCGAGGGATTCCTCGGTGACAGGGAGAATCTCAGCCAAAGAAAGCAGCTCGGCGTGGAGATGGCGTACCTGGGCAGGTGCTCGGGCAACCTCCGCTGCAGTCACATCCGAAAGGACGAGGCGAAACCTTCCCGAGCGGAAGTCCTCAATCAGCGCATTCGACCAGGCTGCAAACTCGACATCAAAACAACCACCAATAACTGATGTGTCGACATAGATCCTCAACTTCTTCATATGACTATTATACCACCAAGACGTGTCCTCGGCTATCGTTATGCGACAGCAGCCCGTATCGACAGGAGCGGCTTAGGCCCATGGATAGAGATCCCCATTCGATTACGGGGCGCAACCCCCGGTCCTATCTTGGCACTATGAAGTGGATTGATGGAAAGTGTGTCTCGTAACCTGTTGAAATTAAAGCCGACGCGGGGATTTGAACCCCGGACCTGCTGATTACGAATCAGCTGCTCTACCACTGAGCTACGTCGGCGATCAGGGATTTTTATAGCACAGGAAACCGGAAAACGCAACGGGAGTTTTGCTGTCAAAACCGGATTCACCACGGAGGCACTGAGGGCACAGCGCAGCCACGGCCGCAACCAAAGCAAGAGTTTATCTCACGCCCACTCCCCCGTTTTTCAACGGGGTCGTTCGAGTCCACAGAGGTCACGGAGGAAAACCCGCAGAGTGAGTATTTCCTTGGCCCGATGCGAGAGAGGACGGCGCATCAGGCCAACCAGCGTCGCTCCGCGAGTTTGTCAGAATGTGTAATAGGCATAAGTAGTTCCACGTGAATCTTTATAAAATTTAAAGAAATCTATGCATAGTGGTACAGAGAAGTGATTCACGGAGAAAAGATAGTCCTCTGTGCCTCTGTGGTGAGCCTAGGTTTTCGGGGGACGTCACGATTTCCGGCGTTCCTTTTCCAGCTTTCTCTTTTCTTCGTCCCTGATTTCCCGGCGCAAGAGCTTGCCCACCTTGGATTTGGGCAGCATATCCCTGAACTCGATGTAATGGGGTATCTTGTAAGGGGCAAGCCGGTCGCGAGCCCAGCGCAGAAGCTCAGCGCTGTTCACACCCTTTGCATCCTCCTTCAGAACGACGATTGCCTTGATGCGCTCCCCCACCTTCGGGTCGGGTATGCCGACGACGCAGGAGCCGATGACCGTGGGATGATCCTGCAGGACCGCTTCAATCTCCGATGCAGAGATGCGATAGGCTTTGTATTTGATGATGTCGGCTGTGCGCTCCACGAACTCGATCTCGCCGTCTTCCGTCATGCGCACGAAATCGCCCATGCGGTAATAGATATCATCCATTCATTTTGACGATATGAGTATTCCGTCTCATCCGGCTTTTTCCAGTAGCTCTTGACCGTGAAGTCAGACGTGACCAACAGCTCTCCGATCTCCCCCTGCGGTACGGGCTGCGAGTGTTTCCGTGTTCGCAATCATTACGCGGCGGGATTTCAGAGGCTTGCCCACGGTCGTCGGGGCGGGCACCTTGTTCAAGGGCTATACGTGACATGGCCCGGCTTCGGTCGAGCCGTACACCTGATAAAGGTAAACGCCGTACTTCTGGTGCCAGGTCTTGTACACCTCTGCGGGCAGCGTATCACCGCCGCAGTAACAGTATTTGAGCGAACCGAGATCATACTGGTCCACGCGGTCGTTCTCAAGGATCATGCGGTAGAGGGCCGGCACTCCCAGCATCCAGCGCACCTTGTACCGCTCAATGGCCGACAGCGTCGCATCGACCTCGGGAGTGGGCATGAGCACGACCGTGTTCCCGAAGTTGAAGCCGAAGGCGATCATGAACCCTTTGGCCATGATGTGAAACAAGGGGTTGATCATGATGACCACGTCACTTCCCTTCCTGTCGCGTGGTCGCCGATCACGTCGTCCATGATGTCCCGAATGTACGATGTCTCACCCATGTGATTACCCGCCACGCCTTTGGGAAAGCCTGTGGTGCCGCCCGTGTACATGATGTAAGCGAGGTCCTTCCACGGGTCGATCTTCACCTCGCGGCGGGGTGGGCGGATTGTGGCGCATGATATCTTCGAACCAGTAAATGTGCGGCCCCTTCTCGGTGCTGCCTTTCGGAACCTTATCGAACGCGGCGCCTATCGTCCGTTTCCACCAGGGGATCAGGTCGACGAGGTTTGTGACGATGACGTTTTTCAGGCCTGTGGCGGGCATGACCTCTTTGACGTATCCGAAGTTTGTATCGAGACAAATGACCGTCTTCACTTCGGCGTCCTTGATGATGTACTCGATCTCGTAGGCAGTGTAAATAGGTGACACGGGCACCATGACCGCGCCGATCTTGTTGATCGCAAAGTTGGCGATGACCCACTGCGGGCAGTTCGGTATATAGAGCATCACCTTGTCACCGGGCTGGATGCCCAGGGCTACGAGGCCGAGCGCGAATTTATCGATGTAATAGTTGAGCGTGCTGTAGCTGTAACGTTGCCCCAGGTAGATCAGCGCCGTATGGCGGGCGTACTTTTTTGCCATCTCGTCGAAGCGCGTGAACGTGCATTCTTCCGTATGTCATGGTCGACCCCTTAAACTCCGAAGTATGCGGACTTGACATCCGGATTGTCCATCAGTTCCTCTTTAGTCCCCGAGAGCACGTTGGAGCCGTTTTCCAGGATGTATCCGTAGTCGATGATCGGGATGACCGGACTGGCGTACTGCTCTGTGATGATAATGGTGATGCCTTTCGCGTCGCGGATCTCTTTTGCTGCCGTTGACGACGATTTTCTGGTATGCCGGGCTGAGGCCGAGCAGCGGCTCGTCAAGAAGGAGGACCCTGGGCTTGGCCATCAGCGCCCTGCCGATGGCCAGCATCTGCTGCTCGCCGCCGCTTAAGAACCCGCCCTGCCGCTTGAGGTGAGTCCTTCAGCCGCGGAAAGAGGTTGAAAGCACGTATTCGATATTCTCTTTTGTTTCCTGTTTTCTGGCCAGATAGGCACCGATCTTCAGATTCTCCATCACGCTGCTTTCAGGAAAGATTCGGCGCCGCTCAGGACAGAGAATGACGCCCTGCTTGGCCCGCAGGTGCGGCTTCAGATTGGTGATGTCCTGGCCATCCAGCATGATGCTGCCGAACAACGAAATCCGCTCGCCGCCGCGCATCTCTTCTTTCTTCGGATGTCGAGTATGATGCCCGAGAGCATATACATCAGCGTGCTCTTCCCGGCGCTGTTGGAACCGAACATGCCGACGATCTGTCCGCTCTCAGCGGTGATGCTCACGTTGTTCAAGGCAAGCATGTTTTCGTAAAAGACCATCAGCTCAGTCGCTTCCAGCATTGTCAATTCCCCTGACCGATGTGGATTCAAGATGGAGACCGAGGCGCGCCGAGGCTTGGGCTACGGAGGCGTACCTGCTGGTACGTCGAGTAAGAACAGGCCGACGGGCAACGAAGGTATACGCTTGAAGATGCATCGGTCACACCTCTTCACTCCCGAGATACGCTTCTCTCACCTGCTTATTTTCTATGACATCCTGGAGACAACCCTTCGGCAATCTTCTCGCCGAATTGGAGGGCCATGACCCGGTCGGCCACCCTGAAAAGCTCTCTGCAGCCTGTGCTCGACCATGATCAGCGTCACGCCCTCCATCTTGAGCTTCTCGATGAGGGGCATCATGCCCGCGATCTCGCTCATGCTGAGGCCGGAGAAAACCTCGTCGCAGAAAATGATCTCCGGTCGCATCGAGATGCAACGGGCCAGTTCCAGTCGTCTTCTGATAACCCGTAGGCAACGTTGACGCCAGCTTGTACGGGACCCTTGAATCGCGCTCGAACCCGATCTCTTCAAGAATATCGACAGCCACCGTGTCCCGGTCGCCATGCTTGCCGCCGCCTCGCCAGCCGCCGAGCTTCCGTGCGCGGGGAGACCAGAGAGGAATGATCAGGTTTTTGAACGCAGGCAGGCTGTAATATGGTCTCATGATCTGGAAGGTCCGGGAGATACCGAGTGGGCGATCTTGTGCGCCGGCCATCCGGTGATCTCTTTCTCTCTGAAGTAGAACATCCCCGTGTTCGGCTTCGTAGAACCCGTGATGCAGTTGATGAGTGTGGTCTTGCCGGAGCCGTTCGGCCCGATAATACCGAAGATCTCCCCCTGCTTTGACTTCAAAGCTCACGTCTGACAAGGGCGTGCACTCCCCCAAACGCTTTCGATATGGCGTTCACCGAGAGAATCGTCTTTGACCTTCATACCTTGACCCACCGTCTCGAACTGGTGATACTTTCGTCTGGAGATAGACCATGATACCTTCACTCTTAAAGACGATAAACGCCGTAAGGGCGACACAGTAAATGACGATCCTGAACGTTCCGAAGAACCGCAAAGCTCCGAGAGAGGCACCAGTATGAACGTTCCGATAATCGGCCCCGACCAGTGTTCCGCCGCCGCCGATTACGACCGCGGCAATCGGGATAATGGAGAAGTCGAGAGCGAAGAGAGAGATGCCCGCCCACATGTAGAGATGTGCGAGATATGCCCCGCCAAAACAGCCGATGGACGCGGCGATGAAGACTGCTAAAGCCTTCATGGGGTCACGTTGATGCCGGAGGCCCGCACCGACTGGTCATTGTCTTTAACGCCGCGCAGGACGAGACCAATGTCCTGGTTGACAAACCTCCTGAGTCCGAAAAGCGCAAGGAGTGCCACAACGATAATGGCGTAATGCTCTACGTACTGCGTTGGGAAAGCTATCCACGCCGGTTATACCGTTTGTCCCGCCAAGGATGTCAAAGGCCTCTATGATTCGCGTCAGCGAGCAGAGGATACATCAGCGTCACGATTGCGAAGTAGACGCCCCGCAGGGGAAGGCACGGCAGGAAGAGCACGGTGCAGAGCAGAGCTCCGAGGACCGTAGCAAGCGGTATGGAGAGATAAAAGGGGATCGACAGATACATGTTGAAGATCGCCGAAAGATACCCGCCCACGCCGACGAAGAAGGCCCCTCCAAGACAGACCAGGCCGACGTAATTCGCAAGAAAGTCAAAAGAAAGCGCGATCAGCGCGTAGACGCACATGATGTTGACCACACGCTTCCAATAAGGAGCAAACCCAAGGACGAGAAGGCAAAAGAAGAAGCCCGACGATGAGAAGCAACCGTGGGCCCGACCAGATAGAGTATCTCCCGCCATCGACGATATGGCATAGATGCCTTCCGTACGCACCTTGATGCCCCTGTCGATACGTTCTTTCCGGCGCATATCCATGCGCTACACCCGTTCTTCCAGTTCTTTCTGTTTGCCGAAAAGGCCGGAGGGCTTGAGAAGCAGGGTCACGATGATTGCCAGCACGGCAACCACCATCGGAAGTGGCTCGACAGGAAGGCTTCGGTGAGAATCTGGGCGAAACCGATTATGAACGAAGCTACGATGGCTCCACCCCAGCTCCCGAGGCCTCCAATGATGCAGACGGCGATGGCATAAGATCAGCACGCTGTATCCTGCCTCTACCACGATGTTTCCGAGTGGCAGAAGAAGAATGGCAGCAAATGCCGGCCAGGCCGGAGCCGATCGCCAGAGAGACGACCGCGGTCATGTCGGAATCGATACCGAGCATCATGGCAGCCCGCTCGTCCTGGGCGATCCCTCGCAAAGCGAGCCCGAGTTTGTTGAAATGGGTAAAGAGATAGAGCCCGAGAAACGTCAATGCTCCGATGGCGACGATGGAGAGTCTCTGATAGTCCACGCTGATGTCTGCCAGGATAACAGAGCCGGGGAAAAATGGTGGGAGGGTGAAGGTCATGCCGCGGAGCCCTCCCCACCTAAGTCCTTCAATGTATTGCCAGCCCGATGGCGTAAGTGGCGATTATCTCCGATATCTCCATACCGCGTGATTCGGATCAAAATGAACCGATAGATGAGAGCGCCGATAAACGCCGTTGCGAGGATGCCGGCCACGACGGCAATAGGGTAGGGTAGACTCGAGTTTGTTAACAGGAGCACAGACGATGTAACCGCTCGTGACGTAGAGCGCCCCATGGGCAAAGTTCGGCAGCCTGCTTATGCTGTACACAAGCGTAAAGCCCAGAGAGCAGAAGAGAGAGCTGATGCTGTTGATAATCCCGTAAAGAAGACAACTCCACTTTCAGCCCCGCCGTCTCTTGGCTTACTTAGCCCAGGGCGGATAGAGTATTTTGCCTTCGGCTGTCTTCGGCGGAAAGACCTGTACGCGTTTTCCGGCCTGCCACTGGATAATACCGGTGACAGCGCCTTCCTTCGGGTCGAGGGACGGAATAATCTGATGCGATTTCTTGTCGAATCTCATCCTGCCGTATACTCCCATGAGATCGATATCTTCCAGGCCCTTGACCACCGCGTCGCTGTCAATGCTGTTTGCCTTCTCTATGGCAGCCTTGAGCTGATATACCGCCATGTAGCTGGATGACGTGCCATAGCCCTCAGGCTCAATGCCCCATTTCTTCTGGTAAGCGGTAGCGAATTTCATGGTCCAGGGCGTGATCTTGGACGGCGAGTTACCGCCATTGACGAGGTTGACGAGCAAGTACTCAGTTTTGCCGCCGGAGGCTTTCCAGAAGCCCGGCTGTTCAGCGGCGTTGACAAAGCCCATGGGCAGCGCCTTTGATTTCATGTCGCTCCACTGTTTCAGGAGGATGGCGCTTTCAGGCATATCCATCCAGAGAAAGAGGACCTGAGCGTTCTTCTTGCCTGCATCGATAAGGCCCACGGAGTAATCGGTTGTCCCGGTGGGATAGATCTTCATGTCACCCACGGTCCATCCTCGTTCCGTAAGGGTCTTCTTCATGGCCTCGCCGCCGCCCCGCGCATGCGCAACGTCCTGCACCATGATGTAGGCCTGGTTGAAGCCCTGCGTCTTCTTGAGGTCGTCGAATAAGCGCGGTGAACTCACTAATCATCACGCCAACGTGGCTTGTATTCCGGAAGCAGTATTTGTATTTTGCGTAGTTATCCTCCACCTTCTTGGTGTAGGCAGGTGTGAGATGCCCGTCGTCATGATGCTCACCTTCTTGTACTTGTTGAAGCAGGTCCATGGCTGCCAGAGCCGCCTCTGATCGTACCGGTCCACCGATAAGAAAGTCGGCCTTCTTTTCGAGGATCAGTTTTTCAACGGCAAGCAGGGCCTCACTAACAGGAACCTGAGGCTCGAGGTCCCTCGTGTCGATCAGCTCGACGGCAAAGGGTCTTTTCTTTCCCCCCACGGTTACGCCGCCTGCCGCGTTGATCTCCTCGACCGCGAGCTTTATTCCTCGCTCGGCATCCCATCCATACAGAAAAGCGGTGGACAGCGGCGCGCCTATGATGATCGGTTTCTCGGCACTAGCCGCCGGCTGGAAAAAAGCGATCAAGAAGAAGAACGAAAGACAGACCTACCAGCAATCCTTTTTTCATTATGCTCCCCCTTTCCCTTTTTTCACATTTTGAAGTCTCTCGGCGCGAAAGTCAAGAAATTTTTTTGCACAAGCGGGCATGCGTGGTTCCTGGCTCAGCCGCCAAAAGCGTA
Organism: uncultured delta proteobacterium; assembly: GCA_963821605.1. Lineage (GTDB taxonomy): Bacteria > Desulfobacterota > Syntrophorhabdia > Syntrophorhabdales > WCHB1-27 > JADGQN01. Next base: position 82,128 of record CAWGEZ010000058.1, on the reverse strand, counting down.
CTCCAGTCGAAGAAAGAACTGCCTACCCGGCATAGGATAGAGCCCGATGTCGTTCCTGAAAAGACTCACAGCGCCTATTTCACTGTAGTTCTTGTCGAAGAGATTGCGTACGGTAAGAAGGGTCGTAAGTTTGTTGTAACGGTAGCCTAGCGAGGTGTCGAAGGTGGTGTATCCCGGAAGCTGCTCGTGGCTATTCGTCTGATCGCTGATCGCATAGCGGTCACCTGTGTACACCGCGACGACGTTGCCATTCCAGTTGCCCCACGCGTAGGAAAGCTTCGCAGCGGCCTTGTTGCGCGGCACAAGAGGTATCCGGTTTCCGTCAAAAGGACCCCCGTCGAACTTCGCTTCCGTGTATGAATAGGTGAGATCGAGATTCAGCCCTTTCACTATGTTGATGTAAAGACCTGTTTCGATGCCCTCGCGTTTGGTCCTGTCGTAATTCTGGTTCATGAACGTGAGCGGATTGAAATAGATCTCATCCTGGGTTCTGCTGCTGAAGAAGGTCACCGTGCCGCCGACCCTGTGCCATGGGTTCCAGCGGAAGCCGACGTCAAACTCCTTCGTTATCTGCGGCAGCAGATTCTGGTTTACCGACGTAGGGATGCAGACCCCGGGTGCCACGCAGAAACCCTGGCTTACGAGCTCGTCTGTTGTCGGGAAACGAAAACCTTGTGCGTAAGTGGCAAAGACATTTGCCCTGTCGAAAATCGAATAGTTTGCCGAGAAACGGTACGCCTCTTTGTCGTAGCGTGCATCGCCCATCTGGCTGAGTAACGGGCTTACTGTATCGACGAAATTAATATCGTACGTGGATTTCTGCTTTCGGTATCCCGCCTCAAGAAAGAAGTTCTCGAAAGGGAATATCTTCTCGTTGGCGTAATAGGCGAAATCGCTTTTCTCGATGCGGGAATTTGTCTGAGACGGACCAACAAATACTCCCGAAGCACCGACATCCGTCGGATAACGGTAGAAGTCCGTGCCCACTACGAAAGAACTCTTCAGGTTGAAGAGTGGCGCGGACACAACCATCTTCGGCGTGAATGCGTATGTCTGGAGCTGGCCCTGAAGCTGGGTGAAGCTGCCGAAGCCGAAATCGTTGTATGAAGAGGTGTGACGGTTCCTGTAGGAGCCTCCAAGCGAGACCAGAACATCCTTCCAGGGTTTTATCTCTGTCTCCAGATCAACAAAGTTGTCCTCCGTGTTGGCAGTATCGTTCGGGTGAGTAGAGTCCTTGCGATCCACAATCCCCAAACGCAGGTCCCTGACAAAAAGGGCACCAGGCTGACCGTAGGTGTCTCTGTGGGTCCCGGCCTTGAGTCGCAGGGTCAGGAAGTCTGTCGCATCATAGCTCACATTGCTAATCGCGTCTTTACCGTAAAATGTATTGTTGTGGCGGTATCCTGATGTCTCAAGGTCTGACGCGTACACATAGTAAGAGAACTTCCCCTGCGCACCTGAGATGCTCGCCTCGGGTTTAAAGTAGTTGTAGCTTCCGACGGTTGTGGAGGCGGTCGCCTGTGGTGCGCCGGTTCCCCGTTTGGTAATGATATTTATTGCCCCTGCTGCGGCGTTGTCTCCGAAGAGAACACTCACAGGGCCGCGATAGACCTCAATCCTTTCCACTGCACCAAGCGCTATCTGGGCAAGGTCTGCGCCTGAAAGATCGATACTGTTTATCCTTCTGCCGTCAACAAGAAACAGGACATTTTGAGGAGCTGCCTCGCCGTAGCCCCTGATATCCACGTTCGATTGCTTCGGGTTTCCCAAAAGGTTCTGAGGGAAAACACCCGGCTCTCGCTGAAAGACATCAATCAGCGTCTGGGCACCGGTCTCCTTGATGTCCTCAGCCGTAATGACCGTGACATTGGCCGGCGCCTCTCCCAAAGGCGACTTCGTCCGTTCGGCCGTCACAACGATTTCATCCAGTTTATAAGGCGCTTGCTGAGCTGTGGCAAAGGATGACGCAAGCGGGAACAACAAACAAACTATAGCTAGGATGCTACTCGCATGCATAATATATTCCTCCGTCTCTGATTCTCTAATTTTTGTAGTTTGTCTACTGCCTTAACTTTCTTTGGTTTTCCGGACCCTGGCTGCTGGACCCAGGACCCTATTCTGATTTTGAGATTACGGTGAGTTTTGTAACATGGCGCACCTCCCTATGCCGCGTAAGGATGTATGCGTGTGGAGCTGACTCCAAGGTTTCCTGGCTGAGGTCTCAGGCCGCTCGCGCCTTCCCGCTCAAAGTAACCCTGAGCAGTGGCTGGATTTCTCCGTACAAGCGCCTCAACCCATCACAGTTGCGGGACAGCGGAAGATTCTCACTTCGCTTCCCTTGCAGAGTCATGCACGCTGATGCCGTTCTTTTAACATGGGCTGTAAGGAAGTGCAAGAGTTTTTCTGGTGTGCTATCGTATGCTGTGCTTTCCCTTTCAGCTACATTCGATAAACTGCTTCACGCGTTTGGGCCCAGGCACTGGTGGCCGGGTGATTCACCGCTCGAGATTGCAGTCGGGGCCATACTCACCCAGAATACGGCCTGGAGGAACGTGGAAAAGGCCATAGTCAATATGCGGGAAAAGGGGCTGCTCGACGCGCAAAGGCTGAAGACAATTGATCCCGTGAGCCTGTCCGAGATCATAAGACCTGCGGGATTTTATCGTATCAAGGCTGCCCGGCTGAAATCATTTATCGATTTCCTATGGGATGAATATGGCGGAAGTCTCGAAAGGATGGGACGTGTTGAAACAGAGACCTTACGGCGCCGGCTTCTGGCTGTCCGGGGCATTGGACCGGAAACGGCAGACAGCATCCTCCTTTACGCGTTGGGCAAACCGATATTCGTGGTTGATGCCTACACCTTCAGGTTTTTGAGAAATCATGGTCTATACACCCGGGCGCACACCTATGAAGAGGTGCAATCCATCTTCATGAAACATTTGCCCCTCGACACGCATCTATTCAATGAGTTTCACGCCCTCATTGTCTTGCTGTGTCAGAGGTTCTGCAAGAAGAAGCCTTTATGCGAATCTTGCCCGTTGGGAAAGGATAAGGAGGCGAGGACAAGGAAATGATCTTCGAAGTAGTGTAAGAACCAGAAGTTTCCATTTACAATCTTTTTCGAAATTTATTATCATGTATCTTTGAAGGCAGGGTCACGGGTCATGGCGCAAGGGTCAAGGGTAAGCAAGAAGGACAACAGGAGAGACGAATCTTTACCGGACAGCTTCGTCAAGGCTTCTTGTCCAAGAGTTCGGTTTTTGTCTACGTTGACCCATGACCCTTGCATGACCCTATCTTCAGGAGCGTGATATGATTATCTGTGTTGTTGACGGTCAGGGCGGGAAAATAGGCAGTGTGATCATTGCCAGGCTCAAGGAGCGTCTTAAGGAAGAGGTCGAGATCATAGCCCTTGGCACCAACTCCCTTGCAACGCAAAATATGATGAAAGCCCGGGCAAACAAGGGGGCGTCTGGCGAAAATGCAATAGTAACGACTCTGCCGAGGGCAGATATCGTGATTGGCACCATCAATATTCTCATGGCCAACTCTATGCTGGGGGAGTTTACGCCAAGGATGGCGCAGGCAGTGGCGGAATGCCGAGGCAGTGAAGTATATCCTGCCCGTGACCCAAAGCAACCTGGTTGTGATAGGAATTTCAGGACTCTCCATCCCGCAAATGATTGACGTACTGGTTCAAGAAGTAGCAAAGGGGATCGAACGATGTGCGAAGTAAGGGTGTTCAAGAAAGAAGGCGGGGAGGAGATTCTCCTTCTCAAAGACGTCTACCTGATCGAGCAGGAAGATGAAGGGCTCCGTTTTGAAACCATCTTCGGGGAACAGAAGGTCTTTGAGGCGGAGATAGAGTCAGTCTCCCTGACGGACAACAAGGTAGTGATAAAAGAGAAGTCCGTTTAGTCGTCCAGTCGTCTGGTCTATCGCGTCATAAAACAGACCATACGGACCAGATAGACTAAATGCGCCAGATAGACCTGGGAAGTTAACAACATGTGGGAAAATTTCTTGAGCTCCTTTATTCCTCTTTTTGTGGCTTTCGACATCGTTGGCGTGCTCCCCTTCTTCGCGAAGGTTTCCCTGAACATGGACGAGAAGAAACGAAGACTCGTACTGCGGGAGTCGATCGTCACCGCGTTTCTTGTTGCCGTGGGCTTCATGCTGGTGGGCAGGAAGATCATGGCCTACCTTGGCATCTCGATTGAGGATTTTTTCGTTGCCGGTGGAGCGATCCTTTTTGTGATCGCTGCCAAGGATCTCGTTACCGGAAAACCGGGCCTTGAGGCTCAGGAGGATCTTTTCGGCGTTGTGCCTCTCGGCGTTCCGCTCCTGGCCGGGCCAGCCGTCTTTGCCACGTCATTGATCCTGTTCAATTCGGTCGGATTTTACTACGTCTTCGCTTCTCTGGTCCTTAACCTGCTTATCTGCGGGATCGTCTTCAGGTTCGCTCATCCCATCCTGAGGCTGATTGGGCGACGATGGCTGGAAGCTATCTCAAAAGTATTCGCGTTGATCCTTGCAAGCATAGCAGTCATGTTCATACGGAGAGGGCTACATGGGTTTACGTTACCGTAAACCCAGGGTCAAGGGTCACGGGGCAAGGGCAGTAAACAGGGTCACGGGGCAAGGTCAAGGGTAAACGAAACCCGAGTTTACGAATCAGAAATCACTTTATGAAGTTGTACGATGAAGCCCTTTGTCCTTGGTCTTCTTTTGCTTACCCGTGACCCATGCCCCGTGACCCTTGACCCTGTATTATTGACCCAATCTCTTCTGCGCTTCTTGTATCGGTTTCAGGCTTGCGGCTATGAGCGTGTCAGCCTCGTCCAGGCTGCCGTCTACCTGCTGTTTAACAAGAAGCTCTCCTTCCTCGGTGCCAAAAGCGGAGTGGATGATCAATCTCCCGTTGGTGAGAGAGGCGTTGATGCCCAGCGGTACGCTGCAACCGCCTCCAATGAGCGCCTGCAGCTTTCTTTCCACCGAGACCTCGAACATGGTCTGCTCATGATTGAGTGGCCTGAGGAGGTCGAGCAGCTGAATCTCATCGCGTGTTTCGATGCCTATAGCCCCCTGTCCGGAGGGTGGCACCATCATATCAAAAGGCAAGACTTCCCTGATATGCTCCGCAAAACCCATCCGCTTGACGCCGGCACACGCGAGAATTATCGCGTCCAGGCCCTGTTCCCGCAGCTTGCGCAGCCGGGTGTCCACGTTTCCCCTGATGGGTACTACGTCGATTTCTCTGTTCAGATGGAGAATCTGGGCCTTCCGCCTGAGGCTGCCGGTACCGATTCTACCCCCGGGCGCCACCTCTGCAAACTTCTCATGCGTTACCGAAATGAACGCATCTCGGGGGTTCTCCCGCTCCAGTACCGCGCCGAGCACGAGCCCCTGAGGAAGCTCCACGGGCATGTCCTTCACGCTGTGGACAGCCATGTCTATCCTGCCTGCCAGAAGCGCTTCTTCAATCTCTTTGACAAAGAGCCCTTTCCCGCCAATCAGATGGAGCGGTTTGTCCCAGATAGTGTCTCCCGTGGTCTTGATGATCTCCGCTACAAACTGGTAGTCCGGATAGTACCCTTCAAGCCTGCCGATTACGATCTCTGTCTGTCTGAGGGCAAGCTTACTCCCCCTTGTCCCCAGTATCCATTTCTTTTTCATTTTCCTCCTCAGGCTGGAAAAGGCTTTTCATCACGTCGAGCACCATGGGGCTCCCATTTTTCTTGATCATCATGATGTGAGGGTGGGCTATCTTGTTGACGATAGCCTTTGAGAGCAACTCCATCTGTTTGAGGGTCTCCTCGTCAGCCGCTTTTAAGCGCTGCGTTGCCTTTCTCACTTCTGCTGCGCGCACTTTCTCAAGCTTATCCAGGACCTGGGTAATCACGGGACTCAGTTCGAGCTGTTTCAACCATGTCTCAAACTTGCCCACCTCCTCCTCAACGATGGCATGGGCACGCTCTGACTCCTGGATCCGGTCGGACAGATGAGCCTGCGAGAGGCCTTTCAGGTCGTCGATATCGTATAGGTAGACATTCTCAATGTTGTTTATCTCAGGCTCAACGTCGCGAGGAACTGCGATATCGATAAAGAAGAGCGGCCTATGTTTCCGCCTCTTCATAACCGTCGTTACGAGGTCTTTATCGATGATCGGCCTGTCGGCTCCTGTGGATGAAAGGACCATATCTACCTTGAGGAGCAACTCGGGGATCTCCTCAAAAGGGAAGGGTGTGCCGATGATCTCCTCGGCGAGGAGTTGTGCTTTCTGGAAGGTCCTGTTCGTGATATAGACCTCCTGCACGCCCTCCTTCTTGAAGTGTTTGAGAGCAATTTCGCACATCTCTCCGGCTCCGATCACCAGGATCTTTTTCTGGCCGAAGTCACCGAATATCTTTCGCGAAAGCTCTACGGCCATGCTGCTGATGGAGACAGGATTGTAGCCTATCCTGGTTTCTGTCCTCACCCTTTTTGCCGTCTGAAAGGCACGGTTAAAGACCTTTTCGAAAAGCTGTCCCGTTGTGCCGCTGAGCGCAGCTTGTTTATATGCATCTTTCACCTGTCCCAGTATCTGGGGTTCACCGACGACCATGGAATCGAGGCCTGATGCGACAAGAAAAAGGTGCCGGTAAGCGTCTTCAAAACTGAGGGCATAAGCGTAATTATGCAACCACTCCCTGGTGATGCCGAGGTTCTTCTCCAGTGTTTCATTGACTGCACTTACTGCCTCCTCAGGGGAAGCGCCCGCTGCGTAAATCTCTGTTCTGTTGCAGGTCGAGAGTACTACAACCTCTTCGGCCCCGGCCTTTTTCAGATCCTGAAGCAGGTCGGGAATGGCATCTTCAGCAATGTGGAGTTTTTCCCTCACATCAAGAGGAGCTGTGCTGTGGCTCACGCCCACTACGGCAAAGCAGGTAGCGTTGCTTTCAAATGTAGGAATGGAGCCCTCCAATAAAGAGATTGACGCCGAGGAAGGTCACAACAACGGATATGAAGCCAAGGATCATCAGGTATGCTGTTTTTCTGCCGCGCCATCCCATGGTAAGTCTGTTGTGAATCATGATGGCGTAAACGATCCACGTGATAAGCGACCAGGTTTCTTTTGGATCCCAGTTCCACGAGGAGCCCCAGGCGGAATGAGCCCAGATCGAGCCTGTAATAATACCGATCGTGAGAAAAGGGAAGCCATAGGACATGCATCTGTAGTTTATCCGGTCAAGCGTCTCAAGGGAGGGAAAGCGCCCGAAAATAGCGTGCAGCCTCTTTCTCTTGATATCCCGCTCCGCCAGGAGATAGATGATCGAGACGAGACATCCCACGAGAAAAATGGCGTCGCCGACAAATGCAAAGCCCGTATGTATGGGGAGCCAATAGCTCTGGAGCACGGGGGGCAGGGGCTTTATGGGAGAAGGCAGGGTAAGCGCCCAGATAACCATGACCAATATGACGGGGAGCACGATACTGCCGAGACCCGCGATCTTGTACGTCCTCCTCAAATAAAGAAAAAAGACCGCGGTACAGAGCGCGAAAAAGGAAAGGGACTCGTGCAGGTTTGTTATGGGAGTGTAGCCGGCTTCAATGTACCTGAAGAGCGTGGCTGCGAGGTGCACCAGGCAGGCCAATGCGAGCGCATAAGAACCGATCTTCTCGATAACTTCTCTTTTGCCGGCGAGATAGGCGAGATAACAGAGCGTTGCGATGAAGTAGAGAACGACCGGTAGGTAGAAGGCGATTTGAATGTTCATATGCCGAGCACGCGCATAAAGAGGTCGTTAATAAAGGATACGGAAGTCTTTGAACTCACCCGTATATTCCTTCCAGGTAACATCCACATGTTCTACAACTGCTCCCTGAGGGCCACGCTTGCACCATTCGATCAGTTTTCCGATATCTTCCTCGGTCCCTTCACAGATAACTTCTACCCGGCCATCCCTGAGGTTTCGCACACTGCCCGTGAGGCGAAATTCGTCCGCCTTCCTCTTGGTATTATAGCGGTAGAAAACTCCCTGGACTAGGCCCGTGACCAGTATCTCCGCCCTTCGCATCATTGACTTTTATGAGGTGAGTGGATTATCTTATTACATATTTATCACACAGAACGGCCTAAAAGCAATGTGTTTGCGGGGGGAAATGGATGTTCAGGATCGGTCTTGATATTGGTTCGGTAAGCGTGAACGTAGTACTCATTGATGACAAAGGGCTTGTGGTAGAAGACAGGTATATCCGCCACAAAGGCAAGCCTATAAGAGCGGCTAAAGACGTCCTTGAGGAGCTTACGGCGAAGTACGGGGCCCAGATCGAGTATGTGGCCACCACCGGGGTTGGAGCCAGGACCTTCGCCGAGCTCGTTGGCGCCGCATTCACCAACGAGATCATAGCACTCACCAAAGCCTTCCAGACGCTCTATCCGCACGTCGGGAGCGTGATCGATCTCGGAGGAGAAGACTCGAAGTACATTATCTTTGAAAGAGACAAGCAGCGCGGTACCCTCAAGATAAAGGATTTTTCAATGAACACGTTGTGCGCAGCGGGGACGGGGTCGTTTCTTGACCAGCAGGCTTCCCGCCTTGGTTTCACCATCGAAGAGTTCGGTGAGGTTGCGCTCAAGTCCAAGAATACGCCGCGGATTGCCGGTCGGTGCACGGTCTTTGCAAAATCGGACATGATCCATCTACAGCAGATCGCCACGCCCGACTACGAGCTGGTAGCGGGTCTTTGCTATGCTCTGGCGCGAAACTTTAAAAGCAACATAGCCAAGGGAAAGGAAGTAGCCAAACCGCTTGCGTTTATAGGCGGCGTAGCCGCTAATGCGGGCATGCGCAAAGCCATACAAGAAGTCTTCTCCGTAGAAGAGAGCCAATTTATTGTGCCTGAACGCTTCACTTCCATGGGGGCACTCGGCGCGGTTTATGCCGTGCTGGATGAGCCGCGAATCAGAAGGGAATATCAAGGCGTAGAGAACGTAGACAAGTATCTGGCCCAGGAGGAACAGGCCGATGCCTACGAGCCGCTAAGGCTCTCCGAGAAGAACAGAGAAATCAGCTATGATATGAAGAGGCCGACAGAGAAGGTTAAGGTTTATTTCGGCGTCGACGTAGGATCGATCAGCACCAATCTTGTCGCCATCGATGAGCAGAAGAATGTGCTTGCAAAAAGATACCTCATGACGGGTGGGAGGCCGCTCGAAGCCGTCAAGCGGGGGCTGGCGGAGATGGGGGAGGAGATAGGCGACTTCGTGGAGGTAGTGGGCGTGGGGACGACCGGTTCGGGACGTTATCTCACGGCCGATTTCATAGGGGCGGACATTGTCAGGAATGAGATCACGGCTCAGGCAGAGGCTGCCATTACGATTGATCCTGAAGTAGACACCATATTTGAGATCGGCGGGCAGGACTCAAAGTATATCAGTATTGACAACGGAGTGATCGTAGATTTCGAGATGAATAAGGCCTGTGCAGCAGGCACGGGCTCATTTCTGGAGGAGCAGGCGGAGCGGCTCGGTCTCTCTATCAAAGACGAGTTCGCTGACCTTGCACTCAAATCTGACACGCCCATCAAGATGGGGGAGCGCTGTACCGTATTTATCGAATCGGACGTGATCCACCACCAGCAGGCCGGCGCCGATGTGGAGGACATTGCTGGAGGGCTTTGCTTCTCTATAGTGCTGAACTACTTGAATAAAGTGGTAGGCGACCGGAGGATCGGAAACAGGATCTTCTTCCAGGGAGGGACAGCCTTTAATAAAGGCGTTGTCGCTGCCTTCGAACGAGTGGTCGACAAACCGATCACCGTGCCTTCGCACCATGACGTCACCGGAGCCATTGGGGTCGCTATTCTGGCGATGAAAGAGCGGACCTGGGAAAAGAGCGGCTTCAAAGGCTTTGATCTGAGCAAACGGCAGTATGCAATAGACACCTTCGAGTGTAAGGGCTGCGAAAACCTCTGTGAGATCAGAAGGGTATCGTGCGAGGGAGAGACTCCTCTTTATTACGGGAGCAGGTGTGAAAAGTATGACGTTGTAAGGAAGGTCCAGAAAAAGAGTATCACAGACCTTTTCAAGTTCAGGGAGGAGCAGCTTTACAAGGAGTACACACCAATCGCGCAAGGCAAGGGTGAGACCATCGGCATCCCGAGAATTCTCAATATGCATGAACTCCTGCCTTTCTGGAAGGCGTTCCTGGGTGAACTCGGCTTTTCCGTTCTGCTCTCTGATGCTACGAATACCAAGGTGGTCAAAGAGGGTGTGGAGAACATCATTGTTGAATCATGTTTTCCCATCAAGCTTGCTCACGGCCATATCCTCAATCTCATTGCCAAAGGTGCCAGGAGGATATTTCTTCCGAGTGTTATCGATCTCAAAAAACCGTCGGAAGGGGTGGAGACCAACTTTGCCTGCCCGTACGCCCAATCGCTCCCGTATACGGTCAAGGCCTCGATCGATTTTGAGGCGATGGGCGTAAAGCTTGAGTGCCCCATTGTGCGCTTCGGACAGGGACCGGAGATTGCCCTTAAGAACCTCGTCTCGTTCGGAAAATCCCTCGGGAGATCCAAAAAAGAGGTAGAGCGGGCGTTTCATATTGCCAATTCCGTCCAGGAATTATTTTATGGTGCATGCCTTGGCGCAGGCGCCGATTTCCTGTCCCGGATAAAAAGCGATGAAAAGGCGATGGTAGTTGTCGGAAGGCCTTACAACAGTGTGGATCCCGGAGCAAACCTGAATGTGCACAAGAAGCTCCTCGACCTTGGAGTCACGGCAATACCTATTGATATGCTGCCGTTGGACAGCGTGCCTGATGACGAGGACCTTACGGAGATGTATTGGGGCTACGGACAGAAGATACTCAGGGCGGCAAAAATCATCCGTTCTCACCCCAATCTTTTTGCCATATATATAACCAATTTCGGGTGCGGCCCTGACTCTTTTATCACGCATTTCTTCAAAAAGATCATGGAAGGTAAGCCTTTCCTGCAACTGGAGATCGATGAACACAGCGGCGATGCCGGTGTCATTACGCGACTGGAAGCCTTCTTCGACAGCATCAAGAACGCCCGGCAGGACGTGGCAGCTAAAGAGAAGGCGACGCCGGTCTTTTACGTGGGCAAGAAGGCACGGAAAATTTATGTACCCTATATGTCAGACCACTCGTTCCCTTTTGTCAGTGCTTTCCGAGCCGCGGGCGCCGAGGCGGAGGTGATGGAGGAGTCCGACGATGAGACGGTGCAGTTGGGGCGCAAATACACGATCGGCAAAGAGTGCTATCCGTGCATTCTGACCACGGGCGATATGCTGAAAACGGTAAATAAGGAAGGGTTCGAGCCAACAGCAAGCGCCTTCTTTATGCCCTCGGGCAGGGGCCCTTGCCGGTTTGGACAGTATCATCGTCTGCACAGGATGGTCCTCGACGAACGAGGCTACGCGAATGTACCCATCTATGCCCCGAACCAGGATGAAAAGCTTTACCAGGAACTGGATATTGTCGGCGGCAAGTTCTCCCGTCTAGGTTGGCGGGCAATCGTCTCGACCGACCTGCTCCTGAAAATGTTGCACGGCGTGAGGCCCTACGAGGAAAAGGCGGGTCAGACGGAGCAGGTTTATAAGGAGATGCTTCTGGCGATTTCCAAAGCCATTGAAAGCGGCAATAACGGTCTCTTCGAGGCCCTGGAACATTCGGTAAAGCGCTTCCTCTCCATTCCTACAAAAAAGACTGAAAAGCCGATCGTCGGCATTGTGGGGGAGATTTACATCAGGTCAAACCGTTTCAGCAACGACGATCTGGTCAAGAAGGTGGAGGAGTTTGGCGGGGAGGCTTGGCTCGCGCCGATCACTGAATGGATAAACTACGTCAACTATATGGGGAAGAAGAGGAGTGCCCGAAAAAGAAGCCTGTCCGATCTGTTCACCATGGTGCTGACCGACCATATCCAGCGGAAGGATGAGCACCGCATGGAAGAGATATTTTCCGAATATCTGCGGTATGGACGTGAGCCGCAGGTCAGGCAGGTCATTCACGACGCCAGTCCCTACATCGACGAAAGCTTCGAAGGGGAAGCGATACTCAGTGTGGGTAAGAGTATCGATTTTATACGTAAGGGCGCTTCCGGTATCATCAACGCCATGCCGTTCACCTGTATGCCCGGCACGATATCGAGTGCGGTCATGAAACTTATACAGAATAAGTATGGTGTGCCCGTTCTCAACATTGCTTACGACGGACAGGGGTTAACCAATATCACGACCAGACTGGAAGCCTTCATGCATCAGGTCAAAGAGCATTCCAAGGGGTCCGCGCGATTCCAAATGACCATGCGTTGCTTTAGAGCAACTAAGCCGTCGCGGGATCCTTTTCTCGCATCTCATGGATAGCCTCAGCCTATCTATCATAGCCATCATTATCCTTGTACTCTTGAACGGCTTCTTCTCGGCAGGAGAGTTTGCCATAATCTCTTCCCGCAAGAGCAGGATCAAGGATATGATCAAAGATAAGAAGGACAAGAGGGCGGAGGTGCTGTTGCAGATGCGGGAGAATCCGGAGAGGTTTCTTCCGACTGTGCAGATCGGGATTACCATCTTCGGCACCCTGGCATCAGCGCTTGCGGGCGTGCTCTCCATCCACTTTCTGAACCCGGTGATCAGGGAAATCCCGTATGTAGGTCGTTTTTCGGAGAGCATCTCACTCGTCATCGTGGTTCTCTGTCTTACGTATCTCCTCCTCGTCATGGGCGAGCTTGTTCCAAAGCATATGGGCATCAACTACCGCGAGAGGATGGCTGTTGGCATTGTGCCCATCTTCGAGTTTCTGTCGAGGATACTCTTTTTCCCGGTCCGCCTACTTAACGCGTCTACGTCCCTCGTGATGAGGCTCCTTCGCCTCAAGCTCGCAGATGAGGTTGTCACGGAGGACGAGATCAAGCTCCTGCTCGAAGAAGGAAGAACAAAGGGCGTTTTCGGCAGGACGGAGGAAGAGCTTATACATAGCGTCTTCAATTTTGTGGACCGATCCGTCAAAGAGATCATGGTGCCGAGGCCCAATATCTACGCAATTGACATGGAGAAGAGCAAGGAAGAAGTGCTCAAGTATGTTGTTGAAAACGAATTCTCGCGGTATCCCGCTTACAGAGACCACCTCGACAATATTCAGGGGATTGTCTACCATAAAGATATTGCCAAGTTCATCTGGTCAAGCGAGCCGTTCCATCTGGAGAGGGTACTCAGAAGACCTTACTTCGTGCCTGAGACCATGAAGGTCAGCACACTGTTGAAGGACATGCAGAGGAGGCGTGTACACCTCGCCGTGGTGATCGATGAATATGGTACGACAGTAGGTATTGTCACTCTCGAAGATATCATGGAGGAGATTTTTGGAGAGATCATGGACGAAACGGACACTGATGTTCGAATCGAGAGGCTCTCTGACGGCTCCATGATCGTCGACGCTTCTTACAGCATCAGAGACTTGAATACAATCCTCAATCTTGAGCTACCTGAGTCGGCCGATTATGAAACGCTGGGTGGTTTTGTGCTTTCGCACCTGCAAGGGATTGCCAGAGGGGGAGAAATAGTCTACCATGACGGTTACCGCTTTACGGTGGTAGGCATCCTCAGGCAGAGAATAACGAAGGTCAAGCTGGAGAGGGTAAGTACAGGTAAAAACAAAGACCTAAGGTTGAGGACAAGGTAACAGGTAGAGAAAGGGCACTTTACTTAACCTTAACCTTCGCTTTAGTCTTTACCTCACCTGCTCTGTTTTCTCATCTTTCTTCAAAAACGCCCATCTTCCTGAATTTCTCGTACCGTCTCTCTCTCAAAGTCTCCGGGGGTATGTCAAGAAGCTCTCTCAGGTGCTTGCCGAGGAGCGCCCGGGTGTTCTCGAATGTCTCTTCCCAGGAGCGATGAGCTCCGCCAAAGGGTTCTTTAACAATAGCGTCGATCACCTTCAATTTGATCAGCTCCTGGGCCGTGGGTTTAAGGGCATCTGCTGCCAAAGAGCCTTTCGAGCCATCCTTCCAGAGTATGGCCGCACAGCCTTCCGGGGATATGACCGAGTAGGTGGCATTCTCCAGCATCAGGACCCTGTCACCAACAGCAATAGCGAGCGCGCCGCCGCTTCCCCCTTCTCCGATGATAATCACGATGATGGGAACCAGCAGGGTGAACATGAAATAGATTGATGAGGCGATCGTTTCCGCCTGGCCTCTCTCTTCCGCGCCTACACCGGGGAAGGCACCCGGGGTGTCGACGAAGGTGATAACCGGTTTTTTCCATTTGTCGGCAAGCTCCATCAACCTCATGGCCTTGCGGTAGCCTTCCGGGTTTGCCATGCCAAAGTTGCGGTCGGCCATGCCCCTGACATCCTTGCCTTTCTGATGGCCGACAACGACAACATTTACGTTATCGAAGCGGGCAGGCCCTCCCACTATAGCCGGATCGTCCATGAACTTCCTGTCTCCATGTAATTCGACAAAGTCCGTGCACAGGTGGTGAATGTAGTCCAGAGTGTGCGGCCGGCTCAGGTGGCGTGAAAGCTGGGAGCGCTGCCAGTTTGTCATATTCCCGTACACGTCTCGTTCGATCTTGGGCAGTCTTTTCTCGAGGGAAACAAGTTCTTTAGCGTAATGAGGGTCAGATACGTCGTGGAACTTCCGTATCTCTTCTATCCTCTTCTCTATGGGTTCGAGCTGCTTTTCAAAGTCGAGGTAATGTCTCATCCGAGCACCTCTACGGCAACCCCTTGTTTAAACTGCTTAATCAAAACGTCAAGCTTTGACGCATCAATTCTCAGCTCTGCAAGCGATAGCGGCTGTCTTTCCCCGCTCAGGTTAAACTCGAGCAGTACTTTTGAATCGCCCCTGATACTGTGCAGCACGTCTTTCAATTTCTTAAGTTCCTGTCTCTTGAACAACTGACAGTCGATCGTCACCTTAACTGTTTTTCGCATTTCACTGAGGTTATCCTCAAGGAGTGTGACCTGTTTGGCTCGAATCTTGGTTGTGCCATCCTCGAGTTTTTCAACGGTGCCGGAGATCACCAAGGGATTTTCGCCTTTGAGGAGAAGGATATGTTTTGACAGGAGGTCCGGAAAAATGATCGCTTCAACAATACCCTTTGTGTCCTCCAGCATGATAGAGGCCATGCGGTCACCTCTCTTTGTGGTGATCTCCCTGTAGCCGTTGACAATGCCCACAATGCTCACGTCTTCCGCAAGGTCCAGCTCCTTAATGGTCGCAGTGTCATGTTGCGTAATGCGCCTGATCTCTGCCGACAGCGGGGCCAGCGGGTGCTGGCTGAAATAAAAGCCGAGAGCTTCCTTCTCGCCCCTGAGTATCTCCTCGTAAGGAAGTTCTTCCGCTGCAGGCATAGGTTCTTCTACGTGCGACGCCGGTAGCGGAGCCGAACATATCCATCTGAAGGCTGTTGGCTCCGTTCTTTTTTTGCAGCCGGTCCCACCTGTCCCTCACCATGACCAAGAGATGCGCCCGACTAAGACCCATGCTGTCGAAGCAACCGGCCTTAGCGAGACTCTCGACAACTTTCTTGTTGACCTTTCTCGAATCAACAAGACTGCAAAAATGGAGAAAGGAGGTGAAAGGACCTGATTCGTGTCTTACGTTCAAAATGCTGTCCAGCGCCGCATCGCCGACATTCTTGACCCCGGAGAGGCCGAACCGGATCTTGTCATCGACTATCGTAAATGATTTGTCGCTTTCGTTCACATCGGGAGGCAGGATAGTGGCGCCGCTCTCCCTGCATTCCGCGACGTAGCGTATCAAGCTGTCCGTATCGTTCACTTCATTCGTAAGAATCGCAGCCATGAAGGGAAGGTAGTGATGGGCCTTCAGAAAGGCGGTCTGATAGGCCACCAGCGCGTAGGCCGCGCTATGAGATTTATTGAAACCGTACTGGCCGAACCGAAGAATGACGTCATATATTTTCGCAGCAACCTCCGGTTTCACGCTGTTCGCCGCACACCCGCGGACGAACTGCTCACGGTAGCTCTCGAGCTGCTCCGGAACCTTTTTGCTAATTGCCTTCCTCAGCGCATCGGCCTCGCTCTGCGAAAAATCGGCCAGACGCGACGCTATCTTCATGATCTGTTCCTGGTAGACAATCACGCCATACGTGTCTTTGAGAACATCTTCCAGCAATCCCGTTTCGTACTTGATAAGGGCAGGATTGTTTTTCCTTCTGATAAACTCTTCCATCATCCCGCTCATCAACGGTCCCGGCCGGTACAGGGCGATGAGAGCTATGATATCCTCAAATTTCGACGGCTTGAGTTTGGTGAGAAGGTCCCGCATCCCCCTGCTTTCAAGCTGGAATACACCGGACGCGTTGCCGGAGGAGAGAAGCTCATAAGTCTTCGTATCATCCAGCGGGATGTTGTTGATGTCTAAGGAAATTCCCTGCGCCTTGAGCGTTTTTATAACGTTGTCGATGATAGTGAGGGTTTTCAGACCGAGCAGATCGAACTTTATCAGTCCGATTTTCTCTATCGACTTCATCGGGTACTGGGTAACAGTCTCACCCTTGCTCCCGCGGTGGAGGGGCAGGTGCTCAACCAGAGGCTTATTCGATATCACGATCCCGGCAGCGTGCGTGGAGGCGTGTCGGGCAAGCCCTTCCAGGACCATGGCGTTGTCGATAAGCTCGGTGACGGCCGGGTCCTTCTCGTATATCTCTTTCAAACGGGGTTCGTCATGGAGGGCCTGTTCTATGCTCATGTCAAGGGCTGCAGGAATCAACTTTGCAATCCTGTCCACCTCAGCATAAGGAAATCCGAGCGCCCGGCCTACGTCCCGCACTGCCGCACGTGACTTCATCGTACCAAAGGTGATGATCTGGGCGACATTCTCTTTGCCGTACCGGTCAGTCACGTACTGGATGACCCGCTCTCTGCCTTCTATGCAGAAGTCGACGTCGATATCAGGCATGCTGATACGTTCCGGGTTGAGAAACCTTTCGAATATGAGGTCATATTTGATCGGATCTATGTTGGTGATTTCAAGGCAGTAAGCAACGAGGCTCCCCGCGGCTGAGCCCCTTCCCGGGCCAACCGGTATGTCCTGCGACTTCGCATAGCCGATGAAGTCGGAAACAATCAGAAAATAGCCTGCAAAGCCCGTCTCTTTGATCACTTTCAGTTCGTAGTGGAGCCTCTCTTTATACTTTGCCAGGAGATCGTCCGTGAACTGAGCATAGGTTGTGGCAATATGGCGGATCTTCTTTTCAAATCCTTGCAGGCAGAGATTCTCTAAATACTCGGCAAGAGCTCTGGTCGGACGGCGGGTTAAAGGCAGGGAAGTGATACGTACCTGAATCGATTGTTACATTACACATCTCCGCAATCCGCAACGTATTGGCGAGCGCTTCCGGATACTGGGAGAAAGAACGGTCCATTTCGTCGCCGGATTTGAAATAAAACTGGTCTCCGGTAAAACTGAGCCTGTCCTTGTCCGTCATCACCTTCCCCGTCTGGATGCAGAGAAGCAGCTCGTGAGCCTTTCGCTTCTTCCTTCCTGAGGTAATGACAATCGTTGGTCGCAACCAAAGGCACATTATACTGCTTTGACAGCTTCACAAGGCCTTCGTTCACCTTTTTCTGCTCTTCTACGCCGTTGTCCTGCAACTCGAAGTAAAGGCGATCGCCGAAGATGGACAGATAATTGTCTACGGCCAATTTCAAGCCCTTTCTGATCGTCCCGCAGAATCATCTGGGGCACGCGTCCTTTGATGCAGGCCGTAAGGCAGATCAGGCCCTCATTATATGTTTCAAGAAGTCCCTGATCTATCCGCGGTACATAGTAGAAGCCTTCAAGATGCGCATAGCTCACCATCTTGATGAGGTTGCCGTATCCTGTATTGTCGAGTGCAAGAAGAACGAGGTGATAAGCGTTATCCTCTCCCCGCGCCGTCTTCTCGGTTCGCGATTTCGGTGCGACGTAAACCTCACATCCTATGATTGGTTTTATACCCGCCTCACGGGCCGACGTATAAAAATCGATCGCGCCGAACATGTTCCCATGATCTGTGATGCTGCAGGCTGACATGCCGAAGGACTTGGCTGTCTTAAAAAGCGGCTCGAAGCGAATGGCCCCGTCCAGGAGGCTGTACTGGGTGTGCACGTGGAGATGGACAAATTCCTTCATTATGCTAATCTATTCCCATTCTATCATTGGGGCTCGCGTCGCCCCCTCCACCGGCAAAGCCGTCGGAGCCTTCCCCTCTCGCTCGCCGTGCTCGCTAGATAGATTCCCCGAGCAAGCCGTGGAATCACTCCCATTCTATGGTGCTCGGAGGTTTAGACGATATGTCGAGGACAACCCTGTTAACCCCCGGTACCTCGTTGATCACCCGTCTCGATATGACGTCAAGCACCTCGTAAGGTATCCGTGCCCAGTCTGCTGTCATACCATCTTCACTCTCAACGGCCCTCAGGGCAATGACGTGCGCATAGGTTCGTTCGTCACCCATGACGCCTACCGTTTTAATGGGAATCAGTATGGCAAAGGATTGCCATACATGTCTAAAGCTCTTCTTTCGTTCTATCTCTTCCCGGATGATGTGGTCCGCTTCCTGGAGCATCCGGACCCTTTCGGCGGTCACTTCTCCGATGATCCTGATCGCCAGGCCCGGTCCAGGAAAGGGCTGTCTGTGGACGATGTTGTCTGGCATTCCCAGGGCCTTGCCGACGACCCGTACTTCGTCCTTGAAGAGCTCCCGAAGTGGTTCGATCAGTTTGAGCTTCATCTTCTTGGGCAGTCCGCCCACGTTGTGATGGCTCTTGATCGTGGCTGACGGTCCCTTGAACGAGACGCTCTCGATAACGTCAGGATAGAGTGTGCCTTGCGCCAGGTAGGCCGAGTCACCAATTCGCTTCGCCTCCTCTTCAAATATCTTGATGAAGAGCCTGCCTATGATTTTCCTCTTCTTTTCAGGGTCCCTGACGCCGGCTAACGCCTTAAGAAATATCTCTCTGGCGTCCACATGCCTGATGTTCAGGTGCAGTCTGTCTTTGAAGATTTCGAGCACTTCTGCTGCCTCATTCTTTCGCAGAACGCCATTATCAACGAAGACGCAGCGCAGCCGGTCGCCTATTGCTTTGTGGACGAGGGTGGCGACCACGGACGAATCGACACCTCCGCTGAGGGCGCAGATCACTCTTCTCTCACCCACTTCAGCCTGTACTTTCTTCGTCACCATCTCAATGAACGATTTTGCTGAAAAGAGACCTTCGACCTTGCACACCCTGTAGAGGAAATTTTTCAGGATCAACTTGCCCTTGGGCGTGTGGTGGACCTCCGGGTGGAACTGCAGACCGTAGATCTTCCCATCTTCTTGTTTGACGGCAGCGTAAGGGGAATTCTCAGAGTGTGCCAGCGGTATGAATCCGTGAGGTATCTTGACGATGCTGTCGCCATGGCTCATCCAGATTACTTCGCCGTCAGCCAATCCGTCAAAGAGCAGATCATTCTGGTCGAGGAAAAGGTGGGCCCGGCCATACTCCCGTTTTTCTGATCTCTGAACCTCGCCCTCGTGCAGCTTTGCGATCAACTGGACGCCGTAGCAGATGCCAAGTATCGGAACGCCCAGTGAGAAAATGTGGATGTCGCATATAGGTGCATCGTTATCTGTGACGCTGCTCGGCCCCCCGGATAAAATAATGCCTTTCGGCTTCAGGGCCTTTATTTTTTCAAATTCGAGATTATATGGGTAAATCTCGCAGTAGACGCCCAACTCTCTTACTTTGCGCGCTATGAGCTGGGTATACTGCGACCCAAAATCAAGAATACAGATTAATTCCTTGTGATAATCCATCATTCGATACGGTAGTTTGGAGCCTCTCTCGTGATGATGACGTCGTGGACGTGGCTTTCTCTAAGTCCAGCGGCAGTTATGCGCAAGAACGTGCTCTTTTGCTGGAGTTCTATAAGACTCTGACAACCCAGGTATCCCATGCCTGCCTTAATACCGCCTACCAGTTGCTGGATTGTAAACGAAAGAGAGCCTCGGTAGGGGACGCGCCCTTCGATGCCCTCCGGAACGAGCTTTGACTCAGGCTCATCCTCGGATATGCCGTACCGGTCTCTTGTCTTGCCCTCTTTCATAGCGTCGAGGGAGCCCATGCCCCGGTACATTTTATAAGTTCTGCCCTGATACAGGACCATCTCGCCAGGCGTCTCATCAGTGCCCGCAAAGAGATTCCCTATCATTACCGTACTGGCGCCACCGGCGAGAGCTTTCGTGATGTCACCCGAAAATTTTATGCCCCCGTCCGCGACAACCGGTATGCCATGCTTCTTCGCTACTTTGTGTGCGGCAAATATGGCTGTCATCTGCGGTACCCCGACGCCCGCAACTATGCGCGTCGTGCAGATTGATCCAGGACCCACGCCAACCTTAACCGCGTCGCAGCCGGCCTTAACCAGCGCCTCTGCGCCTTCCGCAGTTGCTATGTTACCGGCAATAAGCTGGATATCCTTGAAGTTGCGTTTGCTCTCCTCGACCGCTTCAATCACGTTCCTGGAATGGCCGTGAGCTGTATCAATGGCGATGACGTCACAACCGGCTTTTAAGAGCAGGTCAATCCTGGCTTCTCTGTCAGGCCCCACGCCAACCGCTGCTCCAACACGTAACCTGCCGAGTGCGTCTTTTGCCGCCAGCGGATACCTCCTGACTTTTTCTATATCCTTTATAGTGATCAGCCCCTTCAGGTTAAACTCTCTGTCAACCACCAGCAGCTTCTCTATTTTGTGATTGTGCAGGATCTTCTTTGACTCTTCGAGGCCGATGCCTTCTTCGACCGTGACCAGATGCTCTTTAGTCATCACATCCTCAACCTTGCGGTCCAGGTTGGTCTCAAATCTCAGATCCCGGTTGGTGATAATACCGACGAGCCGCTTGCCCTTGGTAACAGGAATTCCGGATATCCTGTAACTGGCCATGAGCTTCAGGGCATCTTTTATCTTTTGTTCCGGTGATATCACAATCGGGTCGATAATCATGCCACTCTCAGATTTCTTTACCTTCTCTACCTCCTGGGCCTGTTCATGCACCCCCATATTCCGGTGAACGATGCCTATACCGCCTTCCTGCGCCAGACAGATCGCAGCTTTGGCCTCGGTGACCGTATCCATGGCCGCACTAATCACCGGAACATTCAGCCTGATACTGTTAGTGAGATAGGTGCTCACATCAACATCACCGGGCAGAACCTCGCTGCGTGCAGGCACGAGGAGAAGGTCGTCAAAGGTCAAACCTTCCGGGATATCATATTCAGTCATTCCATGCTCCTTATTAGCCGGGTGTTTGCCCAACTATGGCAACCGGGACGCTTACCCTCCCGCAACTTGTCTCAACATTTGCTCGCCCTTGCGAAGATAACGAGAATTCCAAATGACCCTTTGCAGGCCGTTCATCTACGGCATCAAGTATAATCCATGGCAGCAAAATAATCAAAGGGTTTGTATAACATGATAGTTTCATTGCGTTCAATTGGTTTCATTGGTTACAACGGGCAGGTGTAAGAGGGCTTCAACCGGTCTTCCCGCGAGGAGATTCAGTGCGTCTCTGAGCCATGAATCAGCCCAACTGATTGAACCAATTAAGCCAATTGACTGGGCCTTGCGCCTTGAACGCGACTGACCGTTGTGATACTGTATCAGGGCTGGTAGCACAGACGAATGAAGTTACTCTCCGTATCTGACCTACATACCTATTTTTATTCAAACGGGACAACGACGAGAGCCATCGATGGCGTTGATCTTGAAGTGGACAAGGGCGAAGTGTTCGGCCTCGTCGGCGAAAGCGGCTGCGGAAAAACCATGACAGCACTCTCTATCATGAGGTTAATCCCTTCCCCGGGCAAGATCGTCAAAGGGAATATTCTGTTCGAGGGCAGAGACCTGGCTCAGCTCACCAGCAGAGAGATGCAATCAGTTCGTGGTGACAAGATCGGAATGATCTTCCAGGAGCCCCTGACGTCGCTCAACCCGGTCTTACGTATTGGTGATCAAGTCTCTGAAGGTCTCATCGTGCACAAGGCCCTCTCCAGGGAGGAAGCCAGGCACATCTCCATAGGACTCTTGCAGAAGGTCGGTTTTGACGCTGCGGATAAGCGGTACCTTCAGTACCCGCACCAGCTCTCCGGCGGGCAGAGACAAAGGGTGCTGATAGCGATTGCCATCGCGTGCAACCCCTCCCTCATCATCGCAGATGAACCGACTACGGCCCTTGACGTGACTATCGAGGCCCAGATCCTACGCCTCCTTCAGCTCCTGATCGCCGAATATCAACTCTCTATGCTTTTCATAACCCATAATCTGAACGTAATCCGGCGCATAGGGACCTCGGTCGGGATCATGTATGCCGGAAAGATGGCTGAAAAGGGAAGGGTGGACCAGTTTTTCGGGGAACCTCTGCATCCTTACAGCAAGGGATTGCTCGATTCCATGCCGGAGTTCTCTCGTGATCAACGCAGGCTCCGCGCCATTCGCGGTACGGTACCTCGATTGTCGGACCTGCCTCAGGGATGCACATTCAATCCAAGGTGTCCGTACGTGATGCCCCGGTGTAAGGTTGAAGAACCGCCTATGTATGCGGTCGGTGAACGATGGGTACGGTGCTATCTGTATCAGAATTGAGAAAGGTCTACGAGGTAAGGAGAAGTCCCTTCTCGGTCACGAAGGAGATTATACGCGCAGTCGATGGCGTTTCCTTCGAGCTGGAGCAGGGAGAAACCCTGGGGCTTGTGGGCGAAAGCGGCTGCGGCAAAAGTACGGTCGCGAAGTGTATAACGATGCTTGAGAAGCCTGATGACGGCAGCATTCTCTTTATGGGCCGCGACTGGGTCCACATGCCGGAGCAGGAACGAAGAAGTCTCCGCCGGCAAATGCAGATCATCTTTCAGGATCCGTTCTCGTCCCTCAATCCCAGAAAAAGGGTATTCGATACTGTTGCCGAGCCGCTTGTGGCCCACCGGATGGTCGGAAAAGAGGGTTTGGCCGACAGGGTGCTCGAAGTCTTGAAGAGCGTCGGCCTCGATGAAGACTTCCTGAAGAAGTACCCTCACGAGATGAGCGGAGGACAGAGACAGCGCGTTGCCATCGGAAGAGCTTTGGCCACTTCCCCTTCTTTCATCGTCGCTGACGAGCCCGTCTCATCCCTGGATGTCTCGGTACAAGCCCAAATAATCAATCTTTTTCTCGATATACGGGAGCAATTCAGAATCTCCATGCTCTTTATCTCTCATGACCTCAACATCGTGAGGTTCATCTCGGACCGGATCATGGTCATGTACCGGGGCAAAGTGGTAGAAATAGGGGAAAAGGAAGAGCTATTTTTGCACCCGTTGCACCCGTATACCCGGCTGCTTATGGATGCATCGAGCAGAGTTCAGGTAGAGTCCGAAGGGCAGGGTGCTCTTCCGGACGGCTGCTGTGCCTTTCTTGAACGATGCGGCGAGAAAAAGGAAATGTGCGAACACGACAGTCCACTGCTCAAAGGGCCGCAAAACCATCGCGTCGCCTGCTTCCTGTGCCCCGAATAATCCATTCCTCAATGATACCTTGTTGTCAAAAATCGCCGCAGGGTGCTCGCGGAGCACTCGTGCTTCCTTCCGGATCCCGCCATCCTACAGGGTACTCCCACGGATGCTTCCTTACAGGGTTCGCCATCGTAAATCCCATAGCTGATAGCGCAGCATACCTGGCCGAAGGCTGAGTCGTCCATTTTCCAATGCAATTGGTAAATGTCACAGCCACGCATGAGCGACCTTCGCATCACCCGGCAGCCCGCTTTAGAGGTACTCTGGTGACCAAACGTTGCCATGAGATTCTTTGCGCTCGAAGACTTCTTATTTAAACTTGAACGTGTCGCGCCGATAATACTATAAGTCAGGTCGGTTCACCTTGAGGGTGTGGTTTGCTTAGAGTTTTCCTTTCGCTTAAGAATTACGATGATGTGCTTCCGCTCCTGGAGGGACACCAGGTTGACCTGCAAAACGGCTCAGGCCCCCTCCAGCAGAAGGTAGCCTCCGGGAACTACAACCTCGTGTTGTCGGATGGCGACGCATCGGTGGTGCCGTCGATCAAGCTGGCCGACCCCAGGGTCGAGGTGATCCTGATCGGCAACCATGACAAGGACGGAGTCGAGGCTATCAGGGAGGGCGCGTGGGCTCACCTCGAAACGCCTCTCGACCTCGATCGACTGAAGGCTGCGATTGAAGACATTGCCGATATGTTCGAAATCCGCAGGGAGACTGCGCGACTGGAGGAGCAGCTCGATTCGAAATATACCTTCGCCGGGCTCGTAGCAAGGAACCCGAAGATGCTGGAGATCTGTTCCTTCATGCGGCGGATAGCCCCCTACTTCAAGATGGTGACTATCATGGGGGAGACCGGCACGGGTAAAGAAGTAGTCGCCAGGGCTATACATTCGCTCAGCGCAAGACCGAAGGATCCCTTGCTGGTTTGTAACTGCGGGGGGTTCGTCGAGACACTGATAGAGTCTGAACTGTTCGGCCACAAACAGGGATCCTTCACCGGCGCAATTAAAGACAAAGTGGGACTCTTTGAGGCTGCCGGTGAAGGCACCCTTTTCCTGGACGAAATCGGGGAACTGCCTCTTTCCTTCCAGCCCCATCTGCTCAGGGTCCTGCAGAACAGGGAGTTCAGACCGGTCGGCAGCAGCCAGGCGATATACGCGAAATGCCGCGTGATCGCCGCGACGAGCAAGAACCTGGCCCAGGAAGTCAAAAACGGCAGGTTCAGGGAAGATCTATTTTACAGGGTTACGCCGTTAGTGATTACCATTCCCCCGCTTCGCGAACGCAAAGATGACATACCCTTGCTCTCCCGGTTTTTCCTGAATAAATTGAACGCCGCCACAGGAAAGAAGATCGTGGGCATATCAAGGATCAGCCCAGGCCCTTCTGATGTCTCACGACTGGCCGGGAAATGTGCGCGAGCTGGAAAATGTCATCGAGCAGGCCGTGATTCTGACGACCGAGTCGTTTATAAAGGAGGAACACCTGCCGGCCTACCTCCGGGATTCCACTCCCAGCCACCCTGCTGCAAGTACGTCTCTGGCCGATGTGATCAGAAAACACCTGGAAGCAACACTCTCCGTGTGTGAGGGGAACAAGAGTGAGACGGCGCGCAGGCTTGGATTGAGTCGCCGCGCGCTCCTGCGCTGGATTGAGAAGTATTCGACAGTCCATACATAATGACCAAAAACGCCCAATCAATGCCAAAATCGCCCAGTCAACGAAGGCAAGGCCTGAGCAGAACCTTTCAGGCCGATCCTGTCCGAAATCGCCCAGCGCAGTGCCTGGTGAAACAGGAGCCATCGCCTGAAAAGCCAATGGAATAGGGCACTTACGGATAAGAGAGAGACGTGGCATCCCTCTTGCATATTACTGGGCTTCATGATGACATGTCTGCAAGATGTTCAGGAAATCAATTACAAGGAGAAGGAGGTGAAGGAAAGCTACTATCCGGCAGTAAGAACGTGTGCTATAATCAAAATTCCTAGGAGGGAACTGAGATGAAGGTAAGAAGAGGAACGAAAGGTTTCACGCTTATTGAATTATTGATCGTCATAGCGATCATCGGTATTCTGGCAGCCATCGCAATTCCAGCATATACGAGCTATACGGGCAAGGCCAAAAGTTGCAGGGGTGGTC
Source organism: uncultured delta proteobacterium (assembly GCA_963821605.1). Classification (GTDB taxonomy): domain Bacteria; phylum Desulfobacterota; class Syntrophorhabdia; order Syntrophorhabdales; family WCHB1-27; genus JADGQN01. The sequence continues at coordinate 56,434 of CAWGEZ010000058.1, read as the reverse complement.
CATTCCATGGGCGCCATAAAGACCGCAGTTGCGCCTACCACGTCGAAGCCGGTGGAGCGACTGTGCCTGCGGCGGCTGATGCGGCTACGATCCAGACAACCTTGGTATTGATGTTGCCACCCAGTACGCGACTGTTTGATGTAGCCGCGCGGTGTCATAACGGCTACGCTCGGTCAGCACCGCGTCCTGAACACTGACGCCGATGGAAAGACGATCATCCTCACGCCCGATTGACGCCACTTACAAAGCATGGAGCTGGGGCGGGAATATACCGATTGCATACCTACCCAAGAGCTAATTAACCAACTAACCGAAGGGGGCTTTCGGGCCCCCTTTTTTTCGGCATGAAAAGAAAAACATGAAAAGAAAAAACGGATTTACCTTGATTGAGCTGCTCGTCACCATAGCCGTGATGAGCACCATAGTGGTCATAGCCCTTCCCCAATATTCGAAGTACGTTGCGAAATCAAGACAGCAGGATGCAAAGGGACAGCTCATGGCGATCAGGCAGGCCCAGGAGATCTACAAGCTCCAGTACGGCACCTATACCACGCGCAACCGGTAGCCTGTCAGGCTGGCGTAGACACGCTCGGGAGATATACCTTTGCGATCACCGCTGCAACCGCTACCACGTTCAGCGCATCGGCCACGGGCAATATAGATGGTGACGCGACCCTCGATGTCTGGACCATTGACCAGGATGGCGCCATGCCTAACACGACAAACGACGTGGACAACTAATGAATACCCTTACGGGCCTGCTTTTCTTCGTACTGGGCGCCATCATCGGCAGCTTTCTGAATGTCTGCATCTACAGGCTGCCAAGAGAAAAATCGATTGTAACGCCCGGCTCTTCATGTCCTCACTGTGAAAAGCCGATTGCCTTTTATGACAACATACCCATTTTCAGCTATCTTATCCTGAGGGGTAAATGCAGGCACTGCGGGGCTGCGATCTCCGCGCGGTATGTCGTGGTAGAGCTTCTGACCGCTCTGCTCTACATGGCGCTCTTCAGCGTATATGGGCTATCGTTGGAGCTGGCAGTGGCGCTACTTTTTGTAACCGTACTTATCGTCGTATCCTTCATCGACCTTGACTTCAGGATCATTCCCGACATCCTCAGCCTCGGCGGCCTGCTGGCAGGGGCAGGGTTCTCGCTTCTTCAGAGTGCCGGTTTTCAGCTACGTGGATGCTTTCTGGGGCATCTTACTGGGAGGGGGTGTGCTCTGGGCTATTGCCTTTACGTATGAACTGCTCCGCAAACAGGAGGGCATGGGCGGCGGCGACATAAAGTTGCTCGCCATGATCGGCTCTTTTTGCGGCATAAAAGGCGTGCTCTTTTCTCTCGTTTCCGGCTCCCTTCTGGGCAGCCTCGTTGGTATCCCGCTCATGATCATAAAACATGCAGACACGAAGTACGCGCTTCCTTTCGGCCCCTTCCTCTCTTTCGGAGCGCATGCTTTACGTCTTGACGGGTGACAGGCTCATCTATGCGTTCATCAATGCCATATCACCGAGATAAGTATCATCAGCAAGGCCTGTCTGCCGTGCCCGGAACAGGCAGGCATGACTCTCATTGAAATGCTTGTCGTGCTGGTGATTCTTGCTATTGCTGCTGTGCTCGCCGCGCCAAATGCGTCCCGATGGATAGAAAGTTACACGGTAAGAAAGGCGAGCAGGCAACTGGTCAGCGATTTGCAGCTGGCAAAACTGAAAACGATATCACAAGGGGTACAGCACAGGATATTATTCGATCCGGCCAATAAGACATACAAGATACAAGAAACTTGCCGCGGGCGTACGTGGACGGCACGGTCGACGCTCCTCGCGCTCTTTGTCGGATGTGAACAATCCTTACTATGCCAGCGGCGTGGCTCTGGCGAACAACTTCACCAACAATACGGTGACTTTTTCCACGACAGGTACTGCCTCGCCACTCGGTACCGTGACCCTCACAACCACAAACTACAGCCGGCAAGTCACGGTGATACTCACAGGGAGGATCAGCGTTGGATAACACGGATTCCCCTTCAAGCGCATACCTTCCGGGTATCCACCACCGGCGGGTGTGCTGCGTCCTTCCAGGATGCTCCGCTATCGCGCTCCTCGACGTACCTCTCGGTACGCCCGGGTACCCGCTTGCGGGTGGGGCTCCTCGCTGCCGCCTCGGTCTTCACTTGAATCCGAATCGGTGTAAGAAGGTCCTGTTTTTGAATGCAATCGTCGGCTTACGTGGCGCCATGTAACGTAGGGGGCCGTTATCCTGCGCCGCGTTTCGACTTTCTTCACCTTCTTACTTATTCCTTTCCTTGGGGGTAACCATCTACCCCTCTATTTCTTTAGCATAGATAAGTTCTGGATCGATGGCTTTTTTCTTCTATCGCTCATCGTCGCCCTTTCTACCTCCTATCTCGGCGGCAAGAGGCCGGGCCGGCATGTTGCGACATTCTTTATTTTTGCTCTTCCGCTCGCTGCTGTGAGTGCGGCAAGCCTCATATATACCTGGAACAGATTCAGTACACTCAATGAGATCAACACCCTTGTCTGGTCCTTCGGCGCTGTTCTTCTCTATCTCTCCACAGATGATCGGGATGAGCTTCATCAGGCCCTCGTAGTCGGCTCTCTGCTTCTCGTTCTGAGCGCGGTTATTCAGCTCAAGGTACTGCTTCCCGGATTGGCTCAGGCATTCACGGGCGGCAAGTACGGGCAGATAGTGCGGGACCAAATCGCTCCCTTTGGTGCGTTTCTCAACCAGAACATGTTAGGCGGCTATTTTCTCTATACGTTACCATCTCGCTCTCTATTTTGTTGCGGTCAAGAAAAAGCATTGTGTACGCGCTTGCGGCTTCAGCGCTGATGCTGGGTATCCTTCTCTCCCTTTCGAGACTCGCCATGGTCATAGGGTTTGCGGGTGTATTACCCGCATGTGCGCTTCTCGCCAGAAGGAGAGATTTCCATAGCGTCTCTCGTGGAAATCTCTCTAGCGAGCACGGCGAGCCGGGTACCCGCTTGCGGGTGCGGGAGGCTCCGGTGGCTTTGCCACGGGAGGGGCGACCGGTCCCGCTTCGGGTCCCAGTAATTGACCCGCGCTGGCTCATCAGCTGCCTGTTCACTCGGCTGTGCCCTGCTTATCTTTGGTGTACTGCTCCACGGAGAACGCCGTGAGCAGGCGTCGAGCATGCGAAGCCTCCTGGGGGCAAAGGTCGAGAGCGTATCCACGGAGATAAGCACGCTCGACAAGCGCACCGGTTTATGGCGCGATAGCTTCCGGGCTTTTCTGTCGAAGCCTATTGTAGGCTACGGGGCAGGCACCTTTGAATATGCCTACAGAAAATTTTATGACGGAGGCTTATACACCAAATATGCCCACAGCAGCCTCGTCAAGACTGCTGTCGAGCTGGGGAGCCGTGGGTCTTCTCAGCTCTTTTCCTTTACCTGGCAGCCTTCGGCAGAGGAATTGCTCAGAGGCTTTCGGGAATCCGGCTCCAGATTCCTCGCGATATCGGCCTTTGCAGGCCTCTTGTTCGGACTTGTCGATTTCGCCTTTGACATACCCGCACACGTAGTCACGTTCTTCATTGTGACGTCCGCATTTGTCGGGTCCGGACAGAACGCTAAGCCAATGGCCGCCGGCAAGCCTCTTGCTCCTGTCGGTGGTTGCTCCTGCTTCTCCTCTCCTTTCTTTTCACAGCGAAGGCTGACTTCTCACGTAAATTGATCGAAGACGGGACACTTTTCGAAGAGACCGGTTTCTATGCTGAGGCTTATGTTGCGTACAGGGATGCTCTTCGAGGCGATGCCTCTAAACAATGAGGGCTACACAAGGAGCATCTCCATTCTTCTGAGATCGTATGATAACGAAAAGAATCCTCAGTATAAGGAGAAGGTAAAGCGAGCGCCTTGAATTCTTACCTGAGAGAGGCGGAGAGACGCAACGATCAGGACGCCGAGCTCTATTACCTGAGAGGTATGGGATATGCTGCGCTCGCGCCGGGCAAGAGATGCATGCGCACTGATCTCCAGCGCAATACTCCTCTACCCGTCTTCAGCCGTTTACAGATGCGAGGCAGCACGCTGCTACGCAAAACTGGGCGATTTTGACAAAGCGCTGAGCGTTATCAGCCCGATTCAGCCGTATCTCGCCAGCCTTCCATACCTCGGGTAATCCCCAGGGACTCTACGTATACAAGCTGCGAGATATCGAAGCAGACATCGAGTACGCAAGAGGAAATGTCGATAAAGCGCTCGCGATTGAAAGGGAGAACTTGCTTGACGCAGCGAGCGGTAAGTACTCGATCTACAACACCAAAGCCCGGGAGTTCGTCACCAAGGAGGCGCTCATCGGCCACCTGACAGAGAAGGTCAGATTCTACGAGAAGGCGGCCAAGGTCCGGTGAGATTAGTTCGCAGATACAACCCAGTCTGTAACATGAAAGAAGTTTGGCCAGGATATTGCAATTACCCCCCTCAATGGCCCGCATCCGATACGTCCGACACTCAGCGTTACCATTTGACCATACCGAGTTAATAAAATTATGAAAAGTGCGATAAAAGAAATTGTAACGAGAGAGACAGGAGATCAACTGCGAATGATGATTCTTATAAATACTGACCAGCCCAATGGCCTCTTGAATCACTTCCCGGATCTAAACTACTTTCAGAAACTACATCCGGAGAGCGCGTTACTCGTTGCCTCAGAAGAGATTACTACGGGATTTGAGGACGATATGCTGAATAAAGCGCTGGAGAAACTGAGACTACGGCCATTTACCGAGCTGCTGGGCGTCGATATCGGCACTACTTCAATCAAGGTCTGCGTCCTCAAGAAGACTAAGGACGGCCTCTATCTGCAGAAGTATGCAAAAAAGTCCTACGACAAAGATCTGTTGCACGACGGGACCATCGTTGACGGCCCCTTTGTCGGGCGTGAGTTGAAGCACCTGCTGCAGGAAGAGAATATCAAGGTAAGCACGGCGGCAACCGCCCTATCCAGTTATACCGTTATCACCAAGAGAGTGACCATGCCTCTCTTAGACGAGGAGACACTGAGTAAGAGCATCGGCCTGGAAGTGGAGAGCGTTATACCCTATCCGCTACGCGACATTTACTACAACTATTATGTCATGGGCACCGAAGAAGATAAGGAAGCCACGATGAGCCTCCTGATCGTGGCTGCAAAGAAAGAGATCGTCGATGCTTACATGAATGTTTTTCGTCTTGCCGGTTTGAATCTGCTCATCCTTGACGTTGATATATTTGCGGTAACAAACCTCGTGGAGCGTATCCATGGTCCGCAACAGTTTTCCGTGGTTGCTGCGGACATCGGTGCGTCTGTGACAAATATAGCGATCCTGAAGAACGAGACCATAGAATTCACGAGGGAAATCCTGATAGGCGGGAAATACCTCACCAATGAGATCGCCAAGGCGCATAAAATGAGCCAGGAAGAGGCGGAAGAGAAAAAGCTTCAGGCAGATGGCGACGTCAGCGAGTTTTTCGACGACTTCGTGGGGAACGTCTCGTCCGAGATGAACAAGACAGTTAACTTTTATGTGGCCACAAAGCCAAGAGAGACGGTCGGCAAAATCTATCTGACAGGCGGTTCGTCCCTTATTCCGGGCCTCAAAGAGCGCATAGAGAGCGAAACAGGCATTGAGGTGGCTTTTCTCGATCCTTCAATGTGCTTGCAGCAGAATGGAAAGAGCGTCAGGCTCGGCGAGGGGGATCAAGCCTTCGCGCCCGTGGCCCTTTATCTTTCTTCGAGAGTGAGTGATCTGGAACCATGATACGCATAAACCTTCTTCCGAAAAAAGTTCGAAAAGAGGCATTGAAGTCCGACGTCGTTCTCTTCCTGTTGTTGCTCGTAATTGCCCTTGCGGTGGCTGCGGGCGTTTACTTCAACAACGGAAGGGAGATTGCCCATCTGAAAACCGATCTTGCGCGGACAAAACAATCAATCGCCTCCATGGAGAAGTTCTACCAGGAGTACCTGACTCTCGAAAAGCAAAAGAAAGAGATGTCGACGAGAATCGCTCTTATCGAGAAGATAAAAGAGGGCAGGGCTTTGGCAGCCCGTATCCTGTACGACCTGCCCTCGTTGGTCAAGGAGAGTGTCTGGATTAAGCGCTTCAAAAAGGACGAGGACAGATTCGACCTGGAGGGACGGGCTCTGGAAAACGAGTCCGTATCTGACTTCGTCGAGAAACTGGCGAAGATACCCTATGCAAAGAATGTGGAGCTCAAGAGTGTAGAGGACGTGACGGACGAAGGCATGGTGGTCAAGAAATTCCTTGTTCAGGGGAACATGGGCTTATGAAACTCCGGCTCGATGCAAGCACAATAACAAAGATACCGAGAGTATACAGGATTTCCTTGATGCTCGCGCTGACGATCGCGGCCTTTGCAGGAGTCTATTTCTGGCTGCTCGTCCCTCAGTTCGACCAGAAGAGATTTCTCGCGGGTGAATATCGCAATGCCAAACAGGAACTCGATCGATTGACGTTGATGAAGGCAAATTTCGAGAAGAGCCAGAAGGAGTACTTCCAACTCAAGGAGAACCTCGAGAGGGTTCTGGTCCAGATGCCTGAGGAGAAGGATGTGCCTAACCTGCTCAGGCAGGTATCGTTGGTGGGGCAGGAAGCCAAGTTGAGGGTCAAATTCTTCGAGCCGAAACAGCTTCAGGCGAAAGAGTTCTATTATGAGCTGCCGTTTGAACTGCGGTATACAGGCGGCTATCACAATGCGGGCTACTTCTTCGACGGGGTAAGAAAACTGGACAGGATCATTCATGTGGCCAATTTTTCCCTCGAATCAAAAGTTGTGGCGTCAAAGCTGACCACTGGAGGGTACGTGCCTGGCAAAGACCTATGTGTACAGCAAACAGATGCCGCAGGAACAGAGCGAGCGAGAAGCCCAAAGATGCAAAGGACGGGAAGAATGCACCGACTGTTAAGAAATAAATTCATCATCATTTTCCTCCTCGCTTTGCCTGAGCCCCGTCACGGTATTCTCACAGGCAAAGACCGAACCAAGAAGAGGCGGTCCCGTAGACCCTGATTTTTCGTACACCTCCAAGGATCGCAGGGATCCCTTTGAGCCGGTATTCCTGGCAAAGCTGAAACAACATCAGGCCAGCAGGCAAGCTGAAAGAAGGATACGAACTGGAAGAATTGAAGCTGGTCGGCGTGCTTAAGAGCGGTGGCGCAAAATTCGCGATGATGGAAGATATGCAGGGTAAAGGACTGCTCTTCAAGCAGGGTGATTTTATCAACAAGACCACGTGGATCATGGATGTCGAAGAGGAGAGGGTGACGATGGCCTACAAGATAAAAGGGGACGTCCGGAAGTTCCCCATAGATATTCCCCGGAAATAGAGAGGGTGAGCCATGTATAAAAAGTATGTCGCTGTTTGCTTTCATCATGATCATCGTACCTTTGCTCGCGTTCGGGCAGGTGCTTAAACCGTCCACGTCGAAGATATCCTTCGATTTCATGGATGCAGACGTACGAAACGTTCTGAGGGTACTTTCCGAAGTATCCAAGAAGAATATCGTGATTGCTGAAGACGTGAAGGGAAAGGTGACCATCAAACTCGAGAACGTTACCTATGACGAGGCACTCGACGTGATCCTTCTGAGCAATGACCTCGCCAGAATAGAGGAGGGAAACGTCATCAGGGTGGTGACAGCAAAAAGGTTTTATGATGAACGTGACCGGAACCGGAAAGACAGGGTAGAGATACTGAAGGAAAAAGATGCAAAACAGAAACTGGAAGACGAGTTCGTTACCGAGACGCTCTTCCTCAACTATCTGGATGTCACCGAGGTCGGGATTATGTTGAGAGGAATGCCAGGGAGAGGGAGCAACGGGCACGAATATCAGAGGACTCATTTCGCCCAATGGCGCTGTGAGCATCGTGAAGTGGACGAATGCCCTCATCCTGAAAGACACCAGGGAAAACGTCCAGGAACTGATAAAAAGGGTCAAAGAGCATGACATACCACCTGCACAGGTGCAGATCGAAGCCAGAATAGTACAGGCCACAAAAAACTTCTCACGGGATCTGGGGATTCAATGGGGCGCAGATACCGGACGCGCGTGGGTGGAACTAGCACCGAGTTGAGCGGGCTGAAACAGGTCACCGGCGACTCCTCGACCACCGCGTTCACCTCCCCCACCGGTAATCTGGGGATGCAGAGATTCGACGGTTCAGTTTCCTTACAACGTTAATCTTCCCGCCACTCCCCTGGTCGGTAATGCCGGAGGCCTGGGCATCTTCATCGGAGGTCTGCAGGATTCGCTCAGGCTGGATGTGCAGCTCTCCGCTCTGGAGGCCCAGGGAAAAGGAAAGATCATTTCGAACCCGAAGGTGCTAGCCTCCCACAATCAGACGGCAAAGATCAGCCAGGGCACGCAGATTCCCTATCAGACTGTCTCACAGAACTATACGACAATAGAGTTCAAGGATGCCGTACTGAGCCTGGAGGTAACACCGATTGTCGCGAAAGACGGAAATATCCGTCTGAAGATAAAGGCGACAAAAGACAGACCCACCCAGTATACCGGGGAGCCCCGTGCCGGGTATAGATAAGAAGGAGGCAACTTCCGATGTAATGATCAGGGATGGCGAGACAGTGGTCCTGGGTGGCATCTATGAATCAGAGGACGACACGAATGGGACAGGCCTACCTGGGCTGAAAAACATTCCTCTTCTCGGCTGGTTATTCAGATCCAACTCGGTGACGAATACGAAATCGGAGCTTCTCATCTTCATCACACCAACCATCATAAAGAATCTATACAAAGCAGAGGGGTAAATGAAACGGACATATCGTACTCATAGCGTGCTGTTTTCTTCTCTTCCAGGGCCCGGCATTGGCAGCGGGGGAGGGGGAGTATCTTCAAGGTGACATCGTTTCCTCCTTCGCCGACAGGCTGGACCTTTCGCTCGGCGACAAGGTCATCATGAACCTGGGCCGAAGTTTGGGGGTCGCCAAGGGTGACATTGCCAAAATAGCCCGTCGCGACGCTGATGACCCGTTGAGCAATACTTCGGGACAGTGCGCCGTCATCGAGACGGACGAGGCATCGGCGGTCTGCGAGATCATCCGGAGCAGGATGGAGATGCACACGGGAGACTTGGTTTTTGTCAAAGCGGTGAAAGTACACGCTGACGCCGCCCTCTATCCATTAGCACTCAGGACCTTACAGAGCGTGGTCAACCCGTATGCTCCAAGCAAGAAACTGTCCGTTTACGTGTACGGTATCTTCAACGAAAAGAATGATGTCACAGGCTTATCTGAGAGAATCAGGCGCGAAATAGTGGAGGTGCTTCGACAGAAAAGCAGGATTAAACTCGCAGACGGCCAGCACAACCATGGAAGCCTTTTATCCTTCGGATGATATGCAGTGGGTAAGTGATGTCAGGCAGTTTATGAAGAAGGCCAACATTGACGTTTTGGTAACGGGCAACTACCGGATCCAGGATGACAAGGTGATGATCTCCATCTATAAGATCGACCTGAGTGGAGACGACAGAAAGATCGACTATCCTGTCGCTGTTCAGGACGGCTACGCGCAGTTGGCAGCCGAGGTGCGAGTCCCCTACCAAAAAATCACCAGAGAAAGAGCAGGTGTTCTGCACCTTCGCTCGTGAAGCCTATCGCATACGCTCCAACGAAGGATGAGAAGCCCGCTCTCATCAAGTTTGAAGCAGACGGAAACCCTTTCACCGAATACAGCATGAAAAGGGATGATTTCAACATCATCAGCCCTGTCGATGTCGTCGTGAAGGTGGACAACGAGACTTTCACTCTCACCTCGGGCAAGCCACAGCAGCTCGTTACGCTTACAAAAGGGACGCACCGGGTCTCCATGTCATTCAGGCGGGGTTATTACTTTCAACGAGAATCTGCTGTACAGATCCAAAGACGCTCCTTACGAAAGATGCTCTCCTCGACGTGACCAAGAGTACAAATATTCTGGTCGACGTGGCCGCAAATCCTCTGCCCGACAGGCAGCCGATCACGATCCAGGTGTTTGATATGGTCGGCAAAGAGCGGCCGTTTCTGCGGCCCATCAGGAGGCTGGAAGCCGATACCATAGTGGAAACCTTCAAAGATTAGTGGTAGGATAGCCTACAACGGCTATCCCTGCCACATTGGATCAGGACAGCATCAGGCTCTCCAAGTTTCTTGCCCATGCAGGCGTATCGTCTCGTAGAAAAGCTGACGAAATAATAAAATCCGGACGGGTAACCGTTAATAATACTGTAGTGTTAGAGCCATTCGTTCCAGTAGCACCGTACAAAGACATTGTAACTATGGATAATAAAGTGATTAAATATCATGTCACCTGCAAGTATATAGCTCTGTACAAGCCTGCAGGCTATCTCTCAGATCTTAAGGATAAACAGGACCGCAAGCTTGCCCGGGCGCTGCTCGACGACAAGGAGCGCTTGTATCCGGTGGGGAGGCTCGACTATCAGTCCGAAGGCCTGATGCTTTTTACCAATGACGGCGGGTTTGCGCAGCGCGTGATGCATCCACGGTACGAGGTAGAAAAGGAATACTTGGTGAAGCTCAAAGGCAAACTTGATCCGCAAGAGTTACAGAAACTTATTGACGGAGTCGTAATCCAGGGCGAACGGTATGCCTTTGACCTTATCAGGATCATGCGGGCCGAAAAGCAGAATGCCTGGTATCGTGTTATCATCCACGAAGGAAAGAACCGCATCATCCGCAAGGCGGCGGAAGCACTGTGCTCATCCCGTTCTAAAACTTCGCCGTGTCCGGATCGGGCCCGTGCTGCTCGGCGCCATGCGGCCGGGGGAGCACAGGCATCTTACGCCACGAGAGATTAACCTTTTGCTACGCGGCCGAGCTGGCTGAGGGCGAGGCAGACCCCGGGCGGCCAAAAAAGCAGCTCACGCGTGCCAGACGGATATTTTGATTGACAGGGAACCAGACGTTCCGCTAACATATAACATCCCATGGACAAGAAGAACTACACGATGTGGGCCGACATTCTAAAGACGCTCGGCCATCCCATCCGTTTACGCATCCTCGAGAGCCTTCTCGATGCGGAGAAATGCGTTAGCACGATTTGGGCGAATCTGGATCTTCCGCAATCAACGGTTTCGCAGCATCTGTCGGTCCTGAGGAGTAAGGACATCGTACAATATGAGCGGTGCGGGTCAAAGGTGAAGTACTCTGTCAGGGACCGCAGGATCGAAGAGATCATTAAGTTGATTAAGGCACGCTAGTTAACATAATATCTCTTATCAGAACCACCAAAAATATTCCAAGTCACCAAAGCTCGCGACTACCGCTGCATTGCCCTCTCTCACAAGAGGTTCTAACTTAACGCCCCGCACGACCGTGACACGATTTCTAGGCGGAACGCGTTCATCACATGCATGCGCGACAGACAATCATATCCACCCGCATAATTGCATCCTGTTTCAGATAGACTCAAGTCCTATCCTGGCGCGAACCTGAAGTTCGACCCGGCAGAAATCCCCTTTTCAGCCGAGCGCGCCAGTTGAGCCCTGCGCGTTATGTAGTCGGGCTCCGCAGCCATAGATACCTACGAGGGGCCCGCCACACCAGCGTTTCACGGGCTTCTGACAGGAGTTTCTCATGAGGATTAAGAATTTCGTTTACAAAAGAGCGCGGTAGTCGTAGAATATGCCAGGACGCCTACAAATGACTATGGACCAGCATAAAGGTAGTAATATAAGTAAGTTATATAAATCATTTGAGTCTCAGCTTGAAGGTTTTGCCGAAAGGCTGCTTACTACAAAGGTAAGTGATGAGGACAACGTCCTCGGTGACGTTCAGGCGATGATAGAGCGGATATTTATCAGGGCCGCGATGAAGCTGTCGAATAGCAACGTGTCGAAGGCTGCGAAGCTCCTCGGCATGAGCAGGAATACGCTCATCAGAAAACTGAAAGGTCCCGGCTGAGAAAAGAGAGGCTAAGGTAAAGACTAAAGCAAAGGTTAAGGCTGAGAAAGGACGAGGCAATTAGTTTTTCTTAACCTCTAACCTTACTTACCTGTTTATCCCGTTCCCTGCTATTCGACGTAGCTTGCGATAAGATCCCCCATTTCTCTTGTCCCCATACCCATTTTCCCGGCCTCTAGCGACTTAATGTCTGCTCTTAAGGGCGCGTGCCACCGCGTTCTCTATGGCGGTGGAGGCCTTCTCCTCTCCCAGGATCTCGAGCATCATGGCGCCTGCAAGGATGGCGGCGAGCGGGTTTATCTGATTCTTGCCCGTATATTTTGGCGCAGAGCCTCCAATGGGCTCAAACATGGAGACGGCGTAAGGGTTGATGTTGCCTCCGCAGGCAATCCCCATGCCGCCCTGAATCATTGCCCCGAGGTCCGTGATGATATCTCCGAACAGATTGTCCGTGACAGCCACATCGAACCATTCGGGGTTCTTGACCATCCACATACAAGCCGCGTCTACATGCGTGTAATCGGTCGTTATGTCGGGATATTCCTTTCCGACCTCGTAGAACGCCCGCTCCCAGAGATCGAAAGCATACGTCAGTACATTTGTCTTGCCTACCAAGGTCAGCTTTTTCTTCTTGTTGCGCTTACGGGCATAGTCAAAGGCAAACCTGAGGCACCGCTCCACTCCTTTGCGCGTATTGATGGACTCCTGGATGGCTATTTCGTCGGGGGTCCCTTTCTTAAAGACCCCGCCTGAGCCCGTGTACAGCCCTTCGGTATTCTCACGTACAATAACAAAGTCGATCTCATTGGGCCCCTTATTCTTAAGCGGGGTCTCGACTCCTGGGTAAAGTTTGACCGGACGTAGATTGATATACAACTCAAGCTCAAAGCGGGTGCGCAGGAGTATCTGCTTCTCCAGGATGCCGGGCTTGACATCCGGATGACCGATGGCCCCAAGATACAGAGCATCTTGAGTTTTGAACTCGGAAAGGACGCTGTCGGGCAGTAATTCTCCCGTCTTCAAATAACGATCGCCCCCGACATCGTAGTGTGTGTACTGAAGCCTGAAGCCGAACTTCTTGGAAGCGGCGTCCAGAACCTTTTTACCCTCAACAATAACCTCCGGGCCGGTCCCATCGCCAGGAATTACTCCGATCTTGTACGATTTAGCCATGTTCAACTCCTCACAGATTTTATGAACTCATCAGTCGCAATTTTGAAAATGTTATTCGCACGTCTTCGGCTCCATCTTCTTATCTTAACCTCAACCTTAACCCTTTCCTGTCAGATGCCATGGGCTGTGCCTGCCTGCAAGGCCAAAGCCTTTGCCCCGATGTCTTTGCGATACTGCATGCCCTCAAAGGATATGCACGAAACTGCGTCGTAAACCTTGCGTATGGCGTCCCGGTATGTCTCGCCTACTGCTGTGACACCGAGCACCCTGCCCCCTGCCGTATAATACTCTTTGCCCACCTTCTTTGTGCCTGCGTGGAAGACATAAATATCTTTGGCCCGCTTCACTTCATCCAGTCCCCGGATGAGCTTTCCCTTTTCCGGCCTTTCCGGGTAACCACCGGAGGCGAGCACAACGCATATCGATACCCCATCCTTCCAGGCAATCCCCCCTGCCCTGTTGAGCCCTCCTTCCGCGCACGCCGTGAGAATGGGCAGAATGTCACTCTCCATTTTGAAAAGGATCGGCTGGGTCTCCGGATCACCGAAACGAGCGTTGAACTCCAGGACAAAGGGTTCTCTGCCCTCGATCATGAGCCCGCCGTACAGCACCCCTTTGTAGGTGATCCCCTCGTTCCGCAAAGCTGTTACAGTCTTCTGCATGATTCCAACGTTGATCTCTTCTTCCATCGACTTATCGAGGAAGGGAACCGGCGTGTAAGCACCCATACCTCCCGTGTTCGGCCCGAGATCTCCATCCAGGAGCGCCTTGTGGTCCTGCGACGGCAGCATCGGAAGGATCGACTGCCCATCTGTAAATGCGAGGTAGGAAACCTCAACGCCATTCAGGAACTGTTCTACGAGGATGCGGCTGCTCGCCTCCCCAAACAGCGAATCAGCCAACAACTCCTTGACCGCTCTTTCGCCCTCACTACTCTCCTGGATGACGTACGCCCCTTTGCCCGCGCAGAGCCCGTCTGCTTTTACAACATAGGGAGGTTTCAGCGTCCGGACGTGGCGCTGCGCCTCTTCAAAGACCTCGAAAACCTTGAAGGGCGCAGTCGGGATACCGTACCGTTCCATCAGCTGCTTGGCGTAGATCTTGCTCGTCTCCATACGTGCCCCTGCAGCTCTCGGCCCAAAGATCGGTATGCCCTTACTCTCGAAGGTGTCCACAATGCCGGCCGCGAGGGCATTCTCGGGACCCACGACGACCAACCCGATACGTTCCTTCCTTGCCAGGTCCAGAAGCCCTTCCACATTCAGTGGCCTCGAGTTCCACGCAGGTCGCAATATCACCTATACCGCCATTGCCGGGCGCACAAAAGAGGGCTCTCCACCTTGGGCGATTGGGAGAGCTTCCAGACAAGGGCATGCTCCCTTCCGCCACCCCCCACAACGAGTATTCTCATGAGCACCTTCCCTTATAACGACGCCTGAGACAGGTAGGTATAAATGGCCTTGTCATACTCCGATGTTGTCTGGTAGACCTTCTTGGCCAGGTAGAAACGGAGTTCCTCCGAAGTTTCGCCCTTGTGAGCCTTCATCTCGTCCATGACTCTGGAGTAGTCGGCAGGGTCGATCACGACCGTGACGTACTTGAAGTTCTTGGCCGCAGCCCGTATCATGGACGGACCGCCTATATCGATGTTCTCAATCGCTTCTTCGAAGGTACACCCCTTGCTGATAACTTCCCTGAAGGGGTAAAGGTTTACGACGATGAGGTCGATACGCTTGATGTTGTGGGTCTTCATGGCTTCGACGTGGTCGGCTTTGTCTCGTATACCGAGGATGCCGCCGGCTACCTTGGGATGGAGTGTCTTAACCCTTCCGTCCATGATCTCCGGGAAACCTGTGTAGGAGCTGATATCGAGGGTGCCTACGCCCTGCCCATCAAGGTACTTTTTCGTTCCTCCCGTGGACATGATTTCCACGTTGTAGCCTTTCAGAAAAGCGCCCAGTTCTCCCAGGCCTGACTTATCTGATACGCTGATGACTGCCCGTTCTATCTTCATAGTTTCTCCCTCCAGGATGCGAAGTAATGAGAAGACTGCGGAACCGTTTTGCGAGACAAAGCATAATTTTGGAGGCCCGGTTTGTCAACAGAATTGTTATAAACCTTTCTGCGGACTTCGGTGCCCGAGCCTGGGGTCTAAGGTTCATCTCTGATTTCTCTGCGTGAACGTAAAAAAGCAGGTATTCCCTGCCGAACCGTCTGCAGGCGTTGCTGTGCCTGCCAGTCTCTTGAGCCGCTCGGCTGCCTCGTCTCGTGCAATGCCTGTCACGCTTGCCACATCGTCGATTGTCAAGGCCCGCCTCTCCAGAATATCGAGCACCCTGGCCACCCAGTCATCGATCCCCAAAGCCTCTGACCTCTTGTCGAATCCAGCAATAACCTCACAACGGCTCCCCAGCATCTGGCTGATCCTTGCCAGCTCTGACGCCTCTAACGGCTTTGCTCCCTCTCCGGGAGCGGGGCGTGTGATGGTGTTCAGCTGTATTTTATCCACGGCAATGCTCGCGAGAACTTTCCGAAACCTTTCCAGCTCATCAGGTCGCATCATTCACACCTTTTGCGAACATGATTTCGAGCCAGATCTTTCCTTTATAACCGCTGCGGAACGCTTGCAGTCCTTTGACGACGTCATCAATAGAGATGGCCGGATGGGGCCTGTTGATCCTCGTGAACGTTTCCTCGGTCACGGCGTCGAGCGAGGGCAACACAATGTCCGCGGACGACAGATCCTCACGGACATCCTCTCGAAGAAGCAGTGACCCATTGGTGATCACAGCCACGGGTGTCTCCGCCCTGTCTCTTCAGCTCTCTGATCATCCACCCAAGGTCTTTATTGAGCGTGGGTTCTCCTGAGCCGGAAAAAGTGATGACGTCAACCGCCTTCGCTTTGTCGAGATGCTGCAGAACCTCTCAGACCAGTTCTTGCCGATCAAAAAAGCTTCTCCTCTCTGTCTCTACGTAGGGTTGTCTTCCCGACCTGGCAGTAAACGCAGTCAAAATTACAGTACTTTCGAGGGATCGGGTCGACCCCCAGCGAAAACCCCAAGCGCCTTGAAGGAACCGGTCCGAATACGTGCCTGCTCATTCGACTATTTTAACCTCATTTGGAGATAAGAATCATCCTGAAGATCGCCACCTGCGGCGGCTTGAGGACCGCAGCCTTCGGCGGCTTCAGGACCGGGCTTCGCCCTTGAGGACCGCTACGCTTAAGGATCGGCCTTCGGCCTTGAGGCAACCACCTCAAGTCGCTGAAGACGACGGTCCTCAAGGGGGCGCAGTTCCCGGTCCTTAAGGCTCGATAGCCGGTCGTCGAGCGAAGCGTCGCCCTTGCGCTTCGCTCGATTGTATTGACTTTTGAGCCATGATATATTAAACATTAAACATGGGCGGTTAGCTCAGATGGTTAGAGCGCTGGTCTCACATACCAGAGGTCGCAGGTTCGATTCCTGTACTGCCCACCATCTCCAATAAACACCACGGGCTTGCCCGTGGAAATCTATATTCGGGGGATCTCATGTCCGGCCATAGCAAGTGGAGCACCATCAAGCACAAGAAGGGTGCCGCCGACGCGCGGCGGGGCAAGATATTTACGAAGCTGATCAAAGAGATCACAACAGCTGCGCGCATAGGCGGAGGGCGACGTCGAAGCCAACCCCAGGCTCAGGGTTGTGGTTCTGAAGGCAAAAGCCGAGAACATGACCAAGGATAATATAGAGAAGGCGATAAAGAGAGGGGCAGATCCGCGGGAGGGCGGCGCGGCTTATGAGGAATATATTTACGAAGGATACGGTCCGGGAGGCACGGCCGTGCTCGTAGAAGCGCTAACCGACAATAAGATGAGGACCTCAGCCGACGTACGCCATTGCTTTCTCGAAGCATGGTGGCAACCTGGCAGAAGCAGGAAGTGTCTCCTGGTTGTTTTCGAAGAAGGGATACATCTCCTTCGACAAGACGACTGTTGACGAAGACCGGATTATGGAACTGGCCCTTGACGCAGGCGCGGAAGACGTGAGAGAGGATGATGGTGTCATCGAGGTAATCACGGATCTGGCCGGCTTCGAGAAGGTGAAAAAAGCCTTCGACGAAAAGAACATGAAATATACCGTTGCCGAGGTCAGCATGATCCCGCAGACGTCGGTGAAACTGGAAGGCAAGCACGCGGAGACCATGTTGAAACTGATGGAAGCTTTAGAAGACTCTGATGACGTTCAGACTGTCCACGCCAATTTCGATATCTCCGCGGAGGAATTGGAACGGCTCAGCCAGTAGTGTAGGTCGCCGACAGTAATTGAAGTCGAGCAGCAAAATTCCAATATCTAATATCTAAATCCTAAATCCTGGAAGCCTAGCCGTCAAACATATCTCATCGGCAGAACTGAGCAGCTTTAGAGATATTTGAATTTGGAATTGTTTGATACTGTCAGTCTTCTTTTTTATCCCTGCGAAGAGATCCATATTCCGGGACTTGCCACCCACGGCGAAACCGAGGTGGAGATAAGCCTTATCAGAGGCCTTTCTACCCTGGGAAGTTCGCGTCAGAAAACCCGTCTTGAGAAGATACGGTTCGACAACCTCTATGAGCACATCTGACTCCAGCTGAAGCGTGGCAGCCAGGGCCTCTATACCGACGGGGCCGCCCTTGTAGTTGAGATAATCGTACTGAGGAGCTTCCGATCAACATCGCCCAGTCCGTGGCCATCGATGCCTTCGAGAGCCAGGGCCTCCATGGCCACCGACCGTGTGACCGAGCCCTGGGCCCTCACCTGCGCATAGTCACGGACGCGCTTGAGCAGCCTGTTGGCAACCCTGGGGGTGCCTCTAGCCCTGCGGCCTATCTCAAAAGCGCCTTCTTCATCAATAGCTACTTGGAGGATCGAGGCGGAACGCTTTATGATGCGGACAAGCTCTTTTTCCTCATAAAAATCAAGATCCCTCACGATACCGAAGCGTTCCCGCAAGGGAGAAGAAAGAAGGCCAGAGCGCGTCGTCGCCCCAATCAGTGTGAAGCGTTCCAGCCTGAACCTGTGCGTGCGTGCGTGTACCCCCTTGTCAAAGATAAAATCAACCGCGAAGTCTTCCATGGCAGGATAAAGAAACTCCTCCACCACCTTAGGCAGCCGGTGTATCTCATCAATGAAGAAGACATCGCCCCGCTCAAGGTTGGTGAGCACCCCCATCAGGTCTCCCCCTTTTTCGAGAGCCGGGACCTGACGAGGTGACGATCCTTGTCTGCATTTCTTTTGCTATGATGTGTGCGAGGGTGGTCTTTCCCAGACCCGGAGGACCGTTGAAGAGGATATGCTCCAAGGGCTCATTTCTCTGCAAGGCAGCCTCTATCGCGATCTGCAGCGTCTCGACGACTTTCTCCTGCCCGATATATTCGGACAGGATGGCCGGCCTCAACGTGCTATTGGTCTCTTCATCTGCTGAACTGTCGGGTTTTAAGAGGTCGGGGAGTTTATCGGTTTCCTCGTAGATCACGTCTTTTGCCCTCGATATACTTCCTCAAAAAGTTCCTCTGATGAGCTGATAGCAGGATTCCTTTTGAGCGCGTCGTCGATCATCTTTCCTCGCCTCGTACACTTTGTGGCCCAACTGCGTGACCATCACCCCTTCTACTTCTTTGCGGAAATCGTCCGGGGCCGCCTCAGGCAGTTCTATATCGGGCATCAATGCATACTTTGCGACCTTACCCTTCAGCGTGGCCACGATCTTCTCCGCTTTGCGCTCGCCTATGCCCTTCAATTGTCTGAGTGCCTTTATGTCTTTTTCCTCGATGAACCTGGCTATTTCTCTCACCGGCCTGCCCAGAGCCCTGACAGCCGCCATCGGACCGATATCTTCGACAGATATGAACAGCTCGAAAAATTCCTTATCCAATCCTGACCTGAAGCCTATAAGAACCGGCTTGGGCTGCCTCTCGGTCTGATGATAGGAAACGTGAAGTCCGAGTCCCCCGTCTATAGTTGCCGTGCGCTTGATCTCGTTCATCACGTAGCCGGGAATGAGGAGTTCATAGCCTATCCCTCCAACCAGCAAGGTGATCCTGTCGACATATATGTTTTTTAGGCGGCCCTCAAGGTACGAAATCATCTGCTTCCAGCGTAACCCTTTCTGTAGTAGGCTGTCAATGCTACCGCAACGGCGTCCGCAGCGTGGAGAGAGGAAAACTCTTTGATGCCGAGAATCCGCCCTATGGTCGATTTAATCTGCTTCTTCGTTGCACTTCCACTGCCGATAAGAGCATTCTTTACCTCCTTCGGCGTAATCTCCAGAATCGGTACTTCATGCTGGTGCGCACTCAAATAGATGATCCCAAGCACTTCACCCAACAAGATCCCGGCCTTAGGATACCTCAACAGGGAAAAAACGTTTTCGATCGCCACCAATTCCGGACGCACCGAAACCATCAATTGATTGATATCTTCGAAGAGCTGAAAGAGTCTCTTGGCAAGGGGATCACTTGGAGAGGTTGTTGTATGGCCTGCTGCGCGGAGCGTGGGTGAATTCCCTCCGCAAAAAATCGCCCCGAAACCCGTACTCGCCAGCCCGGGGTCCAAACCGAGGATAATCATATTTCTATCAAGCTTAACAATAAAACTAATCGAACAAGGTTCTAGGGCAAAGTCACTCTCTTTACCTCTCCGCTTGCTCCCTCAAATTTGGTCTCTTTCCCATTGAAGAAAAGTTTAACGCCCCCAGCATTCCCTACGAGGAGGTCAAATTTGTCCTTGGCTGTGAACATCACAACCTCTTCGGGGTTGAGAATCACTTCCCTCTTTTCAGCACCGTCTATCACCACCCTGACCCACGTCCTTTCCTGGCAGGCAATCATCAGTTTATTTGTCTCGTTTACTATCGGCCAGTTCGGCTGGGCATCAGGTGCATTACGGGCGACGGTTTCGTACTGCGGCGGCATCGAGATCTCTCGCTGCCCGTGAAGGAAGAGTATGAGTGTGATGAGAGCCACTACAGCTATGGAGCCCCCGAGAATAGCCTTTCGCACCCGCGGCCGTTCCGTCCTTTCCCTGAACTTTGTCGGCGCTTGAGCTTCCGCCCGGCCCAACGGACAGACCTTCGGAGCCTCATTTTCCGCCGCGAGAATGGGAGCTACCCGGTCATACACCTTCAGGTACTTTGCATACTGTGTGATGTACCCCTTCACATAAATGGAGTGCGGCAATGCGGCCCAGTCACCGGATTCGATCGCCCGGATGACGGATCTCTTCAGATAGAGGATCTCAGAGACTTCCTCCACGCTCAAGCCTCTTTCCTCTCTGGCCTTCCTTAGAATTTCTCCAATTTCGACAAGATCGAACGGCATGATCACCTTCTAATGGCCGTTATTCGCCCGGGCTCAAACTCCTCGGCAAACGGAATTCACATTTTCACGGGGCGAACACTGCCCTTCACGCTCCCGGTTCATTCCCCCAAACACATATGATAAAACATCCTCAACATCTTTTGCCAGCATTATTTTCACCGATGCCAGTTGTTCCTGTCTGATTTCGGAAAGATCCTCCCTGTTTTTCCAGGGGATAATAATCTCCTTCGTGCCGTGACGCAAAGCGGCAAGCACTTTCTCCTTTATCCCGCCCACAGGCAGGAGTTCTCCCGAAAGGGTCAACTCGCCGGTCATCGCAACCGTCTGCCTCGCAGGACTATTGTTCAGCATCGAGACAAGTGCAACCAGGATGGTAATGCCCGCAGATGGTCCATCCTTCGGGATACCGCCTTGCGGGACATGGATGTGGATATCATGCTCATCGTAGAAGGCAGGATCCAGACCGAGCCTCTCGGCATTAGACCGCAAATAACTGAGGGCAGCCTGCGCAGACTCCTTCATGACGTCTCCAAGCGAGCCCGTGAGCAGCAATCCCGACCGTCCCCTCATAGCCCGGGCTTCGATAAATATGACATCGCCGCCTGTCTCCGTCCAGGCCAGTCCGCATGCCACACCCGGCTTACCTGTAGCGTCGATAGCTGTAGCGTGATATTTCGGCGGACCAAGCAGAAGACGGGCTGTCGCCTCATCAACGAGCCTTCGGGCATTCTCCCTTTTGCGCGAGGGACTTGGCACATTTTCTGAACACCGAGCCTATTTCCCGTTCGAGGTTGCGGACTCCGGCTTCTCGCGTGTAATCACGTATGAGGGTTCCTATAGCTCCCTCGTCGAACACAATCTCCTCTTTAGCGAGCCCATTCTCCCTTTTCTGTTTGGGGACAAGGTGCTCCAGGGCAATCTTAGCCTTCTCTTCCTCGGTATATCCCGAGATCTGAACAACCTCCATTCTGTCACGCAGAGGCGCCGGGATCGTGTGAAGGAGGTTGGCAGTTGTTATGAACATGACGCTGGATAAATCAAAAGGGACATCAAGGTAGTGGTCCTTGAAGGAATGATTCTGCTCGGGATCGAGCACTTCAAGAAGCGCTGACGCCGGATCGCCCCGGAAGTCATTCCCGAGCTTATCCACCTCGTCGAGCATCAATACGGGATTATTTGTCTCTGACCTGCGCAACTCCTGAATAATCCTTCCAGGCATTGCGCCCACGTAGGTCCTCCGGTGGCCCCTGATCTCCGCCTCGTCCTTAATCCCACCGAGGGACATGCGTACAAACTTTCTACCGGTTGCTCTTGCTATGGACATGCCAAGAGATGTCTTGCCCACCCCGGGGGGACCAACAAAGCAGAGGATAGGCCCCTTCATACTTTCATTCAGCTTTCGCACCGCAAGAAACTCCAGAATCCTCTCTTTGACCTTCTCCAAACCGTGATGGTCCTCATCCAGGATCACCTGCGCATCGTTTATATCCAGGCTGTCCTCTGTTCGTCTGGCCCAGGGCATACTCGTCAGATAGTCAAGGTAGGTTCTTGAAACTGTGTACTCTGCAGATGCCGGATTCATACGTTCGAGACGGGCCAGCTCTTTCTGGGCTATCTCTCCGATCTTCTCAGGCATGCCGCTGCTCCGGATTCTCTCTTTGAGCTCCTTTACGTCGTCGAGATGGGTATCGTCCTCGCCAAGCTCCCTCTGTATGACCTTCATCTGTTGCCGAAGCATGAAGTCTTTCTGCGACTTGCCTATCTCTTTGGCGACCTCCAGCTGAATCTTGGCCTTGACCTGCAGCGATTGAACTTCTTTGCTTAAGAGTAGAAAAACTTTTCTCAGCCGCTCCACCGGGTCCAGGGTTTCCAGAATATCCTGCTGCTCAGCCACGTCACTGGCAAGATAGCTGGCCATGAGATCGGCGAGCTTACCGGGCTGTTCTACGTTGCCTATCAACCTCACCACCTCTTCGGAGAGCGGGGCACCAAAGCTTAAACAAACCTTAAAAAGGGCGTTTATACTCTGAGTGAGAGCCTCAGTGATCAGGTTAGGCTTTGTCGATTCGTTAATCAGCTCTGTCTCTCCTACCAGATAGGGGGAATCTTCCAGAATTTTTTTGAGCCTGAACCGCTGCTTCCCCTCAACGACCACCCGCAGTAGATTCTTTTCATCCCTGGAGTAGTGAAGCACCCTGCCGGTTGCGCCAATGGCGTAAAGATCCTTAAGGGTAGGCTCCCGCACACCCGAGCTCTTCACCGCGACAAAGCCTAAAGGGAGGTCCAATTCCAGAGATTCAGCGAACGGTCTAATATGAAGCTCGTCCTGGAATACGAGGGGGGCAACCATCGAGGGGAAGAGCACGTTCTCCCTCAGAGGCAATAGAATAGTCCTTATGAGCGCCATAGCTTAGAAGACATTTTAAACAATCTGCTAGGGCTTGTCAAAGGGACCCATGAAACGGCTGGAAAATCGTGAGCGGCGAACGGCAATACCAGCAGAAATGGGCCAGCTACTGTTTGCCGGTTTGTGCCTGTGAAGAGGGAACCGGCTGTTTGGGTTGATTCTCACCCTCACCAGTCTTTATGATTATGATCTCAATCCTGCGGTTCATTGCCCGGTTTTCCGGGGAGTCATTGGATGCAATGGGGCGATACTCCGCGTAACCCGATGCGGAAATGCGCGCAGGTGGAAATCCCTGCCGTTCTACGAGGTACCGCACCACCTCTGTTGCCCTTCTCACGGAGAGCTCCCAGTTGGACCTGAATTCGCTGGTGTTGATCGGGACATTATCCGTATGACCCTCCACGCGTAAGTGATTGGGCATATTTGTGAGCACCGGTGCTATACCATCAAGGGCGCTTCGCGCCCTGGGTGTCAGGTCTGCCCTTCCCGTGTCGAAGAAAGCCTTTTCCATGGCCCGCACGACGAGACCCCGTTCATCAGAAATCAGGGAGATCTTCTGCATGGTATCCCCGGCACCCTTGTCTCCTATCTCCCGTAGCTCCTTCTCCAACTGCTCCTTAAGGGCTGCCACATTCTCCGCACCACCCTTGAACGAGAGCTCTATGGGTGACTTTCCGACAACATTACCCGTTGCCAGCACTGCGGTACTCCCGCTGAATATCGCTTTTAGATGGGCGGCTACCTCCTGGTACTTCTTGGAATCCTGCTTGGACATGGTATACATCAAGATGAAAAAGGCCAGGAGGAGGGTGATCAAGTCGGCATACGTGATAAGCCACCGCTCAAGGTTTTCATGTTCCTCCGGTTTCTTTCTTCCTCATTAATCTTCCTCCTGTCGCATGCCAGGGATCAGGAAGGAGAGGAGCTTCATTCTGATGACCCTGGGATTGTCGCCCATGGCCAGAGACATCACGCCTTCCGTGATGATTTCGAGACAGAGGCCTTCGTCCTGATGTTTAGCCTTTAATTTGTCTGCAGATGGGAAGATATATGAGGTTGGCCAGGGCAACGCCCCACAGCGTCGCAATGAATGCTGCCGGCGATCGAAGACGCGATATTTGAGCTGTTTTCCAGATTCGCCCAGCGCATGGATCAGTCCAAGAACGGTGCCCATGATGCCCAGTGTCGGAGAGAAGCCCCCCAGTTTCTGAAAGAAAGCAGCCCCTGACTTATGTCTCTCTTCAACGTAAGACATCTCGATTTCGAGGATCTCCTTGATCTTGTTTGTCTCGAAGCCATCTATTGCCAACTGCAGGGCCTTTTTCAAGAACGGTTCCCTGATGCTCGCCAGGTCCTTCTCCAGACTGAGAAGGCCATTCTTTCTGGCCTTTTGCGCGAGTTCGTAGATAAGCTCTATCAATTGCTGAGGATTGAGTCTTTTTTCGAAGGCCGCAATCTTGATGATTTCCGGCAAAGCCTTCACCTGACTCATAGAGGTGGTTATTATCGTTGCGCCGAACGTCCCCAGGATGACCAGAAGCATGGCCGGCAGCTGGATGAGAGCGCCAAGATGACCGCCCTCCATGAGAAAAGAACCGAGTAATGCCCCTATACCCAAGACCAGTCCTAAAATAGTCGCTATATCCATAGGTTATCGATCCTCGAGGCCCTTTTCCGACCGTATCCGCTCACGCTCTCTTCCAAAGATATACTGGACGAGCAAATCCCGATCAGAGTCGTTAATAGCAAGAAACTTACACGCTATCTCCCAATCGACGCGGGAGTCTTCCTCGCGCTTCACATTCCTCACAACCCGACAGAGTACCGGAATGTTCGGGTAGGGAAAGACGGGTAACATCAGGCGGAACTCTGCGTATCCATTTTCCGGCAACGGAACATCAGATACGAAAGAAAGTCCCGACCCGCTGATCTCTATCTCCACGTATCGCCTTGTGTAGAGATCATCTAACCTTCGACTTCGTCATGAGATCGAGGATTACGGAAAGCTTTCGATCAAGCTTGCCGAGGTAGGAAATGAGTGCCTCTCCATCAGAGCCATCTCCCGACTTCTTCTTCGGCCTGCTATTTTGTGGCTGAGTGAACACTTGCGTCGGGTTGTACTTGACGATACGTTCCAGCCTCAGGAACTCTGTCTGGTCGACGGCCCGAAATTCTATTTCCAGGCGATCTCTTATCCGGAAGAACTCCCGTCTCTCACCGCCACCGGTCATTACCCAGCCTCCTGCATCGATAGGAAGCGGGAGGCGACATCCGGATCAAACTGTGAGCCTCCGCACCTCTTAATCTCAGCCATTGCATCTTTCTTGCTCAGCGCTTTCTTGTAAGGTCTGTCACTGGTCATTGCATCGTAGGCATCACAGACTGCGATGAGCCGGCAGCAGATGGGGATCTCATCCGCCGACCAGCGCGTCAGGGTATCCCCGGCCATCAAAACGTTCGTGATGGTGCCTGATTATTCGAGCTTCTTCCATGAGTATCTCGAACCCTTTCATGATCTCCTCGCCGTAGATAGAGTGATCTTTCATCACTTCGTACTCCTCCGGATTCAGGCGGCCGGGTTTGAGCAGGATAGCGTCCGGAATGCCAATTTTTCCCAGGTCGTGCACGGGACCCACTATTCTCAGCATCTGTTTTTCGTAATCCTGCAGAGCCATCTCTTCGGCCAGCATCTGACTCATCTCCGTGACGCGGCCGCAATGTCCTTCGGTATAGGAATCTCTTCTGTTGATGGCTATGATCAATGAAGAGAGGGTGTGAAGGATACTGTTGTAGAGACTCTCATACAACATGCGGTTTTCTATCTTTGTTGACACCTTCTCCGTGATCAGCTTAAGGAGGAATATTTCGTCTTCAGAGAATCTTCCGTTCCCCCGCTTTCCGCCAACACTCATAAAGCCGATGCACTCATCTTTGATGATGAGCGGCAGGAAGAGCTTGCTTTCCTTCAGGACATATCCTTTTGACAGGGTGGCTGTTGAAAGAAACTCTTTCGACAGGTTCATTTTGCGTGGATTGGGAAGCCCTTCGCTCCCTCTCTTTTCCACCAGCAACACCATTTCCCCCTTCTCCTTGTCGGCGAGGTAATAGCCGCAAGAGGGGACTTCCAGAATTTCCCGCACGATCTGCACCATGTTTTCGTACACGTCGTCAACGATACTCAGTGCATTCAGCTTATTTGAAATATGGAACATGATGGTCAGTTCTTCGATTTTCTTTTGCAGTCTCCGGTTTAAGAGCTCTATCTTCTTCTTGTCCTCCAGCCGGTCAAGAATGTTCTTGTTCTCCACAAGCAACTCTCTTTCCCTGTGAGACCCGCATCATGACCATCATCAACTTGTCAAGCTCAAATGGCTTGACCAAAAAGTCTGAAGCGCCCTTTTTCATGGCGTTGACGACAAAGTTTGGTTCGGGATAACCGGTGATCATCACCACAGCAACCGTGGGATCATGCTGCTTGATGGCCTCCAGCACGGATATGCCGTTGATATCCGGCAGATTTATGTCGACTATGGCGATCTCGACATGGTTACGCTTCAGCATCTCAAGCGCCTTGTTGCCCGTGTCCGCCTTGATCACTTTGCAGTCGCTTAAGGAAAAACAGTCACCCAGAAGCTCAAGCGTTTCCAGGCTGTCGTCTACGAGCAGGATACTGGAGCCTTCAAGCATCATACTATTTTTTCGAAGATCCTCTTTTTGAAATTCTCAAACTCGTCGTCTTTTAGCAGGCCTTCTTTTCTGAGCCTGTTCAAGTTCTCTATCTCTTTGATGATCTTCTCCGTCCAGGACGTTACTTTCGTATACTTGTAACGGTCGATCTCCTCATAGAAGCTCCTGAGTTTCTCCATGAGTGCTTTATTCTTCTTCTTGAGGAGAACCTTATCCCGCACATTCCTCACCGCCACCTTCAACTCTTCCACTTTGAACGGCTTGATGATGTAATCGAAGGCGCCTGCCTTAATTGCTTCTACGGCGCTTTCCAGGGAGGCATAGCCTGTGATGATGATGAACTCGACAAGATCGTCTTGTTCTCTGATCTTCTTTATGAGTTCAATGCCCGTCACTTCAGGCATGTTGAGATCTGTGATAATGAGATCATACGGCGCGTTATAATATCTGTCGAGTGCCTCCTTGCCGTCTTTTGCCGAGTCGGCATGGGTATCCGTCGTCCTTGAGAACGTGAACGAGCATTTCCCGCAGAGGCTTGCTATCCTCGACCACAAGAATTTGGAAGGTATCAGAATTAGGTTTCATGTTTCTTAACCTTCTCTGATACGATCTCGTCTATGCGGTCAAAGACCATCTTCCTCATCCCCTCGTCCGGCGAAGGGGAGTCGTCATTCGCTCCCTGGAATCCTTGCCGCCGTATCGGCCGAATCGACCTTACCTCTCATGTTCTTTATGTATGTTTTGATTACATTCAGGATCTGGTAGTCCGACACGTTCACGGAATTTTCCCTCTTAGGTTTATCGGACAGGTACCATCAAACTTAAGGTTTTTGCTGCTTAACAGAGGCTTCACGCTGACGTGGTAGAACGTGCAAATACAGACTCGCGGACCTCTTTCACGGAGGAGCCACGGCGTCTACTGCGAAAAAAAGGGCTAACTCTTCCTTCTCAAGCCTTCCCTTTCCGCTTTTCTTGTCAGGGACGCGGATCATTCAGCGTCGTTATACGACGCTACGAGAGATCCGCCTGTCCAAAGCGATCTTCCTCCAAAACCTGCCTTGTCAGCTCGATGAAGGTTTTTACGCGATTCTCATTCACGTGTTCCTCCATGCCCGCCGGGTGTGAAGAAGCCATTCCTCGCGACTGGGCTAAATATAACAGTAGCAACATTCCGTGCCTTCTGCAAGAGGGGCTGCCTCCATACCTTAGGCCAGTTGCTCCTTCCAGCTTCCTTCGGGCCATGCTGCGCCCTCGGAGGCTTCAAAAGAACGACCGCTCATCTGCCTTTCCACCTGTCAGCCTTCTGCCGCGAAACACCCGAGCCGCCAAATTCATAACAGGCGCGCGGAGCGTTCCCGGCCTTTCTTTCGAGCCCGGTAATAGGCCCGGTGCGCCCGCTGGCCGGTCCGGATCTCCAGTATGGCCTCCTGACACTCACCGAGCATAGCCTTGATGCCGTCTCTTGACGCGCTCATGCGCCTGTGTCACCTGTTCAAGGAGCCTGCCACTTTCTCGCTATAACTCTGATGGCTCGTCATGGCCTTTCTTACTTTCAAGCTCACGAAGTTTCTTGACGATCTCTTCTTTGCGACGCATGCAGGCTTCCAGCTCTCCCAGATTATCGGCTGTCAAGGGCCTGTCTCCTCTTTCTCGGCGAGCTTAAGCAGCTGTTCGTACAGCGTTCGAAGATCCCTCATCAAAAGAGCGCTGTCATCTCTTTCCTCCTCAGACACGTACCGTGATGTTCTTGGGAATGGCTGAATCCTTTTCCGGCGTTGCGCATGCTTTTGTCTCCTGGTTTTTCTTGGCTGCATCGCAGATACTGGCCCACCCTTCCCTCACCGTACCAAGGAGTTTCTCAATCTCTTCCAGTTTTGCCACGTCATTGTATAAGTTTGCCTCAGTGAGTCGCACGAGCATGTAGTCGTATAAGCTTCTGTAGGTTCTCTGCAATTTCCCCGCCTTTTTCCCTATCGAGGCAGGACTGGAGGTAATCGATAATCTTTTCCAACCTTGTCCAGCAGCCGCACCTTGGCCGTTATATTTTCTTCGGCGATCTCCCTGATTGCCTCTTTCAAGAAGCGGATGGCGCCGTCGTAGAGCATGAGCACTGTCTCTTCGGGACTCGAAGAAACAAGATGCACCTCGCTGTACTGCCGCCTAAGATTGCCTCTTACCATTCTTTACCGCTCATCATGCTGACGAAGTGTTGTTTGAAGTGTTGACTGAAGTATTGTTTGCAAGAATACTAAGCTGCGTCGATAGATACTGGCTCGTCGTATTATACTGCTGAAGGAGCGTTTCAAGCCGGGCAAACCTGTCTTTTAGGTCCTGTTCTTCCTTTGTGAACCTATCCTCCATCGTCTGAACCTGTGAGTCTATTCGATCTATGCTCTTCTGCAGAGAGTCTGTCTTTTGATTTCAGAACGCCGTTGACGGAGTCGGTGTACGTGGCCAAACTGGCAGGCAGTTTATCCGCTATCCCTGAGGAGATCGTGACCGTGCCAAAGCCCCCGATCTGGGTTGAATCGACCGCAATCGTAAGCCCATCCTCTCCGAAACCGGAATGTCGAGGTGAGCTGGTTACCGACCCCCTTGGCCGCATGGCCGTTGATCAGTGCCGGCGACGTCGACGCCTGTATTCTCGGACGTACCATCCGCGTTGAAGCCGACCTGGCCCGCTATGTTTCCTTTATCGGACGTGACCCTGAAGTATTGGTCTGCCCCATAGTTGGTAGACGTAATCCTTACCTTTCCGTTCTCATTCGACGCGGTGAGCCCGACGTTATGAGTGGAAAAGGCACTGTTGAGATTGTTGACGATGCTATTGACGCCAGCCCCGGCACTCAGACTGACCGAGAAGCTGGTATAGGTCGGGTTGCTGTCGGTCTTATCGTCGGAATACTTAAAAGTCAATGTTTCGTCCGCGCTGATGCCGCCGGAGGCTATGGTCTGGCCGCCGAGCAGCGTTGCCTTTTGAGGGGCTGTAGTTACGTAGACGCTATATGATCCCGTTGCCGTCTTGGAGGTCTTGCTCACGAACGAGACCGCCTGATTGGTGGCGGTGGCTGTACCGATGAAAAGCTTTGCCACGCTGTCCGGATTTGCGGCAAGTGCTGAGGCAACCTTGCTGTCGTCCAGGCTTAATTTTCCCGTTTTCGAGTCTGACGTAATGCCTATTTGAGAGAGATTTGTATAGCTTGACGTGCCAAGACCGGGGATACTTCCTGTCACGATTCTTGCGATCTTGCTCCTGATCTCCAGAAGGGTCGGGTCACCGAGCAACGGGTTGGCTGTCTTTGTACTCGGGTCATAGCTGAGCTGCGTGTTAAGAAAGTCCGCCATCGTGTTATACGCATCGACAAAATCTTTGATGCTCGACTTGGCATCGTCAGTATTCCCCGAGACGGTGAGCGTGAGCGGAGACGAGGCGTCTGCGTCGAGCAGGTTAAGGGTCACGCCTTCGATGGCATCGGTGATGGTATTGGAGTTTTTGACAATCGTAGAATTTCCGACCTTTATTACCGCGTCCTGGGCAGCCTGCATCTCAGGGTTAAAGACATCAATGCTGAACTTGTCACCGACGGCAAGCGTCCCGGTTGTACCAAAGTTGATCTTCACCCGTCCGTTGGTGCTGCTTCGCCACCTTGCCACCGTCTATGAACATACCTGCATCAAAATCACTCACGCTCGTAGCCCCGTTCGCCACTGTTGAATCGACCGTATCGAAACCGAGCACTCCCGCGGCAGTCGATCCCGCATTGGACCAGTTGAAGGTTACCGCGCTTGCCCGTATTATTCGTGATCGTAAACTTCCTCGTTCCTCCGTCATACGAGACTGAATATCCGCCACCAAGCTTTGTTTGCAGTTCCGTGGCAAGGTCGGACCCGGTGTAGGTACCTTCGCTCAGTGTAATCGCAGCGCCATCCTTGTAAAGGGTCTTGTTGGTCGAATCGATCACGATATCCGCGGTCGTATCAGCCCCTCCAGTACCCGCCGTGATCTCGTTCGACCAGGTGATGCCGCCGTCGGTCGAATATTCATATTTTGCCCGGCTTGCAAGGGCGCCGGTCGTGGCGCCTGCCGTTGTGACCTTAACGATGAAGCTCTTGTTGTCCGTACCCGTGTAATAGTTTCCGCTGTTCGCATAGACATTGCCCGAGTAATGTATTGGACGTATATGCGTAGGCTGTTCCGATCTTCTTATTCGCGAAATCGAGGTTCGTGTCATTCTGTGTGATCTGGATGGTATTGTCCGAACCGGCGGATGTTGCCGTAAGCACAAGCCTGTAAGGGTTGGACCCGCTTCCGTTCTTCACGATTGAAGCGGTAACGCCTGAGCCGGGCATGTTTATGGCATCCCGCAGTCCCTGCAGGGTCATATTCTGATTAACGCTGATCGTCTGTGACAGCGCCTGCGCTGCCCACCTTGTACGTGAAACTACCTGCCCCTGCCGCGATGGGCGTCGTGTTCCGGTCTGCCCAGCCCTGCGAGGCCGCCATACCCGCCTTGGCGAGCTGGTCTACCTCGACTGTGTAGGTGCCGAGGGCTGCGCTACTCGATGCGGAAGCTGTAAGTAACTGATTCCCCCCGGTCGTTTTCGATCACAGAGGCACTTTTCGTATTGAACTTGGCAGGGCTATTCAGGGCCTCGAGGGAAGACTTGAACGATGCCAGCTTTGTTTGGAGGTCGAGCACCGCTGCGATTTTCGCCTGATAGTCAGTCTGCCTCTGTTTGAGGACCTGTTCCGGTTGTCTTTCAATGGTCATAAGCTGGCTTATCAACTGGTCCGTATTGAGCCCTGATATCAGTCCGGTTGAGGAGATTCCCGCCATAGCGCCTCCGTGCTGCTATTTCCTTTTATAAGTTATCGTCAAAGTCGGCCAAAACTTTAGTTTCTAAGGGGATACAAAGGGAGACGGGTGAGATCCTGAAAAAGAGCAGACTACTCCCCGCACGTTCGGGGAGTAGTCTGAAGCGATTGAACAGCCTGCCTCTACACTTACACAGCCGTATTAACCAGCAATCCCTGGTGGTCCTTGTAGTAGGCCCGCAGTCTCAAGATCTCCTCCGCAGGAATCTGCCGGAGTACCTCGCCCGTATCACCGTCGATCAGTTTTACGACCGTGCTGTTGGTCGTACTATCTACCGAGAACTGCAGATGGTCGTTCAGGGACTTAAGAGCCTGATTAATCTCCAGTGTGGCCTGCTTTACATCTTTAGGATCCACCTTCGCGGCAGCTGTATCCGCCGTTGTCGTTACAGGCTGTTTCCGTTCTTGCCGGGATACGGCACCTTTCCTATTCAGGCGATCAATCACGTGAAACTGCGCCGTGATCACTTCTGCTGTCGGTGTCGTTTTCATGTCACTGGCCTCTTTGTTTTTAGTTAAGGGATGGGAGCGAAAGCGCTCCCATCCCTGTTACCAGTCTTACCGCAGCAGCTGCAGAGCGTACTGAGATGTCGTGTTCGCCTGGGCAACCATTGCCACACCTGCCTGTACCATTATCTGGTTCCTCGTAAACGTGGCCACTTCTGATGCGAAGTCCGCATCCTTGATCCGGCTTTCCGAAGCACTCATGTTCTCGGAAGCGATCTGCAGGTTGTTCACCGTAAACTGAAGCCTGTTCTGCACAGCGCCGATGCCGGCTCTGATGCTGTTCACCTGATTGAGGGCCGAATCGATGGTCAGGATCGCCGCCTGTGCATTGGCCTGCGTATCGAGCTTGACCATCGCCACATTGTACGTGGAAACGTCCGCAGCAACAGAAATGCTCGTGCCGGCGGCACCGGTCAGGTTGAACAAGCTACCGGCACTGGTAAGGCTGAAGATTCTCAGGATCGTTCAGCTTGATGCCGGAACGATAGACCCACGTGGTGTTACTCGCTGTGCCGGACAGATTCAAGCAGCTAGCGCCACCTATGGCGGCAGTCCGATGGTCGTGACCGAGATGTTCCGGCCGTCAGCCGCTGTCAGAATCAGCTTGCCGGTGTTGTCGGTACTGGCTACCACTCCGGTAGTTGCCTGACTGGTTGTTGATTGCCGTTGCCAGTGCGCCCGTGCTGTCATTCCCGAGGACGGTCACAGCGCCCTATGTCTGACCCGTTGATATAGACGTCGCCCGATGCAAGGGTGTAGCCAGCAATAGCGCTGGTGGCTGTTACCGTGTTCGGCTTGAGCCGTGCCCACCACCTGGGATGTTCCTCTAACAGCGTTGATTGCAACCGCTTTGGCGATCGCGCTCGACTCGCCGTTATAGTTGCCGACCGCGGCGGCAGCAGCACCGGATCCGAACATGGCCTGCAAAGAGGCCAGTCCAATACCTATGCTGGCGAGCACGGTCGCTGCGGCGGAAACCGCTCCCGACCCCTTGATCGCGAAATTAAGATTTGTGCCGCCAGTAGCCTCGAGCACCCAGGCGGAGCCGTTGATGGTCCTTGCGGTGACGTTCGTGACAGCTGCATTATTGATTGCAGTCACGATGCTTCGCGGCTATCGGAACCAGTAGCTCACCGGACAGGTATCACCAAGCGACATTCACTGCTGTGCCATTGATGTACAAGTGTGAAGCCCGTTGAGAGGGCTGCTCCGCCCGCAGCGCCTGTCCCTGCCGCGGAAATGTCGAGCACTGAGTACTGGTCGTCAGCAGAATTGGTAGGTGCGACGTCCATGCCGTTGATCTTGATCTGGCCTGCTCCGAAGTTTGCGTTTACGGCGCTTTCCAACCCCGTCGGCAATGTTCGCGGTGTATTCTGCCCTGCCGCCCAGTGACCTGGCACGAGCGTCATTGATCGTAGAAGCTGACTGTCTGACTGTAGTTCGCGCCGATCTGGAAGTACTTCCCCGTAAATGAGCCATCGAGAAGATTCATGGTGTTAAATTCTGCCGTGGTGGCAACGCGCGTAAACTCCGTGATGAGGCTCGATGCTTCCTGCGCATTGGCTGCACGGTCGGTAGGCGTATTGTCATCCGAAGCCGCCTGTACTGAAAGCTCTCTGAGCCTCTGGAGGATGTTGGTCAGGGTGTTGACCCCGCCCTCTGCTGTCTGAACCAGCGACACTGCGTTGTTCGCGTTCCTTACGGCCTGGTTGAGCCCCTGGACCTGTGCATCAAACTTGGTCGCAATGGCCAGACCTGCCGCGTCATCCGCGGCTTTGTTGATCCGCAAGCCCGATGAGAGCCTTTCCAGCGACTTGCCCAATGCAGAGTTGTTTTTCCCGACATTTCTCTGTGCGTTTAAACTGGGAATGTTTGTGTTGACTGTTAGTGGCATGATCTCCTCCTTGATTTTTTTTCCGGAATAGCTTCCAGCTACTCCTGGGTGTTAGGTACCTCTTTTCCGTGAATCCTTCTTATCACTTCCTTTCTGGACTGAGGCTTTTACTTTCCTATGTTCAAGTTGTCGGAGTTGTTTTCTGAAACTTAATAGGAAGAAGGTATCTAATACGAAGAATAATGACAGGTAAAGACAAAAACAGGCAGAGGTTAGAATCTAGAACAGGTAAATGAAAGTACAAGAACAAAGGTTGAGGCTAAGGACAGGCAAATTCAAAAGCAAGTAGAGGTAAGAACAAAAGAAGGTTGCGAAAGACGAAGACTGAATTCCTTCCCAGCCTTCGCTTCAGTCTTTACCTCTACCTCCTTATCTTTTTCCTGCTTCACTCCTGTCCGTACATCAACCTGCCCTTTCATTCTCCTGGTTGATCACTTCCTGGTACAGGAGGGCAAGCTCCTGTTGTAGGTTTCTGTTTTGAGGATTGAGTTGAATCCCGTATTCATAAAGAGCGATGGCCTTGTTTCTCTCGCCGAGACTGAGATAGAGACGGGCAAGGAGCTCGTAGAGTTCATCCGACCAGGGAGCAAGTTCAAGCGCTTTCGTCAAAAACATCTCTCCCGATTGCGCGTTGCCGTTTTCTATCGCTAACAGCGCAAGATCCCTGTAGATTAGTGGGTTCGCCGGGTCTATCTGTAGTGCTCCCGCGAAAGCATCCACCGCTTTCTGGTTCTCTCTGAGCTTAAGGTAGGTGTGAGCTAGACCATAGAAGGCTGCTACCAGCTCAGGTGATTGCGTGTTGGAATGTTCCTCGACCGCTTCGAGATAAGCCTTTGCTGCTCTTTCGTAGTTTCCCACCCTGAAGTAGAAGAGGCCTGATTCAAGGCTGCCGCCGTAGCTCTCTTCCGCTCTTCTCAGGAGGTCCCCCATTTTCGCCTCTCTCTCCTCCCATCCGCGGATCTTCTCACGACACGTTTCCAGAAGATCACGCACGCCGGCTGAGAATCCACTCTTATAGCCACGACGGCCCTGCCATCCTTGCGCCTCTAATCTCTCCAGAATCACCCTGGCCTCATAATGCCTGTACTGAAGCGCATAGAGCTGTGCAAGCAAGAAATCCAGTTCAGAGAGGGAAAGAGACTCAGCCTTGCAGGCTGACTGACCTGCCGGCGGGAGCTCTTCAGCCTTTATCCGTCGCAAAGCGTCGAAATACTTCACAGCCAGCGTGACCCTGCCCGCCTTCCTTGCCGCCTCACCAGCCGCGTGTAATCGCTCTATAACCGGGGTTTTCACATCCTGTAGTATCCTGTTTATCTTCTGCTCCTGCCTCAGTTCACGCCCCAATTGCTCCAGCCGTTTGACAAAGAGATCGACCGCTTCCAGGAGCTGATCATAGTAAGTAAGACCCCTCTCCAACTGGGCGTCCAGCCGTTCCAGTTTGTCTTCAATCTCATCCACTTCGACGACAGCTTGCCGCTTCAGGTAGAGCTCCAGCTGATAATGGTAGGCGGCAATCAGGTTAAGGATCGGGTGGCGCACCTCAGTGGTGAGGCTCTCTATCTTGTCCAATATATTGTGGAATTCTTCGCTCTCCTCCCTTCCCTTTTTGCGTAAGACCTGAACCTTCTTGATGTACTGCAATAGTTGCCGTGCGCACTTCCTTATCTCCCGCAACTTATCCCTTGCTCCTGTTACCTCCTCTATTAATCCTTCGAGGTTATACGTGACATCAGCCTCCGCGCGGATTGCAACCTCTGACCCTGCATCCAGTTCAGCTGCGTTGCAATACTCGTTGATGAAGTCGCGGAGTCTCATATTTGTCGCCCCTTCCAGGGGTAATCCACCTTCCGTTGCATTAACGACAAGACCGGTAAAGGTCTTGATGCGATTTTCAAAAGATGTCCTGAAACTGAGAAAAGAGGGGAGTGTGTATCTGCTCTCGCCAAAAATATCGGCGGCTGTGCCGGCTCCATTCCGGAGCTCATAAGGCAAACCATCGCCATGTATATCGACCAGCAGGTCCGAAGCGTCGCCCGCATGAAATTTGGCATCAAATGAGAGATCGAGGCCGATAAGTGCGATCGAAGAGCAGCCGAGATACTCCGCTGCAGCAAAGCCGAGGTGGGCCACAGAGCCGCCGAAGCAAACTATACTGCCTTTGTCTTCCCAGAATTGACGCAACCACAAGGCAACCATGTTTTGTTCCGCCATATTGAGCAATAAAGGGCCCGGATATACATCGACGATTTCCGGCGTGTACTGACTGAGGCACACGAATGGTACGTGCTTGAGAAGCGGGTTATCCTTGAAAAATGCCACGTTCTCCGGCAAAGGATCTATGGCGACGAGAAGATCAGGAAGTATGGCTGCTGCAAGGAGCGTCGGAAGTGCTGCGTCCACCGCTATGATGACAGCCTTCGACTTGGCCTCTTTTAAAAGGTGAAGGTTCTTCTCCAGCGACGGCCCGGCAGCCACTACGACAGCGGAACGCCCTTTGAAGAGGTCTTTCAGCGCTGTTACGCCCGGCTTTCTCAGAATATTGGGCACGTTCTGCATGAAAGCGTCTGCAAAAGTCTTTCCCAGGCCGACAACAGTTCCCACATTCGAAAGTACAAGTCGTTTCTCTTCCTCCAATCGCCTGTAAAAGGTATCGTATGCCTTCGGATTCAGCCGGCGGGACGGATGTTTCGCTAACCACGTACCACGTGCCGTTCACGAGGTGGCGATGATACTTGTCTAAGAATGAGAAATCGAGCGCATCTGACCCAACCAGGATCTCTACTTTGTCGGAGTTCAAGACATCGGTGAGATCCCGGGCCTCAAGGGCCGTTTTGAACAGCTGCGGGGTCGCCTCGTAGACGAGCATTACGTGGCCCTTCTCGAAGTGTTTCATCAGTTCCTGCGAAAGATATCCGAGGCCGAAGCCAAGAAGCACTAAAAGGCCCTCCTTCGCATCCTTATTGGGGCGAGTCTCCATGAGCCAATCGATGACGTCCCTGGCGCACTTTACCTGATCTTCTGCTCTGTCGATGCGCACTTCTTCTCCGTCGCTCTTCGTGAATACTACTTTCGGCTCGCCGCCGTGTCCAGTAGTCAGGCACGCCCTACCCTCACTCGTGTAATCTAATAGCACTATTTCCGCTAGCTGAGGGCGGCGCTCCCTGAGCACCTCCAGATTCTTTTCAAAATAGTTCATGTCTGCAACCTGTACTGCAGCAGCGCCTCAATGTTTTTCCGATAATGGCCCACCAATACCTCCCTCGCAAGACCTGCGCGCCCCGCGCCCGTAGTGTCACAGCGCGAGTGGAACGGTTTCAGGGCTTGCAAAAAACATACCCGCCCCTATCGCTGGCGCTCCGTTTGGATCGCGATACCGCCCCCGCTGGCATCGCGATTGCATGAAACTATCCTGCACGGTTATGCCGAGCAGGCGCCTATGAAGCTTGTAAGAAGGATCGTCATCCCGCGGAGGTACGCTGCATACTCTTCGTTCCCCACCTTCGTGGAGCACGAGGGAAGGCTGTTTGTCTTCTACCGCCATGGGGAAAAAAGCGCCCGGAATTGTCACGGGTTGAACGGCGAAGTGCGTTGCCTCGAGCTCGAGATCACTCGGTTCGTAAGGGCCTTCCGGGATGAACCCGAGACTGACATTGCCCGTTCTGGCGAAGAGCAGGTCGTCTTCGCGGAAGGAAATGAGTTCGACGCGATTGTCTCAAGGCTGGGGGACAACCTTTTCTCCCTTGCCACGCGGAACTATGACCAGCATAACATCATGCACACGTTTCTTTCGGTTTCTACATCTCCACGCTTTGAGCGGCGGCACGAGATCGCGGTGCCGGGCGTGCGATGGCTCGCCTTCTATGGTAAAGCGCTCGCCTGTGATACGGGCTTCGTATTCCCGGCGTATGGCTGCGTGGATGACGAAGAAACCGAGCGGCCACTTCTCATCCACTCCGACGATTTTCAACGCTTCGACCTTCTTGCGGCGCTGCCGACCAACATCGACGGTGCAGTACTCAACGAAGGCTCCGTAGTCCGTACCGAAGACGGCTTCCTGATGTTTCTGCGGTCAGACACCTTCCCTTTTGGCATCTGGTATTCCATCTCCCGAGACCTGCGCTCCTGGGATACCCCGAGAAGGCTCTGCTACGTGGCTCACGCGCCCATGGCCATGTCATCCGACACGGACCTGTTTGTGACCTACCGGGACCTGCAGGGTGATCAGACGGCCGTCAGCCTTCTCTCGGTTTCCACGGGTACCATCGAAACGATTGATACCTACCCGGGAAGTCCTTACGACGGAGGGTACACCGATCTCGGCATTATCGGAGAGCACCTGTACGTCTTCTACTATCTGGGCAACGAGGAGGGTGAGCCATGCATCTGCTGCTGTCAATGTGCATTGGCCGCCGAGAAGTCACCAGACCAGTCCGACAAAAGCCGTGTCATCACTGAGAGGAACAAGAAATCCAGAATCCGGCGGCTAATGGAGAAAACAACCACTCAAGTACGGTGTCCGGAGAACCTGGCCCGCTCAAACTCGACCGAGATTATGAAAGGATGGACGGAGGTATAGAATGAAAATCATGTTAATGGACCCACCATGGTATGCCTTCATGGAAGGATCGGTTAGGCAACCCACCGCACCTCTGGGATCCTGTTATGTTGCGGCCGCCTTGGAGAAGGAGGGTTACGAAACCTGTGTTGTGAACGTCGACCTGCTGACCGCAGGCAAGGCCGGTCAGTACTCATTCACCAGCGAGATGGGCGTTTTCCGCGAATATCTGAGGAACTCATCCAATGTCGATCATCCAATCTGGCGAGAGGTTGAACGGATTATCCGCGAGTATGTTCCCGATGTCCTGGGATTGAGTGCGCGAACCTCCTGCTTTCCCTCGGCCTTGCTGGCCGCGGCGATCGCAAAGAACATCGATCCCGGCATTCGCGTTGTGATCGGAGGCCCGCACCCGACGTTGATGCCCGATGAAGCGGTTCGGGGCGCTCACGTGGATGCTATTGTGCGCGGGGAGGGCGAGGTCACCATGGTTGAACTGATTCGCGCGTGGGAAGATAGCGCACCCCTCGATCAAGTCGCCGGCATTAGCTACTGGGACAAAGCGACGCAGAGCATGGTCCATACTCCTCCCAGATCGCTGATTGTCAATCTGGACGATATCCCGTTCCCGGCCAAGCATCTGATCATGGGACACGAAGAACTCATGGACGAGGACGATTTCAATACCCTGCTGAACAGCCGTGGCTGTCCTCATAAATGTATTTTCTGTTCCAGCCCATCGGTGTGGCGCCGCAAGGCACGCTATAGGTCCGCGAAAAACATGGTTCGTGAAATTAGACATACCTACGAGCAATTCAATACCCGCTTTTTCTCGTTCCAGGACGACACGTTCACGCTGAATAGCAAAGTGGTGATGGCGTTATGTGATGAGATGATCGCCAACGAACTCCCGGAGATTCCAGGCTTCCGATGGGTGTGTAACACGCGCCCGGAACTTCTGACCCGCCCGCTCGTGGCCCGGATGAAGGAGGCGGGATGCAGCGCTATTGCCATCGGCATTGAATCCGGCAATGACGAAGTCTTGCGACAAATGAAAAAGGGGTTTACCAAGAACCAGGTGAGAGAAGCGGTTCGCATCATCAAAGATTCGGGCCTGGTCTTTTCTGCACAGTTCCTCATCGGGTTTCCTTTCGAAACAGAAGAACAGATGTGGGATACCGCCCGGTTCGCAGAGGAACTGGAACCGGTGTCCATTGTGCTTTCCGTGGCAGCCCCCTTACCGGGCACTGAACTGTACGCTATGGCGCAACAAATGGGTTACTCCCCCGAGCAGATGGACTTCACGAGTCTGACTACCAAAAATGACGGCATATTATTTAATAAGGAGTACAGTTCCGAACAGGCCCGGCGCATCTTGTCAGAGATCAAAGGCGTGTTTGATGGGCTCCAGGAGCGTACCCTGGAGACCAAGAATGAAAGCCGGTTAAAGTATGAGCGGCTCTATAAGAAAGGGAATCAACCGGTTTATGGTTTCCAGGCGGTTGAACCCAAGCCTGGCGTGGAGTACCGCGAGGGTCGTGCATATCATGAATCGACGCGTTAGTCGAATTCAGGCTACTCACATCGAACAGAGAGGAACGAAGAAATGGGTGCATTTGGTATAGCGATTCAAGTTGCCGCGCGAAATTGGAGTGGTGGTGAGGATTTCTGTATTAAGCAAATAGATGGAAAACACCTTTATAGGCTGGCACTTGATAGGTGCAAGATATTGGCGTCTAAAATCGATCAAGGGGCTCTTGTTGCCCTTGTTTCTCCTGACCGGATAGAGGAACGAAAAGAATTTGCCGAGTTCACGCAATCGGAAGGGGTTCACTGTTTTTTTGGTAGTGAGCATGATGTTTTGAACCGGCTGATAGACTTTTGCAGACAAAATAGACTCGACGCTATTTTCAGGGTGAACGGGAGCTTTTGGTACCTGGACCCGGATTTGTGTGCGAGAATCTTCGATCACTTTATTTCTTCTGAAGCCGATCTGGTCAAGTTGCCCAGTAACTATCCTCACGGATTCGCGGGCGAGGTTATGAAACGTTCGGCACTCGAACAATTGCGCTTACTTGTCAAGAGCGAAATAGTGACTAACCCGGTTGCCGAAATGTATGAACACGACGGTTTTGTAATAAGGGAGATTGACCCGCCTGCTGCCGTATCGCCTGAGCGGATCGCTTACATAAGAGAAAAACGTCTCCAGTATGAACCGGAACGGGTTGAATTCAGTCTCGACAACGTTTGTGTTGAGGGGAGCATAGACTTTAAGAGATACATCAGGGCTCTTGACTTTATTGAATCAAGAGATCGTGTCCTCGATATTGCCTGTGGTGCGGGATTCGGATCAAATTTAATCGCAGAAAAAGCCCTTTACGTCATAGGTGGCGATTATAATAAGGATGTAATTGAATACTGCCGCGGGCAGTTTTCAAAACCTAACCTGGCGTATGAACTTGCGGATATTACAGATTTACGTTATGGGACAGACTATTTCGACGCAGTGGTTTCTATGGAGACAGTCGAGCATGTTGACGAGAAACTCTTTATCGACAATGTTTGTCGTGTCCTCAAGCCCGGCGGGAAATTGGTCCTGTCCACACCACAGAATAACTATGGGTTTTGCCTAACGCCCTGGCACCTAAGAGAATATAGCCTGCAGGAGATAAAAGAGCTGCTTACGCCACATTTCACAATTGAGAGAATTCTTGGCGTTACGTCGGCAACTATTAATGAGCAATCCGAAGAAGGCGACAGAATGTTGATTTTTGCGAGAAAGAAATGCTGATCGATGAGCCATTTTATAATACAAAAACGAGATACGGATATTATTCACCCACTCGCGTCATAGCTCATTCTGAAAGTCGGCGCAGGTCCATCCCGGTTATTACCGGATCAAGAGAGCATGTCTTAGTAATCGATGAAACGTTTGCTGGCAGGCCATTCGGGGATTTGTTCGGCGATAGAGAAAAGTGTCGGGAGCCGAGTCGAACCATAGTAGTCAAGAAAGAGCCAAGTCTTTTTGAGGTCGAGCAAGTGGTTCCGGACCTCAATCCGCACATTGATCTTGTCGTTGCTCTGGGAGGGGGCTCAACGATTGATTTCTCCAAAGCACTTGCACTTCTGATCAGTGGTTACTCCATACCTCCTGACGAAAATGATTTTATCAAACTTCCAGTGCTTTTAGCGATGCCTACTACCTGTGGTACGGGGTCGGAGACTTCCCGACACTGTGTGCTGTATGACAAGGATAAGAAGAAATTCGCTATCCGTCATTGGGGTCTATCCCCTACCCTTGCCCTGCTTGATCCATACTTTATGAAAACCTCTTCACAGGGTGTCATTGTTGGTGGTGCATTTGATTCGTTCATGCATCATTTGGAAGTATTCTCGCTCAGCTCTGAGTCTCCCGATTTCAGTCGTCATACGTCGGCATACTGGATGGCTGTGATTCTGAACGAGTGTTTAAAAGGTATCTCATCAGAATTCTCAGAAGAGAATATTCTTCGGTTGCAAATGGCATCGTCCTTTGGAGGCATAGCGCTGTCAAACCACCGGACGGGATTGATTCATACGTGTGCAGAATCGCTGGCTTCAATTGTTCACATAAGTCATCCCTTATCACTTTTTGTTTTTTTTCAGGCCATAGTCGAATCTTACGCAACCTGGTTCGACGAGGAACTGGAACGCTTGGGTCTTGGTACTATTACGTCAAGCATAATTATTAACTCGTGGAATCACATCCTGCGAAAAGTTGGTTTTGCAGCCTCCAGAGAAGAATTGGTGTCTCTCGATCCTTCAGCACTTGTAAACCTAATTTCACGAGACACCGTTATTTTTAAGGAATACCCTGTGGAACTAAGTGAAAGCATCATTCTGAGTATGTGCGAGAAATCGCTCGGGCGGTTTGGATGATGTCATCGTTCAGAAGCATCAGCCATCTTCAAATTAGCAGTAATGTATATTTCGGGGCTGGATCTTTGTTTAAGCTGTCCCCACCGCCAGGGCGGGCACTATTACTGAAGACTCCATCTTTGCCGGAGAGGGCGTTAAAGGCTTTAGTTGCGCAGTGGGGTGATGACGGAACGGATACGATAGTAGTTGACAAGCCGCCAGGGGAACCGTCCTCAGACCGGGTTGACGGTCTCTTTACCGACTTGCCGCGCGATCTGATCGCTGTTATAGGTATTGGCGGCGGCAGTGTGCTCGATTTTGCCAAAAGCCTGGCCATTCTTGCGGGGACAGGTGGTCTTATTGCAGACTACGAGTTCGGCAACCGTAAGATAGAACGCATTCTTCCCTTGTATCTGGCACCTACAACCTGTGGAAGCGGCAGCGAGGTGACCCCTTACTCCGTAATCAACAACAGTGAGACGGGGAGAAAGTTTACATTAAGCCATCCGGCGCTCAGGGCCGTACAGGCAGCCGTTGACCCTGAAATCTTGCAGTCGCTGCCTGAGGCTGTTCTCTTGTCTACCGGCCTGGATGCTTTCACTCACTGTTTGGAGGCTGTGCTTACTCGTGTTGATTCTCGTCTTATCAGGCCCGTAGCTGAAGCCGGGCTCACCATCGGCTGGCAAACTTTACCGCAGGTAGCGAAGACCCGCCTTTCCTTGGAACTTCTAGAAGACTTAGCTCAGCTATCGCTAAGCGGCGGTATCAGCATTGCACATAGTCGAACCGGCCTGA
The DNA here is from genome assembly GCA_963821605.1 of uncultured delta proteobacterium. GTDB lineage: Bacteria > Desulfobacterota > Syntrophorhabdia > Syntrophorhabdales > WCHB1-27 > JADGQN01. The sequence goes on along the minus strand of CAWGEZ010000058.1, from coordinate 13,338 downwards.
TCCACACGATGTCTGTTGCTTTTGCTGAGTTTTGTGATTTGCCCCATGGACTACTTAACGCTCGATTACTCCCCTACGCGCTGGCCCACAACCTATCGGGGTATGGCGGCTTGCTCAAGGCTGTTGTTCAGCGGTTTAGCGGTGAGCCGGTAGCCTCTGACAAAGCTGCTTATCAGCGCCTGTCTGACTGGCTTATCGGCTTGATCGGCTCGACACCGCCTGCCCCAGGCTCCGAAATCCACAAGCGGCTTGATTCAATCGTACGGCGGATGCTGCAGGACAGCGGTTTACCGGGGGTGAGCCACGGGACCATCGATGCTGAGTCCCTGAGATCGCTTGTAAAGGGTGTTGCAGATGCGTCTGGATAACTTGGGAAGGGAGTTCTTTGATCAGAAGGCTGCGGCGGCAAGTTTTGCTGCAGACTTAGAACGTCATTGCAATTGGATTACTTCAGTGCCGGACAGCGTATTCAAGCGGGTGCTGCCTGCACTTAACAATTGGCACTTCGCGCCAAGAGAAAATCATGCCGTGGCTATGGCTTTCGGTGCCAGGTTGGCGGGAAGGCGCCCAGCCGTTTTGTTACAGAATAGCGGCATTGGACTATGTCTTGATGCCTTGCTTGGTACTTTTTTTCTCTATAGACAAGGACTACTTTTGGTAGTTTCCGACAGAGGGGTTTTATCGTGGGAAGAAATTCAACACCACGATTGGGGTAGAATTACAATACCTATTCTGGCCGCAGTTGGTATTCCGTGCATCTCCTTTGATCTAGAGGGTCTGGAGGGGCTCGAACGTGCAGCACGCATGGCCTGGGATAAGAATCAGGTTGTAGCGTTACTGATTCAACGGGGTAATCTAGATGAATAGACGGCCTGAGGTCTTGAAGCATATCCTCGACGAGCATCCCCACGCATTTGTGGTACTGAGTAATGGCCTTACTTCCCGCGAGGCGGCTCACTTTTATCGGCAGGGACGCTGCCTTTACCTCCTGCACGCCATGGGCGAGGCTTTGGCAGTTGGCGTGGGATTAGCAAAAGCGCTTCCTGAACTTGAGGTGGTGGTAATCGAGGGAGATTTCAATGCATTAATGGGGCTGGCGGCCTGGAGCCTCATGCCGCTGCCTAATGTGCGGTACTACGTGCTTGACAACCGCTGCTCTGAAACAACCGGTGGTCAACCGTTGCCTCCCTTGCCGATCATCCCCGACTGGTGCACGCTCGTGCCGATGGCATCCGGCAAGTCTGTTACACCTAATCCGCCACCGCCCGGCGAAATCTGGCGGGACTGCCGGGGTTGGTTAGAGAGCAACGGGTATCGAAAGGAGTAACATCATGGTGATCCGTACATTGTTTCCAACCGCAAAAGGTACTGTTGAGATAGGTGATGGCCTTCCGACCCATCTCATTGCTGAGATCGGCCTGAACCACAATGGGAGCGAAGAGCTCGCGCGAGAGATGATCTATCAGGCATCGTTTAACGGGGCGAGTTTCGTAAAGTTTCAGAAGAGAACTCCGGAACATCTCGCGACCGCCGCTTTTCTGGATGCGCCTTTCGACAAGTGTCCAGCTCTGGGCCGCACGCAGCGCGAGGTGCGGCAGCGACTGGAACTGTCGCTGGATGTTTATCAGCGGCTGCTCAACTACGCTGAACATTTGGGGCTGATCTTTTTCGCGTCCGCTTTCGATATCCCGAGTCTCCACTTCCTTCTGGAGGCTGGAGTGAAAATTGTGAAGATTGCAAGCCACAGCCTTACCAACGGCACCGCTTTTAGAGCGTGTGGCTCAGTTGAAACTACCGGTAATTGCCAGCATCGGCGGCACTACCGCTCAGGAGCAGGAGAATGCCATCGGTATTCTTCGCGATAATCCGCTCGTGCTATTGCACTGCGTAAGTGCCTACCCTACACCTGATTCCATGGCAACTATAGACAGTATCGCTCTGTTGCGTGAGCGTTACCAGGTGCCAGTTGGTTTTTCCAGCCACGAGGTCGGGATTGATATATCGATAGCGGCATCGGTGCTCGGAGCTTGCATGATTGAGCGTCACTTTACCCTCAGCCGCGCGATGATAGGTTTGGATCAACCAATCAGCCTCGAACCGTCCGAATTCGCTGAAATGTCTGTCAAAATACGGCGACTACGTTCGGCTCGCGGTGTTGCTAAAGGGATGCAAGACGCTGAAAAGACAGCTAAGTACGCTTATCATGTTGCTGTGTGTGCAAACCAGCCGATTGCAGCGGGTACCGTACTATCAGCGGATATGCTGGTTTGTAAGCAGCCCTTGACCGACCCTGGGCAATTCTTTACAGGACTGGAGTTCGGTACAGTAATTGGCTTGACGGCAAACGTGGACCTGTCGGCTGACAAAGCGATTCCGCGCGCTGCTGTTGCCTGATGAAGACAGAACAATGAAGAAAGATTCATCCATACTTTTTGTTGGGGGCGGTATTGAGGCGCTACCGGGTGTGCGCCTGGCAAAAGCTATGGGCCTTCATGTTGTAGTTTCCGATGCCAAAGCAGACGCGCCCTGCATGGCAGAAGCTGATGCCAACCTTATTGTCAGCACCTATGACGTGGAGAAGAGCGTGGCTAAAGCACGTCGCTATCACCGAGAAGTGCACCCTCTCACCGGCGTCATGTGCCTCGCGACCGATGTCCCATTGACTGTGGCTACCATTGCCGCCGAACTGGGGCTGCCTGGCCATTCTATAGCGTCAGCACGATTAGCCGCAGACAAACTCGCGATGAAAGATCGATTTGTTGCGGATGGTGTGCCGGTACCCTGGTACGCGCTCGTCCCGGATGTGACTGCACTGAGGCGCATTGTTTCCGATCGCGGATACCCTCTGGTGCTCAAGCCCGTTGATAGTCGGGGTGCACGCGGGGTGCTAAGGTTAACAAAAGATGTAGCAATAGATTGGGCCTATAATCTATCGTATGGTTATTCACCGAGTGGTCGAGTAATGGTTGAAGAATTCTTATCGGGACCCCAAATCAGTACAGAGTCTATTATGCTGGACGGAGTTGCTTACACCCCGGGTTTTTCGGATCGAAATTATGAATATATTGAACAATACGCACCGCATATAATAGAGAACGGTGGCGAGTTGCCGAGTTATTTACCCGTTGGCACGCAGGATGCCGTTTGTAAACTGGTGCAAAGTGCAGCCTTGAGTATGCGTATGAAAAATGGCGTCGTCAAAGGCGATATAGTCGTTCACGATGGCAAACCTTATGTAATAGAACTGGCAGCGCGACTAAGCGGGGGATATTTCTGTACACATGAAATACCACTAAGTACAGGTGTAGATTTTGTGCAACAAGCAATACTGCTTGCGCTGGGCGATAAGCCGGCGCCTCACGATTTAACGCCGCGTTACCGGAAAAATGTTGCACAACGCTATTTGTTTCCAAAACCGGGACGTATCGTCAGTATTTCCGCTGTTGCGCAGGTTGCTGATCGGCCGGGGATTGCATTGTGTGATATCAGAGTTGCTGTGGGCGATATCATAGGGCCCATTGACAGCCACCCTGCCCGGGCTGGTGTCGTTATAGCAACGGCGGATACACGAGAAGAAGCAATAAACAGAGCCATTACAGCGATCAACGATATTCAGATCGAAACCGTCCCGATCTCATAGATAGCGCAGCACCCTGTAGCGCAGCATCCCCGTGGGATAGCGAAGCACCCTGTAAGGACTTGAAGGCGAACTGATATTACTCTTCCGCTTTAAGACCGGATATGCTGCAACAAAAGCTAAGCGGACCCGGTACCTCAGCCACCCTACTCTCGTCAATCTCCCCGCACGAGAACATGACCCGGGCGAAAAAGGACGGCGGAGCTTCCCGATACGTGACCATCGGCATGGCGGCACAGAGGGCTTGGTCGAACCGGACGGCAAGCCCTTTGCGGGCATCACCAATTATGAAGAGTCCCTGCGTAGCGCCCAGGCCGCTGGAGGAGCTGACCACGCTCGATCCGGGAGTACCATGGGCAACCTGCGAGCCGGCGACCGGAAACGTCTCGAACTGGGAACCGCCGTTGTGTGTTGCGTAAAAAAGGGTCTGCCGGTCGAATGACCCCGGAATGAGGGTCACAAAAGCGGTCCGGAACGCCCCGATCGGCAATACGTCCCAGGAGAAAGTGAATTCCAGGTCGACCTGGGGAATCTCGCGGTAGATGCGGACTCTCTTCACAATCGGACCGATGGGGGTTATGACGCTGCCCTGGCAGACAATCCATCCCCGCCCATTGGCGGCAGTGGAGAGGAATTCGACCTCTGTGGGCGACAAGTCCGTCACTTGAGCATTCCCGGGTCGCTGCAGCACTGTGGCGCCCGTGTACCAGTCAGCGCTCAGAGCGATATCTTCGAAGTAACCGTGGGGGATGGTCCCTGCGAGCGGTCCAGCGTACACGGAGGGAAAAACGAGCCTCTCGATGGATAGACCCTTCCCAGGGCTAAGATGGATGTCGACCGACGGCGTCCGTACCCGAATGAAACGGCCTTCCTGACTGACCTCCGTCCCAACGGCTCCGCAAAAAGACTTCTCGAGTGCGTGGGTTGGCCGGCAGAGTTCACCCCTCAGCCCGTTGAGCCGGACGGACGTGGAATGCGGCTCGGCTGCCGGACAAGGATGCATCCGTCCCACCCTCTTACGCATAGCATTGAGCTCTTCCAGGAGCTTCTCCCAGCGCTCGGCCGTGATATGCGTCCGAAAGTCGCTCGACCAAAAGTGGCAGAGATCCTTTTTCAGTTTCAGCGGAATCGGCCCCCTCGTGCTTTCCAAATCCTTCAGAATCAAGTAGCAGGCCGTGTTGAGGCGAAGGCTGTCACGACCGGTGACCGCCCATCGCGTTACGTTGTATTTGGGCTGTTTCTTTACGGGGACAGGCTGTGCCGCCGACTCGAGTGCAAGAGGCACGCGGCTCTCGGAGCCTGGCCAGGTTTCGTCGAGAAGCGTTCGGGGCAACACCAGCCGGAAGGAAACATCTTCACGAAGGCGGTCATAAAGTTCCGATAGGCGCTCCCACTCAGAGCGTGGTCCGAGGCACGGCTCCGTACCAAACCGACCGGGTCGGAAATCAAATATCTCGGCGTCGTTACCGTATAGACAGAGGAAGCGATCCTCCCCGCCTACGTGTAGACTCAGGTGGTCGATTAGCTCCTCGACCGCGATCTCTCCATGGGCGTAACGCTGCAGCTTTTGGAAGCTGACCGAGTCGTTCCAGATCACCGGGATCTGAAAACCGTTGGTTCCGACGGCAGCCTGTGGGTGATATTTGTACGCGTCCGACCACTCAGGGTGGAGGGTCCGGGGATTGTTCCACTCCATAACGATTGCCAACCCGCCGACCCGGACGTAGTGTTCGACCATCCCTCGCGAGTATGCCTGCTCATTGACGTACCAGAGCACCGGGTCCACGCCGAGGAGCTCGCGGTATGTTGCCCGGCCAATCTCCAGATTCCAATGATTGACGGTGGCAGGGACGAGGGGCCCGATGAGCTGCGCGTAGCCAGCACCGATGAACTCGACCTCTCCGCCCGTTACGGCTCGACGAAGCGCTTCGACCCAGTCGGGAGCGAGCTCACGGGCAACCTCCAGCGTATAGGCGGGTGCTTCGATGGCAAGCGGGATGCCGCGGTCGGTAGCCAGGCGAAGCAATGGCCAGAAACAGCGATCTATCACCTCTTTACGCTTCTCCTCCGGGATAGAGGAGTAGGCCAGGTTGAGATGAAAGATCGAATAGAGGGACAGGCGTCCTGGGCTCACCGCAGTGCCTCCCATGCGATTACCTCTCTTCCGCACAACCGTACACTACCATCTCCCGTCCCAACCCGTGGCTGGCACAAAGCTCGTAGAATTCTCGTTTGAAAGCCTTGAGGCCGGGCTGATCGAGCAGCACATCCAGCCTCTTCCTCTTGCCATGGCAACTCCGGCCCAGCGCATCGTTGCCCACATAATTGTCTCCCATCAGGAGAAATAGCTCCATGGGAAACATCGCCGTCTTTCTCGCGACCCTGAAGCCGGCGGTCTCAAGCAACTTCTCGAGAGACGGGAAGCTGAAATAGTTGATGTGGAAAGGTGGGGCCAACCAGTAAGGCTGAAACTCGAGTCTTTCCCGGAGCAACTGCTGGAACGCGTTGTAGTCGTTCGGTACTACAACGCAGAGTATGCCGCCCGGCGTGAGGAGGCTGCGTGCCACCCTGCATATCCGGGCGGGGTTCGACACGTGTTCCAGCACCTCCGACAAATGGACCACGTCGAACTTTTCGTCGCCGGCAGTCAAGCCGTCGTCGTCCAAGAATATGTTCAGCACTTCGATGCCCTGCCTTCTTGCATGGGCGCAGGCCTGTTTGGATGGCTCTATACCGAGTGCATTCCATCCCCGATCCGCCCCGCGTTTAAGGAAATACCCGGGGCCACAGCCGACATCCAGCACCTTTCGGCGCGTGGGCGGAAGGAGGCTCTCGAAGGTGTCGTATCGCTCGTCGTAAACCGTGTTCCACCACTCCAGATCCTTTACCTGCCGGTCAATGAAGAGCGGTTTCTCGCGGGCATAGTACTCATCGGCGTAAACGCTCTTCAACTCTGCGTCAGTAGGAATCGGATCGATGTGCACCAATCCGCACAGCTCGCAGTCGATTATATCGTACCCCTTCACGCTATCAATCTTAGTGCCGTAGTGATCCATGCGACCTCAGTTTCCCTCCGCCATCAATTGTTGGATGATAGCGACGATCCGGCTTGCACCCCGCCCGTCGATAAGTGATCTTCCCTGGTTGGACATACGTCGGTGCCGGGCAGCATCTACTACAAGGGAGGCAACTGCGTCCCGGAGCCGTGCATCGTCTACATCTTCGAAGTAGCCGAGCCCGACGCCAATGCCCAGACGTTCAATGCGGGCTACGTCCTCCTCATCCGACGCGTAATTACCGATCACCACGCTTGGTACGCCGATAAAAGCAGCTTCGTAAATGGTCGTGCCGACCGCCGTCACCACGATATGTGATTCTGCAAGCAGCGGCGCAAGGTTATGCACGTTCCGCAGGAACCTGGTGGCAGCCAGCCCTCTTCTCTCCGCCGACTCAATCTGCACATCCCGCGGAAAAGCCGGCCCGATCACTACCGTCAACCGCACATCCTCCCTGAACCCCACGAGCGCCGAAACTACTCGCTTCGTGAGTCCGTTGGGATCGCTTCCGCCCATGGTGACCAGCACCTGGTAAGGCGGAACAGTCTCTGCTCCCGGGAGATGTTTTCGTGCTTCGATGTAGGATTCGCTTAACGGTATATACTCGGCCCCATGATAGAGTCTGCCGGAGAAGCCGTCCCAGCGAAGGCCGTTCACAAAAGTTGCGGTCGGATAGATGACCACATCAGCCTGTAATCGGGCAACCGTAACATTATCTATAAGAACTACCATACAGCCATTTTGCTTCAGCGACTCTACGAGCCTTTCAACAGGCTTCTTCGAGTCAATTAATACGATCGCGTCTTTCGTCTCACGAGCATTAGTATCAGCATTCATATCCACGACGCGCCATTCAAATCCACGATCGCTTATCCATTGCACGGCACTCGGGTCGTCGTTAACGAGAAACGAGACTGGCAAATTTAGACTACGCATCTTTTCTGCTATGACCGACGCAACGAGATAGGTGCCCCATGCCTATCTGCCCGCCGCCCTCAGCCCAGATGATGATTCGCCTGTCCCTCATTGTACCTGCTCGACGATGCTCATCAACAGGCGAGAGTCATTGAATCCGGTTCTGCTCTGTAGCTGATATGGCACCTTATTTCCTCGCCCTGTACACGGTGCCGATCTTTTTCCCCTCCATGTACCGGTCGATATTCTCCTCGTCCAGAGCTTTCTTGACGATCACCATTGCATCGTATGATGCCTCAAGCGTTCTGTCGATATCTGCATCGCTATGTGAAAAAGATATATAAACGGGCCCTCCGAAAAGCACGCCCCGTTTCACCGTTTCCTGCAAGAAGAGGCTCTTTATGTCGAGTGACTCGTTACCATTGCGATCCCTGAAAACAAAGCCCGATCGCGGCGGGTTGCCTGGAATGTCAACGTCCACACCCGTCTCCTGCTTGATCTTCTCAAGTCCTGCCCTGAGCTTTATGCCCTGAGCCCAGATCTGTTCGATCACCGGCTTCTCCATCAATTCATGAATGGTAGTTATGGACGCGGCGAGCCCCGTCGTTTCACCCGAGAATGTCATCGAAAAGAATATGTCGTTCAATTCTTTCATGTACTCTCTTCTTCCCGACCACGGCCGAGATGGGCAAGCCGTTGCCCATTGCCTTGCCGACACAGGCAAGGTCCGGGACAACCCCATAGTATTGCTGGGCCCCGCCCATGGCATACCGAAAGCCGGTGCATATCTCATCGAGGATAAAAAGTGCCCCGTGCCTGTGGGCGCAATCGATACATGCCTGGAGGAAGTTCTCTTTCGGCTCCTCGCCGGGCTGTTCCATGATCACAGCCGCCACCTCTCCAGGATGGGCTGCAAAGACCTCCTCTAAGGTGCCGATCTTATTGTACTCAAATGCATGAATGAGGCGCCCGTTAAACTCAGGGATTCCCTTGTTAAGAGACGTAGTGACAGCATACCAGTCGTGGCAGCCGTGGTAGCCGCAAAAAGCTATGTGCTCTCTCCCGGCATACGCCCTTGCGACACGGATGGCCGCCATTGTTGCATCTGCGCCGTTCCTGCCGAATCTAACCATCTCAGCGCACGGGATCACCTCGGTAAGCAGTTCGGCCAGCTCCACTTCGAGAGGGTTAAGCAGCGTGAATGTTGTGCCCTTTCTGAGCCTCTCTATGACCGCATCGACCACCCGGGGATAATTGTATCCGAGAAGAATCGGACCGAGCGCCATGGGATAGTCTATATATTCATTTCCGTCGACGTCCCACACATGGCACCCCTGCCCTCGTTCCAGATACTTTGGCGTAACGCCGTCGACAAACTGGTCGGGTCCCTTGCTGAGCGTTTGGGTGCCGCGCGGAATGATCTCCCTGGCCTTTTGCCACCAGTATTCGGACCGCGACAGGTTGCGGGTTGGCTGTTTTTGCGTCATTCGGCCTTCTCCTTCAAATCTCTTTCGTCCTCATGCAACGACTTCAGGTAGCCTTCGTTTCTGATGATTCCCGCATTTATCTGCATGAGGTCCGGTTCCCGGTCGAGCAGCGTTAGGATGTCATCCGTCAAAAAAATTGCACCGGGCTTGTAAAGCCGCTCGTAGACGGCCTGAAGAAAGCGAAGATCAGCCTCCTCGTCAAGAGTCCAGCGATGGTGGGAAAGACCAGTGAACTTCTTGTAACCGCCGATCCGGTATTTTTCCGGATGGTTCTCCATATAAGGCCCGACATGCTCGCGCTCGGAGGAAAGCTGCGCCTTTTCCCACGTATCCTCAAGTACCCAGTACGCAAAAATGGTGCAGTCCAAACCATCCGGGAACTCGCCGCCGAGACCGTAAACATCGTAGTTATCGGCGAAAAAACCCTCAATCACCTCGTCCACGATCACCGGATCGATAACCGGACAGTCTGCCGTGATGCGGATAACGGGGTCTGCCCCGAACAATTTCGCAGCCTGATAGTAACGGTCCAGCACGTCGTTCTCGCTTCCGCGAAAGTACTTTATTCCATGCTCCCCGCAGAACGTTACGACTGTGTCGTCTTCGGGATTCGTCGTCGTGGCGATGATTATCTCTTTCACTCTTCCGGGCCCGGTTGAGCCTGTTGACCAGGTGCCAGAGTGCGGGCTTTCCGGCGAGTGGCTTCAGGATTTTTCCGGGAAGCCGCGTAGAGCCCATCCGTGCCTGAACTATCGCCTTGGCCTTGTCATGGCTCATACAGATACTCCTTTTGCAGCGACTGATCTTTGGGGCAGCGCACCTTCAACGTTTTCCCCTCGAAATATTTCCAGTCGGACGCAGCAACCCCATTTACCGGCCGGACGAATTTTACGTCTTCCAGAGTCAAGGGCTTGCCCGCTTCGACGTCAGTGCGGGCGTAAATCCCTCTTCGCGCCCAAATGCGCTCTGGACGCTCATCTTCAGCAAAGTTCTTCACACCATCGCCCAGCGCTTCTTCCAGATTCCGAACGTCGGTGATCAGCTTTTCGAACTCAGCGATAGTCATCGCGAACGGCGCGTCCGGGGTGCCGAGTTGCCTGTCCATAGTGACATGCTTTTCAATGATCGAGGCACCGAGCGCGATGGCACCGAGCGCAACCGCGTTTCCCGGTGTGTGGTCCGATAAGCCCGACCGGCAAAGCGAAGGCTTCCCTCATGGCCTTTATCGCTCGCAGGTTCATCTGGTCGTACCTGGGAGGATAATTGGAAACGCAATGGAGCAGCGCGACATCCGCAGCTCCGCTTCGCCGCAACGTCTGCACAGCCCCACGTATCTCCTCCAGGTCAGCCATACCGGTAGACACTATTACAGGCTTCCCGAGGGATCCCACTTTCTGCAAGAGGAGGGTGAATGTCAGGTCGCCCGATGCTATTTTGAATGCACGCACGCCCACACGCTGGAGCTCATCAAGAAGATCGAGATCAAACGGCGTCGTGAGAAACTCAACCCCAACTCTCTCCGCATGCTCAAAAAGCTCTTGATGCCACTGCCAGGGGAACTCATACTTTTCCACTACATCGTAGGCCGGCCAATGATCACCGTCAGGCTTCAGGGGATTGAGGAGGGTTGCAGCCCTGTATGTCTGAAACTTGACTGCGTCTGCGCCAATCTCTCTCCCCGCGTCGATATATTCTTTTGCCAGATCGAGGCTGCCGTTAAAGTTAGACCCTACCTCGGCGATAATGTAAGCCCTACCCTCTCTGATTTCGGTCTTGCCAATCTTCATAAAACGCCTCGTAATTCAGTTTTCTCCTTTCTCCTCACCGAGAGAAAAGAATGCTGGTTTGACGTTCTTACCCCCTGATCCATGATCATGATAGCGCTAGGTAGCGCTAGCGAAGCATCCTGTAAGGAAGCATCCTGTAAGGATAAGGACCCCTTGCCTCTATTTACCACGTACTTGCATATATACCTCGCTATTCTTTGTGCCCCCTGGCCATCCACCACTCGGTGCGCAGCTGTTTGCATGCGCTCTATCTCCCGAGGCCGTTCCAGAAGGTACGCGAGCTCCCTGCGAAACGCATCCCAGTCGGTCTGAGAAGAATAGCCAAACGTCTTGCCAGCGCCGGCAAAGACCCCATTGAGCGCCTTGGCCGCGTGCGCTTCGTCTGCTTCCGTGGAATTTATCAAAAGCACGGGCAGTTCCGCGGCCATCGCCTCAACGAGAAGAGGACCGAAAGAGATGATACCGAGATGGGAAAACCTCATGAGCTGCGCCGCAAGAGCTTTATTCGTTTCAGTGTATATCTGAAGATTCTTGAATGCGGAAAAACTTCCGCTGGACTGATCCTGCCTCTCTTTGCGTCGAGATCCGGTCATAGCGCGTATCTGAATCGACCGGCATGCAGGAATCTCTGCCAGGACCTCCAGGGTTGGCTGAAGCAGTTGTTCTGGGCCCTGCCTCGCTAAAGCAGATGAACAGATCCGGACCGTTGTGCAGGAATGATGAGGCCCTTCGCCACTCTTTTGCATTGTGAAAAGCATTTATCCACAACAAAATAGTCTGACCCCACGAGCCGGTACTGGCGTCCGAGGGCGCTATACAGCGTGGGCTCAAAGCCATTCACCACCTCATCGGCGTAACTCTTGCCGTCAGAAGCATCAAACTCTATGACTGGCGCATCGTGCTGATGGAGAAGCATTACTTCCTCACGGGTGAGGGGTCTAGCTGCGTCCCATACCAGGAGAGACGGCCTCTCACGTGCGCTGTCTGTCACCAGACGGCTCTCGTCGGTCAGATGTACCCGGGGGAAACCCCCCCTGGTTAGACAATCGTGCACATCCTGATTTGCACAAACGAAGGATACTTCCAGGCCCTGCATTAAGCAGGTGTGTGCAAGAATGGAAGCTCGAACTGAATGTCCATAATAGTCTTCTTTGCCTTCATCGACCACAAACAAAACCATCTTTCACCTCTCAATGATTGGCTCATCCTTTCCATTTCATAATCACTGCTTCCACCTGTAAGGGAGAATAATCTCCTCATCAGAAATCTCGAGCTCTATCGAATCCACCATTCAGTCTTGACAAGAGATTGCTCGCATCGTTGGTCATAAGTGCGGCATTCTTTTCCAGCTGGGCCACGCTGTCCACACCGAGTACCACGTAGTCAACACCGGAGGAGGCTGCAAAGAGCAGTGCCAATGCCTCAACCGACGTGTCATGCATTCTGGCCACGCTTGCCAGATGTTTGATCTTGGGTGTGGCCTGTTGAAGGTGTCCGCCGAGAGAGGCGCCATCCATGAAGAATAACCCCTGGAGAAAGACGGAGCGACCGTAAAGAGTGATACCGGAAGCACGAAGCCTCTGGAGATACCCGCCCTTCAGGAACCGCTGGTCAAAGAGATTCACAGGAAACTGGAATGCAGCCATGCGGAATCCAGCCTGCCGAGCCGTCTCGATGGCTGTCTCAATCTCATGCGGGTGGTAGACTGATACACCGTATCTTCCTATCAGGCCCTCCGATGCGTACCGCTTTAAAACAGGCAGCAGAACCTCTCTATAGCGTTCGAATGTCTTGAAGCTGTGCAGGAGCAGCGTGTCGATCCGCTCTATGCCCAGATTCTCAAGACTCGTCTCTATTTGAATTTCCACGTCTTTGGCAGACCTATATTCTCCATCCGGAAGCTTGGTTACGACATCAAGGGCTCTTCCATGCGTTTTGAAGAATCGTCCGAGTACTTTCTCCGCCTCCCCGTAACCACGCGCAGTATCGACGCAGCAGACCCCCACGTCAAGCGCTTTCTCCAATATGGCAAACGCTTCTTTTTCGGACAGCATCCTATTATTCGCGATGCCGTAGGTGAGCCCGAAGTTGGCTGTTCCAAGGGCCAGTCTGGCTGTCATCTGTTATTGAGACTCCTGCGTAGAGCCTTGATAACAGTATCTACTGTTTGATCATCCATACCCTGGTACAAAGGAATGCTGATCTCCCTCTGGTAAAACTCCTCAGCAACAGGACACAGCCCTCGTTTGTAACCCATTTCCTGGTAATACGGGTGAAGATAGACAGGAATGTAATGCACCTGGACTCCTAGGCCTGCATCCCTCAGCGCGGAGAAGATCTCATTCTTCTTATTCCCTGGCCCATCCGAGAGCCTTATAGGATAGAGGTGGTAGGCAGATCTCGCGTAGCTTCTCTCAGGCGGGGTTGCAAACCAGGGATTGTCGGTGTACGCGGTT